>NZ_AXYZ01000014.1:15760-179512 GCF_000483465.1 Pseudomonas sp. LAIL14HWK12:I7
CTCGGCACGGGGCGCGCCAATCACCGGCAGGGTGTTGATGAACAGGCCGATCTGCTCTTCCACCCCGGCGAGGTCCGCGGGGCGGCCGGCCACCGTGGCGCCGAAGCACACGCTGGCCTGACCGGTGCAGCGCTGCAACAGCAGCAACCAGGCCGATTGCACCAGGGTGTTGACGGTAACGCGGTTAGCGCGGGCGAAGGCTTCGATGCGGGCGGTCTGCTCGGCATCGAGGGCCAGGCGATGATCACCGTAGCCGCTGCCCGCATCGCCTGCGCTACCGGCAATGGCCTGGGCCAGGCGCGTCGGCTCGTCGAGCGCGGCCAGCTGGGCCTGCCAGAAGGCTTCGGCGACCGCCGCGTCCTGGCCTTGCAGCCAGGCGATATAGTCGCAGTAGTGCGTGGTCTGGGCCTTTGGCGCCATGCCTGTGTAACGTTGCAGCACTTCGCCCAGGAGGCGTGAGGTGCTCCAGCCATCCATCAAGATGTGGTGGTTGGTGTAGATCAGGTGGTGGCGGGCTTCGCCCGTTTGCACCAGCACCAGGCGCAGCAGCGGCGCTTCGGTCAGGTCGAACGCTTGTTGGCGCTCGCCTTCGGCCAGCGCCTGCAGGGCCTGCTCAAGCGCCGGCTGGCCACGCCAGTCATGCTCGCTGCACGGCAACGCCACCGATTTGCGCACCACCTGCACGGCCTGCTCCAGCTCGCCCTGCAGGACGAAACCGCTGCGCAGGATGTCATGGGCATCGAGCGCGGCCTGCCAGGCCTGCTTGAAGCGCTGCACATCCAGCCCCTCGACATCGACCCGCAACTGGTTGATGTAGTTGCCGGCCTGTTGGTCGTAGAGCGTGTGGAACAGCATGCCCTGCTGCATCGGCGACAGCGGATACACATCGGCGATCTGCGCTGCAGGTACAGGCAAGCTGTCCAACTGGCCCTGGGTGAGCGCGGCCAATGGGAAGTCTGAAGGCGTCACGCCGTGGTGCTGCGCCTGGCAGCAATGCTCGACCAACTCGGCCAGTGCCTGCTCGTAGGCCTGGGCCAGCTGCTGGATGGTTTCCGGGCGGTAGACGTCGTCGCTGTAGGTCCACTCCATGAACAGCTCGCCGCCATACACCTGGCCGGTGATGCTCAGCCAGTTGCCCAGTTGCGCACCGGCGCATTGGGTACGCCCGGCGCTTTCGCCGCTCGGGCTGAACACGGCAGCATCGTCGGTCGTGAAACTGCTGTCGAACTGGCCCAGGTAGTTGAAGGTGACGCGTGGCTGCGCAGTGCCGCTGAGCCGCTCACGTACCGGGGTGTCGCCCAGGTAACGCAGCAAGCCGTAACCGATGCCCTTGTCCGGCACCGCGCGCAATTGCTCTTTGATTGCCTTGATCGACGGGCCCAGCGCCTGGCCAGGGGCAAGGCGTACCGGGAACACGCTGGTGAACCAACCCACCGTGCGGCTGAGGTCAAGGTCGTCGAACAGGTCTTCGCGGCCATGGCCTTCCAGTTGCACCAGCACCTCGTCCTGCGCGCTCCACTGGCACAGGGTACGCGCCAGCGCGGTCAGCAGCAGGTCGTTGACCTGGGTGCGGTAGGCGGCGGGTGCCTGCTTCAGCAACTGGGCGGTACGCGCGGCATCCAACCGCGATGCAGCGGTGCGGGCATGCGGGTTGCCCAGGCTGCCCTGCGGGTTGTCACGCGGCAGTTCTGCCGGGCTGCCTTGCAGCACCTGCTGCCAGTAGTCAGCCTGGGCGTGCAGCGCTGGGCTGCTGGCGTGAGTGACCAGGCGCTCTGCCCAGGTTTTCACGCCGCAGGTTTTGGCCGGCAGGCTAACGACTTGCCCGTTCAGGCGTTGCTGGTAAGCCTCTTGCAGGTCCTCCAGCAGTACCCGCCATGACACGCCGTCTACCACCAGGTGGTGAATGACCAACAGCAAACGCTGCTGGCCATCGGCGACGTCGAACAGTTCGGCACGCAGCAGCGGCCCGTGCTCCAGGTCGAGGCTGGCTTGCGCCTGAGTGCCCGCAGCGTCCAGTTCGCTCAACGCCGCGAGGCTGCGCTGGCGCAGCACCGGCGAAGCGTCCAGGGCCTGGAAGCGCGCTTGCCACTGGCCGTTCTGGCGGCTAAAGCGCAGGCGCAAGGCATCGTGCTGTTCCAGCACCGCACGCAGGGCCGACTCCAGGTGCTCCACTTGCACACGCTGGGCCGGTTTCAGCAGCACCGACTGGTTCCAGTGCGCAGGCTGGGCGATGTCCATCTCGAAGAAACGCACCTGGGCCGGCAGCAGCGCCACCTCACCGCGGGTCGCGGTATCTACGGGGGCTGCAAGCGGTTGCTTGGCTTCGATGAGCTTGGCGACCTGGGCCAGTTGGCCAACGGTCTGCTGTTCGAACAGTTGCTTGGGGGTGATCTTGATGCCTTGGCGCTTGGCCCGGGCAATGATTTGCAGGCTGAGGATGGAGTCGCCACCCAACTCGAAGAAGTTGTCGCTGCTGCCCACGCGTTCCAGCTTGAGCACATCGGCCCACACGGCGGCGAGCTTCTCTTCGACCTCGCCTTCTGGGGCCACATAGCCGCGGCTTACCGCGCCCGGTGTGGGCAAGGCACGCTTGTCGAGCTTGCCGTTGGCGGTCAGTGGCAGGCGCTCGAGCAACAGGATGTGTGCGGGCACCATGTAGTCAGGCAGGTGCGTCTGCAGGTGCGCCTGCAACTGCTGCGTGCTCATGCCCCCTTCAGCCACCAGGTAGGCCACCAACTGCAGGCGCTCGGCATCGCCTTCCAGCGGCACGGCCAGGACCACGGCGTCGCTGACACCGGGCAGCCCAGCGATGACTCGGCCGATTTCACCCGGCTCGACGCGATAGCCACGGATTTTCACTTGGTCATCGGCACGCCCGATGAATTCGATCAGGCCTTCAGCACTCATTCGCGCTCGGTCGCCCGTGCGGTACAGGCGGGCGCCACCCGGGGCCGGTACAAAGCGTTCGGCCGTCAGCCCCGGCTGGCCCAGGTAGCCCTGGGCAACGCCCTGCCCCCCCAGGTACAGCTCGCCGGCCACGTGCGGCGCCAGCGGGTTGAGGTAACCATCGAGCACCTGGGCGCAGGCATTGCCCAGCGGGCGACCGACCGGCACTGTGCGGCAGCCTTGCAGACGCTGGCTTGGCTCGAAGGTCAGCACGCCGACCGTGGTCTCGGTCGGGCCGTAGTGGTTGATGACCCGGCACCCCGGGCGCAACTCACGAACTTTTTCCAACAGGCTCCAGGGGCACGCTTCGCCGCCCAGAATCAACGCTTCAGCAGGCAGCACCTCGGCGGCGCGGGACGCTTGCAGCAGGCCTTGCAGGTGGCTTGGCACCAGCTTCACCACGCCCACCTGGTGCTGCGCCATGTAGCTGGCAAACCCGTCGGGGTCGAAGGCCAGTTCCTGCGGCAACAAATGCAGCAGGCGGCCCGAGGCCAGGGCACCGAACAGCACGGTGTGGCCCAGGTCGGCGGCGGTGGTGGACACCATGGCCATGCTCGCGCCGGCGGGCAGTTGCAGGCGCTCCAGCACGGCTTGGATGTAGCTGGCCAGCGACCCGTGGCTGACCACCACGCCTTTCGGCTGGCCGGTCGAGCCCGAGGTGTAGATGAGGTAGGCCGGCTGTTCAGGGCTGACTGCAACCGCTACTCGGCTGTCGCTGCAGCCTGCCCAGGTGGCGGGTTCACAGGCAACCGCCTGTACCCCGTCGAGGCCCGCGAAGCGTGTATCGCTCGGCTCATGCAGCAGCACGGCAGCGCCACTGTCGACGATCAACTGCTGCAAGCGCTCTTGCGGCTGCTGGGTGTCCAGCGGCAGGTAAGCGGCCCCGGTCTTGAGGACTGCCAGCAAGGCCGTAACCCACTCGATGGAGCGCGGCAGGCACAGGGCAACGATGCTGCCGGCACCGACGCCGCGCTGGCGCAGGTAGTCGGCCACGCGGTTGGACGCAGCGTCCAGCCCGGCCTGGGTCATGAAGCGGTCACCTGCACGCACGCCACCCTGGGCCTGCCCTTGGGCCATCGCCTGGTGCCACAGGGCAAGGAAGTCGCGGTGCGGGTAAGCTGCTGGCGCGGCCTGCTGCTGCGCCGCCACTTCAAGGTGTTCGACGATCGGCGTGTGCGGGGCGTGGCTGAGCACGTCCAGCACGCGCCGCAGCGAATCCGCCAGGCGCTGAATGGTGGCCTGCTCGAACAGGTCGGTGGCGTAGGTGAAGTACCCCTCGATGCCTTCGGGTTTGTCCGAGAAGTCGAAGGCCAGGTCAAAGCGCGCATCGCCTCCTTCGCGGGCAAAGCCTTCTACCTCCAGCTCGCCCAGGCGCTTGCGCGAGGGGTCGCCGGCCGCCACGTGCTGGTTGATCTTGAACTGGAACAGCGGGTTGTGGGCCAGGTTGCGCTCTGGCAGCAAAGCATCCACCAGGTGCTCGAACGGCAGCTCCTGATGCGACTGGGCGCCGCCGATCACGTCCTTGACCTGTTCCAGCAGCGCAGCGAAGGTCGCGCGCTCGTCCACTTGCACGCGCAGCACTTGGGTATTGATGAAGAAGCCGATCAGGCCTTCCAGCTCTTTGCGGTTACGCCCGGCATTCGGCGCGCCGATGCGGATGTCCGACTGCCCGCTGTAGCGCGACAGCACCACCGCCATGGCCGCCAGCATCAGCACGAATACGGTGTGGCCGCCCTTGCGTGCCTGGGCGCGCAAAGCCTCGGCCTGCTCGGCGCCGATGTTCAGTTTGAGCACCGCGCCGCGATAGCTCGGCGTGGCCGGCCGCTCGAAGTCCAGCGGCAGGCTCAGCAACGGCTGCTCGTCACCCAGTTGCGCCTGCCAGTACGCCAGCTGGCGCTGGGCCTCACCGGCCTCCAGCCAGGCACGCTGCCAGATCGCATAATCGGCGTACTGGATCGGCAGGGCCGGCAATTCGGCCTGACGGCCTTCAGCCAACGCGGTGTACAGCTGGATGAATTCCTGCACCAGCAGGTCGCTCGACCAACCGTCGGAGATGATGTGGTGCATGCTCAGGGCCAGCACATGGTGCTCGGCGTCCACGCGCAGCAGCGTAACCCGCATCAACGGCCCGGCCAGCAGGTCGAACGGCTGCTTCAGCGCGGCATCGACAGCCAGGCTCAAGGCGGCTTCATCGTCCTGGCACTCGACCACGTCCAGCAGCAGCGGGCAGGCGTCGAGAATGTCCTGATGGAACTCGCCTTCATCCGAGACGAAGCGGGTACGCAGTGATTCATGGCGGCTGACCAGCGCATCCAGCGCCTGCTGCAATACCGCCAGGTCGAGTGCGCCCTTGAGGCGCACGGCCATCGGCACGTTATAGGCCGGGCTATCGGGCTCCAACTGCCACAGGAACAGCAAGCGCTGCTGGGCAAACGACAACGGAATGCGCGCCAGGCCCTGGCGTGCGGGCACGATGGGCAACAGGCGGAAGCTTTGCCCGGTGGCCTGCATTTTCTCCAGGATCTGCTGACGCTGCTCCACAGGGAGGCCGACGAAGCGTTGGGCAATGCGTTGTGCTGCAGTGAGTTCCATGTCAGGCCTCTGTGAATTCATTCATCATTTTTTCGATATCGCTCAGGCCATCGTCGCTCAGCGACAGGCCCTGCTCGTCCAGTGCCTGGGCGAACGCACGCAGCTCGGGGTGGGCGAAGATCAGCCGCAGGGGCAGGTCCAGGCCCAGCTCCACGTTGATGCGCGAAACCGCCTGTGCGGCCAGCAGGGAGTGGCCGCCGAGCTCGAAGAAGTTGTCGTTCAGGCCAACCTGGCCGAGGTTCAGTAATTGCGCCCAGATCTGCGCCAGTTGCTGTTGCAGTTCGGTCTGCGGCGCTTCGTAGTCGTGCTGCGGCTGGCTGGGGTCGGGCAGCGGCAGCGCCTTGCGGTCGAGCTTGCCGCTGGGGGTCAGCGGCATGTTCGGCAGGGTCACCAGGTAGGACGGGATCATGTAGTCCGGCAGGCTAGCCTTGAGGTACTGCTTGAGCGCCTGGCGCAGGTCGCCAGTGCTGCCTTCGACAGGCACGGCATAGGCGCACAGCTGCTTGCCGCTGGGCAGGTCGATGGCCAGTACCGTTGCCTCGCGCACATCCGGGTGCGCGCGCAGGTACTGCTCGATCTCGCCCAGTTCAATGCGGAAGCCGCGCACTTTCACCTGGTGGTCAGCTCGCCCGCGATAGGCCAGTTGCCCCTGCTCGTCGTAGTAGCCGAGGTCGCCGGTGCGGTACAAACGGCCTCCACCCACGGGGTCGAACGGGTCGGGAATGAAGCGTTCGGCTGTCAGCGATGGGCGTTGGTGGTAACCCCGCGCCAGGCACCCTGCCCCGCCGATGAACAGTTCGCCCGACACGCCGACCGGGGTTGGCGCCAGGCCGTCGTCCAGGGCGTGCAAGGTCCGGCCTGGCAACGCGCGGCCAATCGGCACGCCGCCTGCGCTGATCTGCTCAGGCGTCATTGGCGAGCAGTCGAACGTGGTGGCGACCACGGTCGCCTCGGTCGGGCCGTAGGTGTTGAGCAGGCGCACCGCCGGCGGCCCGTCGGCCAGCCAGGCGCGCAGGGCATCTTCCGGCACCGCTTCTCCGCCCACGTGGATCTGCTTGAGCCGGCCATAGGCCTCGGGTGCGCGACGCTCCAGGGCCAGGAGGCGCCAGTAGGCCGCCGGCAGGTCGGCCACGGTAACCCCGTGGCGGTTGATCTCGTCCACCAGGGTGTTGGTGTCCCACAGCCGCAGGTCGCGCAGCACCACGCAAGCGCCTTGCGCCAGCGGCGGGAAAAACTGCTCGATGAAGCCGTCGAAGCTGAAGGTAGCGAACTGCAGCACACGGTCTTCCGGGCTCAGGCGCGAGTAGTCGCCAGCCACCTGGCAGAACACCGATAAGGCATGGTGATCGATGGCCACACCCTTGGGCATGCCGGTGGAACCGGAGGTGTAGATGACATAGGCGAGGTTGTGCGGCGCGGCCAAGTTCGGCAGCGGCTCGGCTGGCCAGGCGTGCAGCCACTGGGTGCCGGGTTCGAGCACCACGCAAGGCAGCTGCTTATCCAACTGCAAGCGCGCCAGCGACGGCGCATCGGCCAGCAGCAGGCCGATGCCGCTGTCCTCGACCATGTACGCCAGGCGCTCTTGCGGGTAGTCCGGGTCCAGCGGCACATAGGCACCGCCAGCCTTGTGAATGGCGATCAGCGCCAGCGCCATGCCCAGGCCGCGCTCGACGGCTACACCTACCAGGCGGTCTGGGCCTACGCCCAGGGCACGCAGGCGGTGGGCCAACTGGTTACTGCAGCGGTCCAGCTCGGCGTAGCTCAGTTGCTGGTCGTCGAAAATAAGCGCCACGGCGTCGGGCCGCGCACTTGCCTGGCGTTCCAGCAACTGGTGCGCACACAGGCCGCTGCTGGCCTGCGGTGCCGGGTTCCAGCCTTGAGTCAGTTGACGGCGCTCAGCGTCGGCCAAGAAGTCCAGCTCGGCGATGCAGCGCTGCGGCTCGGCACAGATGGCTTCGAGCAGCGCTTGCCAGTGCCCGGCCATGCGCTCGATACGCGCTGCATCGAACAAGTCGGTGGAGTAGTTGAACGAGGCCGTTACACCGTCGGAACGTTCCAGGGTGTTGAGCGAGATGTCGTATTGCGCGCCCGGCTCCAGCAGGTCCACTTCCCGGACCTTGAGGCCGTGCAGGGCATCGCTGGACACCTGCTCGCCCAAGTCGCGCAAATGGTTGTACAGCACCTGGAAGAACGGGTTCACGCCCTGGTCGCGCTCGGGGTACAGGGCTTCGGCCACCTCAAGGAACGGCACGTCCTTGTTGGCCTGGGCCTGCAACGTGGTCTCCTTGATCGCGGCCAGCAGTTGCGGGAACGGCAGGCTGCCATCGACGCCCACCCGCGCCACTACCACGTTGATGAAGAAGCCGATCAGCCCTTCGAGCTCCAGGCGGTTGCGGTTGGTGACCGGCACGCCGATGTTGATCGTGTCCTTGCGGCTGTAGCGCGACAGCACGATGGCATAGGCCGCCAAAAAGACATGGAACAGCGTGGCATTGGACGACACCGCCAATGCCCGCAGGCGCTCGGTCAGGGCCAGCGGCAGGCGCACATCGAAGCGGCTGCCCTGGTAGCTTTTGACCTGCGGGCGAATACGGTCGGCGGGCAGTTCGAGGACCTCGAAGTCGTCTTCAAGGCGCGCCTTCCAATAGTCGATCTGTGCCTGCATCTGCCCCTCGTCCAGCCATTTGCGTTGCCAGGCGGCGAAGTCGGCGTACTGCACCGGCAGCGGTTCAATGGCCCGCACCTGGCCGCTGGCGGCCGCGTTGTAGGCCGCTGCGAACTCGCGTACCAGCAGGCTCATCGACCAACCGTCGGAGACGATGTGGTGCAGGGTCAGCGACAGCAGGTGCTCTTGCGCATGCACCTTGAACAGGCGGGCACGCAGCAGTGGGCCGTGCTCCAGGTCGAACGGGGCGAAGGCTTCGGCCTCCAGCTTGCGCATCTGCGCGGCTTCGTCCTGGCCACTGAGGTCTTCGAAACCGATCGGCACCGAGGCGGCGGGCAGGATGCGTTGCCACGGCAAACCGTTGGCTTCGACGAATACCGTGCGCAGTGACTCGTGGCGCGCCACCAGCGCATCCAGCGCGGCCTGCACCGCAGCACGGTCGAGGGTGCCTTGCATGCGCACGGCCATTGGCGTGTTGTAGGCCAGGCTTTCGGGGTTGAGCTTCCAGAACAGCCACTGGCGGTTTTGCGAGCGGGACACCGGCAGTGGCTGCTCGCGGTCGAGGATATCGATCTCAAGCCCAGCGCCCTGCTCGCCCTCAGCCACTGCCTGGGCGAAGGCCTGCAGGTCGACCGTGTCGAACAGGGTACGCAGCGGGATGTCCAGGCCCAGGTGCTTGCGCACCCGCGATACGGCCTGGGTGGCCAGCAGCGAGTGCCCGCCCAAGGCAAAGAAGTTGTCGCTCAGGCCCACCTGCGGCACCTGCAGCACTTCAGCCCAGATCTGCGCCAGTTGCACCTGCAGCGGGGTCACCGGTGCCTGGTAAACCGCCTGGGTGGCCACCGGCTCGGGCAGCGCCTTGACGTCGACCTTGCCGTTGACCGTGACCGGCAGTTGCGCCAGCACCATCAGGTGGGTCGGCACCATGTGCTCGGGCAGCAGGCCTTTGAGCGTGGCGCGAATCGTGCCCTGCCAAGCTTGGCTGTCTGCCGGCATTTGGCTGGGCACCAGCCAGGCCGCCAGCACCGCTTCCGGTGCCTGGCCCTTGACCCGGACCACGGCGTTGGCGACGCCTTCCAGGCTAAGCAACTGCTGCTCGATCTCGGCAAGTTCCACGCGGTAACCGCGGATTTTCACCTGGCCGTCCATGCGCCCGGCAAACTGCAGCTCGCCAGCGGCGTTGTGCCGTACCCAGTCGCCACTGCGGTACAGGCGTTCGCCCTGTGCACCACTTGGGTCGGGCACGAAGCGCTCGGCGGTGAGCGCCGGGCGGCCGAGGTAGCCACGGGCAAGGCCGGCGCCGCCGATGTACAGCTCGCCCTTGGCCTTGGCCGGCAGTGGCTGCAGGCAGCTGTCGAGCACGCTGACGGTTGCGTTGGCCAGCGGTTGGCCGAGCGACGCCTGATCGTCCAATTCAGCCACCAGCACGCCGACCGTGGTCTCGGTCGGGCCGTAGTGGTTGAACACCTTGAGTGCCGGCGCCAGGGCGCGGATTTTGCCGAGCAGGCCCGGGCTGATGGCTTCGCCGCCCAGCACCAGGCACTGGCCAGGCAGTGCCGCGCGACCGGCGACCAACATGGCCTCCAGGTGCGAGGGCACGATCTTAACGGCGTCCACCTGGTGCTGTGCCAGGTAGGCCGCAAAGCCCTCGGCATCCAACACTTGCTCGCGCCGCATCAGGTGCAAGGTCTGGCCGCCACACAGGGCGCCGAACAGCATGGTGTGGCCAAGGTCCGCTGCCGGGGTCGAGACTTGCGCCATGCTGTGGATCTGCCCCACCGGCAGGCGTGCGGCGATGCCCTCAACGTAGTTGCCCAAGGCGCCATGGCTGATCGCGACGCCCTTGGGCTGGCCGGTGGTGCCGGAGGTGTAGATCACGTAGGCGAGGTTGGCTGCGGCAGCACCAGGGCGTGGCGTGTTTTGGCTTAGGGCTTGGGTATGTTCCCACGCCAGGCGGGAAACGCCTTCTGGCAGTTCCGCCTGCCAGTTGCCAGGCGCCAGCACCCGCTGGGTGCCGCTGTCGGTGAGCAAGTAGGCCAGGCGTTCGGCCGGTTGTTCAGGCTCCAGGGGCAGGTACGCGCCGCCCGCCTTGAGCACGCCGAGGATGCTGGCGAGCATGCCGACACTGCGGTCAGCCAGCACGCCGACCAGGGTGTCTGGCTGCACGCCGGCTTCGACCAGCCTGTCGGCGATGGCCTCGGCGCGGGCGTCGAGTTCGGCGTAGCTGGCTGCCTCGCCGGCGGCCATCACTGCGGTGCGCGCGGGGTGGCGGCGGGCGGCGTCGGCAAAGCGCTGGTGAACCAGCAGTGGTTCGACCAAATGACCTGGCACACCCCGAGTGGCTGCCAGGCCAGGCAACGGCAACTCGCCCACCGCGCCAGCGGTGTCATCGGCCAGCGCCTGCACCAGGGCCAGCCATTGCTCGCCCAGGGCCTCGACAGTGGCCGCATCAAACACGTCCAGGGCATAAGTGAAGGCCGCATGCAGCTGCCCGGCACGCTCGTGGGTATCCAGCGCCAGGTCGAAACGGGCGCTGTGCTTTTCCAGGGTGATCGGCGCCAGGCTCAGCCCGGAGCGGGTCTTGATGGCTTCGACATCCGCCACCTGGGCCTGGTGGTTGAACAGCACGCGGAACAGCGGGCTGTCGGTGCTGCGGGGCAGGTCCAAGGCTTCGACCAGTTGCTCAAACGGCAGGTCCTGGTGGCTCTGCGCGCCCACGGCGGTTTCGCGTACGCGCTGCAACAGGCCGGTGATATCCAGCAGCGGGTCAAGCTCGGTGTGCAGCACTTGGGTATTGATGAAGCAGCCGATCAAACCCTGGCTTTCGGCGCGGTTGCGGTTGGCGATGGGCACGCCGACGCGGATTGCGCCCTGCCCGCTGTAGCGCTGCAGCAGCAGCTTGAAGGCCGCCAGCAAAACCATGAACAAGGTAACGTTGTGCCGACGCGCCAGGCCGCGCAGGCGCTCGGCGACATCGGCAGCAATCGGGAATGCGTGGCGAGCGCCGCGGTAGCTTGGCCGGCCTTTGCGGGTGCGGTCCAGCGGCAGCTCCAGCGGGGCGTGATCATCGCCCAGGCGCGCCTGCCAGTACGCCAGCTGGCGGTCCTGCTCACCGGCCTCGAGCCAGCTGCGCTGCCACAGGGCGTAGTCACGGTACTGGATCGGCAGGGGCTCGAGTGTGGCTTGGGTGCCGGCCACGGCGGCGTCGTAGAGGTGCAGGAATTCGTCGATCAACACGTTCATCGACCAGCCATCGGCGACGATGTGGTGCAGGGTCAGCAGCAGGACATGTTCCTGCGCTGCCAGTTGCAGCAGGCGCACGCGCAGCAGCGGGCCGGTGGCCAAGTCGAAAGGCGCCAGGGCCTCTGCTTCGGCAATCGATTCGAGGGCGTGTTGGCGGGCCGCTTCGGCCAGCTCGCTCAGGCAGTCCTGGCGCAATTGCAGCGGGGCCGCGACGGCATCCACGTGCTGACGCACGTCATCGCCGTCGGCGACAAAGCGGGTGCGCAGGGTTTCGTGGCGGGCGACCAGGGCGTCGAATGCGTGTTGCAGGGCGCTCAGGTCCAATGGGCCATTCAGGCGCACGGCCATTGGCAGGTTATAGGCTGCGCCTTGGGGGTCGAGCTGCCAGAGGAACCACATGCGCCGCTGGGCGTAGGACAACCGGTCACGCTCGTCGACCTCGACACTCGGCGCAATCGGCAGCACCGAGAAGTCCATGCCCTCGCCCTGCAGCGCCTTGAGGAACAGGCGGCGCTTGTCGGGGCTGAGTTCGATGAAGCGGCGGGCGAGTTTGAGCGTCTGTTCAGCATTCATGTCGAGCGGTGTCCTGGCAGTCGAGCGGTAACTGTCAGACGAAGGCATGGGGGGCTGATTTAGGGGTGGCCAGTTTTGGGGGCTGCTGGGCGCATGCCTTAAGGGTTGTGGCGCCTATGAGATCGAGCGCCGCCCGCGCGGCGCTTCGCAGCACAAGGCTGCTCCTACATCTGTTTCCGGCCAGTAAAGCCTGTGATAGAGGCGCGCGACCGCCTTGTTTGTTCGACTCGATATCGTGTCAGGCGCCAAGGGTCCGCGCGCTAATGCCTCAGGAATAATTGGCCCGAAATAGATGTAGGAGCAGCCTTGTGCTGCGAAGCGCCGCGCGGGCGGCGCTCGATCTCACAGGCGATAAAACTCCCAAGGCATGCACCTCCTCACCGCCCCACCTGCGAATGCCCCTGCGCCATCGCCACCACCACCTTGCGCTTCCCCGTAAACGGCGAACGCGCATGCGCCGCGAGCATGTTGTCGAGCATCAGCACATCATTCTCCAGCCAAGGGAAACTGATAGTGCACTCATCCAACACCCCGCGTATCTCATCAAGCAACGCGTCCTCAATGGTCGAGCCATCGCCGTAATACACATTACGCGGCAGGTCCTCTTCCTCGACGATGTCCATCAACGACTCCCGCACCTCCGGCTGCAGGTTAGACACATGGAACAGGTGCGCCTGGTTGAACCACACGTCCTCCCCCGTCACCGGATGACGCGCTACCACCTGGCAGCGTTGGCGTGTGCGCAACTCGCCATCCTCCTTCCAGATGCATTCAATGGCATGCGCACGGCAGTAGGCCTCGACCTGCCGCGGGTCTTCGGTGTTGAACACCTGCGACCATTCCACGTCCAGGCCGTTGCCGTAGTTACGTACATACATCAGGCCCTTCTCGACCAAGCGCTCGCGAATACGCGCTGGCATCCGCCGATACACCTCGCGGCTGTCGGCTATCGGCGTCTCGCCGCCGGTCTCGGCGGGGATCACGCTGTAGAACCAGATCTTCATCGGCCACTCGAGGGTGTAGGCCTGCTCGTTGTGCAGCGGGATGCTCTGGTGCGCCGGGTACTCGGTCGAGGTGTAAACGCCTTGGGTCACGTTGCTGCGCGGCGTGGAGCCGAACTCGTAGTTGAGCAGCGGGTGACCGAACGCGGCGGCGAACTGGCGAAAAGCCTCAGCCCCGCCCACCTGGAAGCCCCTGAACAGGATGCCGCCTGCGTGCAGCAGGTGGCGGTCAACCAGCGGTTTCAGCTCGTCGAACGCGTCGAGCAGGTCGATGCCAGGCTCCGGCGCGCGCACCAACAACGGCAGGTCGCCGCGGGCAGCGTCCAGGGGTTCGATCGCAAAGCTCAGCAATTCACTCATGTACCGTCACCTCAAGCCAGGGCCGCCGTGGCGGCGAAAGGGATGCTGCGCCATCAGGGCGCCTGACTAGATGAACGAGCATGCCCGGCAGAAATTCACCCGCGCGAACACACAGGTAAAGCGAACGCGCGCCGGTTCGTCTGAACGATGTGCACCCTTTTATCGTCCAGGAACCCTACATGACTCGCCAGCTTCTGCTCCTCGCCTTGCTTGCCGCCGCCCCTGCCGTCGCCTGGTCGGCCGAGCACTGCGCCGTGGACATCCACGGCACCGACCAGATGACCTTCGACAAGGCCGAAATCACCATCCCCAAGGCCTGCACGTCGTTCACCGTCACCCTCGCCCACCCTGGCGAAATGCCGAAGAACGTGATGGGCCATAACTGGGTCCTGAGCAGCCAGGCAGACATGCAGGGCGTGCTGGACGACGGCCTTAAGGCAGGCGAGGCACAGGACTACGTGAAGCCCGGCGATACCCGGGTCATCGCCCATACCCGCCTGATTGGCGGTGGCGAAAAAGACAGCGTCACCCTCGACACCCGTTCGTTGAAGGCCGGCACTGCCTACAGCTTCTACTGCTCGTTCCCGTTCCACAGCACCTTGATGAAGGGCACCCTGGCCCTCGGGAGCTGACCCCGCCGCGCCGCCCACCTCCACTCCCTCACCGAGATCGCGCTTCATGAAAACGTCTTCCCCCGGGGCCATCCGCGAATTGCTGGGCCTGCTCAAACCCTACCGCCCAGCGGTTATCGTCTCGGTGCTGCTGGGCATGGTCGGCGGCCTGGCCGTGACCGCGCTGCTGGCCACCGTCAACCAGGGCCTGCATGCCCCCGACGGCATGAGCCAGGGCGTGATCCTGGCCTTCGCCGGCCTGTGCGTGCTGGCGCTGGTGAGCAGCGTGGCCGCCGACAGTGGCACCAACTACGTAGGCCAGAAGGTCATCGCCCGGCTGCGCAAAGACCTCGGCGCCAAGGTGCTGTCGGCGCCGATCGAGCAGATCGAGCGCTACCGCACCCACCGCCTGATCCCAGTGCTGACCCGCGACGTGGACACCATCAGCGACTTCGCCTTTGCCTTCGCCCCGCTGGCCATCTCGCTGACCACCGTGACTGGCTGCCTGGCCTACCTGGCCTGGCTGTCGTGGCCGATCTTCCTGATCACCCTGGTGGCGATCGGCATCGGCAGCGCCGTGCAGTACGTGGCCCGGCAAAAAGGCGTGGCCGGTTTCAACGCCGCCCGCGATGCCGAGGACAACCTGCAAAAGCACTACTCGGCGATTGCCGAAGGCGCCAAAGAGCTGCGCATCGACCGCCGCCGCCGCCATGCCATGCTGACCCGCAACATCCAGGGCACCGCCGACTTCATCGCCAACACCCACATCCGCGCCATCAACATTTTCGTGGCTGCCAAGAGCCTCGGGTCGATGCTGTTCTTCGTGGTCATCGGCCTGACCCTGGCCCTGCAGTCGCTGTGGCCGAGCAACGACCCGGCCGTAATGAGCGGCTTCGTGCTGGTGCTGCTGTACATGAAAGGCCCGCTGGAGACGCTGATCGGCAACCTGCCGATTCTCGGCCGCGCGCAAGTGGCGTTCCGCCGCATCGCCGACCTGTCCGAGCGCTTTTCCTCGCCCGAACCGCACCTGCTGCTGGACCAGCCGGTCAAGCACACCGCCCCCGGCAGCGCGCACCTGGAGCTGCACAATGTCGAATACGCCTACCCACCGGTGGACGGCAACGAACCCTTCCGCGTCGGGCCGGTGAGCCTGAGCATCGCGCCGGGCGAGATCCTGTTCATCGTCGGCGAAAACGGCTGCGGCAAGACCTCGCTGATCAAGCTGCTGCTGGGCCTGTATACCCCGCAACGCGGCGAAGTGCGCCTGAACGGCAAGGCCGTTGAGCCGCAGGGGCTGGACGACTATCGCCAGCTGTTCACCACCGTGTTCGCCGACTACTACCTGTTCGAAGACCTGCCCGAGCACGAGCACAGCCTGCCCAGCGATGCCACGCGCTACCTGGAGCGGCTGGAAATCGCCCATAAGGTGAGCGTGCGCGATGGTGCGTTTACCACCACCGACCTTTCCACCGGCCAACGCAAACGCCTGGCGCTGGTCAACGCCTGGCTGGATGGGCGGCCGGTATTGGTGTTTGACGAATGGGCGGCGGACCAGGACCCGACCTTCCGCCGGGTGTTCTACACCGAGCTGCTGCCGGACCTGAAGCGGTTGGGCAAGACCATCATCGTGATCTCGCATGATGACCGCTACTTCGATACGGCGGACAAGGTGGTGCACCTGAGCCGCGGGAAGGTGGTCGAGGCGTTGGAGCCGGCGTGAAGTAGCGTAGCGCGGGCTTGGCTAGGGGCGGTCACGACAATGGCCGCCCTTTTTTTGCGCTATCTATAATGGCTCTATAATCGATCTATAATTCACTATAAACCCCGAAAAAGGGTCGTCTGCAAGCGCCAGGAACACCTGGCGCTGCGGGCAATTAGCAATCAGAACAACCAGCGGTACAACAGATACGCCACCACCACCGCCAACACCGGCCGCAGAATGCGGTAGGCCTTGGGGTTGGCGCGCTTGAACTGCTTCACGTGGCTGCTGATCTTGTTGCTGAAACGCTTGCTCCAGGCATACGCCTGGTTGATCCCGCCGACGCGCTCGTCGTCGGTGTTCTGCGGCGCGGTGGCGCGGCCGAGGAAGGCACTGACTTGGCGGTTGATGCGGGTCATCAGCGGGCTGCTCAGCGGGCGTTCGATGTCGCAGAACAGGATCACGCGGGTGACGTCGGTCTCGTTCTTGACCCAGTGCACGTAGGTTTCGTCGAACATCACGTCCTCGCCGTCACGCCAGGCATACACCTGGCCATCGACGTAGATGCGGCAGTCGTCGGAATTGGGCGTGGACAAGCCCAGGTGATAGCGCAAAGAGCCGGCGAACGGGTCACGGTGCGGGTTCAGGTGGCTGCCACCGGGCAGCAAGGCGAACATCGCGCCCTTGACGTTGGGGATGCTGCTGACCAGCTCGACGGTGCGCGGGCACAAGGCCTCGGCCGACGGCAGCGGTTTGTCGTACCACTTCAGGTAGAAGCGCTTCCAGCCCTTCTTGAAAAACGAACCGAAGCCGGCGTCGTTGTCTTTTTCAGCTGCGCGAATATAGCCCTCGTCGAACAGGCGCATGGCCTCTTCACGGATTTCCTGCCAGTTGTCCTTCAGTACATCCAGCTCAGGGAAGCGCTGGCGGTCCAGGTACGGCTTGGACGGCACGCCAGAAAACAGGTACATCAAGGCGTTATAGGGGGCGAACAGCGCCGAATGGTTGACGAACTGGCGCAACACCGGCAGGCGCGCCTTGCCGCGCAGGTGCACGAACAGCACGCTGCCGAAAAACACCAGCAGGACACCCGCCTTGGCTGCAAAGGAAAAGGTCATGCAACACTCCTTGGAAAGGAAGCAGGCCTGCGCCGCCTGCTCCCGAAAAAATCATCCGGCCATCATAAACCCATCCCGCCCCGGTAAAAACAACCTGGGCGGGATCTCATTCATGAAGATTCTGCAATAAACCGGATTGCCGAGTGTTGCGCCTGATCAGAGGACGAGGCGATTACTGCTGGTTTTCCTGCTCGCTGAACATATCGCTGAACAGCATGCTCGACAGGTAACGCTCACCAGAGTCGGGCAGGATTACGACGATGGTCTTACCCTGCATCTCTGGTTTTTCGGCCAGGCGCACTGCCGCCGCCATCGCTGCGCCACAGGAAATACCGCACAAAATGCCCTCTTCCTGCATCAGCCGAATGGCCATGGCCTTGGACTCTTCGTCAGTCACCGTCTCGACCTGGTCGACCATGGAAAGGTCGAGGTTCTTCGGCACGAAGCCCGCACCAATGCCCTGGATCTTGTGCGGGCTGGGCTTGAGTTCTTCACCGGCAAGGGTCTGGCTGATCAGCGGCGAGGCCACCGGCTCCACCGCCACCGAGAGGATCGACTTGCCCTGGGTCTGCTTGATGTAGCGCGAAACGCCGGTGATGGTACCGCCAGTGCCCACACCGGCCACCAGTACATCGACGGCGCCGTCGGTGTCGTTCCAGATCTCCGGGCCGGTGGTCTTTTCATGGATTGCCGGGTTGGCCGGGTTTTCGAACTGGCCTGGCTGGAAGTACTGGGCCGGGTCGGAGTTGACGATTTCGTTGGCCTTCTCGATGGCGCCCTTCATGCCCTTGGCCGGCTCGGTCAGCACCAATTCGGCACCCAAGGCCTTGAGCACTTTGCGCCGCTCCAAGCTCATCGAGGCCGGCATGGTCAGGATCAGCTTGTAGCCACGGGCGGCGGCAACGAACGCCAGGCCAATGCCGGTGTTGCCCGAGGTGGGCTCGACGATGGTCATGCCAGGCTTGAGCTTGCCGCTGCTTTCGGCGTCCCAGACCATGTTCGCGCCGATCCGGCATTTGACCGAATAGCCCGGGTTGCGCCCTTCGATCTTGGCCAGGATGGTCACCCCACGCGGGGCGATGCGGTTGATCTGCACCAGCGGTGTGTTACCGATGGAATGGGCGTTGTCTGCGTAGATACGGCTCATGGCAGGGGTCCTTGAACATGAAGATGCAGGGAAAGACTTCAAGGGTAAGCCTGCCCCGTTGGCCCGTAAAGCCTGTTCGAACTCCCAGGCGGCGGCTGCGGTCAACCGCACATCCAGCCTAGGAGAACCTTCGATGAAAGGTCGCTACCGCTGGCCGCTGGTCGGCCTGGCCAGCCTGGTCGTGCTGCTGGTGGCCCTGCACCTGGCCCTGCCCTACCTGGTGCGCGACTACCTCAACGACAAGCTGGCCGACATGGGTGACTACCGCGGCCAGGTCGTCGACGTCGACCTGGCCTGGTGGCGCGGCGCTTACCAGATCAACGGCCTGAAGATCGTCAAGACCAGCGGCAAGGTCCCGGTGCCGCTGCTCGATGCGCCCTTGATCGACCTGTCGGTGAGCTGGCACGCGTTGTGGCACGACCGCGCCGTAGTGGCCGAGGTGACCTTCGTGCGGCCAGCGCTGAACTTTGTCGACGGCGGCAGCAAGCAGGCGTCACAGACCGGCCGCGGCACCGATTGGCGTCAACAACTGGAAAAACTGCTGCCGATCACCCTCAACGAAGTGCGCATTGAAGACGGCGTGCTGACCTTTCGCAACTTCACCTCCAAGCCCCCCGTCAACCTCAAGGCCACTCGGCTCGACGCCAGCATTCGTAACCTGACCAACGTGCGCAACGAAAAAGGCCGGCGCGACGCCAGTTTCGACGCCCATGCCGTGTTGTTCGGGGATGCCAAGGTGGAGAGCCGCGCTACCTTCGACCCGTTCAGCGACTTCGACGACTTCGAATTCCGCCTGCGCGCCTCCGATATTCAGTTGCGCAAGCTCAATGACTTTGCCAGCGCTTATGGCAAGTTCGACTTCAATGCCGGGCATGGCGACCTGGTGATCGAAGCCCAGGCTGAGAAGGGCCGGCTTACGGGCTATATCAAGCCGTTGCTGCGCGATGTCGATGTGTTCAACTGGCAGCAAGACGTGCAGAACAAGGACAAGGGCTTTTTCCGCTCGGTGTGGGAGGCGCTGGTGGGGGGCACCGAATCGGTGTTGAAAAACCAGCCGAAAAACCAGTTCGCCACCCGGGTGGAGCTTAGTGGCAGCGTGCACAAGCAGGATGTCAGTGCCTTCGAGGCGTTTTTGCAGATCCTGCGCAATGGCTTTGTCCAGGCGTTCAATGCCCGGTATGAGCAGCCTGCGCCAAAGTCCGACTGAAAGCGCGTGACGGGGCATTCAGGGACTGAATACCCGGTCTGCGTTTGCAGGCGCCGAGCCCCGCGTTATAGTCGGTAACAAATCAAAAATAGGTACTGGCTGTCATGGCCCTATCGCCGGCAAGCCGGCTCCCACAGGGATACCACAGTTCTCAAGGCTTGTGGTGCTCCTGTGGGAGCGGGCTTGCCCCCCGAAAAGGCCGGCCCAGCCACCCGCAGAGGACACTCCCATGAAGTTCGAAGGCACCCGCGACTACGTCGCCACAGACGACCTGAAACTGGCGGTAAACGCGGCCATCACCCTCGAACGCCCGCTGCTGGTCAAAGGCGAACCGGGCACTGGCAAGACCATGCTCGCCGAACAGCTCGCGGCCTCCTTCGGCGCCCGGCTGATCACCTGGCACATCAAGTCCACCACCAAGGCCCACCAGGGCCTCTACGAGTACGACGCGGTCAGCCGCCTGCGCGATTCGCAGCTGGGCACCGAAAAAGTCCACGATGTGCGCAACTACCTGAAAAAGGGCAAGCTCTGGGAAGCCTTCGAGGCTGAAGAGCGGGTCATCCTGCTGATCGACGAAATCGACAAGGCCGACATCGAGTTCCCCAACGACCTGCTGCAAGAACTCGACAAGATGGAGTTCTATGTCTACGAAACCGACGAGACCATCAAGGCCAAGCAGCGCCCGATCATCATCATTACCTCGAACAACGAAAAAGAACTGCCCGACGCCTTCCTGCGCCGCTGCTTCTTCCACTACATCGCCTTCCCCGACCGCGCCACGCTGCAACAGATCGTCGACGTGCACTACCCGAACATCAAGCAATCGCTGGTCAGCGAGGCGCTGGACGTGTTCTTCGACGTGCGCAAGGTGCCGGGCCTGAAGAAAAAGCCCTCCACCTCCGAGCTGGTCGACTGGCTCAAGCTGCTGATGGCCGACAACATCGGCGAAGCGGTGCTGCGCGAGCGTGACCCGACCAAGGCCATCCCACCCCTGGCGGGCGCCCTGGTGAAGAACGAGCAGGACGTTCAATTGCTCGAGCGCCTGGCGTTCATGAGCCGGCGCGGCAACCGCTGAGGGGCCGGCCATGCTGCTCAACCTGTTCAACGAAATGCGCGCGGCCAAGGTGCCGGTGTCGGTACGCGAACTGCTCGACCTGCTCAATGCCCTGCAAAAACGCGTGGTGTTCGCCGACATGGACGAGTTCTACTACCTGGCACGGGCGATCCTGGTGAAGGACGAGCGGCATTTCGACAAATTCGACCGAGCATTCTCGGCCTACTTCAAGGGCCTGGAAAACCTCGACCGCCACCTTGAAGCGCTGATCCCCGAAGACTGGCTGCGCAAGGAGTTCGAGCGCTCGCTCACCGATGAAGAACGCGCGCAAATCCAGTCGCTGGGTGGCCTGGACAAGCTGATCGAGGAATTCAAGAAACGCCTCGAAGAGCAAAAGGAACGCCACGCCGGCGGCAACAAGTGGATCGGCACCGGCGGCACCAGCCCATTCGGTTCAGGCGGTTTCAACCCCGAAGGCATCCGCGTGGGCGAGGCTGGCAAGCGCCAGGGCAAGGCGGTGAAGGTGTGGGACCAGCGCGAGTACAAAAACCTCGACGACCAAGTCGAACTGGGCACGCGCAACATCAAGCTGGCCTTGCGCCGGCTGCGCAAGTTCGCCCGTGAAGGCGCTGCCGAAGAGCTGGATATCGACGGCACCATCGACCACACCGCACGCGACGCCGGGTTGCTGAACATCCAGATGCGCCCGGAGCGGCGCAACACCGTCAAGCTGCTGTTGCTGTTCGACATCGGTGGCTCGATGGATGCCCACGTCAAAGTCTGCGAAGAGCTGTTTTCGGCCTGCAAGACCGAGTTCAAGCACCTGGAGTACTACTACTTCCACAACTTCGTGTACGAGTCGGTGTGGAAGAACAACCTACGGCGCACCTCGGAGCGGTTCTCCACCTTCGACCTGCTGCACAAGTACGGCGATGACTACAAAGTGGTGTTCGTCGGCGATGCGGCCATGGCGCCCTACGAGATCACCCAGCCTGGTGGCAGCGTCGAGCACTGGAACGAAGAAGCCGGGTATGTGTGGATGCAGCGCTTCATGGAGAAATTCAAGAAGATCATTTGGATCAACCCGTACCCGAAGCAGGCGTGGGACTACACGGCGTCTACGCACCTGGTGCGGGATTTGATCGAGGACAAGATGTACCCGCTGACCTTGCAGGGGTTGGAGGATGGGATGCGGTATCTCTCCAAGTAAACACGTAGCCTGGCTGCGTCTCACCTGCATGCGCAGCTAAGGTGTGTAACGCTCATTCCAGAAGCCAGCGTGCCAATCCTTTTCGATCAACGGCTTGCCATCCCTTATGTTTGCAAGCCGTTCCTTGAAAATATGTATAACTTCTTCTTTGAGCTGACTATCCCCGACTTTTAGGGACTGACGTACCTCCGCGAACCTTTGGGAAGGAATACCGTTATCTGTCAGGTACATCACCATATCACCATCTAGTTTCGTCATTCCTTGACGAAAGCGTTTTTCGACAAATGCGCTTTGGACTGTGACTTTCCCCGTTATTCGTTTCAGCGCACGCTCTGTCATATTGATCATGATGGCGTCTGCCTGACCAGGGTAACGTTTGATCAAAGGTTCGAAATTTCCAGGAAGCAAGCGCTCAACCACAGGCCCGACATCACCGCTTTTGAAGCGAGCTTCAACGGCGTAACCGTTGAAGCCGCTGTCGATACCCAAGTTCGAGAAAGGTGCTTTTGTCCCCGCAGGAAAAACATTTCGCTGGATTTTTGAATTTGCCCAATGTGCCAGGTCTACAAGCGTATATCCTCGCCCGCTGGGATCAACTCTGTTTACCGGGTCTCCGGTACAGTAGGCATAGGCATTGATACCACCTTGGGCGAAGGGGCTTTCTGCATCTGCAGTGAAGAACCTCATCAACAGAGGGTCGTAGAACCGGTAACCGCGACCCAAGTGATAACCGCGCAGGTTTTCATCCAGATGTTCACCATTGAATGCCTGTGGATAGGCGGACTCGTGTCGGGAATGATCGCCATAAACCGAGTATGCTGCTTTCACGCCACCTGTTTGATACGCCCCCAGGACTGAGCGGGAACGGTCGACTGCAAGGCACAATATTTCAAGCTTGAAACTGGCAGAAGACCGGATAGCCAAAGGCACCGTATCGGTACCAAAGTATAAAATGCTCCCCGAGTCATGCAGCTCGCAGTGTCGTCGTTTTCCCGCATAGAAAAATGTTTTCTTAAAGATGAGCCACCTCCAGCAGTGGAGCATTGCCAAGCAATGAAGGGCAATGTTCGCAACATCGCAACGCGCCTACAACTGGCAAAATTAACAGCTCCGCGTTGGTTGTTACGACTGCACTGCGTTGATCTTTACCGGCTGCTCATCAGCACCAACGCTTCAGATAATCACGATGTGCCTGCCACGCGGTATCCTGCACGACCGCTTGAAACCTGACGACCGCCCCCGGCATGCACTGCGCCAATTGCGCCAGCGCCAACGGCGTCAACGCCCCCAGCCGCGGATACCCGCCAATGGTCTGCCGGTCATTGAGCAGCACGATCGGCTGCCCATCTGGCGGCACCTGCACCGCGCCCAGCGGAATCCCTTCGGAGATCATCGGCGCGCCCTGGTAAACCAGCTGTGGCCCAAGCAATCGAATCCCCATGCGGTCTGCTCGGCTGTCCAACGTCCAGTCACTGTTGAACGCTTCAAACAGGCTCATGCCGCTGAAGTCACCGATCTGCGCGCCCATCACCAGGTCGAGCACAGGCTTCGCCGAATACACAGGCCGCAACGCCCCAGGCACTTCGCGCAAGGCCGGGGATGAACCGGCAAATGTCAGCCCCTGACCTTTGCCAAGCGCGTCCCCTCGCCCATCGATGCCGCCAAGCTCTTCACGTACAACGGTGGCGCAACTGCCCAGCACTGCCTCGGCCTGGAACCCGCCAGGCGCGGCAAGATAAGCGCGTACGCCCTGCTTGGGCTGCCTCAACGTCAGCCGCTGGCCATTGGCCAGGGTAAAGCTGCGCCAAGGCGCCAGGGGCTGGTCATCGACCCGCGCATCCAGGTCGGCGCCCGCCAAGGCCAGGACGCAATCCTGCTCCGCCACCACGCTGAATCCGCCCAACGCCACCTCGATCACTGGCGCACCCAGCGGGTTGCCCAGCAACCAGTTGGCCCAATTCATCGCCACCCAGTCCAGGGCCCCGCCCTGGGTCACGCCCAAGTGGCGCACGCCAAACCGCCCGGCATCCTGCAATTGGCACAGCGCAGTGCTGGCCTCGATCTTCAACTGCGTCATGCCTGCGCCTCCAGTGGGCTGTCATCCCCCCCCAACGCCCTGAACTCGGCGTGGGAAACCGCCACGAAACGCACCCGGTCACCCGGTTGCAACAAGCTGTAGCCTTCGCGTTCACGGTCGAACAGGCGCACCGGGGTACGCCCGATCAGGTTCCAGCCGCCCGGCGATACCGCCGGGTAAGCGGCGGTCTGGCGCTCGGCGATACCCACGCTGCCCGCCGTCACACGCTTGCGCGGGGTGCTCAGGCGCGGCGATGCCAGCCGCTCGTCCACCAGCCCCATGAAGCCGAAGCCTGGGGCGAAGCCGAGGGCGAATACCGGGTACTCGCGCTCGCTGTGCAGGCGGATCACCGCTTGCTCACTCAGGCCGGTGCGCGCCGCCAATACGGGCAATTCAGGGCCGACACTGGCGTCGTACCACACCGGAATCTCATGCCGACGGCCACCGCTGCCGGTGTCCGGCTGCAGCCCCTCCAGCGCTTGGGTGATCAGCGCCCTCGCCTGCCCAGGCGGCAGATCGAACTGCACCATCAGCGTGGTGTAGGAAGGCACCAAGTCCACCAGGTGCTTCCCGAACGCGGTACTCAAGCGCTGGCTGGCCGCGAGCATCCACGGCATGTTGGCTTCATCGATGGTGTCGAACAGGCGCACCATCAGGCTATCGAAGGCGACCACTTCAATGCGCAATTTCATGCGTGCTCCAGCGCATCGAGGGCCTGGCGGATCTGCCGCACCGCTGCCACTGAACTGTCGTTGTCGCCGTGCACGCACAGGGTGCTGGCGCGCAGGCGCAGCGCGCTGCCATCGTCCGCTACCAGGGTTTCGCCACGGGCCAGGCGCAAGGCCTGTTCGACCACCAGCGCCGGGTCGTGATGCACAGCGCCAGGCAGGCGCCGCGACACCAGATGGCCGCTGGCGGTGTAGGCGCGGTCGGCGAAGGCCTCGAACCACAGCGGCACGCCAATCTCCTCCCCCAGGGCCTGTGCCGCACTGTCGTCGGCGGTGGCCATGAGCATCAACGGCAAGCCGCTGTCATAGGCCGCCACGGCTTCGAGCACTGCGCGCAACTTGAGCGGGTCGGCCATCATGTCGTTGTACAGCGCGCCATGGGGTTTGACATAGGCCACCCGGCTACCAAGCACCTTGCAGATGCCGTCCAGCGCACCGATCTGGTAGTGCAGCAGGTCGCGGATTTCCTCCGGGCTGCAGGCCATGGAGCGGCGGCCGAAGCCGACCAGGTCTGGGTAGGCCGGGTGCGCGCCGATAGTTACGCCATGGGCCAGTGCCAACTCCACAGTACGGCGCATGATGCTGGGGTCGCCGGCGTGGTAGCCGCAGGCGATGTTGGCGCAATCGATAAACGGCATCACTTCGGCATCCAGGCCCATGCGCCAGCTGCCAAAACTCTCGCCCATGTCACAATTGAGAAGCAGGCGTTCCACCACACAGACTCCCTTGTCGCTGTTCATAGGCCTACCTTACCGCGCCTGAAGGTGTTTGCCGCGTGTTTCCGGCAGGCTGAGCGCTGCCAGGATTACCACGCCGTACGAGACAGCCGAGAAAACACCAATCCCCAACCCCAGTGGCACCTGTTGGCTGAGCACGCCGATCAGCAAGGGGAACAGTGCGGCGATGACCTTGCCGATGTTGTAGCAAAAGCCCTGCCCCGAGCCACGAATGCGGGTGGGGAACAGTTCGGTCAGGAACGCGCCCATGCCACTGAAGATGCCCGAGGCGAAGAACCCCAGCGGGAAGCCCAGCCACAGCATCACGCCATCGCTGACCGGCACCTGCGTGTACAGCAGCACGATGATGAACGAGCCCACGGCGAACAGGATGAAGTTCTTCTTGCGGCCCAGCAGGTCGGACAGGTACGCGCTGACCACATAGCCGATGTAGGAACCGACGATCACCATCGCCAAATAGCCACCGGTACCCAGCACGCTGAGGCCGCGCTCGTTTTTGAGGAAGGTCGGCAACCACGAGGTGATCGCGTAGTAACCGCCCAGTGCTCCGGTGGTCAGCAAGGAGGCACGCACGGTCGTCCAGAGCATGCCGGGGGCGAAGATTTCGTAGAAGTGCGACGGTGCTTCGACCGCCTCAGCCGCCTTGGCCTGGCGGTACACCTCCGGGTCCTTGACCAGGCGGCGCACGAAGATCACGAACACGGCCGGCACCAGCCCCAACAAGAACAGCGCGCGCCAGGCCTGCTCGGCCGGCAGCCAGGAGAACAGCAGCGCGTACAGAATTGCGGTCAGGCCCCAGCCGATGGCCCAACCGGACTGCACCATGCCCACCGCCTTGCCACGGTCCTGGGCGCGGATCACTTCGCCGATCAGCACCGCGCCGGCGGTCCATTCACCGCCAAAACCGAAGCCCATCAGGGTACGGGCAATCAGCAGCTGTTCGTAGTTTTGCGCGAAGCCGCAGAGGAAGGTGAAGAACGCGAACCACAGCACCGTGAGCTGCAAGGTGCGGACCCGGCCAATACGGTCGGACAGGATGCCGGCGACCCAGCCGCCGATGGCAGACGCGATCAACGTACTGGTATGGATCAGCCCGGCCTCGGCGGTGCTGATGCCCCACAGCATGATCAGCGTGGGGATGACGAAGCTGAGCATCTGCGTGTCCATGCCGTCCAGGCCATAGCCGATCTTGCAGCTCCAGAAGGTGCGTCGTTGCTGCTTGTCGATGTCGCGGTACCAGGCGAAAGGCCCGGTCGAAGAAGGTGAAGCGACCTGCTGCTGCACGCCGGTGGGGTTCATGCTTGCCTCGGCTTGTTGGTATTGTTTTATGGGGCGACCTATTGCGTCGCGGCCTGGGCATCATTGTTCAGAGACCGCGCCAGGTGCGTCCAACGAGAAAAACCGCCGGTCTGGAACAAGAAAAACTGATCATGAACCTTCGTTTCCTCGAAACTTTCGTCTGGGTCGCCCGGCTCAAGAGCTTCCGCCTGACCGCAGAAAAGCTGTTCACCACCCAGGCCTCGGTCTCCAGCCGCATCGCCGCGCTGGAAGCCGACCTGGGCGTCAAACTGCTGCTGCGCGACTCGCGCGGCGTCAGCCTGACCCCGGAGGGCAGCAAGGTGCTGGAATACGCCGAGCGCATGCTCGACACCGCCAAGGCCATGAAGCAATCGCTGGACAGCGACCGGGCCAAGGTCGGGCGCATTCGCATCGGGGTGATGGACACGGTGATCCATACCTGGATGAGCGCGTTGGTAGCGGCGTTGACCGAGCGCTACCCGCAGGTAGAGATCGAGCTGGTGGCCGATACCGCGCTGAACCTGCGCGAACAGCTGCAGAAGGGCTTTTTGGATGTGATCCTGCAGACCGACCTGTTGCGTGAACAGTCGATCCGCAGCCTGGACCTGGCGCGTTACCCGATGGGCTGGATCGTGGCCGCAGGCTCGCTCCAGCACCGTGATTACGCCTCGCTGGCGGAACTGGGCCGCGAGCGCATCGTGACCTTTTCGAAAAACTCGAGGCCGCACCAGGAGGTGCTCAGCCTGTTGCAAGGTGCCGGGGTGCAAACACCGCGCTTGAACTGCGTGAACTCGGTGGCAGCGATTACCCGGCTATTGCGCGACGGCTTTGCGGTGGGTGCGCTGCCACCAGCCTTGGTGGATGCGGAGCTAGGCTTGGGGGAATTGGTGCTGCTGGAAGGGCTGCAACCACCACCCAGCCTGGAGCTGGTGGTGGCCTGGCAGACTGGGGTGGCATTGGTGGATGAGGTGGTCGAGGTGTGCCGGCAGGTGCTTGAGCGGTATGCGCAGGATGTGGGTGGGCAACGGATTGTGCTGGTCTAGGGATTATCGCTGCCTTTACCGGCCCTTTCGCGGGGCAAGCCCGCTCCCACAGGCTGCCCACTGAGCCTGGGAGCAGTGGGAGCGGGCTAGCCCCGCGAAGAGGCCCGCACAGGCGCTACATGACTCAGCGCCAGCTTTCCTTCACCACCCGGCGCCGCCCGCCCATGATCACCCAGCCAAGCGCCAGCAACAGGCTCTCGACCACAAAGGCCAGCACAAACCCGGCACCAATGCCCCAGCCAACCGCCTCTGGCACCAGCAGAATCTGGTAGCTGTAGCCCTTGAGCGTTTCTTCACGCATTTGCGGGTCCGGCTGTACCAACACATGCCAGGTACGGCTCACCCACGACCCTTGCAACGCCTGCCATTCGTTTTCCAGCAGTTCGTTGCGGATCATCAGGCTTTCGATGCTGTTGGCATCACTGTTGAACACCGGGTCATCACTGCTGCGGTAATGCCGCAGCAGCGCCTGGAGGTCGCCATTGAAGAAGCGTTCGGCCGTCTGCTTGAAGCCATCCAGCGCCTGACGCGATTCGAACAGGTGCGCCTCGACCCGCTGGGTGTAGTCATTGACCAGCCCCGGAACCTGGATACCGGCCAGCAGGCCGAAGGTGAACAGCAACAACCGCAGGTAACTTCTGAACATGCACCGTCCTTAGCTCTGGCCTTGCGAAACGCACTCTCCGTGCCGCCACAGTGCCCACTCGCCCGGCGCGTAACGCGCCCAGGTCTCATTCTCGGTCAGGGCCTCGGTGGCAATCACCGTGACCACGTCATTGGGGGTCGTTTCGGTGTGAAAATCGACGATCAGGTCGACATCCTTCAACCGTGCCGCACCAAAGGGTGCGCGCCGGGTAATGTGCACCAACTTCGTCGAGCAGAAGCAGAACAACCAGTCGCCGTCACTGAGCATGCAGTTGAACACGCCCTTGCCACGGTAGCCGGCACAGGCTTCGACCAGCACTGGCAGCAGCTGTTCCACGGCTACCGGCTCTGGGAAGGCCGCGCGGATGCGGTTGAGCAGGTCGCAGAAGGCCGCTTCGCTGTCGGTATCGCCCACGGGCCGATAGAAGGTCGCTTCACCCTTGAAATCGCCCAACTGGCCGTTGTGCGCGAAGCACCAGTTGCGGCCCCACATTTCGCGGACGAACGGGTGGGTGTTGGACAGGCACACTTTGCCGACGTTGGCCTGGCGAATGTGGCCGATGACCACTTCGCTTTTGATCGGGTAACGCTGCACCAGGTTGGCGACTTCCGACTCGCTGCTCGCGGCCGGGTCCTGGAACAGGCGCAGGCCGCGCCCTTCGTAGAAGCCGATACCCCAGCCATCACGGTGCGGGCCGGTGCGGCCGCCGCGTTGCATCAGGCCGGTGAAGCTGAAAACGATGTCGGTGGGGACGTTGGCACTCATGCCCAGCAGTTCGCACATGCGCGTGTCTCCGATTACAGGCGAGGCTCGACCCGACCGCCGCCCGCAGGCGCGGCAGGGGGTGGATCGTTGCGGTAACGGTCGCGGCGCTCGGCCGCCAGCGGGGCGTCGACCCGGACCTCGTCATCTTCGGCGGCCTGGCGCTTGGCCGCGGCTTCGGCTTGCTCGCGGCGCTCACGGGCACGTTTTTCCAGCGGCCAGCGCACCAGCACGAAGAGCAAGTACAGGCCAAAGGCGATCATGCCGTACATGGCAAAATCGGACACCGCGCGCCAGGCGTTGTTGCCGACCTTGAAGGCCACGTCCAGGGCGGTAATGGCGATGGCCGGGGCAAAGCTGTCCTTGACCGGGTCGACGATGGTCGGGGTCAGCAGCAGTACCGCCAGGATCACCCGCAGCGGTTCGCGCAGCCAGCGCCACATCCAACCCGTGAGCTTGAAGCCCACCAGCAGGCAGCCCAGGGCGGCAAGGGCGTACAGGCCCCAGGCGAGGGTATAGTCGTTCTCGGTCATGGTGTTCGTGCAAGCCAGGCAAAGAGTTGCCTATGATAAACACTTTTCAGGGCGCAGACAGCGCTTCCCTGTTCAGGCTTGCCCGCGAAGCGGCCTGAACAGGCACCGCAAGCCCTCAGCCAAGGACCCCCGATGCCCACCAAGCCCCAGCCCCCCATCGCCCGTGCAGACCAAGCCGCCGACCCATACGCCTGGCTGCAACAGCGCGACGCGCCCGAGGTGCTCGAATACCTGCAGGCCGAGAACAGCTACCAGGAGGCCTGCCTGGCCGACCAGGCGCCCCTGCGTGAACAGCTGTTCGAGGAAATCAAAGGCCGCATCCAGGAAACCGACCTGTCGCTGCCTTCCCCTTGGGGCCCGTACCTGTACTACACCCGCACCACCGCCGGCGACGAATACCCGCGCCATTACCGCTGCCCGCGCCCGGCTGACGACTCCAACACGGTGGATGAAAGCCGCGAACAGCTGCTGCTCGACCCTAACGCACTGGCCAACGGCGGCTTCCTGTCACTGGGGGCGTTCAACGTCAGCCCCGACCATCGCCTGCTGGCCTACAGCCTCGATACCAGCGGCGACGAAATCTACACCCTGTACGTCAAGGACCTGGGCGACGGCAGCATCACCACCCTGCCCTTCGAGGACTGCGACGGCAGCCTGACCTGGGCCAATGACAGCCAGACGCTGTTCTTCGCCGAACTGGATGACACCCACCGCCCTTGGCGCCTGCGTCGTCACACCCTGGGTAGCAGCAGAGCGCCAACCGTGTTCGAAGAGCCCGACGGCCGCTTCTTCCTGCATTGTTACCGCACCAGCTCCGAACGCCAGTTGGTGCTGCTGCTGAACAGCAAGACCACCAGCGAGGCCTGGGTACTTGATGCCGAAACGCCGCAGCTGCCGTTCACCTGCCTGGCGCCACGGGTCGAAGACCATGAGTACTTCCCCGACCACGGCCAGCTCGATGGCGAGTGGCGCTGGTTCATCCGCACCAACCAGGACGGCATCAACTTCGCCCTGTACCACGCCCCAGCCGATGACGTACCAACCCGTGATCGCTGGCAGTTGCTGGTAGCGCACAGCGACGAGGTAATGCTGGAAGGCCTAAGCCTCAACGCAGGGGCATTGACCCTGAGCCTGCGCGAAGGTGGCCTGCCGATCATCGAAGTACGCCCCCAGGGCCTGGCCGCTTACCGTGTCGAATTGCCGGATGCTGCCTACAGCCTTTACGTGCAGGACAGCCTGGAGTTCGTCAGCCCCCGTGTGCGCCTGCGCTACGAAGCGCTCAACCGCCCGGCCCAGGTGCGGCAGCTGGAGCTGGCCACCGGGGCGCAGGCGGTGCTCAAGCAAACCCCGGTGCTGGGTGCGTTCGATGCCGACGACTATGTCAGCCAGCGCCTGTGGGCCACCGCCCAGGACGGCACTCAGGTGCCGATCAGCCTGGTGCGCCGCCGCGAAGACCTGGGCAAGACCGTGCCGCTGTACCTGTATGGCTATGGCGCCTATGGCGAAAGCCTCGACCCGTGGTTCTCGCATGCCCGCCTGAGCCTGCTGCAGCGCGGCGTGGCCTTTGCCATTGCCCACGTGCGCGGTGGTGGCGAGTTGGGTGAGGCCTGGTACCGGGCCGGCAAGCAGGCGCACAAGCAGAACAGCTTCACCGACTTCATCGCCTGTGCCGAGCACCTGATCGCCGAAGGCGTGACCTCGCCCGAGCGCCTGGCCATCAGCGGCGGCAGCGCGGGCGGCTTGTTGATGGGCGCGGTGCTCAACCTGCGCCCCGAGTTGTTCCGCTGCGCGATTGCCGAAGTACCTTTCGTCGACGTGCTCAACACCATGCTCGACCCCGACCTGCCGCTGACCGTCACCGAGTACGACGAATGGGGCAACCCGCAAGAGCCCGAGGTGTATGAGCGCATCAAGGCCTATGCACCGTACGAGAACGTAACAGCCCAGGCCTACCCCGCCATGCTGGTGGTGGCCGGGTACAACGACAGCCGCGTGCAGTATTGGGAGGCTGCCAAGTGGGTCGCCCGCCTGCGCACGCGCAAGACCGATGACAACCTGCTGCTGCTCAAGACTGAAATGGGGGCTGGGCATGGCGGCATGAGTGGGCGGTACCAGGGGCTCAAGGATGTGGCGCTGGAGTATGCGTTCGTGTTTGGCGAGTTGGGGGTGGTGTAGCGCAAAGGTGAGACCGCACAGTGTTTTATAGGTGCATGCCGTTGGGGATGCAGCGGCTTTGAAACCGAGCGCCGCGCGGGCGGCGCTCGATCTTCGCAACACTGCAAATGCCACGGCAAACCCTTCCCGCCCAAAACCGTCACTCTAATCCTCCTCCACCGGCACCTTCACAGGCTCTGGCCGCAAGCCTGGCAACGGCTGGTCCTTCGGCGGCCCAGGCACCGGCATTGGCGGCAACAACGGTGCGCCAGGCTGGCTGTCATAAGCCTTCGGCGGCGTACTCGGGGTGATCTGCGGATAGGGCGTGGGCGTGGGCGTGCCGGGGGCGCCGGGCACGGGTGTATTGAGCCGGGGTGGCGCGCTGGCGGCTTCGGCCATGGGCAGGCCAGCCAGGAGCAACGCGGTGAGGATCGCATGCAACATCAGCAACCTCCTGTCGGGAACCTTCCTACAGGCTACGCCTAAATGGAAGCTTTCGCCTGTCCGCCTGGCCTGCAAGCGCGCTAGACTCAGTGGCATAACCGTCATTTGCCTGATCAGAACAAAGGAAACACCATGAGTTCGGCCTCTACCTCCGCCGCCACCGCACGCCTCGACCGCATCCTTGCCGACGCCAAGCGCGACAAAGAGATGGGCTACCGCGACAAGGCCCTGAAAATGTACCCGCACGTGTGCGGCCGCTGCGCCCGCGAGTTTGCCGGCAAGCGCCTGAGCGAGCTGACCGTGCACCACCGTGACCACAACCACGACAACAACCCGCAGGACGGTTCGAACTGGGAGTTGCTGTGCCTGTACTGCCACGACAACGAACACTCGCGCTACACCGACCAGCAGTATTTCAGCGAAGGCTCGACCAGCACCCCGAGCATCGCCAAGGCTACCCATAACCCGTTTGCCGGGCTGGCTGGCCTGCTGAAAAAAGACTGACCATCGACACAGCCCCCGCTGCGGCCGGCGAGCCCGTATAATCGCGCTTTTTTTGCGAAGGGCCCCGGCACGTGGCAAACAAACGATACAGCTGCATCGGCCTGTTCAACCCCAAGTCGGCGGAAAACGTCGGCTCGGTGATGCGCGCAGCGGGTTGCTACGGCGTCAACTCGGTGTTCTACACCGGCAAACGGTATGAGCGCGCCCGCGACTTCGTCACCGACACCAAACGTGTGCACTACGACATCCCGCTGATCGGCATCGACGACCTGCAGCGCATCATTCCGCTGGGCTGCACGCCGGTGGCGGTAGAGCTGGTCGACGGCGCACGGCCGCTGCCCGAGTACACCCACCCGGATCGCGCCATCTACATTTTCGGGCCAGAAGACGGCAGCCTCGATGCGGATGTGCGGGGGTGGTGTGAAGAGACCATCTACATCCCGACCCAGGGCTGCATGAACCTGGCGGCGACAGTGAATGTGGTGCTGTATGACCGGATGGCCAAAGGGCTGAATACCCGGTCGGGGCCCAAGTTCAAGTAAAAAAACCGCCTCTGAGGGTGCCTGTACCGGCCTCTTCGCAGCACAAGGCTGCTCCAGGTCGGTAGAGGCATCACCAGAGGCGGCCAGGTGCTGAGCTCCGTCAGAACAGCACCGTCCTGCAGTCAGCTCACGAAGCGTTGATCCAGATGGTCTTCAACTCCGTGTACTGATCGTGCGCCCAGATGGACTTGTCGCGCCCACCAAAGCCGGACTCTTTGTAGCCGCCGAACGGCGTCGAAGCATCGCCTTCGCCGAAGCAGTTGACCGTGACCACACCCGCGCGGATTTCCCGCGACAGGCGCAGGGCATTGCGCAGGCTGCCGGTGTAGGCCGAAGCCGCCAGGCCGTAGAGGGTGTCGTTGGCCAGCTCGATCGCTTGGTCAATGGTTTCGAAGCTGGTCACGCTCAGCACCGGCCCGAAGATTTCCTCGACGAACAACCGATTGTCAGGCGTCACCCCGTCAACGATGGTCGGTTGCACGAACACGCCCTGCTCGGTCTCACCGCCCTGCACCACGTTGAGCTTCTGCTCGGCGGCATATTCCAGGTAAGACTTCACCTTCTCGAAGTGCGCTTTGCTGACCATCGCCCCCAAGCGGTTTTCCGGGTCCAGCGGGTCGCCCAGCTTCCAGTCCTTCAAGTGCTTGCCGATCAGCGTCAGCAGCTCGTCCTTGACGTCCTTGTGCACGATCAGGCGCGAGGACGCCGAGCAGTTTTCGCCCATGTTCCAGAACGCACCGGCGGTAACGAACTGGGCCACTTCGTCCAGGTCTTCACAGTCGTTCATGACCACGGCCGGGTTCTTGCCACCCAGCTCCAGCACGATGCGCTTGAGGTTCGACTCGGCGGCGTATTTCAGGAACAGGCGGCCGGTATCGGTGGAACCGGTGAAGCTGACCATCGGGATGTCCATGTGGCGGCCGATGGCTTCGCCCACTTCACGGCCACCGCCTGGCACCAGGTTGAACACACCCGCCGGTACGCCGGCCTGATGCGCCAGCTCGGCCACGCGCAGGGCGCTGAGGGTGGTTTCCTTGGCCGGCTTGACCACGATCGAGCAACCGGCCGCCAGCGACGGGGCAATCTTCCAGGCCAGCATCAGCAACGGGAAGTTCCACGGCAGCACCAGGCCGACCACACCGATGGCTTCACGCACCACCATGGTCACGGCCGCATTGCCGGTGGGGGCGGTGTTGTCGTAGATCTTGTCGATCAGCTCGGCGTGCCAGCGAAGGGTGTGGATGGTTTCCGGCACGTCGACGTTCTGGCATTCGCTGACCGGCTTGCCGCTGTCCAGTGCCTCCAAAACCGCCAGTTCGTGGCTGTTGTCTTCCAGCAGCTGGGCGAACTTCAGCAAGATGTGCTTGCGCTCAGCGGGTTGCAGTTTCGACCACGAGCCGTCTTCGAAGACACGCTTGGCCGCCGCCACGGCAACGTCGACATCCTGCACGTCGCAGGCGGCGACTTCGGCCAGCTGTTTGCCAGTGGCCGGGTTGGTGGTGACGAAGGTACGGCCCGAGACGGCGTCGCGGAACTCACCGTCGATGAATGCCTGGGTACGCAGTTGCAGGTCGGCGGCGATGGCCGCGTACTGTTCCTTGCTCAGCAATTCAGCCATGGTCAGGCACCTCCGGTGATCTGGGCGATGTTGCGCTTGAGTTCAGTGACCACGCGCTCGAGTGCCTGCTTCTCGGCGGCATCCAGGTCGTACAGCGGCTTGCGCACGCCACCGGTGCTCAGGCCGTTCAGCGCGCAGCCGTACTTGATCGACTGGACGAACTTGCCACCTTCGAGGAAGTCCATCAGCGGCATCATGGCGGCCATGATACGGCGGCCTTTGGCGAAGTCCTTCTCGATCACGCAGGCCTCGAACAGGGCCACGTGCTCACGCGGGATGAAGTTGGAACCGGCGCAAACCCAGCTCTGCGCGCCCCAGGCAAAGAACTCCAGGGCCTGGTCGTCCCAGCCGCACGACAGCTGGATGTTCGGGCGCTGGATGGCCAGGCGGTGCAACTGGGCCATGTCGCCCGAGCTCTCCTTGATGGCGACGATGTTTTTCACATCGGCGACCGCATCGAAGAATTCCTCGCCCATGCCCACACTCATGCGGCCTGGGTAGTTGTAGAGCATGATCGGCAGGCCGGCAGCCGCGTCGACCGCTTTGACGTGCAGGGCGATTTCCTGTTGGGTCGGCAGCGCGTACGGCGGCGTGCCCACCAACAGCGCGTCGGCCTTGATTTCCTTGGCGTGCTTGGCGAAGGCCACGGAGTCTTCGGTGCGGATCGCGCCGGTGCCGATGATCAGCGGCAGGCGGCCATTGAGCACGTCCTTGGCCTGGGCGGCCAGTTCGATGCGCTCTTGCGCGGTGTGGGCGTAGTACTCGCCGGTGGAGCCACCGATGATCACGCCGTGGATTTTCGATTCGACCAGGTAGTCGAGTACTTCGGCGAACGCCGCCTTGTCGATCGAGCCGTCCGCAGCCAGCGGAGTGATTGCCGGGGTGTAGATGCCTTCGAATTTCACGGTAGGTTCTCCAGTGCGTTGTTCAGGGGTGTAGAAGCCACAGCGGTTCTACGCTGCGGCGGCTTTTCGAATAGCTCAGCTCAGCGATGCCGCTTGCTGCAGGTTCAATGAACGGGTTTCCGGGGCCAGGGCGACAGAGACGGCCAGGCCGACAAACGTGACGGCGGCGGCGGCATACATGGTTGCGCCGATGCCATAGTTGTCGAGGGCGATGGGTACCAGCCAGGTACCGACAGCAGCACCGACCCGCGACATGGAGGTGCCCACGCCCACGGCGCCGGCACGGATTTCGGTGGGGAACAGCTCGTTGGGATAGACCAGTTGCAATACCTGGGCACCGCCGATGAACAGTGCATAAGCACCGAACAGCACCAGGATCAGCAGCTCGCTGCCGTGGCTGAATGCCGCCAGGCCCAGCAGCGCCAGCCCCGACCAGAAGAAGCTGTGCAGCAGCGTGGTGCGCCGACCGAGGGTGTTGAGCAGGCGGGTGCCGATGATGCAACCGACCACGAACAGGAAAGTGATGGCGACCGAACCGATCGATGCCCAGTCACCCTTGAGGTTGAGCGCGCCCAGCACTTTCGGGGCGAAGGCGTACACGGCGAACACCGGGATCACCGAACAGGTCCAGAACAGGGTGACGAACAGCATGCGCTTGCCATACCCGGCGTGCAGCAGGCTGAGAAACGACAGCTTGCGGGCCTTGGGTTCTTCCGGCAGGTTGCGCAGCGAGAAGCCATTGCCATAGACCCGCTTGATCACCTGTTCGGCCTCGGCCGAGCGGCCCTTGCTGATCAGCCAGCGTGGCGATTCCGGGGTGCCCAGGCGAATGGCGAACAGCAGCGCGCCAATGACCGCCGCACTGGCCAATACCAGGCGCCAGGCATCATCGCCACCGTGGCGCAGGATCGCCTCACCGACCATGTAGGCGGTCGCGGCACCGGCGAACCACAGCACCGTCAGGGTGGCCAGGCGCGGGCCGCGGTTCTTCTTGGGCAGGAATTCCACCAGCAGCGAGGTGGCCACCGGGTACTCGATGCCCACCGCGATGCCGATGGCAAAACGCAACAGGAACAAGGCCAGCGCCGACTCCACCCAGAACTGCGCAAGCGACGACAGAATGAACAGGGTCGGGCCGACGAAAAACACACGCTTGCGGCCAAAGCGGTCGGTCAGCCAACCGCCGAAAAAGCCGCCGAAGAAAATGCCGATCAGCGCCGAGGCGGCGATCATGCCCTGCCAGAAGCTGGTCAGGCTCAGGCCCGCGGACATTTGCACCATTGCCACGCCGATGATGCTCAACACATACCCATCGACGAAAGAGCCCCCGCCGGAGCGCAGGGTCAAAAACTGGTGAAAACGGTTGATCGGTACATCTTCAATCGAAATATTCGGACTTGTCATTGTTGTTCCTACCACTTCTTCTGCATGCACGTTTTCAAGGCGAGCGCGTCCGCGAAACTGAAAACAGCCTTCAGCCCCGGGTCATCGGACATGACATCTCGATCATCAATTTCGGGCAAAGCGCGCCCGTGCCGGGCAAAGCCGCCCGACGTCAAATATTCAATGGCCTAACTTACAAAACGATCAGCTTTCTTTGCCCGCGCGCAGTTGCCCCCACATCAAGTTGGCGTTCAAGCCCAGGGATACCAAGGGCTGCGGTGGATTCGCGCAAGGCCCGGGGGCATTGAGCAAAAACTCGATAAGTTCGTGTTTGTCACCGGCCAGCCAGTCGGCCAGCAACTTCCCGGTGACCGTGCCGCGGGTAACACCCAGGCCGTTACAACACAGTGCGCCGACCACATTGGGCGCCAACTGGCCAAAGAACCCCATGTGATTACGCGACAACGCCAGGGCACCGCCCCAGGTGTATTCAAAGTTCACGTCGGGCAACATCGGGAAGCGTCGGGCAAAGGATTCGCGGTGGCGTTGAACGAAACGGTCCAGGTACTTGCGGTTGCTGCGCCCGTCCGGGTTGAAGCTGAAGCTGTTGCGCACCAGCAGGCGGTTGTCGACGGTACGCCGCAGGGTGGTGCCGAATGGGTCGGCGGGGATCACGCCCCAGTAGGGTTTGCCACCCAGGCGGGCCTGCTCGTCTTCGGTCAGCGGGCGGGTGATGCTGCCGTAGGTGAACACGGGCAACATGCGGCCCTTGAGGAAGCCGAAGCTCATGCCAAAGGCATTGGTGGTGAGCACCAGCTTGTCAGCAGTGATCGAGCCCTTGGCGTGGCGCAGTACCACTTTGTCACCGTACTCGACGTCAGTAATCGGCGTGTGCTCGTACAGCGAAACGTTACTCGGCAAGCTGTCGGCCAGGCCTTTGACCAGCGCCGAAGGCTGCAGCAACGCGGTACCCGGCGTGAACAAACCCTTGCGGTAGAAGTGCGTGCCGATGTGTTCGGGCAGGTCGCGACCTTCGATCACTTCATAGGGCTGGCCGAGTTTGTCCAGGCCTCGACGGTAGGCATCGAGCACGGCAATGCCACGATCCTCGACAGCGGCCTGGTATTTGCCACAGTGCCGAAACTGGCATTCGATGCCATGGCGCTCGATCAGCTCCTTGAGGTACGACTGCCCACCCAGGTTGAGTTTGAGCACGGTCTTGGCGGTATCGATATCGCCGATGTAGTCCTCGGCGCCGATGTCATGGGGCAGGTCGATGGCAAAACCGGCGTTGCGCCCGGAGGTGCCAAAACCGACTTCCTGGGCCTCGACCAGCACAACCTCGTCATGCGGAAAGTTCGTTGCCAGCTGGCGAGCAGTGGCCAGCCCGGTGAAGCCGGCACCGACCACCACCCAGCGCGCCTGGCTATGGCCACTGTGGGCCGGCCGTGGCGTGCGGGGTGTGCTCAGGTGATACCAACCACAGGTGGCATCATCGGCAGGTAACGAGCTTATTCTTGTCATGTCACTAACCTGGATCTTGTTGTTGACGAGCGATCAGCGCCAGTGGCGACGACCTGGAAACCTCATATCTGAATCGGTACATCCAGCCCTTGCGGTGCGGCGTATTCAGCCATGCGCCGGCGCGACAGCTCGAAGTGCTCACGCACCAGTTGCCCGGCGCGCGCGGGGTCGCGGCGTTCGATGGCATCGATCATCTGGTCATGCTGGTCGCAGGCGGTTTCAAGGTCCTGTTGCATGTCATCAGTGGTCGGGTGGCGATAAAAAATCTTGCCTAGGCGGGCATGGTCGATAAGCAGGCGGCGCAGGCTCGGCATCAGGTAGTCGTTGTGCGCCATCCTGCCGATTTCCAGGTGGAAGGCGTCGTTGTAGACCACCCGGTTTTCCACATCACGCGCTTCGATGGCCTGGCGGAACTGCGCCTGGATAGCCTTGAGCGCCTCGATTTCCGCTTCGCTGGCGTAGGTAGCGGCCAACTGGGTGGTGGCGATATAGATGAGCGGCGCCGCGACGAAAAAGCTGTGCAGCGAATCGTGGTTCATCGCGGCAACCCGTGGCGCGCGGTTGGCCTCGAGCTCGATATAGCCTTCGGCGGCAATCTGGCGCAGCAGCTCACGCACCGGTGGGCGCGACAGGCCGAACTCGTCACACAGGGCCAACTCGTCCACCACAGCGCCGGGGGCCAGTTCCATGCTGAGGATCCGGCGGCGCAGCGCATCGGCGAGGACGGCCTTGCGGTCCTGCGGCGCTTCTTCGCTGATGGCTTGAACGGTGGCTTTCATGTCGGCCTTCTTTGTTGTCATAGCGCTGTGTCTACTATTTGTATAACGACTATAGGGCACTGTTAGACAATGTGTCTACAGCATTTTAGATGAGCGGTTGAATCTCTGGATCGCCCGTATTTAAAGGGCTTCGCGGTTTTAAAGGGTGAGATTAAACACCTGGCGGGCTGCATTGCCAAACCGGACAAATAACTGCCCAGACAAGACATTTTTCAGGTGCTGGCGCTGAATGGCAATGTGCAGGCCGTGCGCCTGGCAACCATTCGGCACAGCGAATGAACGGCTGCGAGCCCCCTGCGGTCAGCTGCTTACACTTCATACGGAGGGCTTGCCATGCTCGATATCCATTCCGCTGCGGCGTCGCCGGAGCACAATGTCCAGGGCCTGGAAAGGGTCGGTTCGCTGGCCGGCGGGGCGCTGATGTTCAGCAAGGGGCTGCGCCATGGCGGCCTGGTTGGGCTGCTGCAGATGGTGGTGGGCGGTATGGCCGTGGCGCGCGGGGTCAGCGGGCATTGCTCGACCAAGGCCTGGTGGCAGCGGCATCGTCAGGAATACAACCGGTTGCGCGCGGACATCGAAGACAGTGCAGCGCAGTTGCAGGCGTTGAAGGCGAGTGCCAAGGCAGCTACCCGCGGGGTGACGGTGACAGGGAAGGACCCGTTGACTGGCCTTTGATTTTGTTTTTGCCTGTGCCGGCCTCTTCGCGGGCAAGCCCGCTCCCACAGGGTCTTCAGTAATCCTGAGGGCAGTGTGGCCTGTGGAAGCCACTGGGTCTTCACCGGTCCTGTGGGCCGCTCAAGGACCTGTGGGAGCGGGCTTGCCCGCGAAGAGGCCGGCACAGGTGACACAAATCGCTAGCGCAACACCTTGCTCTTCAACACCTCAGACCGCCGCCCCAGCACACGCTCGCTGATCTGCACGAACTCCTCGGTGCTGACACTCGGCAAGCGCATCAGCGCCCGCGCCACGTCATCCAACGAACCCTTGGCCTGGGTGTGGATGCGGATCTCCTTGTCCAGGGCCTGCAGCAACAGCACCCCTCGGGCAACCTGCGCCGGGTTGGCCTGCTCTCCCTTGAGCTGGGTAACCTTGGCAGCCTGCTTGCTCAAGCGCGCCTGCCAGGCCTCGTAGCGGTCATCGCTGACCCCGCCTGCCCGGCGCAACAACTCACTGGCGTAGTAATCAGTCAGGCTCTCGATCAGCCAGTCACTGCCTTCACGGCCATGAATCTGCGCAAACAGTTGCACCAATTCGCGCAACAACGGGCTGCTGCCATTTTCGCTGATCATCGGCCGGGCACTGTGCATGTACAGCGACCCCTGCGCCGCCATCGCCCCGCGCCACATACCATCCCGGGCGCCGACCAACAGCAGTTTGGGTGGGTTACGCGGGAACACGGCCTGCAATTGCGGCCAGACGAAGGTTAGCAGGGTCAGGCTGTCCATGCGCCGCATGCCCTGCCCGACTGGCGCGGCAACGGTAACTTCAGTCTCGCCCAGGCGAGCCCGGCGGCTGCCCAGGTCTCCCGCCAGCATCCAGCCCGTGGGGCGGTCGAACAGGCGCGAGACGTTGTCGATGCGGAACTTGTCCTTGCCAATGCGCGGCCAGGAAGTTTCGATGCTTTTCCAGCCTTCTGGCAGGTCGAACCACAGGCGTGCCACCAATTCGGTACCGTCCTGCTGATCGAGGCGCGCGGGCGGTACCAGTTGGTCGCCGAGGAACAAGGCCCAATGGGGCGTGATACGCGACGAATAAGCGCCACTGCGCAGCTTCTGGTCCAGTTGCACGCGGTAGCTGAGGCTGGTCTTGCCAGGCGCCGGGTGCCACACACCGCGCTCGCCCTTGTCTGCGACTTGCCATTGGCCGTCAGCCTGGAAGCCACTGTAAGTACCGGCCTTGCCCAGCTCGAAGTCGAGGCTGCGCACGCTGCTGCCTTCGGCCAGGGTCAGGCGCACTTCGGCCTGGCCATTGGCTGGCAACAGGCGCACGTGATAATCCAGGTCGACTTTCTTCGCCCAGGCCGGCGAACAGGCCATCAGGCTCAGCAGCAACAACAGCTGGCAACGCATACAGAAACTCCTTGTTTCCCAGAGGCGACGGGGCGCGCCGGTCAGCTGGCGCGAAAAATCAGGTGGTCTTCCCAGTCGTCTTCATCGACATCATGCTCACTGAGCATACGCCCTGACTGGGAAATACGCTGTTCATGGACCTGCTGGCGATCGCCGCAGATCAAGTGGTGCCAGTCAGGCAGGTCCTTGCCTTCGCTGACCAGGCGGTAACCGCAGGTGCTTGGCAGCCACTTGAACTGGTCGGCCTTGCCGGGGGTCAGCTGGATGCAGTCGGGCACGTGGGCGAAGCGGTTGGGGTAGTCGCTGCACTGGCAGGTGTCGAGGTCCAGCAGTTTGCAGGCAATGCGCGTGTAATAGATGCTGTTGTCGTCCTCGTCCTCGAGCTTTTGCAGGCAGCACAAACCGCAGCCGTCACAGAGCGATTCCCACTCTTGCGGGCTGAGTTGTTCGAGGGTTTTGCGCCGCCAGAACGGCGCGCTGTCAGCGATCATCACACGGGTTTCCTGCATTCATCATCAGTGCGCGGCGCGCGGCGGCGCCAGTCTAGAGCCTGGCCTTCGGCAAAGCCAGACCGCTTGTCAGTCATGACGGGACGCAGTAGCGTGCGGTTTTCCCATCCGCTTGCAGGAACAGCCATGAGCGCCACCCCCCGTATTGCCGATTACGCCATCAACGAGCAGTTCATCAACCGCTGGTCGCCACGGGCCTTCACCGCCGAGCCGATCAGTGAGGAGACCCTGCTGAGCTTTCTGGAAGCCGCGCGCTGGGCGCCTTCGGCGTACAACTCGCAGCCTTGGCGCTTCCTCTATGCCCGTCGCGACACGGCGAACTGGGAGCGTTACCTGAGCCTGCTGGTGCCGTTCAACCGCAGTTGGGCGCAACAGGCGTCGGCGCTGGTGCTGATCATCTCCAAAACCACCTTCGCAGCGCCTGGCGCCGCTGAAGAAAGCCCTGCCCTGTGGCACACCTTCGACACCGGCTCCGCCTGGGGGCACTTGGCCCTGCAGGCCAGCATCAGCGGTTGGCACACCCACGGCATGGCTGGCTTTGACAAGGAGCTGGCACGTAGCGAACTGAAGGTGCCGGAAGGCTACGAGCTGCATGCCATGGTGGCGATCGGCAAGCTAGGCGACAAGGCGACCTTGGCTGAGGCGCTGCAGGCGCGAGAAGTGCCGAGCTCGCGCCGGCCGCTGAGCGAGCTGGCGGCTGAGGGGGATTTTAGCCTCTAAGCATTTTTGTGGGCTGTACCGGCCTCTTCGCGGGGCAAGCCCGCAGGTATTGCGCCATCCCTGTGGGAGCGGGCTTGCCCCGCGAAGAGGCCGGTACAGGCCACTAGCAATCAGTAACCCCGGGCGAAATCCACTTCCCCGCGCAACCCCTGCCCTGCCTCATACGCCCGCACATTCTCGACAAACAACCGCACCATCGCCGCCGGCGAGGTGGGCGCCGAGCTGTGCCCGGTCAGCAGCAACCCCCAGGCGGTCCAGAACGGGTGACGCTGGGGCAGTGGCTCCTGGCGGCATACATCGATCACCGCGCCCGCCAGATGCCCCTGCTTCAGTGCTTCCACCAGGTCGCCATCGACCACCGCCACTCCACGCCCGGCATTGATGAACAAGGCACTGGGCTTGAAGCGCTGAAACAGCGCAGCATCGTACAGGTCATGGGTGGCAGGCGTGTCCGGCAGCAGGTTGATCACGTAGTCGACCTGCTCGACCATGCGCGGCAGGTCCGCCAGGGCCGCCACTTCGACGAATGGCAGCTGCTCGCGGGCGCTGCTCGCGACCCCGTACAAGGTCACGCCGAACGGCAGCAGAAACTCCGCCACACGTTGGCCGATATCACCGGTGCCGACGATCAGCACCTTGCGCCCCTCAAGGGTGCGCCCTGGGCGGTCGTCCCAGCGCCGCTCGACCTGGCTCACCAGGCGCGACAGCACCTCGCGTTCATGGCCGAGCAGGTAGGTGAGCATGTACTCCGCCATGACCTGGCCAAAAATGCCAACTGCGCGCGTCAGGCGATAGTCCCGTGGCAAACCCTCGGCCAGCAACGGGGTGATGCCGGCCCAGGTCGACTGCATCCAGGCCGGCTTGTGGCCCTGGCGCAGCAGGCTCGCCAGCAAGTCGGGCTGGCCCAGCCACACCGGGCACTGCGGTGCCTGTAGCGCCAGCTCGGCAGAATCGCTGCTGGTCAGGATTTGCAGGTCAGGGGCCGCTTCGCCCAGCAGCTGGGTGTACTTGGCATGATCCTGTTCGGCGATCAGAACGCGCATCGTGAAAACAACCTTGGCAGACAACGAAAGCGGCCCGACAGGCGGGCCACTTGGCGAATGAGAGGAACCGGGCCTGGGTCAGACCGGGTCGTTACGGCGCAGCAGCTCTTCGGGCAGGTGCTCGATGTACTCATCCTCGGCCGGCGGCATCTGCAGGTGATAGCCCTGGTTGTCGAGGTTTTCCAGCACCTTGGTGATGTCCTCGCGCGCCAGCTTGCGCTCGGGGCTCAGCACCAGGTCGAAAGCATGCACGGGGGTGCCGAAGAACGGCAGCAAGGCCTCGGGCACGCGCTCCAGGCCTTCGGCCTTGAGCACATACAGGTACATTTCGTTCTTGCGGGGGCTCTTGTAGATCGAGCAAATACGTTTCATCGGGTCTCTCCGGCGCCTGCCAGGTTGTCCAGCAGGGCCTGGCCCATGCGCTCGCGACGCCAGCCGCGCAGCGAATCGGGCAGTTGATAGGGGCCATTGGGGTAGCCGCTCTTGAGCAGCGCTTCCAGGGTTTTCTTGCGCAGCATCAGCTCGGGGGCAATGCCTAAGCGCTCGCCTTCGGCCTGGCCGATGGCGCGCAGCTGCTTGAGGATGCCGGCCGCTTCGATCGGCAATGGCTCAGGCAAAACCTGCGGCCACTGATCGGCGGGCAGGCTGGCAGCACGCTTGATCAGCTGGACGAGAAACTCCCCGTCCTGGCGGATGGTGCGCGGGTGCATCTCGTCGATCTTGGCCAAGGCCGACAAGTTAGAGGGCTGGGACTTGGCCATCGGCCACAGCGAGTGCTCTTTGAGGATGCGGTTGCGCGGCACGTCGCGGTTGCGTGCTTCGCGCTCACGCCAGGCGCACAGCTCGCGCAACACGGCCAGCTGCTGGGGCGCCAGCTTCCAGGCCAGCTTGACGTCGCGGTACAGGCTCTCGGGCTCGACTTCCCGGCGCAGCTGGGCCACCAGCTCGGCGCCGTCTTCCAGCACCCAGGCGTACTTGTCATCGGACAGGCGCGGGCGCAGCGCGATGAACAGCTCGGCCAGGTGCACGGCATCTTCGGCGGCGTAGCTGACCTGGGTGTCGGACAGCGGGCGTTGCAGCCAGTCAGACCGGGTTTCGCCCTTGGGCAGCTCGAGCCCCAGCACGTCCTGGACCAGGCGCGAGTAACCCATGGAGAAACCCAGGTTCAGGTAACCGGCGGCCAACTGCGTGTCGAACAGTGGCTGTGGCAGCTTGCCGGTCAGGCGCAGCAGCACTTCGAGGTCTTCGCTGCAGGCGTGCAGCACCTTGACCACGCCGCTGTCTTCGAGCAGCTCGGCCAGGGGTTGCCAATCCTTGATCAGCAGTGGGTCGATCAGAAAGGCACGTTGACCGTCGCCAATCTGGATCAGCCCCGCCTTGGGGTAGAACGTGTCTACCCGCATGAATTCGGTGTCGAGCGCTACGAAGGGCAGTTGGCGCCACTTTCGGCAGAGGTCGGCCAGGGTCTGGTCGTCACGGATCCAGTGAATTTCGATGGCCACGAGGCTCTCCCACTAACATTGGCGCGCAGTATATACGGCGCGGGCACTGCGGGTGAAACCTGCGCCATCCCTGGAATAGATAAACGGTGGTGTAAAAGCCATGCGCGATCAGCGCTTGGCGGCCAGCCACGGCCGGCAGCTGGCGAACATGTCCAGCGATTGCTGGTAGACCTCGGTGCGCACCTGCAACAGGCCGAGCATCGAGTGGAACAGGTTGTCCTGGGACAGCGGCGCGTCGCTGAGCTTGGCCAGGCAGTCGGTGTCCAGGCCAAAGTCCTCTTTGTAGCTGTCGGAGAACCAGGTCAGCAGTGGCACGTGCTTCTGCTGCTCCGGGGCGATGGGGTAAGGGGTGCCGTGCAGGAACAGGTTGTACTCACCCAGCGACTCACCGTGGTCGGAGAGGTAGATCATCGCTGTGTCGACCTTGTCCTGTTTGCTGCGCAGCGTGTCGATCAGCGACGCCAGCACCTTGTCGGTGTAGGCCAGGGTGTTGTCGTAGCCGTTGATGATTTCCTGCTCGCTGCACTGGTTCAGCGCATTGCTCTGGCACACCGGGGCGAAGCGCTCGCCGGCGTTGGGGTAGCGCTTGAAGTACTCGGGGCCGTGGCTGCCCATCTGGTGCAGCACCAGCACGGTGTCCTTGTCGAGGTTGTCGATCAGCTCGCCCAGGCCCTGCAACAGGATCTCGTCATGGCATTCGCCGTTGGCGCACAGCGCCGGGTCGGTGAGGTTGCTGACATCGATGAACTGCACCCGATCACAGGTGCCCTTGCAGCCCGACTGGTTGTCACGCCACTGCACGGCCAGGCCGGCCCGCTGCAGGATATCCAGCAGCCCTTCGCGGTTTTTCGCCACGCGCGCGTCGTAGTCTTTGCGCGGCATGCCCGAGAACATGCAGGGCACCGACACGGCGGTTTCAGTCCCGCACGAATGCACATCGGAGAAGGCCAGCAGGCCCTGCTCCTTGGCCAGGTTAGGGGTGGTGTCGCGGTTATAACCGAGCACACCGAAATGGTCGGCCCGCGCACTTTCGCCGACGACCAGCACCGTCAACGACTTGCGCTCATGGTGCTGCCAGGCGGCATCACGTTTCGCATCCGTGCCATAACTCTGGAAGGGCCTGGCCGCTGTACCGACGCGTTCGCTGACATAACCAATGGAGGCACCCACGATATTGCTCGGGGTGAGCATCAGGCGCAGTTCGTGGTGATTGCGAAACAGTGACGACAAACCCTGGTAGTTGACCAACGCCACCGACCCGAGGGCGACCACGCAGGCGCCGCTGACCACCAGCTTGCCCAACAGCTCACGGTGCCAGGCGCGATAGGCGATCGGTGTTTTCCACAGCACGACCGAGGGCAATACGCCCAGCAACAGTATATAAGCGGCAAACTTGAACGACATCAGGTCGCGCACTTCCGCAACATTGGTCTCTGCCATGTTACGGAACATGCCAGCATCAATAAGCACCCCGTACTGATTCATGAAGTAAGCAACACCCGCGCCACTCATGAACAGCACAATAAGTACCGGCTTCAATACATACCGGAAGGCAAACAAGGTCAAAATCAGGTTGAATGCGAACAGCATCAGCACGGCAAACGCCAGGCTCAGCCAAAGCCCCGCCAACCCTGGCGGAACCACGTGCTCCAGGTGCTGCCAGAGAAAGAAATTGAAGCCGATCAGCAGGTACAGGCTGGCCAGCAGCGTGACCCATTCAGTCCGCAGGGATTTAAAGTTGAGCATCAGTGTTCGCAATCAAGAGTGATTATCAGCCCACGGGCCTGTGCGGCACCGCGAAAAGTTGGCTGAACTCTAGAAAGGCCACCATCAATTTTTCGTGAAAAAGACGCCAACAAAACCGTGAGATGGCGTTTTTCCAACATTAAATGAAGTTTATTCAGCCGCCATTCAGCCTGGCAGGCCAAGTTTGCTGCGCGGTTGCGAGAAGGCTGCGCCGGCCTCCCCCCGCCCCCCACCTGCGCAAAGGCGACTATCCTCAAAGGTCAGGACCGTTCGCCAACCCCCACGAGAGGTGAAGAAATGCCCGTTCCGCATGATCTGCTCGCTGACCTGAACATCACTGCCGAGGATTTCCAGACGCGCATCGACAAAGACCATGACCTGCACAAACTGCACAAGGAGTACAACGCCAAAGACAAGGAAGTGCTGGCCGCTGAAGGTAACGCCAGCACCGATGACACCGTCACCCGACTGCGCAAGGAGCGGCTGCTGATCAAGGACAAGATCGAACGGATCATTCATCCGCCGAAATCTTGAGGGGTTTCTGCTGAATCAACCGGCCCTATCGCCAGCAAGCCGGCGATAGGGCCAGCCGCATTTATACGCTAGCCGACGCCTTCAACGCCGTATCCAGATCATCGATCAGGTCCCGATAGTCCTCGATCCCCACCGACAGCCGCAGCAAGTTCTCACTGATGCCCATCACGCCCTTCTGCTCCGGGCTCAGGGAGTTGTGCGACATGCTCCAGGAGTGGTTGATCATGCTCTCCACGCCGCCCAGCGAATCGGCAAGTACGAAGATCTGCAGCGCCTCGACCAGGCGATTGAGCGCCGCCCGGTCGCCACCCTTGACCTTCATGGCCACCACAGCCCCGCCCGCACGCATCTGGCGCTTGCACAGCGCATGCTGGGGATGGCTTTCAAGCCCCGGGTAAAACACCTGCTCGATCTGCGAATGGCTTTCGAGAAAACGCGCCACCTCCAGGGCATTGGCGCACTGGCGCTCCATGCGTACATCCAAGGTTTTCAGGCCACGCAGGGCCAGGTAGCAGTCGAACGGCCCCTGAATCGCCCCGACGGCCATGCTGATCTTGCGCAGCCGCGCCAGCAGCGCGTCATTGGCGGCCACCACCACACCGCCGGTGAGGTCGGAATGGCCGCCGATGTACTTGCTTGCCGAGTGCATCACCAGGTCCACGCCCAGGGTGATCGGGCGCTGATTCCAGGGCGAGCAGAAGGTGTTGTCGATGCAGGTGAGGATACCGCGCGAGCGCGCCAGGTCGCAGACCGCCTTGATGTCGACCAGGTGCAGCAAGGGGTTGGTCGGCGACTCGATCCATATCAGCTGGGTTTCTGGGCGAATCGCCGCGGCCACAGCCTGCACGTCGTTGAGGTCGACGTAAGTGGTGGTCAGCCCTGATGTGTGGCTGCGATAGTCCTCCAGAATACGGAAGGTGCCGCCGTATACGCCGTTCATCACCACCACGTGGGCATCCTTGGGCAACAACTCCAGCACCGTCGCCGTGGCGTTCACGCCGGAGGCGCAAGCCACCGCGCCGACACCTTCTTCCAGCGCCGCGACACAGCTCTCGTAAGCATGCCGGGTCGGGTTGCCGACGCGGCTGTAGGCATACTCGGGGTTGTCGTCCAGGCTGCGCTTGATGTACGAACTGGCGGTATAAATGGGCGGGAAGATCGCGTTGTCGGCAACGCTATCCTGCTCGCCGGCGTGGATGGTACGGGTGGCGAAATTACGCGGCTTGTCGGACATGATCCGGTCCATTGACTGAGGTAAGCCTGCAACTATCGCACAACCATTGCCGGCGGCAAGGACGTGCAACGGGGGTCACGTATTTTTCCGGTTTTGCAGTAATCTGGAGAAAATCATTCTCTGGCCAGCCTGTAACCGACATGGACAATTTCGACCAACACATACTCACCTTGCTGCAGCGCGACGCGTCCATTTCTCTCAAGGACCTGGCCGAGGCGGTAAACCTGTCCACCACGCCCTGCTGGAAGCGGGTCAAACGGCTGGAAGAAGAGGGTTACATCCTTGGCCGCGTCGCCCTGCTCGACCCCACGCGCCTCGGGCTGGGCCTGACGGTGTTCGTCCAGCTCAAGACCCAGCGCCACGACAGCGCCTGGCTGGAGCAGTTTGCCGCGACGGTGACCGGTTTCGAGGAGGTGATGGAGTTTTACCGCATGTCGGGGGATTGGGATTACATGCTGCGGGTGGTGGTGGGTGACATTGCCGCCTATGACCGGTTCTACAAGAAGCTGATCACCCGCACGGACGGGCTTTCCAACATTACGTCGAGTTTTGCCATGGAGCAGATGAAGTACACCACCGCTTACCCGGTGCACCGGCCCTGACCGGTGCTGGCCCGCGAAGAGGCCGGATCAGGCAAACCTTTATTCAGCCGCCTGCACCGCCTCGATCCGGTTCCCCGCCTTGGCTTTCTCTACCCTGATCGCGACGAACTTCGAGGTCGGCGTATACGTCCCCTCGCCATAACTCTCCAGCGGCACCAGCGGGTTGGTCTCCGGGTAATACGCCGCGGCCTGCCCCTGCGGCACGTCATACGCCACCAGGCGGAACCCGGACACCCGCCGCTCGCGCCCGTCCTCCCACAGCGACACCAGGTCCACGTGCTCGCCAGGCTCGAACCCCAGGCGACGGATGTCAGCCTCATTGACGAACACCACCTCACGCAGGCCAAACACCCCACGGTAGCGGTCATCCAGGCCATACAGGGTGGTGTTGTACTGGTCGTGCGAACGCAACGTCTGCAGGATCAGGTCCGGTTTGTCGCCACGGGCCAGCACCTGGGCATTGACCAGTTGCTCCGGCAACTGGCTGGCACTGAAACGCGCCTTGCCGGTGGCGGTACGCCACGTGCGATCCGCCGCGTTGTTGCCCAGGTGGAAGCCACCGGGGTGCTGCAATCGCTCGTTGAAGTCGGTAAAGCCGGGGATCACATCGGCGATCATGCTGCGGATGCGGCCGTAGTCGGCAATGGCATATTCCCAATCAATCGGCTGCTTGCCCAACGTCGCCTGGGCCATGCCGGCCACGATGGCCGGCTCCGAACGCAAGTGTGGCGAGCGCGGGCGCAATTGGCCGTGGGAGATGTGCACCATGCTGAAGGTGTCCTCCACGGTCACGCCCTGCGGCCCGTCGGCCTGCAGGTCGATCTCGGTTCGCCCCAGGCACGGCAGGATGAGCGCATCACGGCCGGTGACCAAGTGCGAACGGTTGAGCTTGGTGGAAATCTGCACGGTCAATGCGCAGTTGCGCAGGGCCGCGTGGGTTCGAGGGGTGTCTGGGGTAGCCTGGGCGAAGTTACCCCCCAGGGCGATGAAGACCTTGGCCTGCCCTTCTTCCATGGCCTTGATCGCCAGCACCGCGTTATGCCCGTGGGCACGGGGCACACGGAACTGGAAGCGTTTTTCCAGGGCATCGAGCAGCCCGGCCTTGGGCTTCTCGTCGATGCCCATGGTGCGGTCGCCCTGCACATTGCTGTGGCCACGCACCGGCGACAGGCCAGCACCGGGTTTGCCAACGTTGCCCCGCAGCAGTTGCAGGTTGACGATTTCCTGCACCGTGGGCACCGAGTGGCGGTGCTGAGTGACGCCCATGGCCCAGCACATGATGACCCGCTCGGCCTTGCGGTACATGCGCGCAGCCAGCTCGATCTCGGCCTGGGTCAGGCCCGACTGCTCGACGATATGCGCCCAGGAGGTGGCATCCACCGCCGCCAGGTAGGCGTCGACGCCGCTGGTGTGTTCGGCGATGAAGGCATGGTCGAACACCGCCGGTTCACCCTTGGCCTGGGCCTCGCGTTCCCATTGCAGCAAATACTTGGCGATGCCACGCATGGCCGCCATGTCGCCGCCCAGGGCCGGGCGGAAGTACGCGGTGTTGGTCGGTTCGGAGCCGTTGCTGAGCATTTCGAACGGGTGTTGCGGGTGCTGGAAGCGCTCCAGGCCACGCTCCTTCAGCGGGTTGAAGCACACCACCTGGGCACCACGCTTGACCGCCTCGCGCAGCGGTTCGAGCATGCGCGGGTGGTTGGTGCCGGGGTTCTGGCCAATGACGAAGATGGCGTCGGCCATTTCCAGGTCATGGAACACCACGGTGCCCTTGCCCACGCCGAGGGTTTCCGACATGCCCACACCGCTGGCCTCGTGGCACATGTTCGAGCAGTCGGGGAAGTTGTTGGTGCCGTAGGCGCGGACAAACAGCTGGTACAAAAACGCCGCTTCGTTGCTGGCCCGCCCCGAGGTGTAGAACTCGGCCTGGTTGGGCGAATCGAGCGCCTGCAGGTGTTTGGCAACCAGGGCGAAGGCCTCTTCCCAGGAGGTTTCGACGTAGTGATCGGTGGCCGCGTCGTAGCGCATCGGGTGGGTCAGCCGGCCTTGGAATTCGAGCCAGTAATCGGTCTGTTCGGCCAACGCACTGACGCTGTATTTGGCGAAGAATGCGGGGTCTACCGAGCGACCGGTGGCTTCCCAGTTGACCGCCTTGGCGCCGTTCTCGCAGAACTTGACCATGTCGTTTTCCGGCGATTCGCCCCAGGCGCAGCCGGGGCAGTCGAAGCCGCCGTTCTGGTTGGTCTTGAGCATGGCCCGCAGGTTCTTGAAGGCGTTTTCGCTGCCCAGCCAGCTTTTGGTCACGCTCTTGAGCGCCCCCCAGCCGGCGGCGGCGCCTTTGTAGTCCCTGATATGTTCGTCCTGGCTCATGCGGTGAATCCTCACGCTCGGTGTTTTTTCCAGACTATTGAGCGTGGGGCACAAGCGTCCAATCGAAAGATCTTACGGGCTGATAAGCCGTTTCGATCACGGATCCAGATCGCGTCCTGTAGGAGCAGCCTTGTGCTGCGAAGAGGCCGGTTTGGCTAGCCGAGAAGCTGTGGCTGCAATGGCCTCTTCGCAGCACAAGGCTGCTCCTACAGGGGGAATCTCCCATGCATGCCGGGGCCTGAAGCCGTGATAGAGCAGATTGATCAACCAGTCGGGGAAAGCAATTTGACGGGGGTGCGGCCAGGTTATAGCTTGGAGCTGAGTCCATCCCATTCGAGCGCAATCGTGGAACAGAACAGCCGGGCCCTGATCGACGGCTTCAACCGGAAAATCGACTACCTGCGGATGTCGGTCACCGACCGCTGCGACTTCCGGTGCGTGTACTGCATGGCTGAAGACATGCAGTTCCTGCCGCGCCAGCAGATCCTCAGCCTCGAAGAACTGTTCCAGGTGGCCGAGCGCTTCGTCGCATTGGGCACCCGCAAAATCCGCCTGACCGGTGGCGAGCCGCTGGTGCGCCAGGGCATCGTCGAGTTGTGCGGGCGCATCGCCGCCCTGCCCGGCCTGCGCGAACTGTGCATGACCAGCAACGGCTCGCAACTCGGGCGCCTGGCCCAGCCGCTGTTCGACGCCGGCGTCTCGCGCCTGAACATCAGCCTCGACAGCCTGGACCCTGGGCGCTTCAAGCAACTGACCCGCACCGGCGACCTCAACCAGGTGATCGCCGGCATCGACGCCTCGCGCCAGGCAGGCTTTCGCAAGACCAAGCTCAACTGCGTAGTGCTCAAGGGCCGCAACGATGACGAACTGGTCGACCTGGTGCGCTTTGCCATCGACCGCGAGCTGGACATCACCTTCATCGAAGAAATGCCCCTGGGTAACATCAGCGAACACCAGCGTGGTGAGTCGTTCTACTCCAGTGACGAGGTGCGCGACCGGCTGGCCGAGCAGTTCACCCTGATCGAGTCCACCGAATCGTCCCAAGGCCCGGCACGCTACTGGCGCCTGGCCGAAGCGGCGCACACCCGGGTCGGCTTCATCTCGCCGCACAGCCATAACTTCTGCGCCACCTGCAACCGCGTGCGCCTGACCGTCGAAGGCCGCCTGCTGCTGTGCCTGGGCAACGAGCATTCGGTCGACCTCAAGCAGGTCCTGCGTGCCCACCCAGGCAACGCCGAGCGCCTGGAAAACGCCATCCGCGACTCCTTGCACCTCAAGCCTTACCGCCATCATTTCGAGGTGGGGGGTGACGTGCAGATCCTGCGTTTCATGAACATGACCGGCGGCTGAACAGCCACCTCTGGATTTCCATGATCGTCCACCCCCGCCCCGATGTGCTGCGCGTGCTGTTCACCCTCAAGGGCTCGATCATCAAGCGCATCGCCCTGCGCTGCCTGATGGTCACCTTGCTGGCCGCACTGATCGTGCTGGTCGAGCGCCACTATCCGGCATTTTTCTACCCGGTCAGCGCCACACCGTTCACCTTGCTGGGCCTGTCGCTGTCGATCTTCATGAGCTTTCGCAACAACGCCTGCTACGACCGCTGGTGGGAAGGCCGCAAGGCCTGGGGCAAGCTGATCATCGAGACCCGTTCGTTCGTGCGCGAAAGCGTGGTGATCGCCGACCCGGCACTGCGTGCCGAACTGTTGCGCAGCCTGTGCGGCTTTGCCCATGCGCTCAACGCCCGGCTGCGCAACGAGGATGACCTGGCGGCCGCCCGGCCTTGGCTGGCCAACCCCAATGCGATCAGCGCGCACAATGTGTGCGACACGATCTTGCGCGAAGCCGGCGGGCACTGCTCACGGCTGGCGCAGCAGGGGCAGATCAGCGATTGGCGCTACAGCGTGCTGGAACAGCGGCTGGTGGGGCTGACCGAAGTGCAGGCCACCTGCGAGCGGATCAAAGGCACGCCGTTGCCGTTCCCCTATACCTTGTTGCTGCACCGCACCATCTACATTTTCTGCCTGCTACTGCCGTTCGCCCTGGCTGAACCGCTGGGCTGGTTGGCGCCGCTGTTCACCACCATCGTCGGCTATACGTTTTTTGGGCTGGATGCGATTGGCAACGAACTGGAAGACCCGTTTGGGCGCGATGAGAACGACCTGCCTACCGATGCGCTGGTGCGCACCGTGGAGCGCGATGTGCTGGCAGGGTTGGGGGTTGAACCGCTGCCACCGGCATTGGAGCCGGTGGGGTATGTGTTGAGCTGATTCTTTTACTGCCTGTGCTGGCCGCTTCGCGGGCAGGGCATTAACCGCGGCTTGCGCAAGCCTCCACAGGCTTCAGGTGCGGCACGAAGTTGCACGGCCGGTGGCGCGCATCCAGTTGCTCGGCCAGGATCCCTTCCCACGCCGTGCGGCAAGCCCCGGTCGAACCTGGCAGGCAGCACACCAAAGTACCGTTGGCCAGCCCGGCCAATGCCCGGCTCTGAATGGTCGATGTGCCGATATCGAGAATGGACAACGCCCGGAACAGCTCACCAAAGCCATCGATACGTTTGTCCAACAGGCATTCAACGGCTTCAGGCGTACTGTCACGCCCGGTGAAGCCGGTACCGCCGGTGATCAGTACCACCTGCACCTGCTCGTCGGCGATCCAGGTGGCGACCTGGGCGCGGATCTTGTACAGGTCGTCCTTGAGCAGGGCTCGCGCCACCAGGCGATGGCCGATTTCCACCGAGCGGCTGGCCAGCAGCTCACCGGAGGTGTCGGTGTCGTAGGTGCGGGTGTCACTGACGGTCAGTACGGCGATGTTGAGCGGTACGAAGACCGCATCGGGTTTGACGCTCACGGTGGGCTACTCCTGAAAGGGCATTGTCACCACGCTAGAGGCACGGCCGGGGGGCGTCCAATCGATATGGCGTACCGGGTGATCAATGACATCTATCGCTGACTTGGTTAAGGTCAGCATAACCAGACGCCAGGCACTCCCATGGACATCAAGCAACTCAAGTTCCTCATCGCGCTCGACCAGACTCGCCATTTTGGCCAGGCCGCGGCGCTGTGCCACATCACCCAGCCGACGCTGTCGATGCGCCTGCGCAACCTGGAAGACGAACTGGACCTGGTGCTGGTCAAACGCGGCCAGCGCTTCGAAGGGTTCACCGAAGCCGGCGAACGTATTCTGGCCTGGGCCCGCACACTGCTGGCGGCCCACGACGGCCTGCAAGCCGAAGCCGCCAGTTGCCGCGGCCAGGTGGTCGGCAGCCTGCGCCTGGGCACTGTGCCGCTGGCCAGCTTCAACCCGATGCAATTACTGTTGCCGCTGCGCGAAAAATACCCCGAGCTGCACTTCCAGATCAGCTCGCACAGCACCGAGCAGATCATGGATGGCCTGAGCCGCAACCAGCTCGACCTGGGCATCTGCTACCTCGACCAAGTCAATGCCAGCTTCTTCGAAGTGATTGAGTTGGGCACCACCACCATGGGCCTGCTGCACGATACCCGGCACTTCCAGTTCCAGGCCGACACCCTGCGTTGGGAAGACCTCGGCGATATTCCACTGGGTTTGCTGAGCAAAGGCATGCACTACCGTCAATCGCTGGACCTGAGCTTTCGCAGCCGCAGCCTGGAACCCAACGCCGTGCTGGAAAGCGACTCGAGCTTCCAGTTGATCCAGGCCATCAGCACCGGCGTGTGCTGCGCGATCATGCCACTGGATTGCGGGTTGGAAGACTTGAGCGAGCACATGCGCATCCTGCCTATTGTCGACGCCAGCATCCACAGCCCGGTGGGCCTGCTGCTGCGCCGCAGCGAGCCGCGTTCGGCGATTGCCGAGCAATGCTTTGACGAGGCGCGCGCGCTGTTTCAACCCTCCTGAGCGGCCGTCGCCTGGCGGTACTGGCGCGGGGTGAACCCGGTCAATTGCTTGAACTGGCGGCTGAAGGCGCTGTGGTCGGTGTAGCCGCACTGCATCGCCACCTCGGTGATTGGCAAGTCGCTGTGCAGCAAGCGATGGGCATGCTCCAGCCGCGCCTTGTGGATCATCTGCCGTGGCGTGAGGTGGAACACCCGCTTGCAATAGCGCTCCAGCTGCGCCACGGAAATACCCGCGATGCGGGTCAGTTCGCCCATGCTGATGGGTTGATGAAAATGCCGACGAATGTGCTCATCCACGGCTGCCAGGCGCTGGTAAGCGGGGTGGGTGTCGGCGGCTGACTGCAGGTCGACCGAGATGCCCACCAGGCCGATGATTGCGCCGTCGGGGTTGAGTAAAGGCCGCTTGTGGGTCAGGCACCAACCCGGTTCGCGGCTGCCGTATAGGTGCAGTTCGAGCTGGTCTTGCAGCACCAAGCCATCCTTCAGTACGCGACGGTCCTGCTCGGTGTAGCCGGGGCCCAGTTGTGCCGGGAAGACCTCGGCGCTGGTCTTGCCCAGCAAGGGTTGCAAACGCTTGAGGCCGCAGCGCTGGACCAGCGTGTTGTTGGCCAGCACGTAGCGGGCGTCGGCGTCCTTGATGAAGATCGCGGCGTTGGGGATCGCGTCGAGGATCGGCAGCAGCAGGGAGACCCCGGCAAGCAGGGCCTCCAGGGTGGCGGGGCGGTGCTGGTCCAAGGACTGGTACAGGGTTGCCAGGGGGGGTGCGGTCATCGAGTTGATCTCTAATGGCTTTACTGGCCTCTTCGCAGCACAAGGCTGCTCCTACAGGGACCGCACTGCCTTGTAGGAGCAGCCTTGTGCTGCGAAGAGGCCGGCACTGGCACTGCATCTCCCAAGCCCTTATGCGGTATGGCTTTCAGCCTATCCACGTGCCCACCACCCCGCCACTACTTTTCTGCAACTGTGCCGATTTCGTCATCCACCCTGCAGAAAACCATCAAGAACCGATGCCCAGATCGGTCCACTCTATGCCCCACGCAAGCCGCCCAAGACCTACAAGAGCGCGGCCCAAAAAGCCGCACCTCGTGACATCAGACCTGCCTATCCAAAACCTACAAAAAGGCGCACCCATGTCAGGCAAATTCAAAAAACAGCTCTCATTGCTCGACCTCACCTTCATCGGCCTAGGCGCCATCTTCGGCTCTGGCTGGCTGTTCGCCGCCAGCCACGTCTCGGCCATCGCTGGCCCCGCCGGTATTTTGTCCTGGTTCCTCGGCGGTTTCGCCGTGCTGTTGCTGGGCATCGTCTACTGCGAGCTCGGCGCCGCCCTGCCCCGCGCCGGTGGCGTAGTGCGCTACCCGGTGTACTCCCACGGCCCGCTGCTTGGCTACCTGATGGGCTTCATCACGCTGATCGCGTTTTCCAGCCTGATCGCCATCGAAGTGGTCGCGTCACGGCAATACGCCGCGGCCTGGTTCCCCGAACTGACCAAGGCCGGCTCCAGTGACCCGAGCGTGCTCGGCTGGCTGGTGCAGTTCGCGCTGCTGGGGCTGTTCTTTCTGCTCAACTACCGCAGCGTCAAAACCTTCGCCAAAGCCAACAACCTGGTCAGCGTGTTCAAGTTCATCGTGCCGTTGCTGGTGATCGGCGTGCTGTTCACCTTCTTCAAACCGGCAAACTTCGAGGTCCAGGGCTTTGCGCCGTTCGGCCTGTCGGGTGTGGAAATGGCCGTCTCGGCGGGTGGCATCATCTTCGCTTACCTGGGGCTGACACCGATCATTTCGGTAGCCAGTGAAGTGAAGAACCCGCAGCGCACCATTCCCATCGCGCTGATCCTGTCGGTGCTGTTGTCCACCGCGATCTACGCCCTGCTGCAACTGGCCTTCCTCGGCAGCGTGCCGACCGAAATGCTGGCCAACGGCTGGGCCGGTGTGACCAAGGAACTCGCCCTGCCTTACCGCGATATCGCCCTGGCCTTGGGCGTGGGCTGGCTGGCCTACCTGGTGGTGGCCGACGCGGTCATCTCGCCAAGCGGTTGCGGCAACATCTACATGAACGCCACCCCGCGGGTGATCTATGGCTGGGCGCAGACCGGGACCTTCTTCAAAGTTTTCACCCGCATCGACGAGCAGTCCGGCATCCCCCGCCCGGCGCTGTGGCTGACCTTTGCCCTGTCGGTGTTCTGGACCCTGCCGTTCCCGTCCTGGGAAGCGCTGATCAACGTGGTCTCGGCGGCACTGGTACTGAGCTATGCCGTGGCCCCGGTCACTGTCGCCGCGCTGCGCCGCAACGCACCCGACATGCCGCGCCCGTTCCGCGTCAAGGGCATGAGCGTGCTCGGCCCGCTGTCGTTCATCATCGCCGCGCTGATCGTCTACTGGTCTGGCTGGAACACCGTGTCGTGGCTGTTGGCCTTGCAAATCGTGATGTTCGTGCTTTATCTGCTGTGCGCCCGCTTCGTGCCAACCCAGCACCTGTCCATCGGCCAGCAAGTGCGCTCGTCAGCCTGGCTGATCGGTTTCTACGCGGTGACCATCCTGCTGTCCTGGCTGGGCAGCTTCGGCGGCCTGGGCGTGATCGGCCACCCGTTCGACACCGTGGTCGTGGCCGCCTGTGCCCTGGGCATTTACTACTGGGGCGCCGCGACCGGCGTGCCGGCGCACCTGGTGCGCCTGGATGGCGAAGACGAGAGCGAAGCCACCGCCGACACACACCTGGGCCACCGCCCTGCCGCTGTCGCCTCCTGACCTCGGCCACCATTCAAGGGACCTGCCCATGAAACACATTCACGTCATCGACTCGCATACCGGCGGCGAACCGACCCGCCTGGTGATGAAAGGCTTCCCACCGCTCAATGGCCGCACCATGGCCGAACAGCGCGACGAACTGCGCGAACTGCACGACCCATGGCGCCGCGCCTGCCTGCTGGAGCCTCGCGGCAACGATGTGCTGGTCGGTGCGCTGTATTGCCCACCGGTCTCGGAAGACGCCACGTGTGGGGTGATTTTCTTCAACAACGCCGGCTACCTGAACATGTGCGGCCACGGCACCATCGGCCTGATCGCCTCGCTGCAGCACCTGGGGCTGATCGCGCCAGGCGTGCACAAGGTCGACACGCCGGTCGGCCAGGTGAGCGCCACCTTGCATGAAGACGGCGCGGTCACCGTAGGCAACGTGCCTGCCTACCGCTATCGCCAACAGGTGCCGGTCGAGGTACCGGGCCATGGCGTGGTGCACGGCGATATCGCCTGGGGCGGCAACTGGTTCTTCCTGGTGTCCGAGCATGGCCAGCGCATCGAACTGGACAACGTCGAAGCGCTCACCGACTACACCTGGGCGATGCTCAAGGCCCTGGAGGCCCAGGGCATCACCGGCGAAAACGGCGAGCCGATCGACCATGTCGAGCTGTTTGCCGACGACCCCGACGCCGACAGCCGCAACTTCGTCATGTGCCCCGGCAAGGCCTACGACCGCTCCCCTTGCGGCACGGGCACCAGCGCCAAGCTGGCCTGCCTGGCCGCCGACGGCAAGCTTGGCGAAGGCCAGACCTGGGTCCAGGCGAGCATCACCGGCAGCCAGTTCCAGGGCCGCTACCAGCGCGAGGGCGAGCGCATTCGCCCGTTCATCACCGGCCGCGCCTACATGACCGCCGACAGCACCCTGCTGATCGACGAACAGGATCCTTTCGCCTGGGGCATCTGACCTGCCCAGGCCTTTTTATTCGCAACCCAGACTGAATACTGCAAGGAGTGACACCCATGAGCGACAACATCTTCACCGGCTGCATGCCTGCCCTGATGACCCCCTGCACCGCCGCGCGCAAACCGGACTTCGATGCCCTGGTACGCAAAGGCCGCGAGCTGATCGAAGCCGGCATGAGCGCCGTGGTGTACTGCGGCTCGATGGGCGACTGGCCGCTGTTGACCGAGGCCGAGCGCCAGGAAGGCGTGGCGCGCCTGGTGGCTGCCGGCATCCCGACCATTGTCGGCACCGGCGCGGTGAATACCCGAGAAGCGGTTTCCCATGCGGCCCATGCCGCCGAAGTTGGCGCGGCCGGCCTGATGGTGATCCCGCGTGTACTGTCCCGCGGCGCTTCGTTGATCGCCCAGAAGCACCACTTCTCGGCCATCCTGGCCGCCGCGCCGAAACTGCCGGCAGTCATCTACAACAGCCCCTACTACGGCTTTGCCACCCGCGCCGACCTGTTCTTCGAGCTGCGCCGCGAATACCCGAACCTGATCGGCTTCAAGGAATTTGGCGGTGGCGCCGACCTGCGCTACGCCGCCGAGCACATCACCTCCAAGGACGATGACGTGACCCTGATGGTCGGCGTCGACACCCAAGTGGTGCATGGCTTCGTCAACTGCAATGCCACCGGTGCCATCACCGGCATCGGCAACGCACTGCCCCGTGAAGTGCTGCAACTGGTGAGCCTGAGCAAGCAGGCTGCCAAAGGTGATGCCAAGGCCCGGCGCCTGGCCCGCGAACTGGAAGCGGCGCTGGCGGTGTTGTCCTCGTTCGATGAAGGCTGCGACCTGGTGCTGTATTACAAGCACCTGATGGTGCTCAACGGCGACCGCGAGTACAGCCTGCACTTCAACGAGACCGACGCCCTGACCGATGCCCAGCGCAACTACGCCGAACAGCAATACGCGCTGTTCCGCCAGTGGTACGCCAACTGGTCGGCCGAGCAAAACGTCGCCTGATCACTGTGGGAGCGGGCTTGCCCGCGAACACCGGTGAAGCCGGTGCCATGCACCGTGGTGCCTGCTTCGCGGGTAAACCCGCTCCCACTGGGTATGCGCTACACCCTTGCACCTGAATCCGACTCCAAAGGAGGCTCTATGCCCCTGACAGGCAACCTGCTGATTGGCCAAACGCCGGTAACCGGCAGCCGCGACGCCATCCGCGCCATCGACCCGGCCACCGGCCAAGCGCTCGAACCCGCCTACCTCGGCGGCACTGGCGAACACGTGGCCCAGGCCTGCGCACTGGCCTGGGCGGCGTTCGATGACTACCGCGAGACCTCGCTCGAACAACGGGCACACTTTCTTGAAACCATCGCCGAACAGATCGAGGCCCTGGGCGATGCACTGATCGACCGCGCCGTCGCCGAGACGGGCCTGCCCAAGGCACGCATCCAAGGCGAACGCGGCCGCACCTGCACGCAACTGCGCACGTTCGCCCGTGTGGTACGTGCCGGCGAATGGCTGGACGTGCGGGTCGACAATGCCCTGCCCGAGCGCCAGCCCCTGCCGCGCCCCGACCTGCGCCAGCGCCAGGTGGCCCTGGGGCCGGTGGCGGTGTTTGGCGCCAGCAACTTCCCCCTGGCCTTCTCGGTGGCCGGCGGCGACACGGCTTCGGCACTGGCCGCGGGTTGCCCGGTGGTGGTCAAGGCCCACGGCGCCCACCCTGGCACCAGCGAGCTGGTGGGCCAGGCAGTGGCGCACGCCGTGAAGCACTGTGGCCTGCCTGAAGGCGTGTTCTCGCTGTTGTACGGCGCGGGCCGTGAAGTGGGCATCGCCCTGGTCAGCGACCCGCGCATCAAGGCCGTCGGTTTTACCGGCTCGCGCAGCGGGGGCATCGCCCTGTGCCACGCCGCGCAGGCCCGCCCAGAGCCTATCCCGGTGTACGCCGAGATGAGTTCGATCAACCCGGTGTTCCTGTTTGACGCCGCCCTGCAGCGTCGCGGCGAAGCACTGGCGCAAGGGTTCGTCGCTTCGCTGACCCAAGGCGCCGGGCAGTTCTGCACCAACCCTGGCCTGGTGATTGCCCGGCAAGGGCCGGCGCTGCAACGCTTCGTCGACGCCGCCAGCGAGCAGGTGCAACGTGCAGCCGCACAAACCATGCTCACCCCCGGTATTTTCAGCGCTTATGAAACGGGCGTTGGCGCATTGGCCGAGAACAGCAACGCCCACGTGGCCGCCAGCGGTCAACCGGCGCAAGGCCCTAACCAGTGCCAAGCCCAGTTGTTCGTGACCCAGGCCAGCGCGTTTCTGACCGACCCGGCGCTGCAAGCCGAGGTCTTCGGCGCTGCCTCACTGGTGGTGGCGTGCGACAGCGACGCGCAGGTGCGCCAGGTGGCCGAGCACCTGGAAGGCCAACTGACCGCGACGCTACAACTGGACGAGGCCGACATCGACAGTGCCCGCGCGCTGTTGCCGACCTTGGAACGCAAGGCCGGGCGCATCCTGGTCAACGGGTGGCCGACCGGGGTCGAGGTGTGCGATGCAATGGTCCATGGCGGGCCATTCCCGGCTACTTCCGATGCCCGCACCACGTCGGTGGGCACGGCGGCGATCCTGCGCTTCCTGCGCCCGGTGTGCTACCAGGACTTCCCAGACGGGCTGCTGCCAGAGGCCTTGCGCCACGGCAACCCGCTGCAACTGCGCCGGTTGCTCGACGGCAAGCGGGAAGGCTGAACCATGGTCGAGCCGCTCAACGCTGCTGAAACTGATATCGCTGTGGTCGGCGCCGGCATCGTCGGCGTCGCCTGTGCCCTGCAGCTGGCAAGGCAAGGCCGTCGAGTGCTGCTGATCGACCGCCAGCCACCTGGCCACGGCGCCTCGTTCGGCAACGCCGGGCACCTGGCCACCGAGCAGGTGTTCCCGATTGCCGACTTGTCGATTCTCAAACGCCTGCCCAGCATGCTGATGGACCCGATGGGCCCGCTGCGCCTGGACTGGAAGTACTTGCCCAAGGCCATGCCCTGGTTCACCCGCTTGCTGCTCAACCTGCGGCCCGCGCCATTTCAGCGCAGCGTGGCTGGCATCCGTGCGCTGAACGAAGGCAGCCTGGCGGCCTGGCAGCGGTTGCTCGGCTCGATTGAGCGCAGCGACCTGTTCAAGGAAGCGGGGTCGTTGCTGGTGTTCGAACGCAACGAATCGCGCCAGGCACTGGCGGCCTTGCAGGCGCGCATGCAGCAGCAGGCGGTGCCGGCGGAGTACTGGTCGGCCGACAGCGTACGGGCAACGGCGCCTCAGTTGAGCCGCTCGATCCTGGGCGGGCTGTTTTTCCCCCGTACCGGGCATTTCATCGACCCGTACCGCGTGGTCTGCGAGCTGTTCGAAGCGGCCAAGGCCAGTGGGGTTCGCTTCGTCCAGGCGCACGTTGACGGCGGGCACCTGCACGGCAGCGGCGTCAGCCTGGCCAGCGACCAAGGCACGTTCAACGCGCGCCAGGTGTTGATCAGTTGCGGCGCGCATTCGGCCAAACTCACTGCGGCCCTTACCGGCAAGCGGGTGCCGCTGGACACCGAACGTGGCTACCACCTGATGTTGCCGGGTGAACATCAACGGCTGCCCTTTGCCGTCACCTCGCTGGAGCGCAAGTTTATCATGACGCCGATGGCCGACGGGTTACGGCTGGCCGGCACGGTGGAATTCGCCGGGCTCGATGCGCCGCCAAGCATGCAGCGGGCATGGCAGCTACATCGGCTGAGCAAGGGCTTGTTCCAGCAAGATCTCGATGCCGAAGGGGCGACGCCGTGGATGGGCTTCAGGCCGTCATTGCCGGATTCATTGCCGGTGATCGACCAAGTGTGCGAGGGACGGGTGATGCTTGCGTTCGGGCATCAGCACCTGGGGTTGACCCAGGCGGCGGTGACGGCCGAATGGGTGGGGCGGCTTGCCGACCAGGAAAGAGGGCCGCAGATGGAAGCTTATCGGTTGGATCGGTTTTGAAGCCTGGGGCCGCTTTGCGGCCCAATCGCCGGCAAGCCGGCTCCCACAGAGGCCGGCATGCGCACCACCTGTGGGAGCCGGCTTGCCGGCGATTGGGCTGCGCAGCAGCCCCCTGCATCACTCAGCGATAACGCTCAAGCCAGTGCGCATAAGGCGCCGGCAAGGTCCACGACGCTTTATCCACCCCCAACTCCTTGGCCGCGAAGTACGCCCAGTGCGGGTCCGCCAGGTGCGCACGCCCTACCGACACCAGGTCGAGCTGATTGGCTTTCAGCGCGCCTTCAGCCAGCTGCGGCGTACCAAAGCCCCACGCCGACGTCACCGGCAGGCCGGCCTCGCGGCGTACGCGCTCGGCAATCGGCCCCATGAACGCCGGGCCCCACGGGATGTTCGTCTCAGGGATGGTGAAGCCGACGCTGACACTCAGCAGGTCCAGGCCACCGGCTTTGAACATCCGGGCCAACTCGATGGACTCATCCAAGGTCTGCTCATCGCGACCGTCATATTCCAGCACACCAAAGCGGGCGGTCAGCGGCAGGTTCTCCGGCCACACCTCACGTACGGCTGCCAGGGTTTCCAGCAAGAAGCGGCTACGGTTCTCGAAGCTGCCACCGTAGGCGTCGGTACGCTGGTTGGAATGCTCGGAGAAGAAGCTTTGGCCCAGGTAACCGTGGGCAAAGTGCAGCTCGATCCACTCAAAGCCCGCCTCGCGCGCACGGCGGGCGGCATCGACGAAGTCCTGCTTGACCCGGGCAATGTCGTCCAAGGTCATTTCGCGCGGTACTTTCGGCAAGTGAGCGCCGAAGGCGATGGCCGAGGGGGCGATGGTCTGCCAGCCGCGGGCATCGTCGGCGGCGATATGGTCGTCCCCTTCCCACGGGCGGTTGGCGCTGGCCTTGCGCCCGGCATGGGCAATCTGGATGCCCGGCACTGAGCCTGCTGCTTTGATCGCCTGCACCATCGGCACGAACGCCTGGGCATGGGCGTCGCTCCAGATACCGGCGCAGCCGGGGCTAATGCGCCCTTCTGGCGCGACTGCAGTGGCTTCGACCACCACCAGGCCGGCACCACCCCGGGCCAAGCCGGCCAGGTGGACGTGGTGCCAATCATTGACCATGCCGTCCTCGGCCATGTACTGGCACATGGGCGGAATCGCGATGCGGTTGCGCAGGGTGACGTCTTTGAGGGTATAGGGTTCGAACAATGCGGACATGAGGGACTCCGGGTTCATCTGAATACGATAGTTCGATCATAATCGAACTATGGCAATAATTGAAAGGCCCGTTATCATGTCGACCATGCGAGCCTACAAACATCCCAACCCTGAAGACCTGATCCTCGAGCGCCTGCTTTACGCCTTGAGCGACCCCGTGCGCATGGAGATCGTGCGCCACTTGGCGGGCGTGGCGGAGGCCAGCTGCGGCGAGCTGGACGGCGGCCGGCCGAAGTCGAGCATGTCGCACCATTTTCGCGTGTTGCGCGATGCGGGGTTGGTGCATACGCGTAATGTCGGCACGACCCACATGAACTCGTTGCGCAGCGAAATGCTCGACGAACGGTTCCCTGGGTTACTGGCGTGCATTCTGCGGCAGCAGTGATTGCTGTGCGGGCCTCTTCGCGGGCAAGCCCGCTCCTACAGGTACATCGCCAGACTTGAAGTTGGCGCAGATCCTGTGGGAGCGGGTTTACCCGCGAAGAGGCCCGCACTATCAGCATCAAGTCTGTTCCTTACGCAGCGCAAACCTGCACACCTGCCCTCCCCTCAGCATGCATTCTTCATGGCTCACCTCGGCGCCCCCCAACGCCCCGATCAGCGCCAGGTCCAGCTCACACACCACCGGGTGCGCCTTGGCCAGGTGATGGAACACGCAATTGTGCGCGACGATCTGCGGCTCCCCGGCTGAGCGAAAGAACACCTCGGCCTCATACCCGGCCGTGTTCATGTGCTGAACGATGCGCGCTTCATCCACCACCTGCCGCTCCAGGTCTGCCGCCAGCTTGCGCCCCAACTGGCGCATCAGCACCTGCAAGGCGTCATGGCCGATGATGCCGGCCACTTCATCGATCAACAGATTGGCCAACAGCGGATACTGCCGCGGGAACAGCTCGCGGGCATGCTCGGTGAGCTGGTGCAGTTGCTCCGGGCGGCGCCCGGTAGGCCGGGTGGCACCGCGCATCACCAGGCCGTCACGCTCCAGTGCGGCCAGGTGCTGACGCACGGCGGTGCGGGTGATGGCCAGGGCCTGCGCCAGGTCGTCGATGCTCATGCCAGCCGGCTGATGCAGCAATGCATGGAGCAGGTCCTGTTGGGTACGGCCAAGCCCTTCGAGCATCAGAACTTGTCCGGGAACTGCTTGACCAGCGCCGCCGTCAAGGCGTCCGCCAGTGCCAGGATATGCTCGCGCATCATCCCCCAGGTGCGTGCCTCACCGGCATAGTCGCCAGCGGCAAGCTGGTCGATCTGCGCAATATGATGGCCGCCATGGGCGCCGAGCATCGTGATCAGGGTCTGCTCGGGCAGGTTGGGGTTGGCCTTGGCCAGGAACGCGGCAAGCGCCTTGGCGTTACTGGTCAGGTCATCGACAGCGGCCTGCTGGCCTTTTTTGTCCTTGCCCACGGTGGCGTCACTGTAATGCTTGATGGCGCCCCAGTGGCCGGCAAGCAGTTTGAGCAACTGGTCGGCTGCCGTCTGGCCGTACAACGGCGCAATGCTGTTGGCGATGCGGGTGGCATCGGCGACCACTTCGTTGGCAGCAATTGCGGCTTGCTTGGCATTGCCGGCCTGGTTGGCCACGGCGTAGTTGCGGACCCAGAAAATGTGCTCGACCCACAGGTCGCGCAGGGCCAGGCGCGTGGTCAGTGCACCGGCTTGGGCGGGTTTGGCGGCGGGGGTAGCGGTTGAGTAACTCTGGCTCCATGCCGGCTGTGCGCACAGCGCTAGCAGCAGTAAGGCAGCAATCTTGAGGTTCATGACGGCACCCTCCTGGAGGGGATCGACTGACAAGATTAATTTAAGCATCAAAATATGTTTTTATTGGCTCCCGCCAGGGTTTCCGATCAGCGGTTTTCGGTGCCGGCCCTTTCGCGGGTGAACCCGCTCCCACAGGTAGTGTGCTTAACCTGTGGGAGCGGGTTCACCCGCGAAGAGGCCGGTACAGGCAATAAAAAAGCCACGAGGTCACCCCCGTGGCTTTCGTTCACAACAGTGTCGCTTACAGCGCCATGTCGTTCTCAGGCTTGCTTTCAACCGCTTTGCCTGGCGCAGCACCGAAATCGACGCTGGCATCGATCACGGGTGGCTTCTCCAACTGCAGCACTTCAGCGGTGTAGTTCCACTCTTTCTGCGTGGCGGCTGCCGAATCATTCAGCTTGGTACCGTAGCTCGGCACGATCTCTTTGATCTTGGCTTGCCACTCAGGCGTCGCCACCTTCTCTTTGAACACGGTTTCGAGCACGTTCAGCATGATCGGCGCAGCAGTCGAAGCACCTGGCGAGGCACCCAGCAGGCCGGCAATGGTGCGGTCCTCGGAGGCCACGACTTCGGTACCCAGCTTCAGCACGCCGCCTTTCTCGGCATCACGCTTGATGATTTGCACGCGCTGGCCGGCCTGCCACAGGCGCCAGTCTTCTTTCTTGGCGTTCGGGAAGTAGGTGCGCAGGGCTTCGAAGCGGTCGTCGTCAGACAGCATCAGCTGGCCCGCGAGGTACTCCACCAGCGGGTACTGTTCGATACCGACCTTGGTCATCGGCCACACGTTGTGCAGCGTGGTGCTGCCCAGCAGGTCGAGGTACGAGCCGTTCTTCAGGAACTTGGTCGAGAAGGTCGCGAATGGCCCAAACAGGATCACGCGCTTGCCGTCCAGCACGCGGGTGTCCAGGTGCGGTACCGACATGGGTGGCGCGCCGGTCGAGGCGATGCCGTAGGCCTTGGCCATGTGCTGCATGGCAACGGTCGGGTTCTCGGTCACCAGGAACGAGCCGCCCACCGGGAAGCCGGCGTATTCCTTGGCCTCAGGGATGCCCGACTTCTGCAGCAGCTTCAGCGCGCCGCCGCCGGCACCGATGAACAGGAACTTGGCGTCGGTGGCCGATTCGGTACCGTCCTTCAGGTTCTTGTACTCGACGTGCCAGGAGCCGTCCTTGTTGCGGGTGATGTCCTGCACTTCGCTGGACAGCTTCAGGTCAAACTTGTCCTGGGTCTTCAGGTGGCCAACGAACTGGCGGGTGATCTCGCCGAAGTTGACGTCGGTGCCAATCGGCGTCCAGGTCACGGCCAGCTTCTGGTTAGGGTCGCGGCCTTCCATCATCAGCGGGACCCACTTGGCGATCTGCGCGTGGTCCTCGGAATACTGCATCGGGCGGAACAGCGGGCTGGCCTGCAGCGCGTCATAACGCTTCTTGAGGAACTTGATGTTGTCATCGCCCCAGACGAAGCTCATGTGCGGGGTGCTGTTGATGAACGAATGCGGGTTCTTCAGCACGCCCTGACGCACCTGCCACGACCAGAACTGGCGGGAGATCTGGAAGGCTTCGTTGATTTCGATGGCCTTGGTGATGTTGACGTTGCCGTCTTTGTCTTCCGGGGTGTAGTTCAGCTCGGCCAGCGCGGAGTGGCCGGTACCGGCGTTGTTCCAGCCGTTAGAGCTTTCTTCGGCGACGCCGTCCAGGCGTTCGACCATTTCCATCGACCAGCTCGGCTCCAGCTCGTGCAGCCAGACCGCCAGGGTGGAACTCATGATGCCGCCGCCGACCAGCAGCACGTCGACTTTCTTGGTTTCTACCGCGTGCGCTTGCATGACGCTCGCCGCGACAGCCAGACCCAGCAAGGTCTTGCCAGCTTTCTTGAACATTGATCAATCCCAATGGTTAGCACGTAAGGGAGGCCTAGGCGGGGCCTCGTGTCGTTCTGTCCTTCAGCGCGCGCTTGTTATTGATCATTGGAGTCAGCAGCCAAGAGAAACAGTGAACGCCCAGCCAATGGTCGAATTGACCCGCCATCGCTGAAACGTTTTTCCGATTGTATCTGAATTGCCAGCACAAACAAATTGAGGGGCTGCGCGTCAAGGCGACAGGTTGTCCCAGCCACGCGGGAATATTCGACAGCGATTGCAGTATTCTTCCGCCACCCCTACTATTGCGATCATTTCTCATTCGCACCAGTACGCGCTCGCGCCGGATGCCGCCGTGGTTTCGATACCTGAGTTGAACACCTCCATCCATAGCCTGTACCACAGCCATTCGCGCTGGTTGCTTGGCTTTTTGTACCGGCGCCTGGGCAGCCGTTGCGATGCTGCCGACCTGGTTCAGGACACGTTCCTGCGCATCCTCAACCGCCCGCGCCAATTCGATGGGGAGCGCGCTGAACGCTCCTACCTGGCCACCATCGCCCGTGGCCTGTGCGTGGACCACTGGCGGCGCCAGCGGCTGGAGCATGCCTGGCTGCAACAGCTGGCGTTGCAGCCCGAAGCCGTGCAGCCCTCCCCCGAGCAGCGAGCGATCATCGTCGAAACCCTGCACGAGGTGGACGCGATGCTGTTGCGCTTGCCCGGCAAGGTGCGCCAGGCGTTTCTGCTGGCACAACTCGATGGCCTGGCCTACCGCGATATCGCCGCGCACATTGGCGTCAGCGAACGCATGATCAAGAAGTACCTGGCGCAGGCCTTTTTGCACTGCGCCATTCTTGAAGCCGAACTCGACGGCGTGCTGGTGGAATGACGCCATGAGCACACCCACACAGAAACTCAGCCACGCCAGTTTGCAAGAAGCCGCGCACTGGTACGTGCAACTGCAGGACGAGGACGCCGGCCCGCAGGTGCACCACCAGTGGCAACACTGGCTCGACCAGCACGGCGACCACCGCGCAGCCTGGCACTACGTGCAACGTGTCGGCCAGCGCTTCGCGCCTTTGCAGGCCGAAGGCACTGCCGCGGGCCGGGCCCTGCGCGAGCACGACCCGCGCCGCTTCAGCCGGCGCACCGGGCTCAAGACGTTGCTGGTGCTCGGCGCCAGCTCGCTGCTCGGCTCGCAGGCCTGGCGGGGTGCGCCACTGCCGGGCTGGGGTGCCGACCTTGCCACCGGCATTGGTGAAACCCGGCAAACCCGCCTGGCCGACGGCAGCCAGCTGTGGCTGGGCGCCCAGAGTGCAGTGGACCTGGAGTTCTCTGCGCTGAGCCGCGTGCTCACGTTGCGTTTTGGCGAAATCCTGGTGGAAACCGCCGCCGACTCGCGCCGGCCATTTTTTGTCGACACCGCGCAAGGTCGCATGCAAGCCCTCGGTACCCGTTTTGCGGTGTGCCAGCAGGGCGAGACCACGCGGCTGGACGTGTACGCCGGTGCGGTCGAAGTGTGCACTGCGAAGCGGGCCGAGCGCCTTATTGTCCAGGCCGGGCAGCAGGTGGTCTTCACCGCCCAGGGCATCAGCGCGCCGCGCCCGGCGCAGAGCGCGGGCGAGTCGTGGATTCATCAGCGCCTGAATGCCGAGGACATGCCCCTGGCGCAGCTGTTGCAGACGCTGGGCCGCTATCGCCATGGCCACCTGGGCTGGCACCCGTCGGTGGCACAGCTGTCGGTGATGGGGGCTTTTCCGCTCAACGATACCGACCGCGCACTCGACCTGCTGCAGGCCGCGCTGCCGGTTCGTGTGCAAAGGCTGACGCCCTGGTGGGTGAGCGTCGAGCCGGCGTGAGGAGTGGGGCTGATGGATGGTTGCCGATAGGTTTGTAGCGCCATACCCCCCCCAAAGTCCTCATGCAAAAAAACCGCACCAACCGGTTCCCTTTTCCCAATCTCGTTCGGTTAACCCCTCACAACCTCCCTCAACTGACCGTATCGACCTCAGGGACCAGCATGCCGACGCCCCTCCACCCCGCCTTTCGCCTGGCGCTTGCCGCCCCGCTTTCCCTTTGTGCCGCTGCACCGCTAATGCTGCCGGCGACCTTGGCGCACGCCGAACAAGCGATCAATGCCGAGACTGCCTTCAACATCGCCCCCGGCTCGCTGACCAGCGCCCTCAACCAGTTCAGCAGCCAGGCCGGCATCTACCTGGCCGGCAGCAACGCATTGGCCGCCGGTAAAACCAGCCAGGGCCTGCAAGGCCGCTACAGCGTCACCCAAGGGCTGGCCCGTCTGCTGCAAGGCAGCGGCCTGCAGGCTATACCGCAAGGCAGCAGCGGCTATGTGCTGCAACCGGTCGAAGACGGCAATGCTTTGCAACTGGATGCCACCGCCATCAACGCCGCCACCCTGGCTGCCAGCAATGGCCAGGGCGACACGGGCTACCGTGCCGTCTCCAGCGCCACGGCCAGCAAGACCAGCAGCGCCCTGGCCGACACCCCGCGCTCGGTCTCGGTGGTGACGCGCCAGCGCATGGACGACCAGCAATCGCAAACCCTCACCGAAGTGCTCGGCTATGTACCGGGCATCTTCTCCCCACCCTTTGCCGGCGGTGACGGCCAGGCGGGCGACCTGTTCTTCATCCGTGGTTTCAACGCCACCGACTATGGCTACGGCCTGCTGCGCGATGGCCTGCGGGTGCAAGGCAACCGTTACGACACCAGCAGCGAACCCTATGGCCTCGAGCGGGTGGAAGTGTTCCGCGGCCCGACCTCGATCCTGTACGGCGAGAACGCCCCAGGTGGCGTGGTCAACCTGGTAAGCAAACGGCCGACCGCCGAGGCCCGCGGCGAAGTGCAGCTGAGCTATGGCTCGCACAACCGCCGCCAGCTGGGTGTCGACGTCTCCGGCCCGTTGAACGATGAAGGCAATGTGCTTGGCCGCTTGGTAATGATGGGCCGCAACGCCGATACCCAGGTCGATCACCAGCCTGATGACCGCCTCTACATCGCCCCGTCGCTGACCCTGAACTTCGACGAGTTCAACAGCCTGACCGTGCTGGCCACCTACCAGCGCGACCGCACCTTGATGGAGTTGGGCTACCCCGCAGCCGGCACCTTGCTGCACAACCCCAACGGCAAGATCGACAAGGACCAGCTGTCCGGCAACCCGGACTGGGACAACTTCGAACGCGAAACCTGGAGCCTGGGCTATGAGTTCAGCCACCGCTTCAACGACACCTGGCAGTTCCGCCAGAATTCGCGCTATATGCAGTCGCGCATCGACCGCCAGGAGATGTGGCCAGGCAGCCTGAACAACGGCGGCTTCGGCACCACCTTGGGCAACACTGCCTACGACCGCTACAACAAGTCCATCGCCTACTCGCTGGACAACCAGTTCGAAGGCCACTTCGACAACGGTGAGTTCGAGCACACCCTGCTGCTGGGGGCGAGCCTTGACCGCACTTCGTTCAACCAGGACTGGGATGCCGGCAACGGCGGCACCATCAACGTGTTCAACCCGGTCTGGAATGGCAAGCCAAGCACGCCTTTACACGTGCAGAACGCCTTGCTCGAACAGACCATGTACGGCCTCTACAGCCAGCTGCAAACCAAGGTCGACAACTGGGTGTTGCTGCTCGGCGGGCGCCTGGACCGGGTCAACAGCCAGTTCCGCAACAAGGCCGGTACCCTCAATGCACAAGCCGACATGGACAGCTGGGACAGCGACTTCACCTGGCAGACTGGCGTGATGTACCAGTTCGAAAACGGCCTGTCGCCGTACTTCAGCTACTCCACTGCCTTTGCCCCCACCCAGCAGACCGAGAGCAAGAGCGGCCCGCTGGACCCGACCACCAGCGAACAGTACGAAGTGGGTATCAAGTACGAGCCCAAGGGCTGGAACACCGCCTTTACCGCGTCGGTGTATGACCTGCGCAAGAAGGACGATGTGCTGTTCGACTCAAGCGTCGGCGACTACCGCCAGATCGGCGCCAGCCGCGCCAAGGGTGTGGAGCTGGAGCTCAACAGCGACCTGAGCGAAAACCTCAACCTCACTGCGGCCTACACCTACACCGATTCGCGCATAACCAAGGACGTGGCGGGCTCGCTGTATGAAGACCACCAGATGACCGGCGTGCCGCGCAACCAGGCATCGGTGTGGAGCACCTACCGTTTTCGTGACGGGCTGTTGAAGGGGCTGCAGATCGGCGGTGGCGTGCGTCACTTCGACAGCACCTTCGCTTATACCCGGCGAGCCTGTACGGCAAGCTCGATACCGGTGATGTCACGCTGGTGGATGCCAAGGTGGGGTATACCCTCGACGAAAATTGGTCAGTCGAGGTCAATGCCCGCAACCTGTTCGACAAAGAGTATGTAGCAGGCTGCAACAACGCCGGGCGTTGCTACTGGGGTGAAGAGCGGACCTTGCTCGGTACCGTTTCGTTGCGCTGGTGATCCCTTAAACAAAAGACCCCGGGCATCTGCATGACCGGGGTCCTTGGATCACGCCGCAAGCGTCGCGATCAGCGTATCGCCAAGATTACTGCGGCTGAGGCAGTTTATCGATCGGGCCGCAGCCACCGATGACCTTGGAGATGGAAACCGAAGGGTGGAACAGGTAGTCGTACGAGCAGTTCTTCTGCTGGTTGTAGACTTGACCAGTGCAGCCGGACAGCAGGGCAACGCCCGAAACGACAGCAACGGCAACAGTGGCTTTCAACAGCTTTTTCATACTAAGTCCTTTAAATGAATCGTCGGCCATCGTACTGATGGCGCCCGGATCATACAGAACCAAAGCATTGGATCCAAGTCACAGAGGGCTCGATGTAACAATACGTCGCGTTATCGCAGCATTAACCGACAGTTGAAAAGTAAGCCGCCGGGGAAGATAGTCTGTAGTTCTGCCTTGCACCTGCACTATTACAGGAGTCCCCCCCATGCTGGGTGTTACCGACTACGGCGCCTTCGTCATCGCCTTCATCATCGTCCTGGCCATCCCTGGCCCAGGCAACTTTGCCTTGATCACGGCCACGGGCAAGGGTGGCATCAAGGCCGGCTTGGCGGCGACCTTCGGGGTAATCCTGGGTGACCAGGTGCTGCTGTGGCTGGCCGTGGCCGGCGTGGCCACCTTACTTGCCGCCTACCCTGCCGCCTTCCACGTGGTGCAATGGGCGGGGGCTGCGTACCTGGCCTACCTGGGCCTGCGCATGGTGCTGAGCAAACCCGGCGGCGCCCCGCGTGCAAGCCGCATGGACAACGGCCACTACTTGCGCCAGACGATGATGATCACCTTGCTCAACCCCAAGGCGATCATGTTCTACATGGCGTTTTTCCCGCTGTTCGTCGACCCGGTGAAGCACCAGGGGTTGCTGACCTTTGGCTTTCTGGCGGCGACCGTGGCGGTGGTGACGTTCCTGTATGGGCTGATTGCGGTGGTATTGACCCACAAGCTGGCCGAACGCATGCGCGCGAACCCACGGATTGCCAACCTGTTCGAGCGGTTGGCGGGGGTTTGCCTGGTTGGGTTCGGGATCAAGCTGGCGGCGATGCGCTGATTCGAGATTTCCGGGGCTGCTGCGCAGCCCATCGCAGGCAAGCCAGCTCCTACAGGTACTGCACTGCCTTCAAGGCTTGCGCTTTACCTGTAGGAGCTGGCTTGCCTGCGATGGGCCGCAAAGCGGCCCCAGGTTTACCCAAAACGCATAAATAACAGAAGAGCGCAGTTGTCATTTCTTGAACTGTAAAGGATGGCGAATCAGCCATCCGCCCTACAGCTAACCTTCAGTTTTTTCCCCTATCTTGCAGTCCATTTCCCAAACATACTGCCGATCCGCTCAAACTGTTGCGAGTGCTTGGGTCGCGCTCTAGTCTCGCCGTGTCGTTGCCAAATCAACGACTGGCTTTGACAGGCCGACAACCCAAGTTTCCGCTGCAGCGCTTCATGGCGGCTGTACATAGGGCACATTCGTGTGCGCCGGGTTGCTTGGGTACCGGTCTGTCAACCTGTGTATAGCTGCCTCCATTCGTTTGACAGCGTTGCCAGGCAGCTCCACTTACCCAAGGAGCTTTCATGCGCAAGATAGTCCCCGATCCGCCCTACTCCCTCAATTCCTCGCAGATATTGCAGGACACCCTGATCCAATCCACAGAGTACGTCCTCTGTGCCCTGTCTGTAGCCCGCCAATCAGTGCAACTCAAGCCCACCTCCCCCAACTCGATCGTGATGCAGGCAGTCATCCACGAGATGGAGGCAGTACAAAGCCTGGTTGAGTCCGCATTGATGCAATTGCAGATGCAGCCGCACATCCCCGCAGCGCCGGGCACGGTGCATTGAACGTTCGAGTAGCTGCGTACCCCTCCCACAGGGCTCTTCTCCATACCTGTGGGAGCGGGTTCACCCGCGAAGGGGCCAGACCCGGCACTAAAGATTTCAGGGAGTTAAATGACGACTACAGCCACCCCAAAGCCGCCCACCACGGTCGGCCTGACAACGTTCTACCAAGGCGAAAACCAAACCCACCCACTCTTTCGCATCGAGCCAGGCATCTGCTGCCAAAGCGCCCGCGAACAGGCATCCGAGCTGATGGGCTATGTACGCGACATGACCCTGACAGGGTTGATGGAGGGCGATCAGAAGTTGATCTGGGCTTCGCATTACCTGAGCGCGATGGCCAAAGCGCTGCTTGATGATGCGGAACTGGGGATGATGAAGCTTTAGGGACAGGCAACGAAGGCATCGAACCTCTCCGCCAAGGCGCCATCATCAAGATGGCTATCTCACTACTACGTGCGTACAGGCACAACCCGCTACCTGATGCTCTACGGCAGTGATAAGACGGCTCAATCCAGAAGCATTAAACGAGCGAAGGAAATTCTTGACGCCCTGCGAGGTAAAAATCATGAGTAACACAGCCCATCACGACGAGATGCCAATCCTCGATCTAGATTTGAGCAATACCAAGCCTTTCGAAGCCTCTCGGTTCCTTGATAGCCCTGAAACCATTGCCGCGTTTCTAGCTGAAGCGATGAAGGCTAACGACGCTCAGGTCTTGATGCACGCCATGGGAGAAGTGGCAAAAGCAAGGGGCGTGAACCAGTTCGCTCAGGATGCCGGGGTAAACCGAGAATCTCTTTATAAAACACTCAAAGGTGGCGACAAGACTCGTTTCGCTACAGTTCAAAAGCTCATGCTTGCCCTGGGAGTGGAGTTAACGGTTAGGCCGCTTGATAAGCATCTAGCGTAAAAGATGCCGCCTAGACCAAGGTGACGTCTTTTATGACGCCGACCAGGCGACCGATGAGGGCGTATTAGAGACCAACGAAAAAGCCCCTGAAAACTCATCGTTTTCAGGGGCTTCATCTACCACATATATGGCGGAGAGATAGGGATTTGAACCCTAGGTACTGTTGCCAGTACAACGGATTTCGAATCCGTCCCGTTCGACCACTCCGGCATCTCTCCAATGGCGCGCATCATACCAGCGAATTTATGAAACGCAAACCTTTATTTCAAAAAAATTCGCGTGGTATCAGGCGCTTGCGTGAACGGGCCGCTTACAGCGGCACGCCCAGGCGCTTGGCAACTTCTTCGTAGGCTTCGATGACGTCGCCCAGGCCCTGACGGAAGCGGTCTTTGTCCATCTTCTTGCGGGTTTCTTTGTCCCACAGGCGGCAGCCGTCTGGGCTGAATTCGTCGCCCAGGACGATCTGGCCGTGGAAGACGCCGAACTCCAGCTTGAAGTCGACCAGCAGCAGGCCGGCGTCATCGAACAGCTTGTTCAGCACTTCGTTGACTTTCAGCGACAGCTTTTTCATTTCGACCAGCTGCTCGGCGGTGCCCCAGCCGAACGCGACAACGTGGGATTCGTTGATGAAGGGGTCGCCCTTCTCGTCGTTCTTCAGGAACAGTTCGAAGGTGGACGGCTCCAGCTTGATGCCCTCCTCCACGCCCAGGCGCTTGACCAGGCTGCCCGCGGCGTAGTTACGCACCACGCACTCGACCGGGATCATGTCGAGCTTTTTCACCAGGCACTCGTTGTCGCCCAGCAGCTTGTCGAACTGGGTCGGCACGCCGGCTTCTTCGAGCTTTTGCATGATGAAGGCGTTGAACTTGTTGTTCACCATGCCTTTGCGGTCGAGCTGTTCGATGCGCTTGCCGTCGAACGCCGAGGTGTCGTTGCGGAACAGCAGGATCAAGCGGTCGGCGTCGTCGGTCTTGTAAACCGATTTGGCCTTGCCGCGGTAAAGTTCTTCGCGTTTTTCCATGATGGGCTCCGCTTGCTTGAGTAGTTGGGCTAGGCGATTTCGCGCCAGTCGAGCCCGTGTTCCTGATTCGCCACCTGAAGCCAGTCCGGGTCGCACCCAAGGGTGTCGACGAAGCACTGGCGGGCCAGTTGTGGCAGGTTGTTCTTGCTGCTGAGGTGGGCCAGCACCAGGTGTTGCAGGTTGCTCCAGCCCAACTCGTCCACCAGGCGCGCAGCCTGGTGATTGTTCAAATGCCCTTGCGCGCCACCCACCCGCAGCTTCAAGAAGGCCGGGTAGTGCCCGCGCGCCAGCAGGTCACGGCAGTGGTTAGCCTCGATCAACAAGGCATCCAGGCCTTGGTAGCGCTCCAGCAACAACGCATCGTACGAGCCCAGGTCGGTGAGCATGCCGAAACGCCGTCGGCCGTCGCTGAACACGTACTGCAACGGCTCGTAGGCGTCGTGTTCGACGCGCGCCGCCGTCACCTCCAGGCCACCGATGCGCAGGCTGTCGCCACACGCGAGAAAACCGGCCACCTCCACCGGCTTGCGCAGGCCGCGCAAGGTCCCTTGGCTAAGGTAGACCGGTACATTGTAGCGCCGCGACAGCAACCCCACCCCATGCACGTGGTCGGCATGTTCGTGGGTGACCAGCACGGCGCTAAGCTGTGCTGCGCTGACCCCGAGCAGCGCCAGGCGCCGCTCGGTTTCACGCAGGGAAAACCCGCAATCGACCAGGATGAGCGTGTCACCACTGGCGATCAGCGTGCCGTTTCCCTGGCTGCCGCTTCCGAGTACCGCGAAGCGCACTTAACCCAGGTGGTCCTGAATGGCGCTCAGCACGCGGCGGGCGACATCGGCCGGAGCCACGGTGTTGATGTTTTTCTCGACCGTTACCTGCACGCTTTCACCGACCTTGCTCAGGCGCACCTGGTAGCGTTCGGCACGGGCTTCACGCTCTTCCTTGGACGGCGCACTGCCGAACAGGCGGCTGAAGAAGCCCGGCTCGTTCTGCTTGTCGTCAGGCTTTTCGGACAGGTTGATGTAGTACAGGCCTAAGCTGCGGTTGATGTCTTCGACACGCCACTCGCCACCTTGCTCCAAGGCGCGGCCTACGCTGGACCAGGCACGATCCAGGTCGGCGCCCAGGTACAGCACCGGGTTGCCGCTGCCGTCTTCGCTCAGGCTGACGCGGCTCGGGGCATCGAAATCGCGTGCGGCCAGCAGCGAGACCGACCCGCCCTTCTCGGCGCTGCGGTTCATGCTGGCAAGCATTTCGTCGACCAGCAGGGCATCGGCGCCAGTGTTGCTGGACGAGGACGGGAAACCAGGCTCGGCAGTGCTGCCGGCCGGGCGCTCGACGCTGACGATGTACACCTCGGAGGTGTTGCGTTGCACGCCGGGCTCCATGCGTACACGCACGCGCACTTCGCTGTCTGCGCTGCTGGCGGTGCTCGCCAGGCGCTGACCGAGTGACGCGGAGAGTTCGTCGAAACGCTGCCAGGTGGTGTTGAATTCGCCAGTCTGTGGGCGCTCTTCAGCAATGCGGAAGCCATTGTCTTCAAAGAACTGACGGGCTGCCGGCCAAACTTCGGCGGGCGAGCGCTGGGCCAGGACCCAACGGCTGTTGCCGCTGCGCTGCAGGCTGAAATCGCTGACTTCGGCACCCGCAGTCAGGGGCTGCGGGCGCGGTACTTCGAACTCGCCGGTGGCACGGTCATCAGCAACGTTACGCGGAATAGGCAACAGCGGGTCGAGGCGCTTGACGTTGCTGGCGTCCGGCGGCAGTTGCATCGGCGCAGTCGGGTGCGCCTGCAGGTAATCGCTGCCGCGGTCGCGGAAATAACCCTCGTCGCCCCACAGCCAGCCGCAACCGCTGGTGCTGGAAATGATCAGGGCAAGGGCGGAAAGACCAGCCAGTCGCTTCATGCGGTGTACTTCCTCGATTAAACCAGTACGCCGGACTGGCGCAAGGCAGTACGGACTTTTTCGTGACAGCCTTCGCTCAGCCAGGTCAGCGGCAGGCGAATGCCCTTGTGCATCAGGCCCATTTCAACGAGCGCCCACTTCACCGGAATCGGGTTGGCTTCGCAGAACAGGTCTTTGTGCAGCGGCATGAGTTTTTCGTTGATCGCGCGGGCCTTCTCGGCATTGCCCTCAAGGGCGGCCTCGCACAGATCGGCCATTTCGCGCGGGGCGACGTTGGCGGTCACGGAGATGTTGCCCTTGCCGCCCAGCAGGATCAGCTCGACAGCGGTCGGGTCGTCGCCGGACATGACGATGAAGTCCTTGCTGACGCCATCGAGGATGGCTTTGGCGCGGGTCAGGTCGCCGGTGGCTTCCTTGATGCCGATGATGTTCGGCACGGTCGACAGGCGGATCACGGTCTCGGCCTGCATGTCGCACGAAGTGCGGCCGGGCACGTTGTAGAGGATCTGCGGGATGTCGACGGCTTCGGCGATGTGCTTGAAGTGCTGGTACAAGCCTTCCTGGGTCGGCTTGTTGTAGTACGGCACGACCAGCAGGCAGGCATCGGCGCCAGCGTTCTTGGCGTTCTGGGTCAGGTGCACGGCTTCCGACGTGGAGTTGGCGCCGGTGCCCGCGATGACCGGGATGCGGCCATTGACACGTTTGACAACAAATTCGATGACCTCGATGTGTTCTTCAACAGTCAGGGTGGCCGACTCGCCGGTGGTGCCGACGGCGACGATCGCATGAGTGCCGTTTTCCAGGTGGAAGTCTACAAGTTTGCCGAGGCTGTCCCAGTCAAGACGCCCTTGTGCATCCATGGGAGTGACCAATGCCACCATACTGCCCGCAATCATGTAACTGCTCCTGCCGGAAAAAGAGAGCGGTAATGGTACTGGGGGCATCGGCCTTGCACAAGCGAAGCAGGCGGGCGGAGCATTCCCCTCGGCGGCTTATTTCGCTACCCTTGGCCCTTTGATCGGTGCAGCGCGGCCCGCCGGGCCGTCGACCTTGCTCCCCGCCGGCGTCCACGACCTCGCATGCGAGCCCCGGGCCCTGCCGACTGGAGGCTTTTGCCTGTCCTGCACCGACCGCTCATCGCTTTAGGAATGCTGCATGTCCACCCCCACCGTCCGCGAACAATTCCTTGTCATCAGTGCCCTGGGCCCAAACCCCATGGAACTGGCCAACGTCCTCAGCCGCGCTGCCTTCGAAAACCGCTGCGCGGTCGTCACTTCGCGCCTGAGCCGCCATGGCGAGACCAGCGCCCTGGTGCTGCAGGTCGGTGGCAGCTGGGACGCCCTGGCGCGTCTTGAAGCTTCCCTGCCGGGCCTGGGCAAAAAGCACGGCCTGACCCTCGATGTGGTGCGCAGCGCCGACCAGGAGGTGCGCCCGCAGGCGCTGCCTTACGTGGCCTATGTCAGTGCGGCCTACCGCCCGGACATCATCAATGAGCTGTGCCAGTTCTTCCTCGACCACCGCGTCGAGCTCGAAGCCATGACCTGCGACACCTACCTGGCGCCACAAACCGGCAGCAGCATGCTCAATGCCCAGTTCACCGTGATCCTGCCCGCCGGCACCCAGATCAGCTGGCTGCGTGACCAGTTCCTGGACTTTGCCGATGCCTTGAACCTGGATGCGCTGATCGAGCCTTGGCGCCCACAGAACCCCGTGTAAGGAAGCCCCTATGGCCGTAGCACTCGACCAACCCGTTGCCGACTTCCAGGCCCAGGCCACCAGCGGCCAGACGGTCAGCCTCGCCGAGCTCAAGGGCCGCCAGGTGGTGGTGTACTTCTACCCGAAGGACAGCACCCCGGGCTGCACCACCGAAGGCCAGGGTTTCCGCGACCAGCATGACGCCTTTGCCGCAGCCAACACCGTGGTGTTCGGCGTGTCGCGCGATGGCATCAAGTCGCATGAGAACTTCAAGGCCAAGCAAGGCTTCCCGTTCGAGCTGATCAGCGACAAGGACGAGGCCCTGTGCCAGCTGTTCGACGTGATCAAGCTGAAGAAGCTGTATGGCAAGGAATACATGGGCGTGGACCGCAGCACCTTCCTGATCGACAAGGACGGTGTGCTGCGCCAGGAATGGCGTGGGGTGAAGGTACCAGGGCATGTGGAGGCCGTTTTGGCGGCGGCCCAGGCTTTGAACAAGGCTTGAGATAGGTTGGGGCCGCTTCGCGCCCCATTCGCAGCACAAGGCTGCTCCTACAACGGCAACCTTGTGCTGCGAATGGGCCGCAAAGCGGCCCCAATGTCATTCAAAGCAGTGGCGAAACACTCGGCTCCTGCCGCGGCCAGGCATCCAGCACGGCCTTGAACAGCGTCGCCAGCGGGATCGCGAAGAAGATCCCCCAAAAGCCCCACAGCCCACCAAACAACAACACCGCGCAGATGATCGCCACCGGGTGCAGGCTGACCGCCTCGGAAAACAGCAGCGGCACCAGCACGTTGCCATCCAGTGCCTGAATGATCGCGTACACCGTCATCAGGTAGATGAACTGGTCCCCCCAGCCCCACTGGAACAAGGCAATCAGCGTCACCGGCACCGTCACCACCACCGCGCCCACATAAGGCACCACCACCGACAAGCCCACCAGCAGCGCCAGCAGCGCGGCATAGTTGAGCCCCAGGCTGATAAAGGCGATGTAGGTGGCAATCCCGCAGATCAGGATCTCGATACCCTTGCCACGGATGTAGTTGGCAATCTGCCGATTCATCTCGCTGCCCACCCGGTTCAACAGTGTGCGCTGGCGTGGCAGATAACCACTGACCCAGCGGGCGATCATTTCCCGGTCCTTGAGGAAGAAGAACACCAGGATCGGCACCAGCACCAGGTAGATCATGGCGTTGACCAGCAGCGGCAGGCTCGACAGCGAGAAGGTCAGGGCCCATTGGCCGAACTTACCGATTTCACCGCGCACCGACTCGATAGCTCGCAACACCTGCTCATCCGACACCAAGTGTGGGTAGCGCTCAGGCAGCAGCAACAACAGCGACTGCCACTTGCCGAGCATGCCGGGCAACTCGTTGAACAGGGTGATCAGCTGGTGCCAGAGCAACGGCACCAGCACCAGCAGGATGACCGCCAGCGCCCCCATGAACAACGCGAACACCACCGCCACCGCCAGCCGAGTAGGCACGCGCAGACGCTCCAGGGCATTGACCAGGCCTTGCATCAGGAACGCCAGGACCATCCCCGCCAACACCGGCGCGAGCATGCCGCCCAAGGTCAGTACCGCGGTAAACGCCAGAAACAGCAGGACCGCCAGCACCACCGCTTCTTCATCGGAGAAGTAGCGCTGCATCCAGTCGCGAAGCACTTTGAACATTGACGATCCTTGGTTAAGACTCAGGCCTTGCGCAGCCAGTAGGTGTAGGTACCGGCCTCGGCCGTTTCGTGCAGCAGGGTATGACCGGCCAGCTTGGCAAAAGTGCGGAAGTCACGCTGCGAGCCGGCATCGGTGGCAATCACCTTGAGCACCGCGCCACTGGCCAGGCGGTTGAGTTCCATCTTCGCCTTCAGCAGTGGCAGCGGGCAGTTCAGCCCGCTGGCGTCGAGTTCGGCGTCGCAGGTCAGGGTGTCACTCATCAGGGGTTCTCCACACGCGGGTAGACGTCTTTGGTAACAGGCCCGCTAGGATACCGCCACTGGTCGCCAACGTGTGAGCGGGCTACAGTAGAGGCCTTTGACCCGACGCGAGCTTCGTGCATGAATCTACTGCGCCCTACCCTGTTGACGCTGGCCTGCCTGATGGCCCTTCCCGGCCATGCTGACGACCTGCCATCACTGGGTGATGCCAGCTCTGCGATCGTCTCGCCGCAGCAGGAACACCAGCTCGGCCGCGCCTGGCTCAGCCTGTTGCGTGGCCAGGTCAATCAGCTGAACGACCCGCAGCTCAAGGACTACGTCGAAACCAGCGTGTACCGCCTGGCAGAAACCAGCCAGCTGCAGGACCGACGCCTGGAATTCATCCTGATCGACAGCCGCGAGCTCAACGCATTCGCCGCCCCTGGGGGCATCGTCGGGGTCAACGGCGGCCTGTTCCTCAATGCCCAGACCGAGGGCGAATACGCCTCGGTACTGGCGCACGAACTGGCGCACTTGTCGCAGCGCCACTTTGCCCGTGGCGTCGAAGCCCAGCAACGCATGCAACTGCCCATGATGGCAGCACTGCTGGCTGGCATCGTGCTGGCGGCCGGGGGCGCTGGCGACGCTGGCATCGGCATGATTGCCGGCACCCAGGCGGCGGCGATCCAAGAGCAGCGGCGCTTTTCGCGGCAAAACGAGCAGGAAGCCGACCGCGTCGGTATCCAGAACCTGGAAAAGGCCGGCTACGACCCGCGCAACATGCCAAGCATGTTCGAGCGCCTGGCGCGCCAGTACCGCTACGATGCCAAGCCGCCAGAATTCCTGCTGACTCACCCGGTTACCGAGTCGCGCGTTGCCGACACCCGCAACCGCGCCGAGCAGGCGCCCAAGGGCGGCATCGAAGACACCCAGCGCTACCAGTTGATCCGCGCCCGCGTGGCCCTCACCTACGAAGGCACCCCAGGCCTTGCCGCCAAGCGCTTCCGCGCCCAGCTGGATGAAGACCCCAAACTGGACGCCGCACGTTATGGCCTGGCCCTGGCGCAGATCAAGGGCGGCCAGCTCAACGAAGCCCGCGAACTGCTCAAGCCGTTGCTGGCCAAAGCGCCCAACGACATTACCTATAACCTCGCGCAGATCGACCTGGACATCACCAACAACCGCCTCGCTGACGCTCAGCAGCGTGCCGAGCGCATGCAGGGGCTGTACCCGGGCAACTACCCGCTGAAACAGGTGCGGGCCGACCTGCTGGTGAAGCAGAACAAGCCAGCTGAAGCGGAAAAAGTACTGAACGACCTGCTCAAGAGCCGGCCGGATGATCCGGATGTGTGGTACGACGTTGCCGAAGTGAGGGGGTTGTCGGGTAACACCATCGGCTTGCACCGGGCGCGTGCCGAGTACTTCACCTTGGTCGGTGACTTCGACCAGGCTATCCAGCAGCTGGATTACGCCAAGCGTCGTGCGGGGAGCAACTTCCCGCTGGCGTCACAGATCGATCAGCGCCAGCGCGAGGTCATGGAGCAGCAGCGGATGGTCAGGGAGATGATGGGGCGCTGAGTTTTTCGGGAGCGCTTTGCGCTCCATTCGCAGCACAAGGCTGCTCCTACAGGAGATCGCATTCCCCTGTAGGAGCGGCCTTGTGCTGCGAATGGGCCGCAGAGCGGCCCCAGCATTTTCAGGCGTTACCCGAAAGCTTCAAGCGCGCCGCCTGGGTGAAATCCAGCATGCGGTTAAGCGGTTTGATCGCCTTGGGCACCAACGCCGGGTCAACAAAAATCTCGTTGCTGCCCGTGCGCAAGCATTCCAACACCCGCTCCAGCGTGTTCATCGCCATCCACGGGCAGTGCGCGCAGCTGCGGCACGCGGCACCGTTACCGGCAGTCGGGGCCTCGACGAATTCCTTGTCCGGGCACAGCTGCTGCATCTTGTAGAAGATGCCGCGGTCGGTCGCGACGATGAAGGTCTTGTTCGGCAGGGTCTGCGCGGCTTTGATCAACTGGCTGGTGGAGCCAACCGCGTCAGCCAGGTCGATCACCGATTCCGGCGATTCGGGGTGGACCAGAATCGCGGCATCCGGGTAAAGCGCCTTCATGTCGGCCAACTGACGCGACTTGAATTCTTCGTGGACGATGCACGCACCGTCCCACAGCAGCATGTCGGCACCGGTCTGCTTCTGGATGTAACGGCCCAGGTGCTGGTCCGGGCCCCAGATGATGGTCTCGCCGTTGTCCATCAGGCTTTCGACGATCTCCAGTGCGCAGCTCGAGGTCACCACCCAATCGGCACGGGCCTTCACGGCCGCCGAGGTATTGGCATACACCACCACGGTGCGTTCCGGGTGCTGGTCGCAGAACGCCGAAAACGCTTCGACCGGGCAACCCAGGTCGAGGGAGCAGGTGGCTTCCAGGGTGGGCATCAGCACGCGTTTTTCGGGGGTGAGAATTTTTGCCGTCTCACCCATGAAGCGCACGCCGGCGACGACCACGGTTTCGGCGGGGTGGTTCTTGCCGAAGCGGGCCATTTCCAGCGAGTCGGATACGCAGCCGCCGGTTTCTTCGGCCAGCGCCTGGATCACCGGGTCGCAGTAGTAATGGGCGACCAGCACGGCGTTCTGGGCCTTGAGCTCGGCAGCGATGGCCGCACGGTATTCGGCCTCCTGCTCGGCTGTCAGCGGGTTGAGCTGTTTGGCGTCGAGGTGGGCCTGAACCAACAGGCGTTCGGAAATCTGGGTCATGATCGCTGGACCTGCAAGCGCGTGCGCGCATCAAATCGAGTGTATCACCCGGCCCTGGCAGATCGGCTAAGGGCGCCGGACGGCGCGCAGGCCATCACGGCCCTCTGCGGGCGCGGATTATTATCGGACGCCGAAGGCTACAGACAATCGAGGGAATTCAAAAGGGGTTTTTATGCAGCCTGCCCCGGCGAACGGGCCGGGGCAGGCTTAGCGAATCAACCTTGCGGCTGCAAGGCGGCAAGACGCATGGACATCAGCATGGCGAACTCTTCTACGGTCATCTTCTGGCCATTGAAGTCGACCATGCCATCGGCATAGTGCAGGCGGGTCACCACGTCGTTGCCCTGCACCGTGGCCATGCCGCTCTGCAGCGCCATCATGCCAACCATTTCACCTGCCTGGCTCGACTGCATGGCGATGGCCTGGGCATCGGTCTGCCCTTCCAAAAGAGCCTGCAAAGTTGCCAGGTCACCGATCATCGGCTTGGACAGCGACAGCGACGTCTTGACCTCGGTGATCAGTTGTTTGCTCAGCTGGTCGGGCGGCAGGTCGAAGGAGGCCGGGCTGGCGAAGTCCATTGCCAGGTTGAAGCGGCTCTCGCCGTTGGCGGTCTTGAACGACAGGTTTTCTACCGCGAGCTTGGGCTTGGAGGCCAGCAGCTGCTGCAGGTCAGCCTGGAACTTGGCCTTCTCGGCTTCGCCCATCTGGATCTGTGGTACTGCCTGGCCCGCTGCGGCCGCAGCCTCGAACTCCGGCAAGTGCGCCTGGTACCAGTGCGACAGCGCTTGCAGCGCCGGCGCATTGACCGACTTGATGCTCACGGCCATCTGCGCATTGCCGACGGCGCGGCCGTCCCAGGTGATATCCGCCAGCGTGTAATCCGCGCGCCCACCGACGGTGTCCGGGCCGTCGAGGGCTTGCTGGGCTTTCTGCTCAAAGCCTTTGATCGACAGCACCTGCTGCTTGGGCCCCAAGGTCACCTTGGTTTCCGCCAGCGACAGGTCGACCTTGCCGACATAGATCGCATCGTGCTGGGTGGCGGCCAGGTCGCCGTCGACCTTCAAGCCCTTCAGCTCGAAGGTGGCAGGCGGCTGATCGTCGTGCACCCACTTCATTTCGAAGCGCTCGGCGCTGCCCTGGAATTTCGTCGCCTTGCCTTCGCGGTCGCCGCTGAGCTGCAACTGCATGCCCGAGAACGCGAGGCTGTTGCCGTCGGTTTCGTTGACCTTGAGCGGGGCCAGCAGGACCGTGCTGTCGACGTTGCCGCCGTAGCCCAGGCTGGTCTGCGCGCTGACCGGCGCCTGTTCGCCCGCTGCCGCGAACCAGGGGGCGGTGAAATCGTCCTTCTGCAGGGTGCTGTTGCTGACAGCCAGCACGGGCATCAGCTTGAGTGCCTTGACCCGCGACCACGGGAATGGGCCATGCTCGATCTGGTCGGTCATGCCTACATCGAAACTGACCACTTCGTCGTCGCCCAGGTTGATGTCCTTGGCCTTGAGCCGGTACTGGGCGGTACTGCTGAAGAAGTGCCGATCCAGCGAGACCAGTTCGACGGTCAGGCTGCCACCGACGCCCACCAGGGCTTTTTTCAGTTCGGCGTTGCTGCGGTTGACGGAATATTCCAGCTCCGCAGGCAAGCGCTCGCCGGTGTACCAGGCGCCAGCGGTGGTTGCGACGGCAATGGCGATAGCCAGGCCGGTAAGGATGCCTACTGATTTCTTCATGAATAGAACCGAATGCTGTCCATAAGGGCTTACACGTGACCAAGGTGCCACGCAAGGCCTGAAGAATATCACCGCAGCATCTGGCAGGTGGTGGACGAAGCCGAGAAATCCCGCTTTTAGGACCCGTCTGATAGGCCCATAGGAAACATCCTATTTGTTCAATTTTACGAACATCTAAATCGATCAAAACCGCAAAAAACCGCGCAAAAACTGAACAAAACCCTATTGAAATCGATAAATATTTCAGTTTGGCAACATCTTGTCATGTTTAACTTGACACCAACCTACCCATCGTTTTTTATTTTCACCACTTGCACCGCGCCCACCCCACAAAGAACAACCGGCGCCTCGCACGCGCCTCCCTCTGCTCCGAACAATAAAGGTGAACAACATGGAGCCCACCCGCTCGCCCTTGCCGCATGCGCAACTCACTGTGCCCGCCGTTCACGTCCAGCCGCAGGAGCCACGCCAGCATGCAGCCTGACCAAAGCGCTTCCGGCGGCGACCAATTCCGCAAATCCCTGCGCCTCTGGCACGTGGTGATCATCGGCCTGGCCTACCTGACGCCGATGACCGTGTTCGACACCTTCGGCATTGTTTCCGGCATCACCGCCGGGCACGTGCCAAGCGCCTACATCCTGGCGCTGGCCGGTATCCTGTTCACGGCGGTGAGCTACGGCACCCTGGTACGACGCTTCCCGCAATCGGGTTCGGCCTACACCTACACCCAGCGCGCCATCAACCCGCACGTGGGCTTCCTGGTGGGCTGGTCATCGCTGCTGGACTACCTGCTGCTGCCCATGGTCAATGCCTTGCTGGCCAAGCTCTACCTGTCGGCCATGTTCCCCGAAGTGCCGGCGTGGGTCTGGGTGGCCGGGTTCGTCAGCCTGATCAGCCTGATCAACATGCGCAGTATCAACCTGGTGGCGCACTTCAACCTGTTGTTCGTGGCGGTGCAGGTCGCGATCATTGCGGTGTTCATCTACCTCTGCGTGCGTGGCCTGGGCCACGGAGAAGGGCTGGGCACCACCTGGAGCCTGCTGCCGTTCGCCGACAACCAGACCCACCTCAGCGCCTTGGCCGCTGGTGCCACCATCCTGTGCTTCTCGTTCCTGGGCTTCGACGCAGTGACGTGCCTGTCTGAAGAAACCCGCGACCCAGGCAAGACCATCCCACGGGCCATCTTCCTGACCGCGCTGATCGGCGGGATGGTGTTCATCCTGGTCTCGTACTTCATCCAGGCCTACTTCCCGACCATGGCGCGCTTCCATGACCAGGAAGCCGCCCTGCCGGAGATCGCCCTGTACGTGGGCGGCAAGCTGTTCCAGTCGGTGTTCATCGCCTGCACCGTGATCAATACCATCGCCTCGGGCCTGGCCTCTCAGACCAGCGTCTCGCGCCTGCTGTACGTGATGGGCCGCGACAATGTAATCCCGGCCAGCATCTTTGCCCGCCTGCACTCGCGCTACAAGACACCGGTGATGAACATCGCCGTGGTCGGGCTGATCTCGCTGTCGGCGATCTTCTTCGACCTGGTCACCGCCACGTCGATCATCAACTTCGGCGCCCTGGTCGCGTTCAGCTTCGTCAACCTGTCGGTGATCAACCACTGCTACCTGCGCGAAGGCAACCGCAAAGGCTTGGCCAACAAGCTGAAGTACCTGGTACTGCCGACCATCGGCTTCTGCATCATCGTTTCGCTGTGGCTGGACCTGAACGCGCACTCGTTGATGTTCGGCGGGCTTTGGGCACTGCTCGGGGTGATCTACCTGGCCTGGCTGACCAAGGCCTTCAGGGTTGCGCCACCGAACTGCATCGCTGAATGACCCACGCTGCCGACAACGCCCGCGCCTGACCGCGGGCGTTGTCCTTGATCGAAAAGGAAAGCCCTCATGTCGCTGCGTCGCCTCTCCATCCAGTGGAAGATCACCCTGCTTGCCGGCTTGTGCCTGCTGGCCATCGTCGCACTGCTGGTCACCACCTCGCTGACCCAGGCCCGGCGCAGCGCGGCATTGGTCAGCCAGGCCAACTCGGAAATGCTCGACCACAGCGCGCGCCTGCGCCTGCAGGCGCACGCCGAAACCCAGGCGCTGCGTATCCAGCGCTATTTCATGGACGCCTATCAGCACGGTAATGGCTTCCGACGCCTGGTACAGGTGCTGAAGGCCCGCGGCGGCAACGACTTGCGTGGCGAGCTGACCCGCGAGGCGCGCGCCAGCCTGGCCAGCAACCCGGATGTGATCGGCCTGTACCTGGTGTTCCAGCCGGACGCGCTGGACCACCAGGACAGCCAGTTCGTCGCCCAGGAGGCCGTGGGCAGCAACGACAGCGGGCGCTTCTCGCTGTACTGGTCGCAGCCACGCCCAGGCACCCTGGAGCAAGAAGCCATGCCTGAGGCGATGCTCGCCGACACCCGCACCAGCACCAGCGGCAGCCCGCAAAACCGCTGGTTGACCTGCCCGCAAGAAACTGCCCGGACCTGCATGCTCGAGCCGTACCTCGACGAAGTCAACGGCCGCCAGGTGCTGATGACCAGCATTGCCCTGCCCCTGCTGGAAAACGGCAAGGTCGTCGGCGTGGTCGGCCTGGACATAGGCCTGGACAACCTGCAGCAGTTGAGCCTGAACGGCCGCCAGGAGCTGTTCGACGGCCAGGGCCAGGTCAGCATCGTCAGCCCGGCCGGCCTGCTGGCGGGCCACAGCCGCGACAGCAGCCAGCTCGGCAAGGCGCTGGACGCGGCGGTACCACACGGCTTGCTGCGCGTTGCTCACCCGTTCAGCCCCATCCCCGACGCAGCGCCCTGGCAAGTGTTGCTGGAGTTGCCTGAAAGCGTGCTGCAAGCACCGGCCATGGCGCTCAACCAACGCCTGGGTGCGCACAACCAAACTGCCAACCTCACCAGCCTGCTGATCGGCCTTGGCGCCGCTGTGCTGGGCCTGGTACTGGTCTGGCTGACCGCGCGCGGCGTGACGCGGCCGATTCTCGCCGTCGCCGCACGCCTGAAAGACATCGCCAGCGGCGAGGGTGACCTCACGCGCCGCCTGGACTATGCCCGCGAGGACGAACTGGGCCAACTGACCGGCTGGTTCAACCGCTTTCTCGACAAACTCCAGCCGGTGATCGCCCAGGTCAAAGGCTCGCTGCAGGAAGCCCGTGGCACTGCCGACCAGTCCGCCGCCATCGCCAGCCAGACCAGTAACGGCATGCAGCAACAGCACCGGGAAATCGAGCAGGTCGCCACCGCGGCCAACGAAATGAGCGCCACCGCGCTGGATGTAGCCCACAACGCCTCCCAGGCCGCCCAGGCGGCCCGTGGCGCCGACCAGGCAAGCCGCGAAGGCCTGCAACTGATTGCCAGCACCCGCCAGGCCATCGACCGCCTGGCAGCCGACATGAACACCGCGATGGACGAGGCGCGCACCCTGGAAAGCCGCAGCGATCAGATCGGCTCGGTGCTAGAGGTGATCCGTGCGATTGCCGAGCAGACCAACCTGCTGGCGCTCAATGCCGCCATCGAAGCGGCCCGCGCCGGCGAGGCTGGCCGTGGCTTCGCCGTGGTCGCCGATGAAGTGCGCAGCCTGGCCCAACGCACTCAGGTGTCGGTCGAGGAAATCCGCCAGGTCATCGAGGGCCTGCAGCAAGGCACCCAAGATGTGGTGGGCGCCATGCATGAGGGCCAGCGCCAAGCCCAGGCCAGCGCAACGCGCATGGAACAGGCGCTGCCGGCCCTGCAGCGTATCGGCGAGGCGGTGGCGGTGATCAGCGACATGAACCTGCAGATCGCGTCGGCGGCCGAGGAACAAAGTGCGGTGGCCGAGGAAGTGAACCGTAACGTGGCAGGTATTCGTGATGTGACAGAATCGCTGGCTGGCCAGGCCGATGAATCGGCGCGGATCAGCCAGGCGCTGAACCGGCTGGCCAATCAGCAGCAAGCGTTGATGGAGCAGTTTCGCGTTTAGCCGGTACCGGCCTCTTCGCGGGCAAGCCCGCTCCCACAGGACCTGTGCAGCCTTCGAAACTGCACTTTACCCTGTGGGAGCGGGCTTGCCCGCGAAAGGGCCAGCACAGGCAACCCACCTTTTGAAAGAGCTTTACCCATGCAAGCAACAAACAAAACCCCGTTCTTCGACATCACCAGCGAACAAGGCCTGCTACGCACCTCGATCGCCGTTACCCTGTTCATCGCCACTATCGGCATTGCCTTCGGCCTGGCCTCGGGCTCGTTCTCGATCATCTTCGACGGCGTTTACTCGCTGGTCGACGCCAGCATGAGCGGCCTGTCGCTGGTGGTGGTCAAGCTGATCACCTCTCACGCCACCAGCCTGCAGATGTCACGCAAGCTGCGTGAGCGCTTCACCATGGGCTTCTGGCACCTGGAACCGATGGTGCTAGCGCTCAATGGCATCCTGCTCAGCGGCGTAGCCATCTATGCGTTGATCAACGCCGTCAGCAGCGTGCTGCAAGGCGGGCGGCACTTGGAGTTCGGCATCGCCATGGTCTACGCGGTACTGACCGTGATCGCCTGCGTGACCATCGCAGTCGTCGAAGCCCGGGCAAACCGCAAGCTGGGGTCGGACTTCGTACGCATGGACGTTAAGGGTTGGGTGATGTCAGCGAGCATCACCGCCGCGTTGCTGATCGCTTTCTGCTTTGGCTATGCGGTGCAGGGCACGCAGTGGGAATGGATGTCCCCGTACATCGACCCGGCGGTGCTGGCACTGGTCTGCCTAGTGATCATTCCATTGCCGCTGTCGGTGGTACGCCAGGCGTTTTCGGAGATATTCCTGGTGACGCCGGGGGACCTCAAACTGCATGTCGACGAAGTCGCCAAGGCCTTCGTTGCGCGCCATGGGCTGCAGTCGTACCGCGCCTATGTGGCCAAGGTAGGGCGCTCGCGGGAGATCGAGCTGTACTTCATCGTGCCTACCGGCATGGGCGCAAAAACCATCGATGAATGGGATGCGTTGCGCAATGAGATCGGCGATGCCGTGGGCGGCGAAGGGCCGGACCGTTGGTTGACCGTGGTGTTTACCGGGGATCCGGAGTGGGCTGAGTAACCGGCAGTTCGCGCCAGAAACGACAAAGCCCGCTACCGTTGCCGGTAGCGGGCTTTGACTTACTGCGTATGGTGGGTCGTGTAGGATTCGAACCTACGACCAATTGGTTAAAAGCCAACTGCTCTACCAACTGAGCTAACGACCCGTTGGATGGCGCGTATAATACTGATTTCTAACGGGAAATCAACACCTCGCCATAAAAAAAATCAAAAATAACGCGTCGGGTCGGTCACCCCGGCAGCCTTGAAGCCATCAGCACGCAGGCGGCAGCTGTCGCACTTGCCGCAGGCACGGCCTTGATCGTCGGCTTGGTAGCAGGAAACCGTCAGGCTGTAATCCACACCCCGGGCGATGCCCGCTTGAACGATCTGCGCCTTGCTCAAGTTCTGCAACGGTGCCTGGATGCGGAAGCCCTGCCCTTCGACACCCGCCTTGGTCGCCAGGTTGGCCATGCGCTCGAAGGCTTCGACGAATTCGGGGCGGCAGTCCGGGTAACCGGAGTAATCCACGGCATTGACGCCGATGAAGATGTCACGCGCTTCGAGCACTTCCGCCCAGCCCAGGGCCAAGGACAGGAAAACGGTGTTGCGCGCCGGTACGTAGGTGACCGGGATGCCTTCACCTGGGGTTTCCGGTACGTCGATGCTGCTGTCGGTCAGGGCCGAGCCACCGATACCGTCCAGGCTCAGGCCAATGACCTTGTGCTCGACCACACCCAGGTCACGCGCCACACGGGCAGCAGCATCGAGCTCGGCCCGATGACGCTGGCCGTAGTCGAAACTCATGGTGTAGCAGCTGTAGCCTTCGGCTTTGGCCATGGCCACCACCGTGGCCGAGTCCAGGCCACCGGACAGCAAGATTACCGCGCGTTTCTCAGTCATGTACTGCAACTCCTCAATCAACGTCCGGGTTCGTCGTTCCACAGCAGCTTGTGCAGCTGCAACTGGAAACGTACGGGCAGGTTGTCGGCAACGATCCAGTCGGCCAGGTCACTCGCGCTCACCTGATGGTGGCTGGGCGAGAACAACACCTCGCCGGCACGCTCGGCCAGGTTGTACTGGATCAGCTTAGACACGGCCCAGTCATAATCCTCACGGGAGCAGATCACGAACTTGACCTGGTCGTTGCGGGTCAGGTGCTCGATGTTCTCGTAGCGATTGCGGTGCGACTCCTCGGAGCCTGGGGTCTTCAGGTCGACCACACGGCTGACGCGGGTGTCAGTACCGGAAATATCCAAGGCGCCACTGGTCTCGAGCGAGACCTCGTAGCCGGCATCGCACAGCTGCTGGAGCAAAGGCAAGGCATTGGGCTGGGCCAGCGGTTCGCCACCGGTGACACAGACGTAGCGCGGCTTGAAGCCGGCCACTTGCTCCATGATCGAATCGAGGGTGCGAATAGTGCCGCCGGTGAAGGCGTAGGCACTGTCGCAGTACTGACAGCGCAGGGGGCAACCGGTCAGGCGCACGAATACCGTGGGTAGCCCAGCCGTTCGTGTTTCACCCTGCAACGAGTAAAAGACTTCGGTGATGCGTAATGTGTCTTGCATGATCGCCACGGGCGTGACAGCTAAACAGGCTGTCCGCCTCCGTCAGGCACTGTCGCGGACTCGACATGGCGTTATCCGCAGCAGCGTGTTTAGGAAAAAGGGCACTGATTCTAACGAAAAAACCCGCGACTCGCGCGGGTTTCTTTTGAAAGGTGCTGCTTAGAGCTTCTGCAGGTCGCGTTGCGCCAGCTGTGCGGCAGAGGTGCCGGGGTACTGGGTGATGACCTGTTGCAGAATGCCTTTGACCTTGTCGGTATGGCCCATGCGGCGCTCGACGTCGGCCAGCTTGTACAGCGAATCAGGCACCTTGCTGTGCTTGGGGTACTTCTGGCTCACCTGAGCGAAGGCCTGGCTTGCACCCGGCAGGTCGCCCTTGGCCAGGTTCACCTCACCCAGCCAGTACTGGGCGTTGCCGGCGTACTGGCTGTTGGGGTACTTGCGCAGGAAGGCGTTGAACGCCTGGCTGGCCTTGTCGAAGTCCTTCTGCTTGATCAGGTCGAAAGCAGCGTCGTAGTAGAGCTTTTCTTTCGCCGGATCACCGGGCTCGCTGCTGGCGGCCGGTTGTTGTGCAGCAGCGCCAGCGGCGCCTGCTGCTGCACCGGCGGCGGCATTGGATGCGCCACCGGTAGCGGAATTGTCAGGGGTCGCGGCAGGCGCGGCACCACTGTTGATGCGACGGTCCAGATCCTGGTATCGCTCCAGGTTTTCCTGCTTCATGCGCGACACATCGTTTTGCAGCTCTTCGATGATGCCTTGCTGGCGGGAAAGCTGATCCTGCATCTGTTGCAGCTGCATGAACAGCTGGCCCTGTGCTGAGGCAGGGGTCGAAGCCCCTGCCCCGGCATAGGCGCCGCTCGTGCCATAACCCGCAGGTGGATACCCACCCGCGTTGTCATCTACTACAGGGACCTCAGCCCAGGCCGCGAGCGGCAGGCTGAGTGCGAGGACGGTTACAACACGGCGGCACATTCGCATAGGAACTTACTTACGCAGTTCTACGCGACGGTTCTGAGCCCAGGATTGCTCGTCGTTGCCAGTGGCAACCGGACGCTCTTCACCGTAGGAGACCAGTTCCAGCTGAGCAGGGGAAACGCCCTGCAGAACCAGGTAACGCTGAACGGCCTTGGCACGACGCTCACCCAGAGCCATGTTGTACTCGCGGGTGCCGCGCTCGTCGGTGTTGCCTTCCAGAACAACGCGGTTGCCGTTGGACTTCAGGTCCTTGGCGTGAACGTCCAGAGCGCGCATGGCTTCTGGCTTCAGGTCCGAGCTGTCGTATTCGAAGTAGAAGGTGGTGATTGCGCGCAGGGCGGCTTCTTCGCTCAGGGAGCCGTCAACAGCGCCAGTGTTGGCACCGTAGCCAGCGTTCGGGTCAACAGCGCCTTCACCAGCGTTGTCACCGCCTTTCGAGGAGCAACCTACAGCTACAGCCATGGCCAGAGCCAGCGCAGCGAATTTACCAAACTTCAGCATTTCCATCGTGAAACTCCTAATGAAACCCCAGTGTGTTAAGCAAAACGTATTACGCCGCAATCAGTTCAGGAAAGGGGACCAGGACGGTTCTCTGACTTCGCCTTGAGCGGTAGGAAGTGGGAGCCTCACGCGGCCATTAAGCGACACGAGCATCAAGACTCCCCGGCCCTGCTGGCGGGTGGCGTAGATTAGCATGGTGCCGTTTGGCGCAACAGTGGGAGACTCATCAAGACTTGTTTCCGAGAGAATCTTTACACTTCCGCGCTGCAAGTCCTGTGCCGCCACTTTGAAGTTGGTGAAGCCCTGCTGACGGTGAATCATCACCAGCGTCTTTTCGTCCGCCGAAAGTTTCGGGTTGGCGTTGTAGTTACCCACGAAAGTTACGCGCTCGGCACCACCGCCACTGACCGACTGCTTGTAGATCTGCGGCTTGCCGCCACGGTCGGAGGTGAAGTACAGGGTGTTGCCATCTTTGCCCCAGAACGGCTCGGTATTGATACCCGGGCCGGCAGTGACACGGCTGATCTGACGCGACGCCACGTTCATCACGTAGATGTCCGGGTTGCCATCTTTGGACAGCACGAACGCCAGGCGCGAACCATCCGGCGACCAGGCAGGCGCACCGTTGAGGCCTTCGAAGTTGGTGACCTGCTCACGGCGACCGGTGTCGATGTGCTGAACGAAGATGCGCGGGCGCTTCTGCTCGAACGACACATAGGCAATGCGCTTGCCATCCGGTGCAAAGCGTGGCGACAGGATCGGCTCGCGCGATTGCAGCAGGGTCACTGCGCGGGCACCGTCGTAGTCCGAACGCTGCAGGGTGTAACGGGTGTTGTTGGTAGAGAAACGCTCGGCCGTCACGTAGAGCATGCGGGTCGAGAACGCACCCTTGATGCCGGTGAGTTTTTCGAACGACTGGTCGGCGATGTAGTGCGACATGTCGCGCAACTGGTCGACGCTGCCCGCCACGCTACCGGTCAGCACTTGCTGCTCGGTAGCGACGTTGAACAGGGCGTACTGCACCTGCAGGCGGCCACCGGACGGCACGATGCTGCCGACCATGACGTACTGCGCACCCAGCGCTTTCCAGTCACGGAAGATGACTTCGCTGGCCTGGGAAGGCTGGCTGATCATGTTCTGACGCGGAATCGGCGAGTAGTAGCCGGAATTGCGCAGGTCGTTGCCGATGATCTCGGCCATGTCTTCGGGCAGCACGCTGCCACCCTGCAGACCGAACGGCACTACCGCGATGGGAGTAGCCCGGTCACTGCCACTGGTGACCAGGATGTTCTTTTCATCTGCTACCGCCATGCCTGCTACGCAGCAGAGCATGACCAGCAGTCCTCTCAGACGTTTAATCACAACGCTAGATCCTCAGGTGTAAATGTCATCTTGAACGAACGATACTGATTGAAATCGCTCGGCTTCATACCCTGCATTTCGGTCAGACGACCGATGTTCTTCACTGCTGCCACCGCCGAACTGTCGAACGGACCGTCGCCACTGGAGCGCAGAACGCTGGCATTGGTGATGGTGCCATCTGGCAACATGTTGATCTGCAGGACCACCGTCATGCCCTTACGCGCGGAAGGCGGACGCGCCCAGCCTTCGGCCGCTCGCAAACGGATCAGGTCGTCGAAACTGCCGGCCACCTGGTCGCCTTGCTCGTCAGCCAGTGCCTGCTGCCGCTCTGTGGTGTCGGACAACAGCTCGGCCAGGGCCTGAGCTTTCTTGTCTTCCGCCGACTTGCGGGCCGCTTCCTGTGCCTTTTTCTTCTGGGCGTCTGCAGCGGCCTTTTTCTTGGCCTCTTCAGCTGCCTTCTTCTTCGCGTCCTCGGCCGCCGCTTTCTTCTTGGCGTCCTCGGCTGCTTTCTTCTTGGCCTCTTCGGCTGCCTTTTTCTTGGCGTCCTCGGCGGCTTGCTTTTTCGCTTCTTCGGCGGCCTCTTTCTTGGCCTCCTCGTCGGCTTTCTTCTTGGCCTCTTCCTCAGCCTTCTTCTTGGCGATGTCGGCCTGCTGTTTCTCGGCGGCCTTCTTCGCCTCCTCGGCTTTCTTGGCTTCGGCGGCTTTCTTGGCCTCGGTGGCCTTGGCAGCCTCCTCAGCCTTCTTGGCTTCAGCGGCTTCAGCCTTCTTGGCCTCGGCGGCTTCGCGAGCCTCTTCGGCCTTTTGAGCGGCGTCGGCTTTCTTTTGTTCCGCGGCCTTCACGGCCTCTTGCTCGACCTTCTTCTGTTCCAACTGCTCGACTTCGGTCTGGCGCGAGGCGGTTTTCTTCGCTTCCCCGGCAATCTTCTGATTGGTCTGGGTAGTCGCCTGGCTCTTGGACTTCAGCTGATACAGGGTAGCCTGGACGATCGGCTTGGAAGGCGGCAGTTCAGGCGTCATGGCAAAACTGACGAACAGCATGCCGAACACCAGCACGTGCAGACCGATGGCCCAGACACTGGGCCAGAAGTAGCTTTCCGAGGCGGATGGCTCTCGCTGTTGCATCAGGGCGCCTCGGTAATCAGGCCAACGTTACCGACACCGGCCTTCTGCAACCCGCCCATGGCACCCATGACCGCGCCGTAGTCGACAGCCTTGTCGCCACGAATGAAGACCTGTGTCTGCTTGCCCTGGTCACGGCCGGCGGCAATGATCTTGGTCACTGCGTTGGTCATGTCGGGCAAGGTCATGGCCTTGTCCATCTGCTTGTCGGTATCGACTTCGCTGCCGAGGTTCCAGTAGTAGGTCTTGTCGGCCTTGATGGAAATGGTGAGGATCTGGACGTTGTTGTCCTGCGGCAAGGCTTCACTGGAAACCTTGGGCAGGTCGACCTTCACGCCCTGGTTGAGCATTGGGGCCGTCACCATGAAGATGACCAGCAGCACCAGCATCACGTCGATGTAGGGCACCACGTTCATCTCGGCGACCGGCTTGCGTTTGTGGCGAACTCGGGCCATGGGCTTCTACCTGATTACTCTTCGCTGGTGTGCACTTTGCGGTGCAGGATCGCCTGGAACTCGTCGGCGAAGGTGTAGTAACGACCGATCAGCACTTCGCTGCGCGCGGCGAAACGGTTGTACGCGATAACGGCTGGGATTGCTGCGAACAGGCCGATCGCAGTGGCGATCAACGCTTCGGCAATACCGGGGGCAACCGTGGCCAGGGTGGCTTGCTGGGCGCTGGCCAGGCCGCGGAAGGAGTTCATGATGCCCCATACGGTACCGAACAGGCCGATGTACGGGCTGGTCGAACCGACGGTGGCGAGGAACGGCAGGCTCTGCTCGAGCTTTTCTTCTTCACGCGAAATGGCCACGCGCATGGCTCGGCCAACGCCTTCCATGACCGCGTCAGGGTCTACACCCGGCTGCTGACGCAGGCGCGAGAACTCTTTGAAGCCTGCACGGAAGACCTGCTCCACCCCCGAATCCGGGTCTGGGTTGCTGCCGGCCTGACGGTACAGCTTGGACAGGTCGATACCCGACCAGAAACGCTCCTCGAAGGCATCCAGCGCTCGACGACCGGCGCGCAGCATGGTGCTGCGCTGGAAGATCATGATCCATGAGGTGACCGAGGCGGCCACAAGGATCAGCATTACCAGCTGTACCACCACGCTGGCATTGCTGACCAGACTCCACATGGAGGTATGGTCGACGACGTTAGCTTCCACGCTTATTCTCCTGCATTCGATTGAGTACCCGAGCCGTCCGCCATAAAGGCGTCGCGCAGCTTGGGGGGTATGGCTCGGGGTTTGAAAGTGTCGGCGCGCACGGCGGCCACCAGGAACTGCCCCTCGCAGAGCAGCGTTTCATCCTTTTCCCGCCAGACCTGCTGCACGAAGCGCAGGCTGGCACGATTGAGTTCAAGTACTTGCGCGGTCACCCGCAGTTCATCGTCCAACCGCGCCGGCGCGTGGTAGCGCGCCTCGCTGGAATGGACCACGAAGAGCAGGTTCTCCCCGGCCAACTGCAACTGGGAAAAGCCCAGGTGCCGCAGCCGCTCGGTACGCGCGCGCTCCATGAATTTCAGGTAGTTGACGTAATACACCACGCCGCCCGCATCGGTGTCTTCGTAGTAGACGCGACAACGGTGGGCGAACGGTTCGAGCTGATTTTGCGCGCGCATACTCTAGTGCTTACTCCTCAGCTTGCCAATCCGCTGCGGCAACTGTTTTTCTCATTAATGTCTTATTGCCAGCGCGCCGAGGGCATGCCAGCGGTAGGACCACAAAAAGCCGGTTTTGATCTGTCATTCATCGCCTGGCTCGGAAAAATCACCACCCTCCCCCAAACGCCCGGGAACATTCAGGCCAAAGTGCAGGTAGGCATGCCGGGTGACCACACGGCCGCGCGGCGTACGCATGATGTAACCCTGCTGGATCAGGTAGGGTTCAAGCACGTCTTCGATGGTATGACGCTCTTCACTGATGGCGGCGGCGAGGTTGTCTACCCCCACCGGGCCACCGTCGAACTTCTCGATCATGGTCAACAGCAGGCGGCGGTCGGAATGGTCGAAACCACGCTCGTCGACGTCCAGCAGGTTCAGCGCCAGGTCGGCCACAGCCTTGGTGATCTGGCCCTTGCCGCGCACTTCGGCATAATCGCGCACACGGCGCAGCAGGCGGTTGGCGATACGCGGCGTGCCACGGGCACGGCGGGCAATCTCGAAGGCGCCCTGGTCTTCGATGACCAGGCCCAGGATGCCAGCGGAGCGGCTGACGATGGTTGCCAGGTCCTTGTCGCTGTAAAACTCCAGGCGCTGGACGATACCGAAGCGGTCACGCAAAGGGTTGGTCAGCATGCCGGCGCGGGTGGTGGCACCCACCAAGGTGAACGGCGGCAAGTCGAGCTTGATCGAGCGGGCGGCGGGCCCTTCGCCGATCATGATGTCGAGCTGGAAGTCTTCCATCGCGGGGTAGAGCACTTCTTCGACCACCGGTGAAAGCCGGTGAATTTCGTCGATGAACAGCACATCATGGGGTTCGAGGTTGGTCAGCATCGCCGCCAGGTCACCCGGGCGCTCGAGGATCGGCCCCGAGGTGCTCTTGACCGAAACGCCCATCTCGTGGGCGATGATGTTGGCCAAGGTGGTCTTGCCCAACCCGGGCGGGCCAAAGATCAAGGTATGGTCGAGTGATTCGCTGCGACCACGAGCCGCCTGGATGAACAGCGACATCTGCTCACGCACCACCGGCTGCCCGATGTATTCGTCCAGGCGCAGGGGGCGGATCGCGCGGTCCTGGACCTCTTCGCGGTCACGCCCACTGGCGGCGATCAGACGGTCGGCTTCGATCACTTGGTAATCATCCCTTTAAGGCTGGCGCGGATCAGCTCTTCACTGCTCAGGCCTGCCTTGTCCTTGATGGCGGACACTGCCTTGCTGGCTTCCTGCGGCTTGTAGCCCAGGGAAACCAGCGCACTGACGGCATCGGCCTCGGCCGTGGAGGCACTGCTGACCGGCACCGGCCCGTCGGACACCAGGGTGAACATGGCCGGTGAAGTTTCCCAGGCCTTGAAGCGGTCCTTGAGTTCGACCAGCAAACGCTCGGCGGTCTTCTTGCCGACACCGGGTACGCGCACCAGGGCCGAGGTGTCCTGGGCCTGCACGCAGCGCACCAGCTCGTCGGCTTCCAGGCCCGACATCAAGGCCAGCGCCAGCTTCGGCCCAACGCCATTGAGGCGAATGAGCTCGCGGAACAGTTCGCGCTCGCGCTTTTCGTGGAACCCGTACAGCAGGTGCGCGTCTTCGCGCACCACCAGGTGGGTATGCACGGTTACCGTTTCGCCGACCTTGGGCAGGCGATACAGGGTGGTCATGGGCACTTCCAGCTCATAGCCCACGCCATTGACGTCGATAATCAGGTGTGGCGGTTGCTTTTCCGCCAGGGTGCCGCGCAAACGTCCAATCACGTTCCGATCCTTCCTCTTGGGGAGCCGATCAAAGACCGCTCAACCCTATCAGCAAATGCCTCAGGTGAACGCTTCACCTGAACAAAATGTGTATCACCGCATGAAGCGACTACAGACGCAAGCGCCCGCCGCGACGCCGTGCCGTGGCCAGGCCGTGCGGTACCAGACTGGAACGGGTGTGGGCATGACACAGGGCGATGGCCAGGGCGTCGGAGGCGTCGATCTGCGGCTTCTTCGTAAGCTTGAGCAGGTGCATGACCATCATCATCACTTGCTCCTTGTTGGCCCCACCCGTACCCGCCACGGCCTGCTTGACCTGGGTGGCACTGTACTCGGCGATTTCCAGGCCGGCCTCGGCGGCGGCGACGATTGCCGCACCGCGGGCCTGGCCGAGTTTGAGCGCCGAGTCGGGGTTGCGGGCCATGAACACCCGTTCGATGCCCATGGTCACAGGCTCGTGCAGCTTGATGATCTCACTGACACCGCGAAAGACAATCTGCAGACGTTCGTGCAACTCACCACTGCCCGTGCGGATACAACCCGACGCCACGTACTCGCAACCACGGGCAGTCTGGCGCACAACGCCATACCCGGTGATGCGCGAGCCGGGGTCGATACCAAGAATCAGAGTCATAAAGCCTGTCGTGTAGGGAGATGCTTGAAAGCCTGAGCTCGATTCAAGGCCATTGGGGCCGCTGCGCGACCCATCGCAGCGGCCCCAATTACAGCCTTGTAGGCGACACCTTAGCCGAGTTTTTCCATGATCTCGTCGGAAATCTGCGCATTGGAATAGACGTTCTGCACATCATCCAGGTCCTCAAGCATGTCGATCAGCTTGATCACCTTCTCCGCACCTTCCTGATCCAGTTCGGCACTGGTGGTCGGCTGCATGACGATTTCAGCGTCATCGGCCTTGAAGCCAGCCTCTTCCAGGGCATTACGCACGGCATAGAAGCTGTTGAACGAGGTGAAGACGTCGAACGAACCATCGTCATTGGCGACGACGTCGTCGGCATCGGCCTCCATCGCGGCTTCCATCAAGGCGTCTTCATCAACGCCCGGCGCGAAGCTGATCTGGCCCTTGCGCTCGAACAGGTAGGCCACCGAACCGTCGGTACCGAGGTTGCCGCCACACTTGGTGAAGGCATGACGCACGGCAGCCGCGGTACGGTTGCGGTTGTCGGTCATGGCCTCGACCATGATCGCCACGCCACCTGGGCCGTAGCCCTCGTAGCTGAGCTCTTCGACGTTGTCGCTTTCGTTGGTGCCAGCACCACGGGCCACGGCACGGTCGATGATATCGCGGCTCATGTTGGCGCCGAGCGCCTTGTCCAGGGCCAGGCGCAGACGCGGGTTGGACGCCGGGTCACCACCGCCTTGCTTGGCGGCAACGGTCAGCTCGCGAATCCACTTGGTGAAGATCTTGCCTCTCTTGGCATCCTGGCGCTCTTTGCGGTGCTTGATGTTCGCCCACTTGGAATGACCAGCCATAACGACTCCAAATTCTTTGAAACACAAACAATTGCGCCCCTGACGGGGCGCAACGACAAAAATACCTGCGCCGTAACGCAAAGGCGCATCCATCTGGATGCGCCCGGGGCCCGCTTACTCGACCTTGGTCTGTTCGCGCAGGCGGATGTGCAGCTCGCGCAAGGCCTTGGCGTCGACCATGCCTGGGGCTTGGGTCATGACGCAGGCAGCGCTCTGGGTTTTCGGGAAGGCGATCACTTCACGGATCGACTGGGCGCCGGTCATCAGCATGACCAGGCGGTCCAGGCCGAAGGCCAGGCCACCGTGAGGCGGTGCACCAAACTTCAGGGCGTCGAGCAGGAAGCCGAACTTCTCTTCCTGTTCCGCCGCTTCGATACCCAGCAGACGGAACACCGCCTGCTGCATCTCTTTGCGGTGGATACGGATCGAACCGCCACCCAGCTCAGTACCGTTCAGGACCATGTCGTAGGCACGGGACAGGGCTGTGGCCGGGTTGGCCTCGAGCTCTTCTGGCGAGCACTTCGGCGCAGTGAACGGGTGGTGCAGCGCGGTGAAGCTGCCGTCTTCGTTCTCTTCGAACATCGGGAAGTCGACGACCCACATCGGTGCCCACTCGCAGGTGTGCAGGTTGAAGTCGTTGCCGACCTTGATGCGCAGTGCGCCCAGGGCCTCGCTGACGATCTTGAACTTGTCGGCACCGAAGAAGACGATGTCGCCATCGACCGCGCCAACGCGATCGAGGATCACGTTCAGGTTAGCCTCAGGGATGTTCTTGACGATCGGCGACTGCAGGCCTTCAACACCTTTGGCGCGCTCGTTGACCTTGATGTACGCCAGGCCTTTGGCACCGTAGATGCCGACGAACTTGGTGTACTCGTCGATCTTGCTGCGCGGCATGCTGGCGGCGCCTGGCACGCGCAGGGCGGTAACACGGCACTTCGGATCGTTGGCCGGGCCGGCGAATACCTTGAAGTCGACATCCTTCAGCTGGTCGGCAACGTCGACCAGCTCCAGCGGGTTACGCAGGTCTGGCTTGTCGGAACCGTAACGGCGCATGGCTTCTTCGAAGGTCATGTGCGGGAATTCACCGAACTCCAGGTCCAGGACTTCCTTGAACAGCTTGCGAATCATGCTCTCGGTGAGGCCCATGATCTCGGACTCATCGAGGAAGCTGGTCTCGATGTCGATCTGGGTGAATTCCGGCTGGCGGTCAGCACGCAGGTCTTCGTCACGGAAGCACTTGGCGATCTGGTAGTAGCGGTCGAAACCGGCCACCATCAGCAGCTGCTTGAACAGCTGAGGCGACTGCGGCAGGGCGAAGAAGCTGCCTGCGTGGGTACGGCTCGGTACCAGGTAGTCGCGCGCGCCTTCTGGCGTGGCACGGGTGAGGATCGGCGTCTCGACGTCGAGGAAGCCGTTCTCGTCGAGGAAGCGACGGATGCTGCTGGTGATGCGCGAACGCAGGCGCAGCTTGTCGGCCATTTCCGGGCGACGCAGGTCGATGAAGCGGTAGCGCAGGCGGGTTTCCTCGCCAACGTCGGAGTATTCGTTGAGCGGGAACGGCGGGGTTTCCGCTTCGTTGAGCACGGTCAGCTGGTAGCCAAGGATCTCGATGGCACCGGAGGCCATGTTGGCATTCACCGCACCGTCTGGGCGCTTGCGAACCTTGCCAGTGACTTGCACGACGTATTCGCTGCGCACACGGTCGGCGGCGGCGAAGGTTTCGGCGCGATCGGGGTCGAATACGACCTGGGCCATGCCCTCGCGGTCACGGATGTCGAGGAAGATCACCCCGCCGTGGTCGCGGCGACGATGGACCCAGCCGCAAAGGGTGACTTCCTGGCCGTCCAGGCTCTCGTTCAGTTGGCCGCAATAATGGCTGCGCATCATGATGGTGGTTTCGCTTCTCGTGATTCGTGTATTCGGTGGAGGCCTTGGCCGCCCAGAGGGCTAATACTGCAAGACCCGGTCACAGCATTCAACTCAGTCGGCTTTGTCGCCGCCTGCAAGGTTCTTTTTTGCCCCGGTCTTGAAGTCGGTTTCGTACCAGCCGGTGCCGCTCAGGCGAAAGCCGGGTACCGACAACAGCTTCTTCAGTGCCGGCGCCTGACAGGCCGGGCAATCGGTCAGCGGCGCAGCGCTGATCTTCTGCAGCACTTCCATGCGGTGCTCGCAGGACGCACATTGATAGTCATAAAGGGGCATGGGTGTCTCTCGTCAACCATAACACTGGCTGCCGGGGCAGCAAAAAGCGGGATTATATATGGTTAGCAAGCACTGCGCAGCCCGCCTGGCGATCAGCGTGCACTCGGCGGATCGAGCAACCAGGCGACGCAGATGACGCGGATCAGGCCACTGAAGTTGCGCACCCCGCCCTGGCGCAGATGCACCTCGCGGTCCACGTAGGACAACACCGCGCTGACCGAGCAGCGGTTGGCCTCGGCGATACGCTCCAGGATCCCCCAGTAGACCGCTTCCAGGCGCAGGCAGGTGGAAAACCCGTTGAGCCGGACCGAACGCGACACCGGCCTGATCTGCAGCATGTCGAAGTCGGCCTTGAAGGGGTCGACGCATTGCTTGCCCGGCCAACGCCCCTGACCACCGCCTCGCTTGTCTTGTTGCATCATGCCTATCATCCGGCCACTCCATCGCGACTGCCATTGCCCCTGTACCCGGGGCCCTAGGGCAACCATGAAGCGCCAGCCTGCGCCTTCGAAGCAGCGGCAAAACCTTCCCGCATAAACGCAAAAAGCCCGGCTGCACTGCCGGCAGCCGGGCTTTTCAGACGTTTCTGACGCTACGCGGCGACTATTGGCCGTCCAGCAAGACGCGCAGCATCCAGGCGGTCTTCTCGTGCACCTGCATACGCTGAGTCAACAGGTCGGCGGTCGGTTCATCGCTGACCTTGTCCACCACCGGGAAAATGCTGCGCGCGGTGCGCACGACCGCCTCCTGGCCCTGCACCAGCTGACGTATCATCTCCTCCGCGGCCGGCACGCCCTCCTCTTCCTTGATCGAAGAATGCCGCGCATAAAAAGCATAGGACCCCGGTGCCGGGAAGCCCAAGGCACGGATCCGCTCGGCAATCGAGTCCACCGCCAGCGCCAGCTCGTTGTATTGCTCTTCGAACATCAGGTGCAGGGTACGGAACGACGGACCAGTGACGTTCCAGTGAAAGTTATGGGTTTTCAGATACAGCACGTAGGTATCCGACAACAGGCGGGACAGCCCATCGACGATAGACTTGCGATCTTCTTCACTGATACCGATATCAATTGCCATGAAGTTCCCCTTTCCATAAGGCTTGATGATCAAGCGGGCCCTTCCAACTGTATCAACACTTGGCGCAACCCGCCTGTGACATGGCGCAACACATCGGCTGTGGCGGCCTGCGGTTTGAGTAGCCTGCGCCTTTGCTGTTAAATAGGCAGGGTGCCACCCGTGCGGACTGTTATTGCCGGGTGCATAGGCTGGCCCACCACGTGTTCGCGCTTTACACCTCATGCGCACCGTGTCGCCAGCTCTTCCTGTGATCAGCTTGTCAACTGTGAGCCAACCCATGTTCAAGATCGTCCATCTGGTGACGGGCGTAGCGGCTTTGCTGCTATCGCTCATACCCAGCCTGAAAACCGACGCAACACCCTTCCTGCAGCAACCCGACGCGGTCTACCTGGCACTGCTCGGCCTGCTTAACCTGGTATTGGCCCCGGTCGTGCCGCTGTATTACCGAGGTGCCCGGCAACAATTGCAGCACCTGGCTTGCGCCTTGCTGGTGGTGGCCGTGGTATTGCAGACCCTGACGCTGCTGGCTCGCCCCGAAATGGGCAACCTGGCCGCCCTGGTCTGCGCGGCCTTGGCCGTGGTGCTGCACCTGGCTGCGGGCTTCGCCCGAGCCAACCGAAAAGCCCGCACCAGCCAAAGCGCCCCCTTGGAGGCCGGCAACCGCGATACGGGCACCGTCAAGTGGTTCAACACGTCCAAAGGCTTTGGCTTCATTTCCCGCGATTCGGGCGATGACATCTTTGTGCACTTCCGCGCCATCCGCGGCGAAGGCCACCGCATTCTGGTCGAAGGCCAACGCGTCGAGTTTTCGGTCATGCACCGTGACAAAGGCCTGCAGGCCGAAGATGTGGTCGCGGTAACCCGTCGCTGACCGTGTGCAGCCCTGGTGCAAGGCCAGGGCTGCCTCAACTCAATAATGAGGGGGCGGCGCCTCTTCACCTTCGCTGCCGTATTGCCCCACCATTTCTTCGTAACGCTTGAGCAGCTCGGCCATCTGCAGTTGCAGGCGCTCGATCACACGCCCTTGCTCGACCACTACATCATTGAGCGCCTGAAGCGTGTCGTCCTGGAAGGCCTGGCGGGTTTCCAGCTCGATGATTCGCGATTCAGAGGACACTTCAGGCCACCTGCTGGTAGTCATCGTTGAGCAGCGCGCGCAGGCGCTGACCAATGGCATCGACTTGCCCCGGCGCATACTCGACGGCGGGCACTTTGCCCCATACCGGCGCTGGCCAAGCGGCGTCATGCGTGTGACGGACAATGACGTGCATGTGCATCTGGCTGACAACGTTACCCAGGGTGGCAACGTTCATCTTGTCAGCGTTGAATTCGCCCTTCAGCGCTTCAGCCAGGTACGTGGTTTCTTTCCACAGTTGCGCCTGGTCTTCCTGGCTCAAGTCGAACAATTCGCTCACTCCAGGGCGACGCGGCACCAGGATGAACCAAGGGTAATTGGCGTCTTTGCTGAGCAACACACGGCACAACGGAAAGTCTCCAAGTACATAGGTGTCTTGCTGCAAACGCGAATCCATCTCAACCACCACCAACCTCCAATACTCGATAACGGGCCCGCGAGACACGGGAACATTGCGCAAGGATACCTTGCTTCGCGCACGCCGGCATGCAACAGCAGCCCGACACTGCACACTTTAAGTTCATGAATACCTGCTGCCTGCACAGTCGCGGTAACACACCGCTACTTTTCGCACCAAAATGAGGCCGCAAACGAGCACACCACTACGCTTTTACCCACACGAATGACTCCGCATGAACAGTTGCCGGTAACACATTGACTTTTATGGCAGGTTTTGAATTTGAAAACCGCCAGAGTTGTGGCACACCATCAGACAAGTCCCGCCCCGTGTTTACGGTACTTTCCGACCTTCGGCAGCCTCATTTGTGAAAATTTCATGAACCGGTGGTAATTTTGAGCACGCTTGTTGCATTCCTCTCCCGCCAAGTCGGCACGACATCTGCATCAAGCGATGTACGCAACAAATAACAACAGCCGCTTTGGATACACCAGGGAGTTTCCCTAACCGGAACCTGTAGTTACAGATTCGTTACGGTGACAGGAACAGCGCTGGCGTTGTACGACCCGGGAATCCGGGACGTGATTTGCGACATGGAAATACCTGAAAGCGACATGGCCATAAAGTTCCCGAAACCTTGGATATGCCCATATCGCCAACAACAGTCAGCGTGTTATACATTTCCGCCGACATAACAAGAAAGAGCTGCCCCATATAACTAAAAGACTTGGGCGCAGCGGTACTCTTCCTAAAAAACCAAAGGAGCAAATCACGATGCGCGTGATGAAGTGGAGCATGATCGCCCTGGCCGTTTCGGCAGGGACCTCGCAATTGGCCTTCGCCTCTGCACAAGACGAGTCCAAGGGTTTCATCGAAGACAGCCAGCTGAACGTCAAAACTCGCATGCTGTACTTCAGCCGTGACTTCCGCAACAACCCAGCCGGCACTCAAAGCCGCGTGGAAGAAACCGGCCTTGGTTTCCTCGGCACTTACGAATCGGGCTTCACCCAAGGCACCGTAGGCTTCGGCGTCGACGCCATCGGCATGCTCGGCCTGAAACTGGACAGCGGCAAAGGTCGCGCCGGCACCGGCCTGTTCCCACAAGGCTCCGACGGCCGTTCGCAGGATGATTACTCCGAAGGCGGCGGCGCTGTAAAAATGCGCATCTCCAATACCGTGCTGAAGTTCGGTGACCAGTTCACCGCCATGCCAGTATTCGCCACTGACGACAGCCGCTTGCTGCCGGAAGTTGCCGAAGGCGGCTTGATCACCAGCAACGAGATCAATGGCCTGACCCTGAACGCCGGTCACTTCACCGCCATGAACGCCCAGGCTCAGACCTACCATGACAGCCTGAACCTGACCGAAGCCAACATCTTCGGCGGTACCTACGCGTTCACTGACAGCCTCAGCACCAGCGTTTACTACTCGCACATCGAAGATCACTTCCGTAAGTGGTACGGCAACATCAACTGGGCGCTGCCGATCAGCGACAAGCAAGGCCTGGTGTTCGACTTCAACATCTATGACACCAAGTCGATCGGCGCCAACCGTACCGGTGCATTCGTCACCAAGTCCGACGGCACCAACGAGCTCGACAACATCGCAGCCAGCTTGTCGGCTGCCTACAACATCGGCGCCCACACCTTCACCCTGGCCTACCAGAAAGTCAGCGGCGACGGTGACTACGCCTACGGCGTGGACGGCGGCGGTACCGTGTTCCTGGCCAACTCCATCGCCCGTTCCGACTTCAACGCCGAAGACGAGAAATCCTGGCAGGCTCGCTACGACCTGAACTTCGCCGAGTTCGGCGTACCAGGCCTGACCTTCATGACCCGTTACGCACGCGGTACCGGTGCAACCACCCGCACCACCGACGACGGTAAGGAATGGGAACGCGACGTAGACGTCAAGTACGTCATGCAGAGCGGCCCAGCGAAAGACCTGAGCTTCCGCGTCCGCCAGGCCACCTACCGCTCCAGCGACGGTGTGTACTACGGTTCGAGCTCGATCGACGAACTGCGTCTGATCGTCGAGTACCCGCTGAGCATCCTGTAAGCCTGGCTTGCAGTGCCCCGCACTTGAAAAAGCCCGGCGATCACGCCGGGCTTTTTCTTGGCTGACAAGTGTCACGCCCTGGGGCATCCTGTACGCCTTCGTTTCGCCCCCGTACAATGCGGGGTCATTTCAACGTCTTAGGCAATCGACACGGCCCACCATGCGCACCAGTCAATATTTGCTCGCCACCCAGAAAGAAACCCCTGCCGACGCAGTGGTCATCAGCCACCAGCTCATGCTGCGCGCCGGCATGATCCGCAAACTGGCCTCTGGCCTGTACACCTGGCTGCCGATGGGCTTGCGAGTGATGCGCAAGGTCGAAGCCGTTGTGCGCGAGGAAATGAACGCCGCCGGCGCCCTGGAAGTGCTGATGCCCAGCATCCAGCCCGCCGAACTGTGGCAGGAATCCGGCCGTTGGGAGCAGTACGGCCCAGAGCTGCTGCGCCTGAAAGACCGCCACAACCGCGACTTCTGCGTCGGCCCGACCCACGAAGAAGTCATTACCGACCTGGCCCGTAACGAGCTGTCCAGCTATAAACAGCTGCCGCTCAACATGTACCAGATCCAGACCAAATTCCGTGATGAGATCCGCCCACGCTTCGGCTTGATGCGCGGCCGCGAGTTCATCATGAAGGACGCCTACTCCTTCCATGCCGACCAGGCTTCCCTGCAGGAAACCTACGACCGCATGCACCAGGCGTACAGCAACGTCTTTACCCGCCTGGGCCTGGACTTCCGCCCTGTGCAAGCCGACACCGGCTCCATCGGTGGCAGCTACTCGCACGAATTCCACGTGCTGGCCGAATCCGGTGAAGACGATGTGATCTTCAGCGACAGCTCCGATTACGCTGCCAACATCGAGAAGGCCGAGGCCATCCCGCGTGAAACCGTGCGCCCTGCCCCTTCCGAGGAGCTGCGCCTGGTCGACACGCCGGACGCCAAGACCATCGCCCAACTGGTCGAAAACTTCGGCCTGCCGATCGAGAAGACCGTCAAGACCCTGATCGTGCGCGGCGCCGAAGAAGGCAAGCTGATTGCCCTGATCGTCCGTGGCGACCACGAGCTCAACGAAATCAAGGCCACCAAGCTGGAACAGGTTGCCGACCCGCTGGTCATGGCGACCGAAGCTGAACTGCGCGACGCCATCGGCGCCGGTGCAGGCTCGCTCGGCCCGCTGAACCTGCCACTGGAATGCATCATCGACCGTTCGGTTGCCCTGATGAGCGACTTCGGCATCGGCGCCAACATCGATGACAAGCACTACTTCGGCGTCAACTGGGAGCGCGACCTGCCGGTTCCGCAAGTCGCCGACCTGCGCAACGTCGTCGAAGGCGACCCAAGCCCAGACGGCCAGGGCACCCTGGTGATCAAGCGCGGCATCGAAGTGGGCCACATCTTCCAGCTCGGCACCAAGTACAGCGAGGCACTCAAGTGCCAGGTACTGGGCGAGAACGGCAAGCCTGTCGTGTTGTCCATGGGTTGCTATGGCATTGGCGTGTCCCGCGTGGTCGCCGCCGCCATCGAACAGAGCTACGACGACAAAGGCATCATCTGGAACGACGCCCTGGCGCCTTTCCAGATCGCCCTGGTGCCGCTGCGCTATGAAACCGACGTGGTTCGCGAAGCGACCGACAAGCTGTACGCCGAACTGACTGCCGCCGGCTTCGAAGTGCTGCTGGATGACCGCGACAAGAAGACCAGCCCAGGCATCAAGTTTGCCGACATGGAGCTGATCGGCATTCCGCACCGCATCGTCGTCAGTGACCGCGGCCTGGCCGAAGGCAACCTGGAATACAAGCACCGCACCGAACAGGATGCTCAAGCGCTGCCACTCAATGAAGTGCTGTCGTTCCTGCAGGCCCGCGTTCGCCGCTGATAATCAATGCACGAGTGATCATGTCCAAGCGAAGTACCTTTCCCCTGGGGGGCGCCGCACTGTGCGGCGCCCTGCTCATCAGCGGCTGCGCCAACCAGATGTCCCAGCGCAGCGAGCACGAGGAGCGCGTCGAGCGAAAACTGCTCGAACACAGTCTGCAGATCGATGTCGGCGAGCCGAAGGTGATGGAGCTGCCGCAACGACGTGTGCGCGTGCATGAGCTGAAGCGCTTCGAAGTCACCGAGTTCGAAGTTACCCGGCGCTACGACCGCTACACGCCCTACCAGCCTTGGCGGGAGATCTACGAGATCCCACTGGGTGCGGTGGCTGTCGTAGCGGGCGTGGGTGCCAACGTGGTCAACGTGTTCGCCTTGGGCAACCTGCCTGAAAGCGTGACCCACGACTGGCTCAGCTACGGCGTGGCGGGGCTTAACCCGTTCATGAACGTGCAGTCCAACGGTCGCGCCCAGCAGAACCTTGCCGGGATCAGCGAAGTGCAGAAGGACCAGCGCGAGGAGTCCACCAGCCTGCCCTGGAGCGAGCGCCTGGTCGAAGTCAAGGCCGGCAAACTCACCCACGAGCTGACCACCGACAGAAACGGCGTGCTGCGCCTGAACCTGCTCGACAGCCCGTTCTCCGAGCAAAACCTCAACCACATTGGCACCCTGCACCTGCAGGTGGTCGATGAGGACAATGCGGTGCGCGGTGACGCCAGCCTGCTGGTCAGCGCCACGCTGCGCAACAAGCTGCTTGAAGCGCACGAGCTGATCTTCGACGACCTGGAAGACGATGATGTCAGCCAGTGGGTGCACAGGGTCAAACGCCTGTCCGAACTGGGCCTGGAAGAGGAAGCCAGTGAAATGGAGCAGAGCCTGATCGAGCTGACGCGCAACGATCCGGAACTGCAGCAGGAATTCCTGCAATCCCTGACCAAGGCCACCGGGCGGCTGGTAGCTGACCCAGGCGTGCAATAAATGAAAGGGGCCGCTTAGCGGCCCTTGTTCATTTAGGTGGGAACAGCTCCAGTTGCTCATGCGCACCGCGCAAATCCCGCAACCTTACCCCGACCCCCAACAAGCGCACCGGCTTGTCACCCCGCGCGAAGGCCTTCTTCATTAATTGCCGGTAACTTTCCAGGTCCCTGCCTGCCCCCGCCTGCTCCATCGTCGTCTGGCTGAAGTCATGGAACTTGACCTTCACGAAAGGCTTGTCCGGCCGGTAGCTGCTGTCCATGCGGGCAATGCGTTCATTAAGGCTGTCGAGCAACGCGGGAAGACGCTCCAGGCAACTGGCCAGGTCCGGCAGATCGGTATCGTAGGTATTTTCCACGCTGACCGATTGCCTGCGGCTGTCATTGTGCACAGCACGCTCATCAACCCCCCGCGCCAGCCCCCAAAGCCGCTCACCAAAACTGCCGAACTCACGCACCAGGGCCAGGCGGGACCACTCGCGCAGGTCCAGGCAGGTATCGATACCCAAGCGCGCCAGCTTGTCCGCCGTGACCTTGCCCACCCCGTGCAACCGGGCGACGGGCAAGGCCGCGACAAACGCCTCGACCTCCCCCGGAGTGATGACGAACAGGCCATTGGGCTTACGCCAGTCACTGGCGATCTTGGCCAGGAACTTGTTGGGGGCGACACCCGCCGACACCGTGATATGCAGGGTACGGGCGACGCGCCGGCGAATGTCCTCGGCAATCCGTGTCGCGCTACCGGCGTACCATTGGCTGTCGCTGACATCCAGGTAGGCTTCATCCAGCGACAAGGGTTCGATCAGCTCGGTGTAATCGCGAAAAATGGCGTGAATCTCACGCGATGCCTCGCGATAGGCTTCAAAACGGGGTTTGACGATCAACAAGTCAGGGCACAGCTTGAGCGCATGGCGCGAGGACATGGCCGAGCGCACGCCATAGGCACGGGCTTCATAGTTGCAGGTGGCGATGACCCCGCGGTGGTCGGCCGACCCACCGACCGCCATGGGCCGACCGGCCAGGCGCGGGTCATCACGCATCTCGATCGCGGCGTAGAAGCAATCGCAGTCGACATGGATGATCTTGCGCAAGGACATGGATGACCGTCAGTACTGTAGATTCATACAGATAGTATCGCATGGCCCCTCTGGCGCAACAGCCTGCACGGCGCATCCCTCGACAATTGGCCTGCAAGGCCCGGCGCGCCTGCCCCGCGCGCCTTGCTCAAACGCTAAGGGTTTGAACGAAAAAGGGTTTTCTTGGAATAATGCTTGACATAGGGCGGGAAATCCGTAGAATTCGATCTCACAGGCGCGGGATGGAGCAGCCTGGTAGCTCGTCGGGCTCATAACCCGAAGGTCGTCGGTTCAAATCCGGCTCCCGCAACCAGATTCGAGAAAAGGCCACTGTTAACGCAGTGGCCTTTTTCTTTGGCTTCGAAAAAGTCATTGTGGAAAATTGACGATAAATCAAGAGCTAACGCTTGACACACTGTCAATAAACTGTAGAATCCGCCCCACAGACGCGGGATGGAGCAGTCTGGTAGCTCGTCGGGCTCATAACCCGAAGGTCGTCGGTTCAAATCCGGCTCCCGCAACCAAACAAAGAGAAGGCCACTGTTAACGCAGTGGCCTTTTTCTTTGCATCGAAAATGATCCAGAAGAAAAAAGGTTGAGAAATCAACAATTAACGCTTTACACAGATTCAACAAGCTGTAGAATGCGCACCTCTGACGCGGGATGGAGCAGTCTGGTAGCTCGTCGGGCTCATAACCCGAAGGTCGTCGGTTCAAATCCGGCTCCCGCAACCATATTCGTCAGAACAAACCCCGCCTGTGTAACAGCAGCGCGGGGTTTGTTGTTTTATGGCCCCACGGTTTCCACCGCCACGGCACCAAGCTGCCACTCGCCTGCCCCTCAGGCTTGAGATACCCCTCTCAGGATGAACTATCTTTAACCCGGCCAGAACGCTGAAAGCGCCTGTGCACGGAGTACTATTGGATACGTTTTCCTAAGGGACTTTCACTTGGCCGCACCTCTCCCCTACCTCGCGCTGCCGGCTCGGGGTACCAATCGATGACTTCCCACAACCCTGAACCTCCGGTGCCCCTCGCATCGGCGCTACCGACTGCTGCGCAGCGCCTGCCCATGATCGAGCGCTTGAGCCGCTATCGTCAGCCCATTGGCCTGGCGGTGACGCTGGTGCTGTTCGCCATGGCGCTGGTTGCCTGCCGCCACCTGCTGAGCGAGCTGGACATCTATGCACTGCACGATGCCATGCTCAGCGTGCCGACGCAGTCGTTGCTCGGTGCGTTGCTGGCGACGGTCGTCGGGTTCGTGATCCTGCTGGGGTACGAATGGTCGGCCAGCCGCTATGCCGGCGTGAAACTGCCCGCGAGCAGCCTGGTCCTGGGCGGCTTCAGCGCCTTCGCCATCGGTAACGCCATCGGCCTGTCGATGCTGTCGGGTGGTTCGGTACGCTACCGCCTGTATGCACGCCGGGGCCTTGGGGCTGCCGAAGTCGCGCGGATGACCGTTTTTGCCAGCCTGTCGCTGGGGTGTGCGTTGCCGCCCCTGGCTGCCTTGGCGACCTTGAGCGATCTACCCGCCGCCTCCACGGCGCTGGGCCTTTCGCCGAGCCTGTTGGCGGGTATCGCAGCTGCTGTACTGGTGCTGTTTGCAGTGTTGGTGATCGGGCTCTATCGCAGGCGCCTGGCCGAACAACCCGTGGCCGATAACCTGTTGGTGCAACTGGGCCGCCGCACGCTGCGCCTGCCGGGTGCCCGCCTGGCTGCACTGCAATTGCTGATCACTGCCTTGGACGTGGCCGCCGCAGCCACCGTGCTGTACCTGCTGCTGCCCGAAGCACCGCCCTTTGGCGCGTTCATCCTGGTGTACCTGCTGGCCTTGGCCGCTGGCGTGCTCAGCCATGTACCCGGCGGTGTCGGGGTGTTCGAGGCGATCTTGCTGGCAGCCTTTGCCGACCAGTTGGGCGCCGCGCCACTGGCAGCAGCCTTGTTGCTGTATCGCCTGATCTACGTGGTATTGCCGCTGCTGCTGGCCTGCGTGCTGTTGTTGGCCAACGAGGCACGGCGCCTGCTGTTCGCGCAACAGGCGATCAAGGTGGCTTCAGGGCTGGCCGCGCCGGTGCTGTCGATCCTGGTGTTCCTGTCCGGCGTCGTGCTGCTGTTCTCCGGTGCCACGCCGGAGATCGACACGCGCCTGGAGCACATGGGATTTCTGGTGCCCCATCGCCTGATCGATGCCTCGCACTTCGGCGCCAGCCTGATCGGCGTGCTCTGCCTGCTGTTGGCCCAAGGGCTGCGCCGGCGCCTGTCGGCGGCCTGGCTGCTGACCACCACATTGCTGCTGGTCGGTGCCTTGCTGTCGCTGCTCAAAGGCTTTGACTGGGAAGAAGCGTGCCTGCTCACGTTCACCGCCGCCCTGCTTGCCCTGTTCCGCCGCTCCTTCTACCGCCCCAGCCGCTTGCTGGAGCTGCCCTTCTCGCCGGTATTCCTGGTGGCCAGCGCCTGCGTGGTGGGTGCTTCGGTGTGGCTGCTGCTGTTTGCCTACCAGGATGTGCCCTACAGCCACCAGCTGTGGTGGCAGTTCACCTTGGATGCCGATGCCCCGCGCGGCCTGCGGGCAGCCATGGGCAGCGCCGTGCTGCTGGTGGCCGTGGCCCTGACCTGGCTGCTGCGCACCGCACCGCCGGTCATCCACCTGCCCGATGACGAAGAGCTGCAACGCGCCAACCGCATTCTGCTGGCGTCCGACCAGCCCGATGGCGGCCTGGCGCTGACGGGGGACAAGGCCTTGCTGTTCCACCCACGCGACAACGCCTTCCTGATGTATGCCCGTCGCGGTCGCAGCCTGGTGGCCCTGTATGACCCGATCGGCCCCGCACAGGAGCGCGCCGAGATGATCTGGCAGTTCCGTGACCTGTGCGACCTGCACCACGCCCGGCCGGTGTTCTATCAGGTGCGCGCAGAGAACCTGCCCTTCTATATGGACATTGGCCTGACCGCTCTCAAGCTGGGCGAGGAAGCCCGGGTCGACCTGCGCCGTTTCGACCTCGACGCCAAGGGCAAGGAGATGAAGGACCTGCGCTACACCTGGAACCGTGGCGGCCGTGACGGCCTTAGCCTGGAGATCCATGAGCCCGGTCACGCCCCACTGGCAGAGCTCAAGGAAATCTCCGATGCCTGGCTCAGCGGCAAGAACGTGCGCGAGAAAGGCTTCTCGCTCGGGCGCTTCAGCCCCGAGTACCTGCAGCATTTCCGGATTGCCCTGATTCGCTTCCAGGGCCGGCCCGTGGCGTTTGCCAACCTGCTGGAAACCCACAGCAACGAGCTGGCCAGCCTCGACCTGATGCGGGCCCACCCAGAAGCGCCGAAGCTGACCATGGAATTCATGATGATCGGCCTGATCCTGCACTACAAAAGCCATGACTACGGCCGTTTCAGCCTGGGTATGGTCCCGCTTTCCGGGTTGCAGCCAAGGCGTGGCGCGCCGTTGACCCAACGCCTGGGCTCAATGGTGTTCCGCCGCGGCGAACAGCTCTACAACTTCCAGGGGCTTCGACGCTTCAAGGACAAGTTCCAACCGGACTGGGAACCCCGTTACATGGCTGTGCCAGCAGGGCTCGACCCGCTGGTGGCACTGGCCGACACTGCCGCCCTGATTGCTGGCGGCCTGACTGGATTGGTGAAACGCTGATGATCCGACGCTATTGGCTGTACCTGGTGATTGCACTGCTGCTGGCCGCCCTTGGCGGGGCCGCGGCCTTCTGGCTATGGACGCGCCCGGCCCCCGAGGCGCGCCTTGAGCAATTGACCCTGAATGACACCCACATCACCCGTGTCACCCCTGGCGTGCACGCCAAAGCCCGGGTCGCCATCGGCGTCCCCCAGGACCAGGCCCTGACCGACAAGCAGTTGCTGGACCTGAGCCAGGCCGGGGAAGCCCAGCTGGTGCAGGTGATCCTGCCGCCTAGCGACTGCAGCAAGCAGCAGCAAGCGCTGGACCTGGCAGTGACCCAGCTCGCCGAGAAACCGACCCTGGTAGCCGGCATCGGCCCGGGTGCGGCACAAGCCTGGCGCTGGCTGGCCGCACAGACTGACGACAAGGCGCGGGCCATTTCCGTCGACTTCACCCTGGAGCAACCCGGCTGCCAGGCCACGCTGCCCAAGTCGGCGGCCCACGGCCACTGGAACGTCGCCTGGAACGACAACCCAGATGACGCCAGCGCGGCCTTCGTGCGCGACCAGGCCAACGCCGAAACCAGCATCAGCGACTACGACATCCACTTGCCCCAGGTACTCAAATCGCAGCTGACCCAAGCCTTGGTCGGGCATGACGGCAACGCCCTGGCCATCCCGGTGGTCGAGGTGCCGGCTGGGCAAACCACCGACACCGTCACCCTGTTCCTGTCCGGGGATGGTGGCTGGCGCGACCTGGACCGGGACGTGGCCGGGGAAATGGCCAAGCTGGGCTACCCGGTGGTCGGTATCGACACCCTGCGCTATTACTGGCAACACAAGACCCCGGAACAGAGCGCCGCTGACCTGTCGGAACTGATGCAGCACTATCGTCAGAAATGGGGTACCAAGCGCTTTGTATTGACCGGCTATTCGTTTGGCGCTGACGTGCTGCCCGCCATCTACAACCGCCTGCCGGCCGAAGACCAGCAACGCATCGACGCGGTGATGCTGCTGGCCTTCGCCCGCAGCGGCAGCTTCGAGATCGAGGTCGAGGGCTGGCTGGGCAAAGAAGGCCAGGAGGCGCCAACCGGCCCAGAAATGGCCAAGCTGCCAGCGTCCAAAGTGGTGTGCGTCTACGGCGTGGAAGAGACCGACGAAAGCGGCTGCACCGACAAGACGGCCGTCGGTGAGCGACTGAAGCTACCGGGGGGGCACCACTTCGATGAGAACTACCCCGCGCTGGCCAAGCGCCTGATCGGCGAGATCGAGACGCGCCAGGGCAAGTCGAGCGTGGCGGAGCAGAACTGATAGAAAGGGGCCGCCATGCGGCCCAATCGCCGGCAAGCCGGCTCCCACCCGAACTCTGTAGCCTCCAAGTCTAGCGCCGCACCTGTGGGAGCGGGCTTGCCTGCGAAGAGCCCGGAACAAGCACCACAAGACAGTTGCTCCCACAGGAAGTGTGCAGCGCTTGAGGGCGCTGTTGAACCTGTGGGAGTCGGCTTGCCGGCGATGAGGGCAGAACGGGCTGCGCAATTCCAGCAGCCCGACCTGGCTCAGATCTCGACCTGGGTCCCCAGCTCGATCACCCGGTTCAACGGTAGATTGAAGAAGCGCAGATTGCCGTTGGCGTTCTTCAGCAGAAACGCAAACAGGTTCCCGCGCCAGCGCGACATGCCCTCCAGCCGCGACGCAATGACGGTTTCGCGGCTAAGGAAGTACGTCGTGCGCATCGGGCTGAAATCCAGGTCTTCCAGGTGGCACAGCTTCAACGCCGCTGGCACGTCCGGCTCGTCCATGAAGCCAAAGTGCAACAGCACGCGGAAGAACCCGTCGCCATAGGCCTCCACCTCGAAACGCTCCTGCTCCGGTACCCGTGGCTGGTCCTCGCTGACCACCGTCAGCAGCACCACCTGGCTGTGCAGCACCTGGTTGTGCAACATGTTGTGCAGCAGCGCATGGGGCACGGCGTCGGGGCGCGCCGTCAGGAACACCGCCGTCCCTTCAACCCGGTGCGGCGGCTGGATGCGGATGCTGCTGATGAACACCGGCAGCGGCAGCGCGCCTTCATCGATGCGCTCGACAAGAATCTGCTTGCCGCGCTTCCAGGTGCTCATCAACAGGAACAACACGCCGCCCGCCAACACCGGGAAGGCCCCGCCCTGCACGATCTTCGGCACGTTGGCGGCGAAGAACAGCCCGTCCACGAACAAAAAGCCCAGCAGAATCGGCACTGCCAGCACCGGCGGCCATTTCCACAACAGCAGCATCACCGACGACACCAAGATGGTGGTCATCAGCATGGTGCCGGTGACCGCCACACCATAGGCCGCGGCCAGGGCGCCGGACGATTCAAAACCGATGACCAGCAACACCACACCGACCATCAACGTCCAGTTCACCGCACCGATGTAGATCTGCCCCTGTTCATCGCTGGACGTGTGCTGGATCTGCATGCGCGGTATGTAGCCCAGCTGGATGGCTTGGCGCGTCAGGGAGAAGGCCCCGGAAATCACGGCTTGCGAGGCGATCACCGTGGCCATGGTCGCCAACCCCACCAGCGGCAGCAACGCCCAGGACGGTGCCAGCAGGTAGAAGGGGTTGCGCGCCGCCTCCGGGTTTTGCAGCAGTATTGCACCCTGGCCAAAGTAGTTGAGCACCAGCGCCGGCAGCACCAGGGCGAACCAGGCGCGGGCAATCGGCTTGCGGCCGAAGTGGCCCATGTCGGCGTACAGCGCCTCGGCACCGGTCAGCGCCAGCACCACGGCACCAAGAATGGCCACGCCCATGCCGGGGTGAACAATGAAGAAGTTCACCGCCCAACCGGGGTTGAATGCCCTGAGCACTTCAGGGCTTTGCGAGATGCCATGCACCCCCAAGGCCCCCAGCACCACGAACCAGGCCACCATGATCGGGCCAAACAGCTTGCCGATCTTGTCGGTGCCATGCTTTTGCACCAGGAACAGCGCAACCAGCACCACCAGCGAGATGGGCACCACCCAGTGATCGATGCCGTCGAAAGCCAGGCCCATGCCCTCGACCGCCGACAGGACCGACACCGCCGGGGTGATCATGCTGTCGCCATAGAACAGCGAAGCGCCGATCAGCCCGCAGATGACCATCAGCGTACGCAGCCGCGGATGGGCCGCCGTGGCCCGCCGCGCCAGCGCGGTAAGCGCCATGGTGCCGCCCTCGCCCTGGTTGTCGGCACGCAGGATGAACATCACGTATTTGAACGACACCACCCACAGCAGCGACCAGAGGATCAGCGACAGGATCCCCAGCACACCGTCATGGTTGACCGGCACGCCATAGCCACCGGTAAAGACTTCTTTGAGCGTATACAGCGGGCTGGTGCCGATATCGCCATAGACCACCCCGACCGCCGCCACGAGCAGGCCCAGCGACCGCGTCGCACCCTGCTTCCCCTCGTGCCCGCCTTCGGCATGACTGCTTGCCTGAACCATCGACCACTCCCGCAGACGGCCCTCTCGGCCGATAGAATTCACCCCCACGCCAGGGCATGGCAGATACCCGGACGCAACGGCGCGAAGCATAGCGCAGCGTTCGTCGTATTTCTTCCTGTGGCGCTGATGGGCTCGCCTGGAGTGTTAGGGCTAAAGGTCCAGCGACTGCATAGGAATGCCCAGCGCTGCGGCAATCTTCTCGCGAGTAGCCTTGCGCGGACGCTCTGCGGCCTCTTGCTGGGCATAGGCAGACTGAGAAATGCCCAGCCGTTGCGCAACTTCTGCCTGTGTCAGGTCCAGATGCCTGCGCCACGCAGCTATGGCAGTCAGGCCCTCTTTCACCATGTACCCCACGACTTCATTCGGGACCAGGTCTTCTTGGGGACGACTGGCAATGTAGTCGGCGTATGGCAGGACGACGAACGCAGGGCGGCCATCCGCGCCGTTGATAATCTGCACGTTAGTAGGTGTGTTCATCGCGCTTTTTGACCTCCTCGATGGTGTTCATATCCGCCCCGTTCCCCATAAGCGGATTATAAGACTTCAATAAGCCTTAACAAGTGATTAATGGCGCGGCACAGAGCGACTGACGATATAGGCAGTGCCGGGCCGCCGCGCAACACAGCGTTCGTCGTATTTCTGCTAGTCAAGCGACCTTGCGCTCGCTAGAATTGCGCACTTTTTGATCAGAGGCGCCAAAAAGCGCCCGTCAAGATCGCCCCCGTTTCCGGTCGGGCGACCTGTATTCAATACCGAGGTTAGTCATGTCCACCACTCCCGCCACTCCTAAGGTAGGTTTCGTAAGCCTGGGTTGCCCAAAAGCCCTGGTCGATTCCGAGCGCATTCTGACCCAGCTGCGCATGGAAGGTTATGAAGTCGTGCCCACCTACGAGGACGCCGACGTGGTGGTGGTCAACACCTGCGGCTTCATCGACAGCGCCAAGGCCGAGTCGCTGGAAGTGATCGGCGAAGCGATCAAGGAAAACGGCAAGGTCATCGTCACCGGTTGCATGGGTGTCGAGGAAGGCAGCATCCGTGATGTGCACCCGAGTGTGTTGTCGGTTACCGGCCCGCAGCAGTACGAACAAGTGGTCAACGCCGTGCACGAAGTGGTGCCGCCACGCCAGGACCACAACCCGCTGATCGACCTGGTGCCGCCTCAAGGCGTCAAGCTGACCCCGCGTCACTACGCCTACCTGAAGATTTCCGAAGGCTGCAACCACAGCTGCAGCTTCTGCATCATCCCGTCGATGCGCGGCAAACTGGTCAGCCGCCCGGTGGGTGAAGTGTTGAGCGAGGCCGAGCGCCTGGTCAAGGCGGGCGTCAAGGAGATCCTGGTGATTTCCCAGGACACCAGCGCCTATGGCGTCGACGTGAAGTACAAGACCGACTTCTGGAACGGCCGCCCGGTCAAGACCCGCATGCTCGAGCTGTGCGAAGCGCTGAGCAGCCTGGGCGCCTGGGTCCGCCTGCATTATGTGTACCCGTACCCGAACGTAGACGACGTGATCCCACTGATGGCCGCCGGCAAGATCCTGCCGTATCTGGATATCCCGTTCCAGCACGCCAGCCCGAAAGTGCTCAAGTCGATGAAGCGCCCGGCCTTCGAAGACCGTACCCTGGCGCGCATCAAGAACTGGCGCGAGCAGTGCCCTGAGCTGGTGATCCGTTCGACCTTCATCGTCGGCTTCCCTGGCGAAACCGAAGAAGACTTCCAGTACCTGCTCGACTGGCTGACCGAAGCCCAGCTCGACCGCGTCGGCTGCTTCCAGTACTCGCCTGTCGAAGGCGCCCCGGCCAACGACCTGGGCCTGGACGAAGTGCCGGATGACGTCAAGCAGGACCGCTGGGACCGCTTCATGGCGCATCAGCAAGCCATCAGCAGCGCGCGCCTGCAGCTGCGCATCGGCAAAGAGATCGAAGTGCTGATCGACGAAGTCGAGGAGCAAGGTTCGGTAGGCCGCAGCTTCTTCGATGCGCCAGAGATCGACGGCAGCGTGTTCATCGATGGCGACCATGGCTTCAAACCCGGCGACAAAGTGCGTTGCCGGGTGGTGGATGCCGACGAGTACGACATGTGGGCAGAGCCTGTCTGATCAACGCAAAGCGCTGAAATACCGGGGGCGCATTGCGCCCCTTGTGTTGCCACGTCCGCCCATACCCTCCGGTCATGCGCACTCCCGGTAGGAGCAGCCTTGTGCTGCGAAGAGGCCGGTGCTAGCAGCGAAGATTTACGGCGTTGCCACTGGCCTCTTCGCAGCACAAGGCTGCTCCAGTGGAATGGTTAGGCTGATCTGACGCCGACCTTTGCATTTGCATCTATCGTTTTCCTCAGTGCCCAGGAGGAATACACGGATGCGCCAGGTTTCGACGCTGCATACCCCCCATCTGCGCGACTACCCCGAGCTGACCCAGGTTTGGGAAGACTCAGTGCGCGCGACCCACGATTTCCTGCCTGATGCCTATATCCTGCTGCTGCGCGAACATGTGCTGCACCGCTACCTCGATGCGGTGATGCTGATTTGCTGCAAGGACTCACAGCAACGCATCCAGGGCTTTGCCGGCGTGGCCAATGGGCGGGTGGACATGCTGTTCGTCGCGCCCTCATGCCGTGGCAAGGGCATTGGTAAACGGCTGCTGCATTACGCCATCGATGAACTGAATGCCGAACGTCTGGATGTCAATGAGCAGAACCCGCAGGCGCTGGGGTTCTACCTGCACGAAGGTTTTGAGGTAGTTGGCCGTTCGCAGACCGATGGGCTGGGGCAGCCCTACCCTTTGCTGCACCTGCGGCTGATCCGCGCAGGGGCCTGACGCTTCTGCCGTGTTGTCTCGCCAAAACGGCGTAAATGACACAGATTCCCAGCCCCTCGACCGCCCAGGCAGGTACAATGGCGGCCTTTCCCTGCCTTTGCGAATCGCCGTCATGTCTGAGCCCGTCCGCCTGTCCAAACGCCTTATCGAGCAATTCGGCTGTTCCCGCCGCGAAGCCGAGCTGTACATCGAAGGCGGCTGGGTCACGGTCGATGGCGTGGTGGTCGAGCAGCCGCAGTTCAAGGTCGACGGCCAACACGTCGAGCTGCTGCCCGGTGCGCGTGCCGAAAATCTCGAACCCGTGACCCTCCTGCTCAACCAGCCTGCCGGCCTGGACACCGAGTCGGCCCGTATCAGCATGACTATGGACACCCTCAGCGAGGCGCACCGTGAAGGTGTTCGGCCGCTGCATGGGCACTTCACCAAGCTGTCCTGCATTGCCCCCCTCGAGCGTGGCGCCAGCGGCCTGCAGATTTTCACCCAGGATTGGCGCGTAGCGCGCAAGATCGACGCCGACCTGCGTCGCCTGGAGCAGGAATACATCATCGAAGTCAGCGGCGAAGCCACCCCGCAGGCGCTGGAGCGCCTGGCCCGTGGTGTGATGCGCAATGACCGGGAGTTACCCAAGGCCAAAGCCAGCTGGCAGAACGAAACCCACCTGCGCCTGGCCTTGAAAAACCCGCAGCCGGGGCAGATTTCCGAACTGTGCGCCAGCCTGCGCCTGCAGATAATCAGCATGCGCCGCATTCGCCTGGGCGGTGTGTCCATGGGCAAGCTGCCACTGGGACAGTGGCGCTACATGGCTACCAGCGAACGTTTCTAAGCAATACCGCCGCGCCGGATGGCACGGCTCAGAACAGGATTTCAGCCAAATGAACCACAACGATGTACTGCGCAGCCTGCGCTACATGCTCAAGATCAACGACGCCAAAATGGTCGGCATCATCAAGCTGTCGGGCCTGGAGGTCAGCGCCGAGACCCTGGCCAGCTACCTCAAGAAAGAGGAAGAGCCCGGCTTCGTGCGCTGCCCCGACCCGGTGATGGCGCACTTTCTGGATGGCCTGGTGATTCATCGCCGCGGCAAGGACGACAGCCGCCCGCAACAGCCGGTCGAGCTGCCGGTGACCAACAACACCATTCTGAAAAAGCTGCGCGTGGCGTTCGAGCTCAAGGAAGAAGACCTGCACGCGATACTCAAGTCGGTCAACTTCCCGGTCTCCAAACCCGAACTCAGCGCGCTGTTCCGCAAGGTCGGCCATGACAACTACCGGCCCTGCGGCGACCAGTTGCTGCGCAACTTCCTCAAGGGCCTGACCCTGCGCGTGCGCGGCTAAGTGGCCATGCAGCATACGGTTTCACCGATCGGCATCGTCCGCTCCTGCTTCAAGGAAAAGTTCGCCATCCCGCGCCAGCCCCACCTGGCACCCGCGGCGCGTGGCGTGCTGGAGCTGCTGCCGCCGTTCGACCAGGGTGATGCCGTGGCGGGCCTGGAGCAGGTCAGCCATGTCTGGCTGTTGTTTCTGTTCCACCAGGCCCTGGAAGACAAGCCACGCCTGAAAGTGCGCCCACCGCGCCTGGGCGGCAACAAGAGCATGGGCGTGTTCGCCACCCGTGCCACCCACAGGCCCAATGGTATTGGCCAGTCGGTGGTACGCCTGGAAGGCGTGGAGCCTGGGCGCCTGCTGCTGTCCGGGATCGACCTGCTCGATGGCACCCCGGTGCTGGATATCAAGCCTTACGTACCCTATGCCGACAGCATTGCCGGTGCCAGTAACCAGATGGCCAGCGAAGCGCCCGCCGCCATTGCCGTGCAATGGCACGACGATGCCCTGCCTCAGGCCCACGCGCATGCGCTGCGCCTGGGCGAGCCACTGGTGGAGCTGATCGAGCAGTGCCTCGGGCAAGACCCGCGGCCGGCGTATCAGGTGCCACCACCGGAGCGGGTGTATGGGGTCAAGTTCTGGGATGTGCAGGTGCGCTGGCATTATCCGCAGCCGGCGCTGATCCGCGTGCTGGAAGTCGTGTTGGATCATTGATCCGAGCGTGCACAAAAAAGGCGACCCGAAGGTCGCCTTTTTCATTGCCTAACCGCGATCAGCGCGCCGGGCCTTCAGCCACGCCCAGGTCGTCGGTCGGACGGGTGTCTTCCAGCGGTGCGCCGCCAGATGCCAGCTCCGAAGCCAGCTTGTCGTTGTCCATTTCATTGACCCACTTGGCCACGACCACGGTGGCAACGGCGTTACCGACCAGGTTGGTCAAGGCACGGGCTTCGGACATGAAGCGGTCGATGCCCAGGATCAGCGCCAGGCCAGCAACCGGCAGGTGGCCAACCGCCGACAGGGTGGCTGCCAGCACGATGAAGCCCGAACCGGTCACGCCAGCAGCGCCTTTGGACGCCACCAACAGTACCAGCAGCAGGGTGATCTGGTGGGTGATGTCCATGGTGGTGTCAGTCGCCTGGGCGATGAACACGGCGGCCATGGTCAGGTAGATCGAGGTGCCGTCCAGGTTGAACGAGTAGCCCGTCGGGATGACCAGGCCAACTACCGATTTCTTCGCACCCAGGCGCTCCATCTTCGCCAGCATACGTGGCAGCGCGGACTCAGAAGAAGACGTGCCCAGCACGATCATCAGCTCTTCGCGGATGTAGCGGATCAGCTTGAGGACGCTGAAGCCGTGAGCGCGGCAGATACCGCCGAGGACCACCAGGACGAACAGCAGGCAGGTCACGTAGAAGCAGGCCATCAGGTAGCCCAACTGCACCAGCGAACCCACGCCGTACTGGCCGATGGTGAAGGCCATGGCACCGAAGGCACCGACCGGGGCCAGCTTCATGATCATGTTGATGATGTTGAACATGACATGGGCGAAGCGGTCGATCAGGTCGAGCACCGGCTTGCCGTAGCTGCCCAGGCGGTGCAGGGCGAAGCCGAAGATCACCGAGAACATCAGCACTTGCAGGATATCGCCGTTGGCGAAGGCACCGACCACAGTGTTGGGGATGATGTTGAGCAGGAAGCCAACGGTGGTCTGCTGCGCGCCGGCGGCGGCATAAGCGGCCACGCTGCTGGCGTTCAGGGTGGTGACGTCGATGTGCATGCCAGCGCCTGGCTTGACCACGTTGACGACGACGAGGCCGATGATCAGGGCGATGGTGGAGACGATTTCAAAGTACAGGAGCGCGTAGCCGCCGGTCTTGCCTACCGACTTCATGCTCTGCATGCCAGCGATGCCGCTGACCACGGTGCAGAAGATGATCGGGGCGATGACCATTTTGATCAGTTTGACGAACCCGTCACCCAGGGGTTTGAGGGCAACGCCGGTTTCGGGATAGAAGTGGCCGAGCAGGATGCCGATGGTGATGGCGACCAACACCTGGACATACAGGGATTTGTACAGCGGCTGACGTGTCGTCATGGCTAATTTCCTCAAGTGTGCCGGTTCACCCTTCCCAGGGTGATGGGGCACCTGAATCGCTAACCCTCCTGCACATGGAGGGATTTGTCGTTGTGTTCGAGCTGCCTGGGCAGGCCTCTGCCAGGATCAATAGCAAGGGCAATGCCAAAATGCCCACGAAGGGTGCAAAGGCCGAGATTGCTAGGGACAAGTGCCCAACGACAGGGCGAAAAAGCTGAGGAAGGCTGGCGGATTTCCGCCCGTTGGCGGGATTTGTACAAGGGGTGATGGCGGGAATCCGCCCATAGTGTATGGCGGTATGGCCCTTTCGCGGGTGAACCCGCTCCCACAGGGGAGCACTGCTTTCAAGCATGTGCATGCCTGTGAAAGGGCGGGTACTGCCGATCAATCCAGCGTGAAGGTGATCCGGAACGCCGCGCCACCCAGCGGCGAATCACCCAGGCTCAAGCCGGCGTCATAGCTGTCGACGATGTCTTTGACCACCGCCAGCCCGATGCCCTGCCCCGGGTGCTGGCTGTCCAGCCGCTCGCCGCGCTCCAGAATGCGCTCGCGCTGATCGGCCGGCACCCCTGGCCCATCGTCTTCGATGCACAGCGTCAGTTGGCCTGGGGTTTCTTCCAGGCTCACCCGTACGTGCCCCAGGCTCAACCGGTAGGCGTTTTCCAGCAGGTTGCCGAGCAGTTCCAGCAGCGCGCCCTGCTCCATCGGCAGCTGCGCGGCCTCGGGTATGTCCAGCGCGACGCTGACCTGCTTGTCGCGGTAGACCTTGGCCAAGGTGCTGCACAAGCTGTCGAGCAAGGGCTTGAGTTGCACGCTGTGACGCACCAGGCCGCTCTTGCGCAGGCTGGCGCGCTGCAGTTGGTAGTCGATCTGCTGGCTCATGCGCTCGATCTGGCTTTGCAGCACGCGCGCCTGCTCGCGCTCACCGCTGCGCTGGCGCAAGCTCTCGCCCACCCCTTGCAACACCGCCAGCGGTGTCTTCAGGCTGTGCGCCAAGTCATCCAGGGAGTCACGGTAGCGCTGACGTTGTTCGCGCTCGCTGTGCAGCAGGCGGTTCAACGAACCGGTCAGGCGCAGCAGCTCACGGGGGTGCTCGCGGCTCAACCCGTCACGCGCGCCGGCCTCGACCTCGTCCAGCTCGCGGCTCAGCCGCCGCAGCGAACGCAGGCCCCAGGTCAGGCCAGCCCACAACAGCACCAGCAGCGCCAGCAAGGCTGCGCCAAACCCCAGGTAGAGCTTTTCGCGCAGGCCATCGAGGGTGTGCTGGTACTCGCGCACCGGTTGCAGCGCAACGATGCTGTAGGCCGCGCTCTGGCCGCCGAGCAGCTTGATCTCGACGTCATAGACGAAGAACTCTTCGCCATCGCCTTGATGGATGCGGGCGAATTCGTTGCCACGGCCGTCATAGCGGGGGCGGTAGTTGATGTTCTGGTCTGCAGTGGCCCGCGACTGCCACACCAGGTTGCCGTCGCGGTCGAAGATATAGCCGAGCAGGCCGGTGTAGGGCAGGTTATAGCGTTCGTCCGGCAGCAGTGTCGGCATCTGCAATTGGCCGTGCTCGATGCGGGCGGCGGAGATCAGCGTGGTCACGTCCGAGGCCAGGCGTTGCTCGATGGATTCCTGCAGGGCAAGGCTGAACGCCTTCTGCAAGGCAGGCAGCAGCGCCAGCATGAACAGCAGCGCCAGCACTGCGGCCGCCAACATCAGGCGCACCCGCAGGGAACGGATCATCGGCAGCGCTCGGTAAACAGGTAACCCAGGCCGCGCACTGTGTCGATCGGTTTGAAGCCGTTATCACCTTCCAGCTTGCGGCGCAGGCGCCCTACCAGCACCTCGATCACATTGGGGTCACGTTCTTCATCGCCTGGGTAGAGTTGCTCCATCAGGCGGTCCTTGGCCACCACCTGCTGGTGGTGGCGCATGAGGTATTCGAGGATGCGGTATTCGTAGGCGGTCAGGGCCAGGGGCTGATCGTCCAGGGTCGCCTGCTTGCGGTTGAGGTCGAGCAGCAGCGGGCCTGCGGCGATGGTCGACTGGGTGAACCCGCTGGAGCGGCGCAGCAGCGCGTTGAGGCGCGCTTCGAGTTCTTCGAACTGGAAGGGTTTGACCAGGTAATCGTCGGCACCGGCGGCCAGGCCTTCGACCTTGTCCTGCCAGTTGCCACGGGCGGTGAGGATGAGAATGGGGAAGGTCTTGTTCTGGCTGCGCAGGCGGCCGATCAGTTCCAGGCCGCTCATGCCCGGCAGCCCCAGGTCGATCACGGCCAGGTCGAAGTGGTACTGCTCGGCCTGGTAAAGGGCCTCTTCAGCATCGGCGACAGCCTGGACCACGTGGCCGCTTTCGCCCAGGCGGGTGTAGAGGTGATGGCGAAGCAGCGCTTCGTCCTCGACCACCAGCAGTTTCATGTGCTGCTCCTTGTTTATATGGCCTGTGCCGGCCTCTTCGCAGCGCAAGGCTGCTCCTACAGGCACAGTGGTTGCCCGATGTAGGAGCAGCCTTGCGCTGCGAAGAGGCCAGTGCAGGATAACAACTACCTCAGAACTTGTAGTTCGCCGACAGATAAGTTTGTGCACTGCTGGTCAGGCGCAGGGTGCCGTCTTTCGGCCCGCCGCTGGCGCCCACCTCGGTTGCAGCATTGGTGCGCAGGTAACGGTAGCCCATCTCCACCGATGCCTTGTCGGTGATCTCCTGGATCACACCTGCCTGCAGGCCCACCGCGTAGCCATAGTCGGTATCACGGCTGGCACCTGGGGAATCCTGGGTCAGCTTGGTCATGCCCAGGCTGCCGCCGCCGAACAGTTTGGTGGTATCGCCCACCGGCAGGAACAGGTCATAGCTGCCCAGCAGGTTTTCCTGGCGCAACTTGAGGCCGCTGTGGTCGCCCGAGACGTTATCGTAGGTCATGTAGTAGCGACCCTGGTCGTTGATCTTACCCACGCGCACGCCCCAGGTGTCGTCCTTGCCGATGATGCCGTCGGCGTTCAGGTTGTCGGTGTTGCGTTGCAACAGGCCCGACTTGCGGACTTTATCGCTGGTCTGGCCGTAGGTCAGGCTGGCGAAGTTTTCATCGGCGGCCTGGGCGGTGGTAATGCCTGCGGCGCAGACGGCCATGGCGGCGAGCAAGGTGTTGAAGGTTTTCATGGCTTCGTACTCCAGTTGGATGCGCTGTTTCTGTCTGGAAGCTAGAGTAAGGAGGGCACCCTGAACCGTGACTGAACCCTGGCTGAACCAGGGCTGAACGAACTGTCTGCAAGACAAGGAGTAGTAAACATGCGCGCCCTGCTGGCCCTGACCTTGATGTGCAGCACCGCCCTCGCCCAGGCGGCGGTAGTGACCCGCGAGATCCCCTACCAGGACGACGATGGCAAGCGCTATGTCGGCTACTACGCCTATGACGATGCACTGGACGACAAACGCCCGGGCATCGTGGTGGTGCATGAGTGGTGGGGCCTGAACGACTACGCCAAGCGCCGCGCCCGCGACCTGGCAGCCTTGGGCTACAAAGCGCTGGCGATAGACATGTACGGCGATGGCAAGCACACCGAGCATCCGCAGGATGCTCAGGCGTTCATGGCCGAAGCGATGAAAGACCCGGCTGCCGCGGCCGCGCGCTTCGACGCTGGCCTGGAGTTGCTGAAAAAGCAGCCGAACGTCAACAAGCACCAACTGGGCGCAGTGGGTTACTGCTTCGGTGGCAAGGTGGTGCTCGATGCGGCGCGCCGGGGAGAAAAGCTCGATGGCGTGGTGAGTTTCCATGGCGCGCTGGCCACCCAGACGCCAGCCAAGCCGGGCGTGGTCAGGGCCGACATACTGGTCGAGCACGGCGCGGCGGACAGCATGGTCACCGAACAACAGGTCGATGCGTTCAAGGCGGAAATGGACGCGGCCAAGGTCAACTACAAATTCGTCAGCATCCCCGGGGCCAAGCATGGCTTCACCAACCCGGACGCCGACCGTTTGAGCCATGGCGAGCATGGTGGGCCGGACATTGGTTACAACAAGGCAGCCGATGAAAGCTCATGGGCGGATATGCAGGCCTTCTTCAAGAACGTGTTCAAGTAACGATCGCCGGGGCCGCTTTGCGGCCCATCGCGACGCAAGGCCGCTCCCACACAGCCGTCGCGGCTGGCACAATAGCCCCCATGAACACACTTCCCACCTGCTGCTCCCCACTTCAGCACCACTGGCCCCTGCCCCGCCCGTTGCCGGGTGCAGTGTTGGTCAGCTGTGCCTTCGACCCGGCCCACCTGGCTGCCGACGACTTCCAGCGTGCCGGCATTGCACAAAGCGCCAGCCTGCAACGCTCGGTGGCCAAGCGCCAGGCCGAGTACCTGGCCGGCCGTGTCTGCGCCCGCGCCGCCTTGCAACGCCTGGATGGCCGCGACTTTGTGCCGGGCACCCATGAAGACCGCTCGCCCATCTGGCCGGCCGGTATCCACGGCTCGATCACCCATGGCAAGGGATGGGCCGCCGCCGTTGTCGCGGGCCAAGGCAGCTGCCGCGGGCTGGGCCTGGATCAGGAGTCGCTGCTCGATGACGAACGTGCCGAGCGCCTGATGGCGGAAATCCTCACCCCCGCCGAACGTGAGCGCCTGGACCGCCGCCAGCTCGGCCTGACAGTGACGCTGACCTTTTCGCTCAAAGAAAGCCTGTTCAAGACCCTCTACCCGCTGACTCGCCAGCGTTTCTATTTCGAGCACGCCGAAGTGCTGGAGTGGTCCACCGAGGGTTTGGCCCGCCTGCGCTTGCTCACCGACCTGTCACCCGAATGGCAACGCGGCAGTGAACTGCAGGGCCAGTTCTGCCTTCAGGACGGCCACCTGCTGAGCCTGATCAGCGTCTGACCTTTACTGGGGCGCCTGTGCACGCGGCCAGTTGAGGCTGAAGCAGGCGCCGCCCAGCGCCTCGCTGCGCCCTACCGTGGCCCTGCCAGCGTGCCAGTAGATGATCCGCCGAACGATCGACAGGCCCAACCCATGCCCACCAGAAGCCCGGGTGCGGCTGTCGTCGAGCCGGGTGAAAGGCGTGAAGATGCGGTCCCAGACGCCCTCCGGGATGCCTGGCCCGTCATCTTCCACATCGACCCTGCAGCGTTGCTGCCCCAGTTGGTAACTCAGCCGAACTTCGCCCTCGGCATGGCGCATGGCGTTGCTCACCAGGTTCTGCAGCGCCCGGTGCAGGTAGCGCGGCTCGGCCTCGACCCAGGCCCCATCGGTTTCAGCCCCTTGGCAAGCACCGCGTACCACCTTGATGCCGGCCCGCAGCGGCGCCAGTTCCTCGATCACCCGGTCAAACAAGGCATCGAGGTCGACCCGCTGGAATTTCAGCGCCGGCGCACCTTGCTCAAGGCGGGCGTAAGTCAGCATCTCGTCGACCAGTTTGTCCAGGTCCTGGATGTCGCCATCCATGCCGGCCAGGTGCTTGGCGCGGGCTTGGTCGGTACTCGCGGTCTCGATCATCTCCAGGCCAAAGCGCAGGCGCGCCACCGGTGTGCGCAGCTCGTGGGACACCGCCCGCACCAGCTCGCGCTGCATGGTCAACGAGCGCTGCAGGTGCTCGGCCATGCCATTGAATGCTGCAGCCAGGCGCCCGACCGAATCGGCGTCACCGGCCGGCACACGGGTGTCCAGGCTGCCCTGGGCAATACGCGTGGCCGCAATCTCCAGGCCCGACACACGCCGCTCCAGCTGGCGCACCAGCAAATACACCACCAGCCCGATCAGGCACAGCCCGAGAAAGGCAATAAGGATCAGCAACTGCGGCGGGTACGGGTTGAGCTGATGCAACGGGCCGATTTCCAGCACCCAGGGAGACCCCGAGAGCCCGGAGAACACACGGATCGAATCGCCATCCTTGCCCAGGGCCATGACGGTATCGCCCTCCTCTACCCGCCGCCGCTGGTCGTCATCCAGGCCGACCCGCTCCAGGCGTTGCAGGGCGATGTCGAAACCAAACCCCTTGCTCTGCTTGAGTTGCGCAAGGCGCTGCTGCTGCTCGGTCACCGGGTAACGCACCAGCTCGTCCGCCAACAGGTAAAGGGTGGCCCGGGCCAACTGCTCGCTGACCTGCTTGATCTGGGCCACCAGCAGTACATCCTCGCGGCCAACCTTGCGCAGCACCTGGGCGGCGTGCGGGCCGGTCTTCTCGACCACCACCAGGCCGCGATACAACCGGGCCCGCTGGCCACCGTCAAGGGTGCGCGCCGACATCGGCTGCAGCGCCAACGGCACCCCAAGCAGGCGCTCCCACATCAGCAATGAGCGCTTGCGTTCGGTTTCGTTCTGCACGGCCAGGTTGTCGGCCATCAGGCTGAAAGTGCCTTGGGCCAGGCCCTCGCGGTGCTGGGCGGCGCGCACTTCGTTGACCAGGTGCAGGCTGAGTACCCCGAGCAGCGCCACCAGCACCAGCACGGCGAGCATGCCGCCATAGATGCGCAGAAAGATCGAGTTGTTCATGGCGCCTCGCCGACGAACAGGTAACCCTTGCTGCGCAGGGTCTTGATCAGGCGTGGGTGGATCGGGTCGTCACCGATCTTGGGGCGGATCTTGGAAATGCGCACATCGATGGAGCGGTCCTGGCCGTCGTAGCCGACACCGCGCAGGGCGGTGAAAATCTGCTCGCGCGACAAAACCCGGCCGGCGTTGCTGGCCAGCAGCCAGAGCAGGTCGAATTCGGCGCCGGTCAGGTCTATCAGTTGCTCGCCCAGCCGCGCTTCGCGCAGGCGGTTGTCGATGCGCAGCGGGCCGAAGGCCAGGTCCAGGCGCTTGCTTTCGGGCGCTTCGCTGCGCCGCAGCAGGGCCTGGACACGCGCCAGCAACACGCGCGGGCGCACCGGCTTGCACACATAGTCGTCGGCGCCCAGGTCCAAGCCCTGCACTTGGTCGAGTTCGTCGCTGCGGGCGGTGAGCATGAGGATCGGGCCCGCATATTGGCCGCGCACCCGGCGGCAGATGCTCAGGCCGTCTTCACCGGGGAGCATGAGGTCGAGAATCACCAGGTCAGGCTGGCTGTCGACAATGCGTCGCACCGCGCGGCCGCCATCGCCCTCGACGGCCACCTCGAAGCCGTTGGCCTGGAGGTATTCGGCCGTGAGCTCGGCCAGGCGCTGGTCGTCTTCGACGATGAGGATGCGGGGGGTGGGTTGGTCCATGGCCTTTGCCTTTCAATTGTTGTTTTTCTATCGCCGATACTACGTTCCGCCCCGAGCACTGCCAACCGACCTGCAGTGCCACACTCGCCACTGGACTGAACCGTTTTTTGTGGTAGGGTTCGCGCCCTCAAAATTCTGCCTTGGGGCAGCGCGCTGAAGAAAAATACTGCAAACCACTTGGCACAAGGCCTACAGGCCATACCCACAAAGTACGCACAACTTATCCACAGGCGCTCGCCTTGCAAAGACCCTGATACCGCATTATCTTGTATCCCGATCGCAGCGAACCACTACATGTTGGGGTTCGTGCAAAATCACACACAAAAGTCAACCCGGCAAATTATTCGATTTTCCGGTTGAACTTCAGGTGATTTGACCAGCCATACCGCTCCAGCGGACTACTGAACTGCAACAGCTTTTGGGTACTGCCCAAAACCTTTGACTTCGGCCAGGGAGCGGCAAGCTATTGCCCCTTATTCCTGAGTCTGTCCCGAAGTCGGTACGCCCGAGCGGGCGGATGCGCGCGCATGACGCATCCCCGCACGGGTGATCGAGCAAGTGGACGGAACGGTGGGCGCCCAAAAGGCGCCTGTACAATATAGAAACTGTGGAGACACCCACCCATGCAAACCGACACAACTCGCGAGAACCCGCAGGCCCAGGTGCCGCAGGCCGCCGATTCCAACCAGGATCTGGCTGCCACCGCCCCCGGCCAACTGCGCGTGATCAAGCGCAACGGCACTGTCGTCCCCTACACCGACGACAAGATCACCGTGGCCATCACCAAGGCGTTCCTCGCAGTTGAAGGCGGCACCGCCGCCGCCTCGTCGCGTATCCACGACACCGTCGCGCGCCTGACCGAGCAGGTCACTGCCACGTTCAAGCGTCGCATGCCATCGGGTGGCACCATCCACATCGAAGAAATCCAGGACCAGGTCGAACTGGCCCTGATGCGTGCCGGTGAGCAGAAAGTCGCCCGCGACTACGTGATCTACCGCGACCAGCGTGCAAAAGAGCGCGCCACCCGCGCCAACACCGACGCCGTGGTCGAGCCGCACCCAAGCATCCGCATCACCTTGGCCGACGGCAGCCTGGCGCCGCTGGACATGGCGCGCCTGAACACCATCATCAGCGAAGCCTGCGAAGGCCTGGCCGAAGTCGATGGCGACCTGATCCAGCGCGAAACCCTGAAGAACCTGTACGACGGCGTGGCCATCAAGGACGTCAACACTGCCCTGGTGATGACCGCCCGTACCTTGGTCGAGCGCGAGCCGAACTACTCGTTCGTCACCGCCCGCCTGCTGATGGACACCCTGCGTGCCGAAGGCCTGGGCTTCCTCAGCGTTGCCGACAGCGCTACCCACCACGAGATGGCCGAGCTATACGCCAAGGCGCTGCCAGCCTACGTCGCCAAAGGTATCGAGTTCGAGCTGCTGAACCCGGCCCTGGCCGACTTCGACCTGGAAAAACTGGGCAAGGCGATCAACCACGAGCGCGACCAGCAGTTCACCTACCTGGGCCTGCAGACCCTGTACGACCGCTACTTCATCCACAAGGATGGCGTGCGCTTCGAGCTGCCACAGGTATTCTTCATGCGTGTGGCCATGGGCCTGGCGCTGGAAGAGAAAGAAAAAGAAGCCCGTGCAATCGAGTTCTACAACCTGTTGTCGTCCTTCGACTACATGGCCTCGACCCCGACCCTGTTCAACGCCGGTACCCTGCGCCCGCAGCTGTCCAGCTGCTACCTGACCACCGTGCCGGACGACCTGTCGGGCATCTACCACGCGATCCACGACAACGCCATGCTGTCGAAATTCGCCGGTGGCCTGGGCAACGACTGGACCCCTGTGCGTGCACTGGGCTCCTACATCAAGGGCACCAACGGTAAATCCCAGGGCGTCGTACCCTTCCTGAAAGTGGTCAACGACACCGCCGTTGCGGTCAACCAGGGCGGCAAGCGCAAGGGCGCTGTCTGTGCCTACCTGGAAACCTGGCACCTGGACATCGAAGAATTCATCGAGCTGCGCAAGAACACCGGTGATGATCGTCGTCGTACCCACGACATGAACACCGCCAACTGGATCCCTGACCTGTTCATGAAGCGCGTCTTCGATGACGGCAAGTGGACCCTGTTCTCGCCCTCGGAAGTGCCTGATCTGCACGACCTGACCGGCAAGGCCTTCGAAGAGCGCTACGAGTACTACGAAGCCCTGACCGAGTACAACAAGATCAAGGTGTTCAAGACCATCCAGGCCAAAGACCTGTGGCGCAAGATGCTGTCGATGCTGTTCGAGACCGGCCACCCATGGCTGACCTTCAAGGACCCGTGCAACCTGCGTTCGCCGCAGCAGCACGTGGGCGTGGTCCACAGCTCGAACCTGTGCACCGAGATCACCCTGAACACCAACAAGGACGAGATCGCGGTCTGCAACCTGGGCTCGATCAACCTGCCGAACCACATCGTCGATGGCAAGCTGGACACCGCCAAACTGCAACGCACCGTGAACACTGCCGTGCGCATGCTCGACAACGTGATCGACATCAACTACTACTCGGTGCCGCAAGCGCGTAACTCGAACCTCAAGCACCGCCCTGTTGGCCTGGGCATCATGGGCTTCCAGGACGCACTGTACCTGCAGCACATCGCCTACGGTTCCGACGCTGCGGTCGAGTTCGCCGACAAGTCGATGGAAGCGGTCAGCTACTTCGCGATCCAGGCGTCCTGCGACCTGGCCGACGAGCGTGGCGCCTACGAGACCTTCCAGGGTTCGCTGTGGTCCAAAGGCATCCTGCCGCTGGATTCGCAACAGATCCTGATCGAGGCCCGTGGCCAGAAGTACATCGACGTCGACCTGAACGAGACCCTGGACTGGGCGCCGGTGCGTGCTCGCGTACAAAAAGGTATTCGTAACTCGAACATCATGGCCATCGCGCCGACCGCGACCATCGCCAACATCACTGGCGTGTCGCAGTCCATCGAGCCGACCTACCAGAACCTGTACGTGAAATCGAACCTGTCGGGCGAATTCACCGTGATCAACCCGTACCTGGTTCGCGACCTGAAAGCCCGCGGCCTGTGGGACTCGGTAATGATCAACGACCTGAAGTACTACGACGGTTCGGTGCAGCAGATCGAGCGTATCCCGCAAGAGCTGAAAGACCTGTACGCCACCGCGTTCGAAGTCGAGACCAAGTGGATCGTCGATGCTGCCTCGCGTCGCCAGAAGTGGATCGACCAGGCTCAGTCGCTGAACCTGTACATCGCTGGCGCTTCGGGCAAGAAGCTGGACGTGACCTACCGCATGGCCTGGTACCGTGGTCTGAAAACCACCTACTACCTCCGTGCCCTGGCTGCGACCAGCACCGAGAAGTCGACCATCAACACCGGCAAGCTCAACGCCGTTTCCAGCGGCGGCGACAGCGCCCCGGTTCAGGCCGCCGGCCCGGCACCTGTGCCAAAGGCGTGTGCGATCGACGAGCCTGACTGCGAAGCCTGCCAGTAAGGCCTGATGCCGCAAGGGGTGCCCACGGGCGCCCCTTGCGGCATTTTTGTATCCGCGCTCCAGAGAAGCCTTGCCCTTTGCCCACCGCTCGCGCGGCTCGGTAAAAGAGCAGGACCTCTCAAAAAAAGGATGTACCCCATGGCGCGGAAAAAAGTGGCAACTCGCAAAATTGGTCGCAATGCTGAAACCGGCCGCTTCACCTCGGTCGAAGAAGCACGCAAGCACCCCAAGACACATGTGGTCGAGACCCTGCGCAAGCAGTGCAGCTAACACGTACTGTGTAGGAGCAGCCTCGTGCTGCGAAGAGGCCGGTGATGGCAGCGAAATGTGCTGTGCTTGCGCTGGCCTCTTCGCAGCACAAGGCTGCTCCTACATGACGCGCAAACCCCATATACAGTGTTTAACAAACAAAAAACCACAACATATAGTGCCAAACCTTCGTTTAGCGGCTACACTCTTGCCCGAACGAACGGCACACCCTTGGTGAACGGATGCGCGCCAAACCGGTCGAAAAAGTTACCCTCGCCGGCCAGACTCGCACCCCGATCGAAGGCGAATTCCGGTATACTGCGCCCCCTCTGAAAAGGGCACATTTCAAGTCCCTGGCCCCTCTGTGAGGCCTGGCCAGGCACAAGCACATCCAGATGTAACGAGAGTCAGCCTCTCGAGCTGTCCATTCGCCGTAACGGCCTTGCGTCAGGCATCACATTCTTAAAATCCAACCGGTTGCCTGAGGGCGACCCTCAAGCAGGAGCCAAACCATGCTGAGCTGGGACGAATTCGACAAGGAAGACGGCGAAGTAGCCGCCAAAGGCAACACCCCTGCGCAGGCCAACGCCGCTGCCACGCTCGACAAGCTCGACAGCGCCGGCGGTGCCGCCGCCCTGGAAGCCCGTGCCGCTACCGCTTCTGACTCCGAAGCCGTAAAACGCGCCAAGGCTGCCCTTGACGCCCTCGACGTTGCCGAAGGCCTGGCCGAGCTGGAAGGCTCTGCTGCCCGCGTTGCGGTCGATGAAAAGCGCATGATCAACTGCCGCGCCGACCTCAACCAGCTGGTGCCATTCAAGTACGACTGGGCCTGGCAGAAGTACCTCGACGGCTGCGCCAACCACTGGATGCCGCAAGAGGTCAACATGACCGCCGACATCGCCCTGTGGAAGAGCCAGGACGGCCTGACCGAAGACGAGCGCCGCATCGTCATGCGTAACCTCGGCTTCTTCTCCACCGCAGACTCCCTGGTTGCCAACAACCTGGCCCTGGCCGTGTACCGCCTGATCACCAACCCGGAGTGCCGCCAGTACATCCTGCGCCAGGCCTTCGAAGAGGCGATCCACACCCACGCCTACCAGTACTGCATCGAGTCGCTGGGCATGGATGAAGGCGAGATCTTCAACATGTACCACGAGATCCCGTCGGTCGCGAAGAAAGCCGCCTGGGGCCTGAAGTACACCCGCGCCATCTCCGACCCGGAATTCAACACCGGCACCCCGGAAACCGACAAAGAGCTGCTGCGCAACCTGATCGCCTACTACTGCGTGCTGGAAGGCATCTTCTTCTACTGCGGCTTCACCCAGATCCTGTCGATGGGCCGCCGCAACAAGATGACCGGCGTTGCCGAGCAGTTCCAGTACATCCTGCGTGACGAGTCGATGCACCTGAACTTCGGTATCGACGTGATCAACCAGATCAAGATCGAGAACCCGCACCTGTGGGATGCCTCGATGAAAGAAGAAGCGACACAGATGATCCTGCAAGGGACCCAGCTGGAGATCGAATACGCCCGCGATACCATGCCGCGCGGTGTACTGGGCATGAACGCAGCGATGATGGAGGACTACCTCAAGTTCATCGCCAACCGTCGCCTGACCCAGATTGGCCTGAAGGAAGAGTACCCAGGCACCACCAACCCGTTCCCGTGGATGAGCGAGATCATGGACTTGAAGAAGGAGAAGAACTTCTTTGAGACGCGTGTGATTGAGTATCAGACTGGTGGGGCGTTGAGCTGGGACTGATTGTCCGGGCTGAGCATCGAGAAGGCTGCCAATGGGCAGCCTTTTTTTTGCGTGCTAACAAGCCATCCGGTACTCGATTACCCCCGGCTTTTCAGCAATCCAGTCGTACAGCCGCTGTGCAGTCTGGTTGGTTTCCTGGGTATGCCAGTACAGCCGGTCGCACTGTTTCTCCCGTGCCTGGCCCTGAACGTACTCGATCAACTGCTTGCCAACCTGCCTCCCTCGCGCGTTTGGGCAAACGTACAGGTCTTCCAGATAGCAGAAGTCGTTACGCCCCCAAGTCGAGCGATGGAACACAAAATGGACGAAACCGAGGATGCGCTCACCGTCCGTGGCGACGGCGCAGTGCACGGGCTCTGCCGGGTCGAAAAACCGGGCCCAGGTCAGCTCGGTGGTGGCCTGGCTCAGCGCTACTTTGTAGAACGCCTGGTACTGGTCCCAATAGGCGGACCATTGAGGGAAATCGGTCTGCTTCAACTCGCGGACTGACATCAATACTGGTGCAACTGTCATCGTGGACCCCTTTCAATGTGGGAATGGTCTGAAAACAGGTGCATTTATAGCGATAGAATGGCCTGTATAGCCCCACCACTTTTCGCAAGCGAACCAGACCAATGTTCAAACACGCACAACTGCAATCGGTCAAAGCCTGGATGAGCGACCCGGCCCATGGCGCGTTGCCGTTGCATGTGCGGATCCAGCGGGCGATTCGCCAATTGATACTTGATGGCGCGCTGCCGGTCGGTAAATCGCTGCCGGCTTCACGCCCATTGGCCCAGTCGCTGGGCGTTTCGCGGGATACTGTGGAGGCGGCTTACAGCCAGTTGCATGCAGAGGGTTTCATCGAGCGTCGGGTGGGCAGCGGAAGCTTCGTCTCGCAACGCGCACGGCATCTGCCACGGCGACAGCAAAAACGCGAAACGCGCTGCGATGAGCCACCTCAACTGAGCCGCAGGGCGATGGCCGTGCTGCAGAGCGGGGGCGTGAATAATTTCCAAGGGCCGCGCCCGTTTGCACCGGGGGTAGCCGAGACCCGGCACTTCCCCCTGGCGATCTGGGAAAGGCTGGAGCGCCAGGTGTACAAGGAATTTGGCACCCAGGCATTGGAGCACAGTGCGCCACAGGGCATGGCCTGCCTGCGCAGCGCGATTGCTGACTACCTTAACCTCGAACGGGGCGCGCAGGCGTCTGCCGACCGGGTGCTGATCCTCACCAGCTCGCAGCAGGCGCTTAGCCTATGCGCGCAGGTGCTCATGGATGCAGGCGATCAGGTACTGGTCGAAGACCCGCTCTACCAAGGCACGCGCAAAGCCGTCGCGGCAGCAGGCCTCGAAGGCGTGCCGGTGCCAGTGGATGAAAACGGCCTGCAGGTGGAACGCATGGCGCGGTTGGCCGCCAATGCCAGGGCGGTGTTTCTGACGCCGTCCCATCAATATCCCACCGGCGCGACGTTGTCGCTGGACAGGCGCCTGCAGGCCATCGAGTGGGCAAGGCAGCAGCGCGCCTGGATCATCGAAGATGACTACGACAGCGAGTTCCACTACGAGGGCCGGCCGACCGCCTGCGTGCAGGGCCTGGACCCGCATGAACGCACGCTGTACATCGGCACGTTCACCAAGTCGCTGTTCGCCGGGCTGCGCATCGGCTACTTGCTGTTGCCGCCTGCTCTCGTCGCGCCGATGACCAGTGCACGCACGCTGCAGGATGGGCATACGGCCTCCATTGCCCAGCTGACCCTGGCGCGGTTCATGGAGGGCGGGCACTACACGGCGCATGTGCGGAGCATGCGAGCGCTGTATGCCGCGCGCCGGGACATGCTGGCAGAGCTTGTGCACAAGCACTTGGGGGCGTTTCTGGCGCCAAGCATTCCGGCCGGGGGGCTGCAGATGCCCTGCCACTTCGTGCAGGACTTGCCGGAAGATGCAGTAGTGAGGGCGGCGCATGCGGCGGGGATCGACCTGTTGGGGCTCGGCAGTTTGTATGCATCGCCGAGGAATGATGTGGGCCTGTTGATGGGGTTCGCGGCGCTGACGCCTGGCGAGATGCGTGTAGCGGTGGGGAAGCTGGCGAAGGTGTTTGCGGGGCTCAAGTAGAGGCCTCGCGCCCGCCACAAAGGCATCGATGTGCCGTACTGGGGCGCCCAGAGACGTGGTCGAGGGTGAGACCGTTGCTAAGTCTAGAAGCAATTGCGGCTGCTTCAACTCACCGACTGGAGCAGCGCACTGTTTTCGTCGATACGGCCTTGCACGGTTTGCAGCGTTTCCTGGGTGATCATCTGCGGATACATACGCTCGGCCATGCGCCTAAACTGGCTCGCTGCTGCGCATATGCGGTCGATGATGGCGGCGGCGGACGCCGGCGTAATGTCTGCTTCGCTTGCCAGGCGCAGTATCGCTTTCCGGTCGATCGCCAAGGCCTCCCCCATCACATCCATCTGATGATAGCCGCCAGGGCCTTCGCAAAAGGTCACGTCATACGCGGGTGCCAGTTTCCACTCGCCTGCTCGCGACATCACGTAGGAAAAATTCTTGGGATGGTCATCGCGGTTATTGAACACCACGTTAAAAACAACTCGCTCAAAGGCGCGCGCTTTCTCTCGCAGGTCGTTGGTGCACAGATGAGTCGCCCGCAAGAAGTTGACGTAATCCAGGGCACCGGGTGACCTGAAGTCGGCGCCGGTATAGGCCGCCAAGCTCTGCATCGGCACACGCAGATCCCCCTGGCGATCAAAACGTCGGCTGGCGAAAGCGGCCAGCCCATTTGGCAAACTGAAATGCTGGGTATCAGGCGTCGCAATGCCGCACTGACGTAGGCACGCGGCATAGACCATTTCGATAGCGCAGACTTCAGGGTGCTCTTCTCTCGCCGGGAACTTGATCAGCCAAGCTTCCAGGCCTGCCCTGGCAACGGTAGTAAATGCTCACCCCAACCTTCGTAATAGATGCGCACTTGCTCAAGCATTGTCGTGTTTACTCCTGATGCGCTGCCGCTTGGCACTCTGCTCGTAGCGATGCAGGTCAGCGAGGCTGTCCAGCTTGGGCAAGAAAAGGCCTTCTAGCTCCTTGCCGCGCCCCAGCACCATGGCCACCTTGACCAGGTTCTCAAAGCCGACATTTCGCCCAGCCTCTAGATTGGACACGGTATTGGTAGCGATACCCGCCCTGCCAGCCACATCGGCCTGCGTCATCTGCTGCGCTAGCCGCTCGGTGCGCAAACGTTCGCAAAGGCGCTTCACGACTTCGCTCGGCTTACTGAGGCTTAAATCCAGCATAGCGAGTAATAACTCCATGAAATCCACTTAACACACAAGATAGTAGTGGTAGGCCCTGTCAGCGATCAATCTCAATAATCACAATATTCTGTGTCTTATTGATGAAATAATCAGTTTAGCAACAAAATAATGGAATTAAATTAAGATACGCATACACGATCTTGATCGTCATGGAGGTTAGAGAAAATCAAGACACCCCTACCCTACACAAGACTCAGTCATCGTATCTCCACACGAACCCCTGGCCCCCGGTATAGAGCCCACCACCCCTCATACCACCCAGAATGCCGCGACAACATCTCACCCTCATCACACCACAAAGCGTTGACATCCCCACCACCACTTGATAAAAATCGCCACAGTTGTACGACAACGCATAACAAAAACAACAATCCGTGGACGATCCCCATGTCGACTTCAATCGCGCTATACCCCCGCGTTGCACCTTTCCCGATTTCGTCACCTGCGGCCACCTAGGGCCGTAAGCCCGTTTCACCCTCCCTGGCCGTGACCGGCCCGTTACCTACCCGCCCCTACCGCTGGCCGCTTGCGCGTGCACGGTGGACGGGCCGCCACACCCTTTTGTGGAGCACAACAATAATGAGAATCTGCCAAACCCTTCCCTTTGCCCTGCTCGGCGTCGGCATGCTCGGCAGCCTGCCGGGTACCACGCTGGCGGCGGGCTTTGTCGAGGATGCCAAGGCCACGCTCGGCCTGCGCAACTTCTACATCAACCGCAACTTCACCAACCCCAGCAACCCGCAAAGCAAGGCCGAGGAATGGACGCAGAGCTTCATCCTCGATGCCCGCTCGGGCTTTACCGAGGGGCCGGTGGGGTTCGGTGTGGATGTGCTGGGCATGTGGTCGGTGAAGCTTGATGGCGGTGGCGGCACCTACGGCACCGGGCTGCTGCCGCGCCACGACGATGGGCGCCCAGCCGATGACTTTGGGCGCCTGGCGGTGGCGGGCAAGGCGCGGATCTCGAAGACCGAGCTTAAGATCGGCGAATGGATGCCGGTGCTGCCGATCCTGCGCTCCGACGACGGCCGTTCGCTGCCGCAGACGTTCCGCGGGGGGCAGGTCACCTCCAACGAGATCGCCGGGCTGACGCTGTATGGCGGGCAGTTCCGTGGCAACAGCCCGCGCAATGACGCGAGCATGGAAGACATGAGCTATGGCGGGGCGCTTTCGGATCGCTTCAACTTCGTCGGCGGCGAATACAAGTTCAACCAGGACCGCACACTGGTCGGGCTGTGGAATGCGGTGCTCAAGGACGTGTACCAGCAGCAATACCTGCAACTGAGCCACAGCCAGCCAGTGGGTGACTGGACCCTGGGCGCCAACCTGGGCTACTTCCATGGCGATGAAGACGGCTCCGAGCGTGCCGGGCAGTTGGACAACAAGACCTACTCGGGGATGTTCTCGGCCAAGTATGGCGGCAACACCTTCTGGGTTGGGCTGCAAAAAGTCGATGGCGATACCTGGATGCGGGTCAATGGCACCAGCGGCGGGACGCTGGCCAACGATAGCTACAACTCCAGTTTCGACAATGCCAACGAACGCTCGTGGCAGGTGCGGCATGACTTCAACTTCGTCACCGTCGGGGTGCCGGGTTTGACGCTGATGAACCGTTATATCAGCGGGCAGGATGTGCACACCGGTGCGGTTACCGATGGCAAGGAGTGGGTGCGGGAAACCGAGCTTGCGTATGTGATCCAGAGCGGGGCGTTCAAGGATTTGAGTGTGAAGTGGCGGAACTCGAGCATTCGCCGGGATTACAGCAACAACGAGTTTGATGAGAACCGGTTGATCTTCAACTATCCGTTGTCGCTGCTGTAATAGGGGGCCGCTTTGCGGCCCATCGCGGGCAAGCCCGCGCCTACACGGACCGCGTGAAGCCTGTAGGTGCGAGTTTGCCGTAATGAGGCATACAGGGTCACAGAATTAACATTGACAACTCTGGAACCCGCTGCCGATAATTCAGCTCAGTCATACGACAACCTACAACAATTAACAACGAGCCGGCCATGACCCCAACTCCCCTCAATCGCCTGCTGCTCACCGGAGCCGCAGGCGGCCTGGGCAAGGTCCTTCGCGAACGCCTGCAAGGCTACGCCGAGGTCCTGCGCCTTTCCGATATCAGCCCGATGGCACCTGCCGCGGGCCCGCATGAAGAGGTGGTGGCTTGCGACCTCGCCGACAAGGCAGCGGTCCACGCCCTGGTCGAAGGCGTAGACGCCATCATCCACTTCGGTGGCGTGTCCACCGAGCATTCCTTCGAAGACATCCTCGGCCCCAACATCTGCGGCGTGTTCCACGTCTACGAGGCGGCGCGCAAGCATGGCGTCAAGCGCATCATCTTCGCCAGCTCCAACCACACCATCGGTTTCTACCGCCAGGACGAGCGCATCGACGCCCACTCCCCGCGCCGCCCCGACAGCTACTACGGGCTGTCCAAATGCTACGGCGAAGATGTCGCCAGCTTCTACTTCGATCGCTATGGCATCGAGACCGTGAGCATTCGTATTGGCTCGTCGTTCCCGCAACCGCAGAACCCGCGGATGCTCTGCACCTGGCTGAGCTACGACGACCTGGTCCAGCTGATCGAGCGCGGGCTGTTCACGCCCGATGTCGGCCACACCATCGTCTATGGCGCCTCCGACAACCGCACCGTGTGGTGGGACAACCGCCATGCCGCGCACCTGGGCTATGCGCCTAAAGACACCTCCGAGGTGTTCCGCGAGGCCGTCGAAGCCCAACCGGCGCCCGCCGCCGATGACCCGAGCATGGTCTATCAGGGCGGCGCTTTCGCCGTGGCCGGACCGTTCAACTGACCCCCGCGCGCCAGGAGGCACGGCCATGAACTGCGAACTGATCGTCGACGCCCGCAACGGTACCGGCGAAAGCCCTGTGTGGCACCCTACCGAACAGGCCCTGTACTGGGTCGACATCCCTGCCCGCACACTGCACCGCTGGCAGCCCAATGGGGCCCAGCAGGCGTGGCAAGGTGACGAAATGCTCGCCTGCATCGCCCGCACCGAACACGGGTGGGTCGCGGGGATGGAAAGCGGCATCTTCCACCTCGAACCCAAGGCCGACGGCAGCCTCGACAGCCGCCTGCTCAGCACCGTCGAACATGCCCAGGGCGGCATGCGCTTCAACGATGGGCGCTGCGACCGCCAGGGCCGCTTCTGGGCCGGCACCATGTTGATGGACATGCCGCAGGGCGCCCATGTCGGGGCGCTGTACCGGCATGACGGCGAAGGGCACCTGCACCTGCAGCAGGACGGCATGATCGTGCCCAATGGCCTGGCCTTCAGCCCCGACGGCACGCGCATGTACCTGTCGGACTCGCACCCCAACGTGCAGAAAATCTGGGTGTTCGACTACGACATCGACAGCGGTACGCCCCACAACAAGCGGTTGTTCGTCGACATGCATGCCTACCCTGGCCGCCCCGACGGCGCCGCCATCGACCAGGACGGCTGCTACTGGATCTGCGGCAACGACGCCGGCCAGATCCACCGCTTCACCCCCGATGGCCGTCTGGACCGCTCGCTCAATGTGCCGGTGAAAAAACCGGCCATGTGCGCCTTTGGTGGCGCCAACCTGGACACCCTGTTCGTCACGTCGATCCGCCCTGCGGGCATTGACCTCTCCGACCAGCCGCTGGCCGGTGGGGTATTTGCCTTCGAGCTCGGCGTCAAAGGCCTGGAGGAGCCTGCCTACCGGGGCTGAACACCCGCTCTGCCACACACTTGCACACACGAAACCGGATAATAAAAACCACGGAGTTTCACCATGACCTTCAAACGCAAGCTGCTCCTTGCCGTACTCCCCTTCGCCTTCAGCCTGTCGATGCCGGCCTCCGCGCTGGACATCAAGTTCGCCGAGATTCACCCGGCCGGCTACCCGACCGTGGTCGCCGAACAGAACATGGGCAAAAAGCTCGAAGCCGCCAGCAATGGCGAGATCACCTTCAAGATGTTCGCCGGTGGGGTGCTCGGCTCCGAGAAGGAAGTGATCGAGCAGGCACAGATTGGTGCCGTGCAGATGACCCGCGTCAGCCTGGGGATCGTCGGCCCGGTGGTGCCGGACGTGAACGTGTTCAACATGCCGTTCGTGTTCCGTGACCATGAACACATGCGCAAGATCATCGACGGCGACATCGGCCAGGAGATCCTCGACAAAATCACCAACTCCGAATTCAACCTGGTGGCCCTGGCCTGGATGGATGGCGGCTCGCGCAGCATCTACACGAAAAAACCGGTGCGCAGCCTTGAAGACCTCAAGGGCATGAAGATCCGCGTGCAGGGCAACCCACTGTTCATTGACATGATGAACGCCATGGGCGGCAACGGCATTGCCATGGACACTGGCGAAATCTTCAGCGCCCTGCAGACCGGCGTGATCGACGGCGCCGAGAACAACCCGCCGACGCTGCTCGAGCACAACCACTTCCAGAGCGCCAAGTACTACACCCTCACTGGCCACCTGATCCTGCCGGAGCCGGTGGTGATGTCCAAGACCACCTGGAACAAGCTCACCGCAGACCAACAGGCACTGGTGAAGAAGGTCGCGCGTGAAGCGCAGATGGAAGAGCGTGCACTGTGGGACGCCAAGTCCGCAGCCAGCGAAGAGAAGCTGAAGGCGGCCGGTGTCGAGTTCATCACCGTCGACAAGAAGCCGTTCTTTGACGCCACCGCATCGGTCCGCGAGAAGTACGGCGCACCGTACGCCGACCTGATGAAGCGTATCGACGCCGTCCAGTAATACCGGCCCCTTCCAAGACGACCTCGACAGTGCGGCGGCCGCCGCCCTGTCGCTTTGGTGATGCCTATGAAATCGCTTTTCCTGAGCGTGAACGACACGCTGTACCGCGGCTGCATCTGGATTGCGGGCCTGTCGATCCTGACCATGACGCTGATCATTCCGTGGGGCATCTTCGCCCGCTACGTGCTGGGCACCGGTTCCAGCTGGCCTGAGCCGGTCGCGATCTTGCTGATGGTTGTGTTCACTTTCGTCGGCGCCGCCGCCAGCTACCGGGCGGGCGCGCACATGGCGGTGGCGATGATCACCGACCGCCTGCCCGCCCTGCAGCGCCAGCTGGTTTCACTGCTGGTGCAACTGCTGATGATCGTGGTGTGCGTGTTCATGACCTATTACGGCACCAAGCTGTGCATCACCACCTGGAACCAGTCGCTGGCCTCTCTGCCAGGCATACGCGTGGGCATGACTTACGCACCGATCCCGGTGGGGGGCGTGCTGACGCTGATCTTTGTCGTGGAAAAACTCCTGCTGGGCGACCAAAGCAACCGCAAGGTGGTGCGTTTCGACCTGGCTGAAGAAAGCGAAGGAGCTGCGTAAATGGATGCGTTCATTCTGTTGGGCAGTTTCATCGCGCTGATCCTGATCGGCATGCCGGTGGCTTACGCCCTGGGCCTGTCTGCACTGATCGGCGCCTGGTGGATCGACATCCCGCTGCAGGCGATGATGATTCAGGTGGCCAGTGGGGTTAACAAGTTTTCGTTGCTGGCGATTCCGTTTTTCGTACTGGCTGGCGCGATCATGGCCGAGGGCGGCATGTCCAGGCGGCTGGTGGCGTTCGCCGGGGTACTGGTGGGCTTCGTGCGGGGCGGGTTGTCGCTGGTCAACATCATGGCCTCGACGTTCTTTGGCGCGATTTCCGGCTCGTCGGTGGCCGACACCGCGTCGGTGGGCTCGGTGCTGATCCCAGAGATGGAGCGCAAAGGCTACCCGCGTGAATTCTCCACCGCCGTGACCGTCAGTGGCTCGGTGCAGGCGCTGCTGACCCCGCCCAGCCACAACTCGGTGCTGTACTCGCTGGCTGCGGGGGGCACGGTGTCGATCGCTTCGCTGTTCATGGCTGGGGTGATGCCTGGGCTGTTGCTGAGCGCGGTGATGATGGGCCTGTGCCTGATCTTCGCGAAAAAGCGCAACTACCCCAAAGGCGAAGTGATCCCGCTGCGCCAGGCGCTGAAAATCGCTGGCGAGGCACTGTGGGGGCTGATGGCGATGGTCATCATCCTCGGCGGTATCCTGTCGGGCGTATTCACCGCGACCGAGTCGGCCGCCGTGGCCGTGGTCTGGTCGTTCTTCGTGACCATGTTCATCTACCGCGACTACAAGTGGCGTGACCTGCCCAAGTTGATGCACCGCACGGTACGCACCATCTCGATCGTGATGATCCTGATCGGCTTTGCCGCAAGCTTCGGCTACGTGATGACGCTGATGCAGATCCCGTCGAAGATCACCACGGCGTTCCTGACCCTGTCGGATAACCGCTACGTGATCCTCATGTGTATCAACTTCATGCTGCTGCTGTTGGGCACGGTGATGGACATGGCGCCGCTGATCCTGATCCTGACCCCGATCCTGCTGCCGGTGATCACGGGCATCGGTGTAGACCCGGTGCACTTCGGCATGATCATGTTGGTGAACCTGGGTATCGGCCTGATCACACCGCCGGTGGGCGCGGTGCTGTTCGTCGGTTCGGCCGTCGGCAAGGTGAGCATCGAGTCGACGGTGAAGGCGCTGCTGCCCTTCTACCTGGCGTTGTTCCTGGTATTGATGGCCGTGACCTACATCCCTGCCATCTCGCTCTGGCTGCCCAGCGTGGTGCTGTAAAGCCAAATGGGGCCGCTTGCGGCCCCATCCTCTTTTGCAAATGGATCCTGCACATGGCTGTTCCCTCCTCTGCCACTCCCCTCTTTCCTCGCAAGCTGGCGCTGGCGCTACTGGCGCTGCTGGCCTGCTCGTTCGCTGCCAACCACGTTGCCGCACGCATCGCCTTCGATGACGGCACCGGCGTGCTGCTGGCGATTCTCTGCCGCTCCGGCATCACCTTTCTGGTCCTGGCCTGCCTGCTGCTGTGGCAACGCCAGGCAGTGGGCCTGCCGACCGGCACACGGCGCTGGCAATTGCTGCTTGGCCTGCTGATCGCCACGCAGAGCCTGTGCCTGTATTCGGCGGTGGCGCGCATCCCGGTGGCACTCGCGCTGCTGGTGGGCAATACCTTCCCGATGCTGCTGGCGCTGCTCACGTGGGCGTTGGGCGGTGCACGCCCGACTGGCCGCACCGTGCTGTTCATGGGCCTGATTCTGTGCGGCCTGGTGCTGGCGCTGGATGTACCGGCACGGCTGGCCGACAGCGCCGACGCCAACCCGCACTGGGCCCTGGGCGTCAGCCTGGCCTTCTGCGCCGCGTGCGCCTTCGCCTGCGCGCTGTGGATCACCGATCACAAGCTGGCCGCCGTGCGCGGCCCGGTACGCAGCCTGCTGACCTTGCTGATCGTGTTCTCCAGCATGCTGGTGGCAGGCGCAAGCGGCGTGATGCCTTCCGGGCTGTCGCTGCCTGCCAGCAGCAGCGGCTGGGCGGCCTTGGCCAGTCTGGTGGTGCTGTATGGCGTGGCCTTCACCCTGCTGTTTGTCTGTGTGCCCCGGCTGAACATGGCGCAGAACGCGCCGGTGATGAACATCGAACCGATCGCCACTTTGCTGCTGGGCTGGGCGTTGCTGGATCAGCGCCTGAGTACCTGGCAACTGATCGGCGGTGCCGTGGTGGTGTGCGGCATCGTGCTGCTGACCTATCGCCGGGCGAGCTGAGCAAACATTCTGAAAGGAGCCGCTGATGGCTGTCACCGAACTGCACCTGCAAGACCACCTGACCCGCCTGAGCCTGGCGCCGGACCTGGGCGCCAGCCTGATCAACTGGGAAGTGAAAGCGACCGGGCAGGCGCTGCTGCGCCACTCTGACCAAGACGCGCTGGCCAGCGGCACGCCGCGGCAACTGGCGTGCTACCCACTGGCACCTTGGTCCAACCGGATTGCCCAAGGGGGTTTCGAGCGCCCCGAGGGTTGGCTGGCGCTGGCGCCCAACACCGCACACGACCCCTACCCGATTCATGGCACCGCCTGGCAGCAGGCCTGGCAGGTGGACCACCACAGTGAACGCCGTGCCCGGCTAACGCTCGACAGCCAGTTGCCCTTTGCCTACCGGGCGACGCTGGATGTGCACCTGCTCGACGGGTGCCTGAACCTCGACTTGCATGTGACCCACCTGGATGAAACGGCCACCTGGTATGGGCTGGGGCTGCATCCTTATTTCCCGCGCTATCCGGACACCCAGCTAAGCGCTATGGCGCAGCATGTGTGGCTGGCAGAAGAGGGGCGGCTGCCGTCGTACCCGGCTGAGCTGCCTGATGACTGGTGCTTCGACACCCCGGGCGGGTTGCCGACCAGGGTGGTCGATCATGCGTTCGGTGGTTGGCCTGGCAGCTGCGTGATCGCACAGCCCAGCGCAGGCTATGCCCTGGAATGCACGGCCAGTGGGTGTGAGCACTTTCTGTTGTTCTGCCCACCGGGCAAGGCGTTTTTCTGCTTCGAGCCGGTCAGCCACCCGATCAACGCGCATCACCTGCCTGGGCGGCCAGGGTTGCGGTTGTTGCAGCAGGGTGAGGCGATGAGCTTGGGGTTCAAGATGCAGTATCGGGCGCTGTAGGGGGTTGCCTGTATAGGGGTCGCTTTGCGCCCCATCGCTGGCAAGCCAGCTCCCACAGGTGCGGCGCTTAACTTGGAGGCTACACAGTTCGGGTGGGAGCTGGCTTGCCGGCGATGGGCTGCAGAGCAGCCCCGCGATCTCAAGCTTTAAACCAGCACTTCGCCGGTGGCCACGCCCTGCCGCGCGACCGGCTCACCCCGTACCTCACGCGCAACCTTCCACACCAGCACCGCCGCAACGATATCGAACGCTGCCAGCACCACGAACAGCGGGCTGTAGCCGATCTGCGTCACCAGGATGCCGAACACCAGGGTAAAAACCGCCGCGCCCAAGTACCCGCACATCCCGCCCATACCTGTCGCGGTGGCCACCTGGTCCTTGCTGAACGAGTCCGACGTAATCGAATACAGCGCCCCCGACAGCGTCTGGTGCGCAAAGCCACCCATGCACAGCAGCAAAATCGCGGTATATGGGCTTTCAACCAAGCCAATGCACGCTGGGCCGATCATGCAGCTGGCACCGAACACCAGCACCATCTTGCGCGAGGTGAACAACGACACCTTCAAGTGACGGTGGAACAGCGGGCTCAGGTAACCACCGAGCACACAGCCGATGTCGGCCGCCAGAAACGGCAGCCAGGCGAACATCGCCACTTCCTTGATGTTCATGTGCCGCTCGGTCATCAGGTACAGCGGGATCCAGGCATTGAAGGTTTGCCAGGCCGGCTCCGAGAGGATGCGCGCGGAGGCGATGGCGTAGAAGTTTCGAGTCTTGAAGATGCGTTTCCAGGCGCCCTTCTCGCGCTTCTCTTCCTTGAAGTGCGCTTCCTGGCCAGACAGGATGTAGTCACGCTCTTCGCTGCTCAAACGCTTCTGATCGCGAGGGTGTTTGTAGAACAGCATCCACAAAACCGTCCAGACGATGCCGGACACCCCGACCATCACAAAGGCCAGTTGCCAGCCGCTGTGCAGGATGGCCCACACCACCAGAGGCGGCGCCAGCAACGCACCCAGCGAAGAGCCGATGTTGAACCAGCCGATCGCCACCGACCGCTCTTTGGCCGGGAACCATTCGGTGGTGGCCTTGACCCCGGCAGGCAAGCCGGCCGCTTCGGTCATGCCCAGCAGCCCGCGCATGAAGGCCATGCTTTGCCAGCCCGTGGCCAAAGCTGCGCCAGCACACGCCACCGACCAGGCCATGGCGAACACGGCAAAACCGAGCTTGGTCCCGATGAAGTCGATAAACCAGCCGGCGATCGGCTGCATAAGGGCGTAGCACACCTGCCAGGCGGCGACGATCTTGGCGTATTGCTCGGTCGTGATGGAGAGGTCGGTCATCAAGGTGGGGGCAGCCACCGAGAGGGTATTGCGGGCGAGGTAGTTGACGACGAGCCCAGCCGTGACGAGGCTGACCATCCACCAACGGATGCCTTTGATCTTCATGGGTCACCTGAATCTTATTTTTAGAGGTGCGGGTGAGTGCCTCAACGCTGGCAGCGTTAATTGAGACAATTTGTTTCAGGCGCAAGATTGCCATGTCGTAGGTCGTCGTACAACGTAAATTGTTAACGGATGTGTATCTTCAGGGGTGCTATTGCAGGGGGTTGTACGACCTCAATCCAGCCCTTGGGCTCGAAGCGCATGGGCTAGCATGTCGATGAAGGTCCTGACTTTGGCGGACCCGTACTTGCTCTCCCGGTGCAGCACATGGATCGGCCAGGGGGCTTCTTCGTACTCGGCCAGAATGACCTGCAACTGCCCGTTCGCTATCTCGTCTGCCACTTGGTATGACAGCAACCGTGCGATCCCCAGCCCGCCACTGGCTGCAGCAATCGCCCCATCATTGCTGGTCACCGTCAGTCGCGGCTTCATGCGGACCAGGGTCGGCTCATCCGTCACGCCGAAGCGCCAACCGGCCCGGGGCGACAAGTTGGTGGTGCCGATCACCGCATGGCCTGGCAAGTCCGATGGGTGTTGCGGCACGCCGTGGCGCGCCAGGTAGTCCGGCGAGGCGCAGAGCATGCGCCGCACCCTGCCCACCCGCAGCGCCTTCAGGCCGGAGTCTGGCAGCGGGCCGATGCGCACAGCCACGTCCATGCCCTCCTCGACCATGTTCACCACCCGGTCGAGGAAGTACGCAGACACGTCGACCTCGGGGTATTGCTGCAGGTAACGAACGATGCACGGCATGACGAACTTCTTGCCGAACAGGATCGGCGCGGTAACGGCCAAGTCCCCCTTGGGCGTGGCGTTGATACCGGCCGCGGCTTCATTGGCCTCGTGGATGCTGGCGAGAATATGCCGGGTGTCTTCCAGGTAGCGGCCACCCGCTTCGGTCAGGCGCACGCTGCGGGTGGTGCGCAGCAGCAGTTTGACCCCCAACTGGTCTTCCAGGGCACTGACGGCACGGGTCACTGCGGCGGGCGAGATGTCCAGCCGGCGGGCGGCAGCGGCGAAGCTTTCCAGCTCGCCGACTGCTACGAACACCTTCATCAGGTGAATCTGATCCATGCCGGCTCCTGGAATGTCGGGGGGTGTGGATTATCGATTATCTGCGGTTTTTTCGCTGCCCTGTGCGCAGGCCACAACGGTCAGCACTACAGTTCCAGCACCAAGGCCTGCGCGCCCTCCTCCACTTTAGCCGGCACGGCACAGCAGATCAGCGCCGTACCGCTTTCCGGCATCTCGGCAGGCAGGTTCGGGTAATGCACCTGCCCACTCACCACCTTGGTCTTGCAGGTGCCGCATGAACCACCCCGACAGCTGAAATCCGGCGACAACCCACGCGCCTCGGCAAGCTCCAGCAAAGTGCCGCTACCCGGTGCCCAGCGCGCCTCCTTGGCCGAGCTGGCGAAGTACACCGGCACCGCTTCGCTGGCAGCCGGGGGCTGCTGCAGCACCGGCTGGTCGTCGTCGGTGTGCCGCCTGAGCGTCGATGGCCCAAAGGCTTCGGCATGGATGCGTGCGTCGGGTACATGCACGGCACGCAGCCCTTCGTACAGGTCCTGGGTAAAACTCGCTGGGCCACACACATAGAAATCGTAGTCATCCAGCGCCAGCTGGGCTTTCACCTGCTCAATGCCCAGCCGGCCAGCATGCTCGTAGTCGCGCCCCCTGACCGCCTCGGCCTCAGGCTGGCTCAGGCAACGGTGCACACGCAACCATTCGCTCGCTTGCTGGCGCAGCGCCGCCAGTTCTTGCTGGAAGGGCAAGTCCGCCAGGCTTCGCGCACCGTGAAACAGGTGAATAGGCCGCGCCTGACGCCGGGCCAATTGTGCTCGTAGCATGGCGATCAATGGCGTGATACCCACGCCCGCGCCAATCAGTACAATCGGCCGTGCGCTTTGCTCATCCAGGGTAAAACTGCCCATGGGCAGGCGCACATCGAGCAGGTCCCCCACGGCAATGCGCTCATGCAGATAGCGCGATACCGGGCCCTGGGCCTTGACGCTGATGCGCAGGTAACCGTCCGACGGGGCGCTGGAAACGCTGTAGGTACGAATCAGCGGGGCATCGCTGCCCAGCGCGATACGCACAGGAATATGCTGCCCTGGCGCAAACTGCACGGGTGCATCTGCCGCCAGGTAGAACGAGCGAATATCACGGCTCTCCTGCTCTAGGCGCACCACCCGCCACGCCTGCCATTGACGCTGACGTTCACGCTGTTGCAGGCGTTCGCCGGCCTCGGCCCAGGTGCCGGTCATCAAGCTGGTCGGTGCGTATTCTTTAAAGGCCCAGCGCAGCGACACGGCTGCCGGGCGCCATACCACGTGCTCGACGTCCAGCGTCCACAGCCGCTCGGCGCCCTCGAACGCATTGATGGCAGGGCTCTCCAGTACCACTTCGGCATGCCCGCAAAGCTGCAGTACATTGCCGGTGGCGAAGTCGATGAACAGCAGCCCTGCCACCGGGTTCACCAACAGGTTGCCCAGCGTGTTGAAATGCAAATTGCCGGCGTAATCGGGAATGGTCAGGCGGTTGCCCTCGACCTTGACGAACCCAGGCCGACCGCCGCGGTGGGACACATCGACCGAACGCGGGCCATCGTCTTGCGCGACGTAGCTTGCAACAAAAAAGGTATCGGCCGCTTCGATCATGGCAACCGCGCGGGCATCCAGTGCAGTGGCATCGACGCGCCCTTTTGCCAGCTCATCGCTACGCGTGTACTCGCGCAGCTGGATGTACTGAGGGCAGTTGCCGAACGACTGCTCTACCGTCACTTCCAGTTGCCCGTTACGTGCCTGGCCGATCAGGCCGTTGATTCGGTTGCGCCTGCGCGTATGCAACTCGATGCCCAGCAGCCCGATTGCCTGCCCGCTCGCCAGCCCTGGTGTGGCGGGGTCATCCGCTTTCAGGTCCACGTTGATCAGCAACTGGCGTGGGTCGGGCGAGCTGACGAAGCCTTGCGGGCCTTCGAGGAAGGTCGCCCACGGCCTGCCGTGGGCATCCACACTGCCCGCCACCATGAACGGCAACTGCTGATAGAACGCGCGATGCTGGTCTGGCATGAAGTCGCGAATAACCTTCTGCCCGAACACCTCCATGCGCTCCGACACACCGACCTTTTCCTGCAGGATCTTCTCACCGCTGTGCCAAGGTGACGCGCGATGGCCTGGGAGCTGATGCATGGTGGCATTCCTCGAAGGGGGTTGAGCTCAATCGCCGGCTTGCAGGCCCGTGGCAGTACGCGGCATCGGCACGAAACCTGGCAGCGCCTCGACCCGTGCCAGCCAACTGCGCACGTTGGCGTACGGCTCCAGCGAGACATTGCCCTCTGGTGCATGGGCGATGTAGGAGTAGTTGGCAACGTCAGCGATGGTGGGCTCACTGCCTGTCAAGAAGGGGGCCTTGGCCAGTTCGGCGTCGATCACCTTGAGTAGGGTATGGGCACGGCCGATGACTTCATCGGTGTTGAACGCGGCGCCGAACACGGTCACCAGGCGAGCGGCAGCCGGGCCAAAAGCCAAAGGGCCTGCGGCGACCGACAGCCAGCGCTGCACGCGCGCTGCGGCTTCGGGCTCCTCGGGCAACCAGGTGCCGTTGTCGTATTTCTTGGCCAGGTACACCAGGATGGCGTTGGAATCGGCGATGACCGTGCCGTTGTCGTCGATGACCGGCACCTGCCCGAACGGGTTGAGGGCAAGGAACGCAGGCTGCTTGTGCTCACCTTTGGCCAGGTCGACGAAAACCAGCTCGGTCGGCAGGTTCAGCAACGAGAGCATCAGCTCGATACGGTGTGCGTGGCCAGACTTGGGGAAGTTGTAGAGTTTGATCTTGGTCGACATGGGCTTGGCTCCTGGTCAGCGCCGGAATGGGCTGGTGGAGGCCATGTTGGACCGATTCGACTGGCAGCAGAATCAGTGCTGGGGGGAAACCATAATTTCGCGTGGCGGAATAATGCTTGTAGAAGCGGCGCTAGGCCGCTTTTACAGTGCAGTGCACAGGCTGCATCTTCGGCTCAATGCCGCTGATTATGGAACTTGAACAACTGGCGTGCCGCCTCGATCACCTGAGGCACACAGGCTTGAATGTCCTCTTCACGCATTTGATCGAGCAACTCGAAGTTGTCCTCCAGCCCATGCAGGGAAATGGCCTTGAGCAGTTGATCCTGCTCAGGCGGCAACGCGTCCCAGCTGGCGACCTGGGTACCGCGCATATAGCCGAAGCACCACTCTTCCATGATGATCACAGCGCCATCGTCGGTTTCATTTTCCTCGAACAGCGGTTCGAACTGATCGATGTTGTCACCCAGTTCGTCCGCCACTTGGCTGGCGTAACGCAACATCAACGCCGTGTACGCCTCTTCATGCGCGGGCTTCTTGAATTTCGGCACTTTGCCACCCGCAACGGCTGGCAACCATTGTTCGGGGTGGACGGTGATGGGGGAACTGGCCAGGGCGGTAAAAAAACCATTGAGCTCGGCCAGGTTGAGTACCGAATAATCGTTGCCGTAGGTGATCAGCAGGTCTTCGAGGCGGTCGAGTTCTTTTTCGCTGAGCGCGGGGAGCATGGGGGTTGTCCTGAAAAGCAAAAGTGCAAGCACCCTAGCACAGCACGCACCAGAAGGCTGCCCGCAGCGACGAGGCTGCGGGCAGTTTCGCTAGCGTGGCAACCACGTGGGCAGCAGGGCCTGCCTGCCTGACCCGATCAGCAGCCAGAGCAGGACTCGGCACTTGCGCGGGCAAAGTTGCCCAGCCATGTGCAGCCCTTTTTTCTGCAGGTCGATCTCGCCGCCGACAAACCCATAGGTCGCTAGTGCCGTAGGCCCCCTGCCTGTGCGGGTAGCCACGATCACTGGCAAGCCAGGCGTGAGCTGGCCCAGCATCTCGGACCAGGCGCCCGAGACGTGCCCGGCACCAAACCCCGCAATCACCAGCCCCTCGTAACCCAGCGCTGGCAAGGCCTGTAACAAGGCAGTGTCCGCATCCAGGCAGGCCTCCAACAGGGCAACGCGATGATCGAGACGATGCGGCAGTGGCAGTACCTCCCGTGGTGAAGGCTGGAGGTGATAGCGCGCAACACCTTCGACCACTTCGCCCACGGGGCCACTGCCTGGTGACTCAAAAGCGGACATCGCCAGGCTGGCGACCTTGCGAACCTTCGCGGCGCTGTGGATCTGGTCGTTGATCACAACCAGCACGCCACGCCCCTGACTGGCCTGGGCTAACGCCACTTGCGCGGCCGCCAGTAGATTGGCCGGCCCGTCACAGCCCGGTTGGCTGGCCGAACGCATGGCACCGGTCAGCACCAAGGGGGCATCGAATGGCCAGAGCAGGTCGAAGAAGTAAGCCGTCTCCTCTAGCGTATCGGTCCCTTGGGTGAGCATCACGGCCTGCGCACCGCGCGCTATCTGACCACGCGCCCACGCCAGTACTTCAAGCAGCGTCACAAACCCGAGCGAGGCGCTGGGCAGCATGCCCAGCGTCGCCACTTCGAGGTGCGCCATTTGCCTGAGCGCTGGCAGCAAGGACAGTTGCTTCTCACAATCGAGCGTTGGCGTTACCCCCCCTTCAACCGTATCGACCTGCATGCTGACGGTGCCGCCCAGGCTGGCGATCGACAGCCGAGGCAACTGTGAAGACTCAGTCATGCCGCACCTCCTATCAGCCCCACCAGCGGCACGATCGCCAATGTACTGAAGGCCATGGACAAGACATTGCCGATGTAGCCATGCATATAGCTTGGCAACCGGCCACTGATGGCCACCGCCAATGGCGGCGCTACCAGCGCACCCAGCACCGCGCTGGCTACCACAACCTGCCAGTCACCACCGTGAATCAGCACGGCAGCCGGAACGATCGATACAATGGGAATGTAAGTGGGATACCAGCCACGCGCCTGCCATTGACGACGCCACACCAGCACCCCCACCATTGACGCCAGCGCCTGGCCTGCCACCATCTGCACGACCAGTTGCGAACCGTAGGCCGGTGCAGCAGGCGCAATCACATAGGCCAACAGCAGGCCCAGCAACAACCCGAGGCTGGCAAGCTCATTGCCGAAAAATGGCGCTTCACTGAAGTCAGCCAACACACGTCGAAAGGTCCAGACCACACCGTAATCAGGTTGACGAGTGACGGGCTGCAACCCCGCGGGCCTTTTGCCTTGGTGCACCCATGACGGGAAACGCTTGCACAGCAGGAAAGCCACTACGCTCGCCACGGCCATGCCGCCAACGTTGCCGATGACCACCGGCAGCTGCAAAGGAATGCACAGGTAATTGACCAGGAGCAGGCTGGCAGGCGTTACCAGCAGCGCACCGAGTAGCGCCCCGGTAATCGTCACCTGCCAGCCTCCGCCAAACAGCAATACCATGGCAGCCGGCAGCGACACGAAAGCGACGAAGGTCGGTTGCCACCCTCCCCCAGCCAGCGTCCACCCCCACAAGACGTGGCTGAGCAACAGGCCGAGCAGCGAGCTGGTGAACACCCACGGCCACAGCCCAGTGCCATAACAAATGGCAAAGCCTTGCCAGCGGTAGCCACGAAGACCGGCCCAATGCGCCAGACAGGCCCCCAGCAGCAGGCCCAAAGCCGGCAACTCGTGCTTGTAGAAAGCGACTTCGCTGATGTCGCCGACTATCCAGCGCAAACGGCTCAAGGGTTGATCAAGTGTGGCGGTGAGCTGTGCGTAGTCCGGCCATTGGCCGAAAACCAGGCTAACCATCAGCAATACGGTCAGGCAGGCCAATATCACCAGCGGTGGCCTTTGCCTGTTCGGGATGCTTATCTCGTTCATGTTCTGCCTCCTCAGCGCGGCATCGGGGCATGCAGGCGATAACCGAGGGTGTGGTCATAAAGATCGGTACGCCGATCTCGCGGCAGATCATTGAGGCTGTTCCAGATCGGCGCAGACCGAGCCGCACTGAGGTCCACATCGGCATAGAGGATGCTTTCCTCTTCCGCGCTTGCCACTTCTCCGATCGGCCAGCCGTTGGTGCCGGCAATCAGCGAACAGCCCAGAAAACGACCGCCACGCTCGCTGCCAATTCGGTTAGCAGCGGCGATATAGACGTTGTTGACGTGCGCTGCGGTCATGGTCAGGTAAGAAGCCATGCAGCGCCCGGCCTCATCGAACAGCGGCGGCGGCGTCCACACCCAGTTGTTGAGGCTGCAGAGGATGTCGGCGCCTTGTGCAGCCATCAGCCGGGGGACTTCGGGGAACCAGATATCCCAGCAGATCAGCAGGCCGATACGCCCAATGGGGGTTTCGAACACCGGGAACCCGAGGTTACCGGGCGTGAACCACAGCTTCTCCTGGTTCCATAAGTGCGCTTTGCGGTAGTGCCCAAGCATTCCTTCCGGGCCGAAAAGTACGGCGCTGTCATACAGCTTCATCCCATCCCGTTCGGCGAACCCCGCCGCCAGATAGATGTGATGATCCCGCGCAAAGTCCGCCCAGGCTTGGACGCTGCGCCCGTCGTGCAGGGCCTGCGCATGGGCATAGGCTTCTGCCCGCGAGTGGAACGTATAACCGGAGTTGGCAAGCTCTGGCAGGACAATCAGGTTGGCACCTTCGCGCACGGCGCGCCGGGCCAATGCCAGGCCCCTGCTCACATTGCTATCACCGTGCTCGACCCCCACTTGAGGGTCATACTGGATGACTGCAATGCGCACGGGGCTGACAGGGGTGCAGTGTTCAGACATGGCGGCTTCCTTTTATGTTTGTTGTGGAAGGGCGCCAGTAAAGCGGGGTTGGGCCTGGGAGCGACAGTCAGGACGCTCCCACAAGATCGTAAGGAAAAGGAAGAATTTTTGAGGGAAGGGTCCTACATATTGATTGCCGACGCCCTGATTACCGCACTTGATAATGCGGGTAATGATCCAAGGTGAAGCCACCATTGAACGTGGCTTTCGTGCGATTGCAGAGGTTGATCACGGTATCGATTGCAGTGCGCAGGCACGGCTCGGTCCAACCCGCGTCAACAGAGAAGGACTCTCCCGCCAGATAGAGTCCGGAGGCAGCGCTGAGGTCGCGGTTGTATTTCATCAGGCTGACTGCGTCGTAATAGGTACCTGCCCTGTACAGCTTTGCGCAGCCGAGAGCATTTCTATCTGTCATCCAGCGCTGTATGCGGATGTTTCGAGTATCGATGTAAGGCGATATGGCTTCCCCCATATTGGTACAGCGCATCAGAATCCGGTCGAGTTCCTGGATGCATTTGTTGCCCAACGCCTGATCTGATATCGCCCCCAATTTAGTGGCGTCATCTTCCCAGGTATAACTGAGCAGAATGCAGTCATCGGAGTAGCTGTCGTTGTAGCGGTAGGCATAAACATCGTGCACGAAGCTGTCAGTGACGAGGATTTGAGGGATGGCCACTTTGCGGTCGAGAAAGCTTTTTTTGAGTGGTGCATAGACCTTGCAACTGGTTTCCCAGTGGGCATGCTTCCAGGCATCGATGATCCGTTGCGGCAGAATCTCTCGATTGAAGCCATTGATCTGTATCTGGGTTTCAATCAGCCATGAAGGCGTGGTGAGGATTACGCTGTCGAAATCCTCGTGCAAAACCTGGCTATGTGCCGGGTCACTGTGCTGCCAGCGATACTCCACCCGGACACGCCCATCAGACCGCTTGTGCAATGCACAGACTGAACTGTCGGTCAGCAGACCGTCGTCTCGTTGAATGAAGTGATCATAGAGCGATGTGCCTTGCATCCCAACGTCCATGAACAGCAGACAATCATCCATCGCCGCAAGGCCCAAATAGGCAGGCGCCTGAAACATGAGCCCTTTGCTATCGGGTAACTGGCCCGCTCCCAAATACGGTGCGACGTAGGGTATGCCGCCCTCATCAACACGCCCATGCACCAACTGCAAATGGCTGCTGAAGCCAAAGATCGCAGTCCGCAGCGGGTACAAGCAGCAGACGTCATAGAATGCGCCCCAGCTGCCATCTCCAATGCCGATTGCATAGAAAATTGCCGACTCATCGCTGTTCATCCCCAACCCGCCGAAGTCTCCGGGGTTTTCAGCGCTCCAGGCGTCAAGGGCAGGCAACTGCACCAGGTCCCGGAAAGACAAGCGGTGATAACGTTCGACGATTGCCGACCACATCGCCTCCCAACCCCCCGTCCCATAATGAGCAGCGACCCGCTCGGCGAAATGCTCCGCAAAGCGCCGCCATTTGTTGTAGACATTCTGCAGCGTGAGGGTGGGAGGTGGTGTGTCTCCCTCCGGGTTAAGCCAAATCAGCAGCGTTGGATCCCCCTTCCCATCCAGCTGACCCTCTCGCAGATAAATACCGGTGGCATTCACCCAGGGCGTACCGGGATTGGGAAAGTCAGTCAGGCGCAGCTCGAACAAACTGGCGTAATAGGCCATAAGCGAGCGACCGTCCTTGGGTGGCTCTCCTGTCCTATTGAACAACGGCATACGCATAGCCCCCATTTCGAATGGGGTGGTGGGGTGCTTGTGATCCCCAAGCGTGTTCACCACAGTCAAATGACGCCCGCCCACACGCTTCGATTGCTCAATCAGGGTGATATGGGTAAAACCGCAACGCAACAGCTCCCGTGCGGCGGTCAACCCCGTTACACCAGCACCGATAATGCATATTCGGTGATGCGGCTGAGTAGCACGGGCTATACCTCCCGCTTGCTCGAGCAACCGGCGGTAATCAAAACAGAGATCGGGTGGATTGGGGTAGCGTGCAGCCCATGGCTGGGCTGGGGATGACGGCTCAACGGCCAAGTGTGCGGGGTGGTTGTGAGTCGATCCGATCGTCATGTTCTCGTGTTCGCCAAGGGTTGGGGAACCTGAGAATGGAGAATCGTAGAGTTACAGGCGCGGTGTTTATTTAATACCACTTGGTGTCTGGCGCAAAGCATTCGCGGGGGCGTGCCTACTCCCAAGGTAAGCACAGTCCTCAGGAACTGTGCAGTACTTGTGGGAGCGGGCTTGCCCCGCGAATAGGCCGTTAAGCCTTATACCGCCAGCGCGCGCTCACGCAGCTCGCTGTTGAGGATGCGGTCGTTCTCGCTGTAGTCGACCGGGCAGTCGATCACGTGTACGCCAGGGGTGTTGATGCAATGCTCGAGCAGCGGCAGCAAGCCTTCGGCGCTTTCCACGCGGTGGCCATTGGCACCGTAGGCTTCGGCGTATTTGACGAAGTCCGGGTTGCCGTAGTCCAGGCCAAAATCGGTGAAGCCCATGTTGGCCTGCTTCCAGCGGATCATACCGTAGCCGTCATCACGCAAGATCACCACGGTGACGTGCATGCCCAGACGAACTGCGGTTTCCAGCTCTTGGCTGTTCATCATGAAGCCGCCGTCGCCACATACCGAGATTACCGGGCGGTCCGGGTACACCAGGTGCGCTGCCATCGCCGACGGCAGGCCGGCGCCCATGGTCGCCAGGGCGTTGTCGAGCAGCACGGTGTTCGGCTTGTGGGCCTTGTAGTTACGGGCGAACCAGATCTTGTAGATGCCGTTGTCGAGGGCAACGATACCTTCAGACGGCAGCACGCGACGGATGTCAGCGACCAGGCGCTGCGGGTAGACCGGGAAGCGGTCGTCGTCGGCGCCTTCGGCGATTTGCGCTTCGTTGGCTTCACGGATGGCCATGAGGCGGGTGAAGTCCCAGTGCGAAGTGTCGCCCAGGCCTTCAGCGATTTGCCAGACGGCGTTGGCGATGTCGCCGATCACTTCGACCTGCGGGAAGTACACGGCATCGACTTCGGCGGAGCGGAAGCTGATGTGGATGACTTCGGTGCCGCCACGGACCATGAAGAACGGCGGCTTCTCGATCACATCGTGGCCGATGTTGATGATCAGGTCGGCCGCTTCGATTGCGCGGTGGACGAAGTCACCGGACGACAGCGCGGCGTTGCCCAGGAAGCGCGGGCTGCGCTCGTCGACCACACCCTTGCCCAACTGGGTGGTAACAAACGGAATGCCGGTCTTGTCGATCAGCTGCTTGAGGACCTTGGCGGTCATCTTGCGGTTGGCGCCGGCACCGATCACCAGGATCGGGCTGCGAGCGGTGCGCAGTTTTTCGATGGCGGCTTCGATGGCCACGTGCTCGGCCAGCGGGCGGCGGTGCAGGCTGCGCGGGATCGGCATGGCATCGGTCTGCTCGGCAGCGATGTCTTCCGGCAGTTCCAGGTGCACGGCGCCTGGTTTTTCTTCTTCAGCCAGACGGAACGCTTCACGCATGCGCGAAGGAATGTTGTCGGCCGAGGCGAACTGATGGGTGTACTTGGTGATGGGGGCCATCATGCCGCACACATCGATGATCTGGAAGCGGCCCTGTTTGGACTTCTTGATCGGCTTTTGGCCGGTGATCATCATCATCGGCATACCGCCGAGGTAGGCGTATGCACTGGCGGTGACCAGGTTGGTCGCGCCAGGGCCGAGGGTCGACAGGCTGACGCCGGTCTTGCCGGTCAGGCGGCCATAGGTGGCGGCCATGAAGCCCGCAGATTGTTCGTGGCGGGTCAGGACCAGTTTGATCTTCGACTTGCGCAGGGATTCCAGCAGGTCGAGGTTTTCCTCACCAGGGATGCCGAACACATACTCGACACCTTCATTTTCCAGGCATTGCACAACGACATCGGCGGCCTTAGCCATCTTGCTCTCTACCTCAAGTGATAGGACGGTGAAAGTCCATAAATGCGCAGCACGGCACGCTGGCATCGCTCTATTCGGGCGCGAGGGTGCCCCGAACCTAAGTCTTGACGCAGGTTAGGCAGGGCAAAGTCACGTGCGCGAACAGGATTAATTGTCGCACCCTTGAGCGCGTTTGAAGAGGTACAGGACGGACAAAACATCTTTGCCTGGAGACAGCGGATCTGCGGTTATAAACAGCAGAAAGACAAAACCCCTACCTGCTCGCGCAGATAGGGGTTTTGCGAAATGAATCTTGACGATGACCTACTCTCACATGGGGAAACCCCACACTACCATCGGCGATGCATCGTTTCACTACTGAGTTCGGGATGGGATCAGGTGGTTCCAATGCTCTATGGTCGTCAAGAAATTCTGTAGCCAGAATGTCCAGATGGACAGCCCAGCGAATTCGGATATGCGATTTTGTGGTTACGAACTTTCGGTTGTTTCGTCTTCACCACCGCAATTCGCGCTAGCAAATTGCTTGGGTGTTATATGGTCAAGCCTCACGGGCAATTAGTATTGGTTAGCTCAAC
>NZ_AXYZ01000015.1:0-166717 GCF_000483465.1 Pseudomonas sp. LAIL14HWK12:I7
CAGAGCGCGGTTCATCGTTCAACCCCAACAGCCCCAACTTAGAGAAACGCTGTCGCCATCGTGACACCACATCCTTACTGGTACCCAAGCGCTGAGCGATGTCATTTCCTGACTCGCCTGCGGCACAGGCGAGGATTATCTCCGCGCGCAATCGAGCGTCCTGAGCGCCTTTACGGAGCTTGATGCGGCGTAGCAGCTCTGACTTTTCAGTTTCGGAAAGGATAATGACGGTTGCTGGTCGACCCATGTCGATGCCCTTGGATAGTGAGCTTCTACAGAGCCTAGCTCAGATTTTCAGCGGTACTTCTGAAACACCACACTAGGTAGGTTGAAACTGCTCTCGGAATTGTCGGTGCTAGGAACAGTATCCGCCGTGGCAGAGGCAGTGCACCTCACCCGCCCAGCAGTCTCGCAGCAGTTAGGATTGCTGGAGCGCGAGCTGGACGTGGCATTGGTGGAGCGGTCAGGTCGTAATGTAGAGCTGACGCCAGCAGGGCGGCGATTGGTGGCGCGGTCGTCTGAGCTCTTTCGTCTTGTGAACGATATCGAGGCCGAAATCGCCCAAGGTCGCCAAGAGATTTCAGGTGTCATCCGACTCGCTTCCTTTGGTTCTGCCGGAGTTGGCCTGGTGCCCAAGTGCGTCCAATTTATTGAGCAAAACCATCCGCAATTGGCCGTCTCGCTGATTGAACTTGAGCCGGCTGAAGGCTTGAAGGCCGCCGCTGCAAACCAGGTGGATGTTGCGATCGTTGATGATATGGTCGATGCAGAGCCTTTCGCAGAAAAACTGGATTTTCTACCGCTGTGCCCTGACTACTTCACTGTCGTAATGTCTTCCCGGCATCGCCTGGCTGATCGTAAGAATCTTCAATTGAGTGATCTATCAGATGAGCGCTGGGCGCTGAACCTGGCCGCGATCAGTTACCACTCCTTCCTAATGCGGGCTTTCCATGCGGCAGGCTTTGAGCCGACCGTGATGAGCAACTGCAGAAATAGCGCGGCCACGCTTGAGCTGGTCAGGGCCAGTTCGGTCATCACGGTGCTTCCGCAATTGTCGCTTAAGCAGATCATGAATGACCCGGATTTCACCTTGGTGCCGATTCGCCCAGTGCTGTTGCGTCGGATCTTTACCGTGGTTCCTAAAGGGGCTAGTCGTAGGCCTTCCGTTGCAGCTGTTGTCGATGCGCTACAAGAGGTCGTGCCTGAAGATATGGGTTCCATGCTGCTAAGTTGAACGTACCTGCAGTGCTCTACGATATGATCTGTGATCATCGAGGAGAGGAGTAAGGGACTATGCTCAACCTGAGCCGGTTGCGATTGCTGTCTGAGCTCTCAGTACTGGGTACGATCTCGGCAGTAGCCGAAGCAGTACATCTGACGCGTCCCGCTATCTCGCAGCAGCTGGCTTTGCTAGAGCAAGAGCTTGATGTCGTTCTTTTCGAGCGTTCCGGACGAAGCGTGGAACTTACGCCTGTCGGGAAGCGGCTGGCATCCCGGTCTGTGGAGCTTTTCAAGCTGGTCAATGACATCGAAGCTGAGATCGCACAGAGTAAACAGGAGGTAACAGGGGAGGTTCGAGTCGCCGCCTTTGGTTCTGTAGCCGTTGGAATTTTGCCATTTGCGATCCGGGCTCTGGAGCAATCCCATCCCAAGCTCACGGTCTCGTTGGTTGAGATGGAGCCAACAGAAGGGCTTAAAGCTGCAGCGGCTAATCAGGTCGATCTGGCGGTAGTGGACGACATGACGAGCATTGAAACCCATGAGTCCAAGCTCGAGTTCGAACCGCTATGCACTGACCATTTCATGTTGGTTATGTCCTCAAGCAACCGCTTGGCTGAACTGAAATCCATCCATCTGAACGACCTGGCCAACGAACGCTGGGCTCTGAATCTCTCGGCTGTAACCTACGTGTCCTTCCTATTGAGAGCTTTTCGAGCGGCAGGTTTCGAACCGCGCGTTTCCAGTAACTGCCGGAATACCGCTGCAACGATTGAGCTCGTAAGATCAAGCTCGCTCATTACAGTGCTACCGAATTTGATTTTGGGCCCGGTTCGCAGGGATCCTGATTTCGTGTGCCTACCGGTGAAGCCGATCCTACTCCGAAGAATCTCTGTAGCGGTGCCGAAAGGTGCTTCAAAACTTCCGGCTGTCAAAGCAGTCATTGATGCCCTTAAGGCCGTGGAGCTAGAGGATGTCCATCGCTAGGACTGTCGTGTTTTGCATGGATGGGCGGGTGTCGGTCGATCCGTCTTGGGCATGCGACGCGGAAGATAAGCCAGAGCTTCTCCACAAATATGGACGAGCTCTGGGCTGTTTACTGCAAGTGATATGTCATCGCCCGGAACCTTACTGCTACAGCAACGGGATGCTGTAACTGACGATGAAGCGGTTTTCATCAGTACCTCGGGCGAAGTCAGCGCGATAGCTCGCATTCCTCCAGCGGATCCCCAGGTTCTTTAGCGCGCCACTCTGGAAGACATACTGCAGCTCGGTATTTCGCTCCCATTCATTGCCCGTGGTGCTCCCGGCCAGCTCGACATCACTGCCTTTGACGTAACGGGACATGGTGGTTAGGCCTGGCACTCCCACTGCGGCGAAATTGAAGTCGTACCGAAGCTGCCAAGACTTCTCTTTGGCGCCGGCGAAGTCATTGATCTGGACGAAGTTAATCAGGTAGGGGTCGGTGCCGTCGATGTAAGGGAAGGCGGTGTTTCCTGACATCTGCTGATAGCCGACGCCAAAGCCGTGGCCGTGGAGACTGTACGTGACCATGCCGTTGGCTGATCTGTTGTCGATTTTCCCTGCTGCTGAGCTGCCGCTGTCTCTACTTATGGCAAGTCGAAGGTCTGCCTTCAACTGGCCTGCGGGCAAGGGGACAGATCCAACCAGCCCGAAGAAGTGCTGGGTGTACACATCCTCAAGTGAACCGTAATGATACGAGCCGACAAGGTCTTTGGAGAAGGTGTAATCAAGACCTGCCACGTCGAAATGATCAGCAGAAATGCCGGCCTGAAAGCGGCGGTTCTTGTTGTTCAGTACCAGGTCTTGAGCAGCAGTCTGGTCGCGGTCAGTGACTTTCGTGAGACGGCCCGCCACGACATCAAGGGACTCGATTTCTCCAATGCTCAGTAATCCACCTCTAAAAGTCTGCGGAAAGATGCGTCCGTTATTGGCTTTAACGGTAGGCATGTCCGGGATCAGCGTCCCTACCTCAAGCAGGCTTTCTGAGAACCGTGCTTTCGCTGTTAATCCAAGCTTGGAGTATTCGTCTGGAGCTCTGCCATCATCATGCACTGGCAGAAGCCCGGTGCCTGTCCGGTCGGGGCTGGAGTCCAGCTTCAGGCCGAGCATCCCAATGGCGTCAATACCGAAGCCCACAGGGCCAGGCGTGAAGCCTGACTTGGCATCGAGAATGAAACCTTGGGCCCATTCATCGCGCTTGTTCTGGCCTGCTCCATCTCGAAAGTCTCGATTTAAATAGAAATTCTTCGTTTGCAGAGAGACCTTGGAATCCACTATGAAACCCTCCGCTAGTGCGGGAGTGGCAAGATTGCCAATACCTAGCAAGGTGCAGACCGGGATTGCGTTATGTGCCTTCATGATTACTCCAGGCGTTGTCTGCGCGCACAGGAGATGAGCGCGCAGAAATAGCCACTTTATTTTTTTGGTTGGAGTTACGCGGTATTACTACTGGGCGGTGCGGGTATCGTTTGATGCGGGTTTCTGTTTTTTTAGCAAGATGCCGATAGCCACCACCAGCATCGCTCCTACAGCGCTCGCGACGTAGTGAGTGACGTCTGCTGGGAAAGGGATTCTTGGCTCGAGCCAGATGTCACTTACCAGCATTCCGCCTGAGATCCAGCCGAGTAGCCCTGCGCCCAAGATGATGACTTGAGGAGATTTATCCATCAGGGCAAGAACCAGCCGGCTACCCCAAACGATGATGGGGATGCTTATTAGAACGCCCAAGGACACGTGCATTAGATCGCCACCAGCTGCTCCTGCTAGAGCTAGTACGTTATCCAGCGACATCACCGCGTCAGCAAGGATGATGGTCTTGATGGCGGCGACCAAACTGACACCTCCATACCGGCGCGAATGGCTTTTTTGCGCAACTCTAGCGGTAGATTCCGACACGCCAAAGCAATGATGACCGCGTTGTCGCCACCGAGGAGAATGTCGATAGCGATAATTTGCACCAGCGCAGACCATGTGATCGATTCAAAAGCCACTGCACTTCACTCTCCAAAATGCATAGGTAGCCGGGGGTTTCCCCCCGTCACCAAGGTTCACTTACGCTCGGCGTTCGTGGCTCCGAGTAGCTCACCAGAAATGGTCAAATGACCGTGATATCCCCTGACCCTCTTTTGAAAGGCCCGAGTCGCAATCATGCTTCGTTGAAAAAGCTGAATGCTTCAAGCGCAGGCGGCAGCGCCACCTGAGCATTGCGAGGTTGAGGAAGATCCTCAGTTGAAGATGTCAATGGTTCCAAGCGCAACTGCCGCGACAAACATCACCACGCATGTGCCGATACTCCAGCCGATGGATGCACGCTGGTTGTCGCCGTAGTCGATATCAAGCAACCCGCAAAGCAGGTAGGTGGAGGCAACAAGCGGACTGAGTAGATGGACGGGCTGACCAATGAGGCCTGCGATTGCCATCTCTTTGGCTCCGATGCCGTAGTGGCTCGCAGTCTCGGCCAGGATGGGGAGGATCCCGAAGTAGAAGGCATCGTTGGTCAGCACGTAGGTGAACGGCATGCTGATGAATGCAGTGATGACGGACATGAAATGGCCAGCAGACTCTGGAATGATGTGGATCAGGCTGTCCGAGATAGCTTTGATCATGCCGGTGCTGGACATGATCCCCACGAATATGCCTGCGGCGAAAATCAGCAGCGTCACTGCCATGACGCTATCGGCGTATTTGCCGATCAATTCCTTCTGGTCTTTGACGCCCGGGAAATTAACCAGGATGCCCAGGCCGAAAGCGAGCATGAACAGAATTGGAAGCGGCAATACGTTGATCATCATCAGAGTAATCAGCGTGACGGTGAGCACCGCGTTGAACAGAAAGCGCCAATCCGTCAGCTTGAAGTCGGTGTAGTGGCTCATGATCTCGTCATGGTCAAGTTGAGCAATACCTAGGCGACGGCGCTCGCGGCTGCCCAAATAGAACGCTACAAAAATTACCCAGGCAGCGCCTGCAATCATCAAGGGCAGCATTGTCATGAACAATTCTGTGATGTCGACATGCATGGCGCTAGCGGCACGCGAGAACGGCCCGGCCCACGGCAGAATGTTCATCACCCCGATAGTCAGTAGCAACACGGTGGCCAGCACTTGCAGGCTTATGCCTGTGCGTCGATACAGTGGTAGAAGCGCCGCAGTCGTGATGATGTACGTCGTTGCCCCATCACCATCCAATCCTACACAGAATCCAAGAATGGCGGTTCCTATGACGATTTTCAGGGGGTCGCCTTTCACGCATTTAAGGATCAGCTTGATCAGTGGGTTGAAGAGGCCCGCATCGGTCATCATGCAGAAGTAGAGGATCGCGAAGGTCAGCATGATCCCCGTTGGGGCCAGCATCTTCACCCCATCGAACATCATTGGCCCCAGCTGGGTCGCAAATCCGCCCAGGCTTGCGAATGCAACCGGCACCAGAATCAGTGCAACCAGTGGCGACAGGCGCTTGCTCATGACAAGGTACATGAAGCACGTAATCATTGTGTAGCTCAGGAGAGTGAGCATGTATCCCTCTTATTATCTGTTTTGTATGAGTAGTGAAATTGGTCAGCTTTTTTCGAGCCGAACGAACCCCGTGCGCCGTATGCACAGGGCTGGCGCAAGGTCGCTAGGCTGGCTGGTGAGAGAACATGTACTTTCCAGAGTGGCCCGGATCAGCCCTCAGAATGTGTCCTGTCGATGAATCTGTAATGTAAAGGCCGCGATTATCTTCACCACCAAAGGCGAGGTTGGTCAGGGTGCGACCCTCGGTGCATGATTTGAAACGATATAGCGGCACGGCATGGGCATCGAATGCCCAAACACACCCATTGCCTGCATCGCAAACGTAAAGGTTGCCTGAATCGTCCAGGGCCATACCGTCGGCTCCGCTCACGCCACCGGCCATGGCTGTGAAAATGCCGACCTTGGAAGTGGTGCCGTCGGGTTGGAGTGGGAGCCGCCAGACTGCATTGCCGCGCGTCATGGCTACCAGAAGGGCTTTCTCCTGGAGGTCCATCACCAGACCATTGGGGCTAGGGCCGTTATCCAGCAAGCAATCCAGGCGTTGCTGCGCCAGGTCGTAGCGGAAAACACGACCCGTTGGGTCGTGCATGCCTGTCTGACCTTGGTCGGTGAAGTAGAGGTGCCCTTGTTGGTCAAAGAAAAGGTCATTTACACCCTTGAAGCTCTCACTCCGACGATGCGTCAGAAAGGGTTCGATTCGCTTGCTGATTGGGTCGAGAACGAGGATTCCGTTCTTGTAATCCGCAATGAAAATCCGACCATCCCGATGAATCTTCAAGCCGTTAGGCCAGCCGTCATACTCGACCACCAGCTCCCAGTCGCCCTCTGGAGAGACGCGGAAAATCCGGCCATACGGAATGTCCGTGACATAGAGGTTGCCCGCCTGATCGAAGGACGGCCCTTCCAGGAAGCTAGGAACTTGCTGGCCTGGTTTGTTGGCTCTGACCCAGTCGGAATCGCCGTCTCGCCAAAACTCTTTTGGCAATCTGCTGAAGACCTCTGTTGGCCGTTCTTCTGGTGGGGCATACAGGCTCATGGCAAATCTCCATGTGAAAACAGGCGCACCAACGAAAACGCTCAAACGGCAGGTGTTTGAGTTCGTACTGTCAGTGTATGTCGCCAGCAGGATCTTGTTTTTTCGAGTAATGTTCTATCTGACGGAACATTGGTGCTCTTGGTAGAACACTTTCTAAGCTAATTCTCATCCTGTCAAGTCTGCTAAGACGGGCGACTCCGTTCTCTTGCATCAGGCCCAGTCGCTTCCCCACCGTTCATCGTCGCTCTCATTGACAGGTACGAAATTGTGGGTAGATACTAAAACAGAACGTAATTCTGCCTGACAGAACAATCATAAAAACAGCGCTCCGCCTCGTTGCTGCACTGCATGAATGTTCGGACAGGCTCTCCACCGCCACAGGAGAACCTCCGTGAAAGAAGCGACAGAAATCGACATCCTGGTAAGCGAAGTCGGGCCTAGAGATGGCTTGCAAAGCGTCAAGGGCACCATGCCTACCGAGCTGAAACTGGAATGGATTTCAGCCTTGGCAGGCGCTGGATTGAGGGAAATCGAGGTCGGCTCATTCGTATCTCCGAAGCTGCTGCCCCAGATGGCTGATGCCGCTCAAGTAGTTGCGCACGCCTTGACCCTGCCAGAGCTTTTTGTCACTGCGTTGGTGCCGAATCTCAAAGGTGCTGAAGCCGCTTTCAACGTCGGCATTCACAAAATTACCCTGCCCATTTCCGTCAGCGAACAGCACTCTATTTCGAACATCCGCAAGACACATGCTCAAGTCTTCGATGAAGTTCAAGCGGTCGTTGCTCTGCGCAATGAGCGCTTCCCGCATGTTCAGATCGAGGCGGGGTTGTCGACTGCTTTTGGATGCACGCTTCAAGGTGTTGTGACTGATGACGAGACGATTGCAATTGCCCTGAAGATGGCAGAGTTGGGTATCGATGAGGTCGGCCTGTCCGACACCGTTGGTTACGCCAATCCAACCCAGGTGCGTCGCCTCTTCACTCGGCTGTTCCAGGAACTCGGCTCGCTCGCTGGCAGTGCACATTTCCACAATACCCGTGGCCAAGGCTTGGCCAACGTGGTGGCTGCTTTGGAGGCGGGCGTTAAGACGTTCGATGGATCCCAAGGCGGCCTGGGCGGCTGCCCATACGCGCCAGGTGCGTCGGGCAACATCGTCACAGAAGACCTGGTGTATCTGCTGGAGTCCATGGGGCTGAAAACCGGTGTCGACATTGATCGCCTGGTTGCTGCTCGCGAAGTGCTTCGCCGTGGGCTCCCTGGAGAGCCTGTATACGGCTTTATCCCTGATGCTGGCGTTGGCAAGAATTTCACCTATGCGAAGGAGGCCGTATGAGCCAGCACGAAGAAAAGTCTCTGCCACTGGCTGGCATCCGAGTCGTCGAGTTCGTTCATATGGTGATGGGCCCGACCTCTGGTCTTCTTCTCGCTGACCTTGGTGCTGAAGTCATCAAAGTGGAGCCTGTGCCGGAAGGAGATAACACTCGGCGCCTCATGGGCTCCGGTGCTGGCTACTGGATGACCTACAACCGCAACAAAAAGAGCTTTGCGGTAGACATCAAGTCTGAAGACGGTATGGCAGCAGTGAAAAAATTGCTTGCTACGGCTGATGTTGTGACTGAGAACTTCCGGCCCGGCGCAATGGAGAAGCTGGGCCTGGGCTACGAGCAAGTAAAGGCAATCAAGCCGGACATCATTTACAGCTCGATGAAGGGCTTTTTGCCAGGCCCCTATGAAAAGCGCACGGCGCTGGATGAGGTTGTCCAGATGATGACCGGCCTGGCTTACATGACGGGGCCTGTTGGCCGACCTCTGCGTGCCGGGGCCTCCGTCAATGACGTGATGGGCGGCATGTTCAGCACTGTGTCGATTCTGGCTGCCTTGCTGCAACGTAAAGAGACAGGGCGTGGCCAATTCGTGCAGACCGGTCTGTTTGAAAACTCGGCCTTCCTGGTCGCGCAGCACATGATGCAGAAGGTTGTGACTGGCAACGCGGCGGCGCCTATGCCAAGTCGAATTTCGGCATGGGCGATCTACGACGTCTTTGAGACTGCCGAGGAAGGTGAGCAAGTTTTCATGGGCGTCGTCAGTGACTCTCAGTGGGTATCGTTCTGCCAGGCGTTCGACTTCCCAGAGCTTGGTGGGGACGCTGAACTGAGTCGAAACAACCAGCGTGTTCAGGCTCGCGACCGAATCATTCCGTTGGTGCGGGAGCGCTTGTCCGGAATGGATAAGCAGACGGTTATGGATCTCTGTGAAAAAGCCGGCCTGCCGTTCTCTCCTATCCAGCGCCCTGAAGACATGTTCGAAGACGCGCATCTCAATCAATCGGGTGGCATGGCCGAACTGACTCTCCCAAGTGGAGAGCAGGTCAAGGTGCCCATGCTTCCGTTCGAGATGGACGGCCAGCGTTTTGGGACACGACTGAATGTCCCTGAACTTGGCAGTCACTCGAAAGAGCTGTTGGCTGAGCTGGGCTACGGTAACGACCAGATAGCCCAGCTAGAGGCCAGTGGTACGGTCAAATCCGCCTGATCGTAACTGTGACGAGTCCCTCTGAGGGGCTCGCTCTCGGCGATTGTTCAAGCGTCGAGCTCGATACGACTTTCGAGTGAAATCAGCAGAACCACTGATGCAGGACGTATCGGATGCCTGCATCCACCGTTGGCCCATCCAGCCACGGTATTCATAACAACAAAACCGAGGATACAGTCATGGCTAACGTCACGACCCCGGATACTTCATTGTCCATGCCACAGTCTGATGTCATTACCCCTTTGCAACAGCAAGCTATGAAGAAGGCAGCGTGGCGCCTGATTCCGTTGCTTGCTCTGGCCTATTTCTTCAATTACCTGGATCGCACCAGCGTAGGCTACGCCGCGTTGCAGATGACTGATCAACTAGGACTCACGGCTGCCCAGTTTGGCCTTGGTGCTGGCATCATGTTCGTCGGCTACTGCCTATGTGAAGTGCCAAGCAACCTGGCCATGTATCGCTATGGTGCGCGCCTCTGGATGGCGCGGATCATGATCACTTGGGGCCTGGCGGCAGCTGCAACAGCATTCGTTATTGGCCCTTACAGCTTCTACATTATTCGCTTCCTGCTAGGCGTGGCTGAAGCTGGGTTCTTCCCAGGCGTGATTTTCTTCCTTACGCTCTGGTTCCCTGCGCAGTATCGAACTCGGGTTCTGGCATGGTTTACCGTTGCGACGCCAATTTCCTTCCTTGTAGGTGGGCCGTTGTCGATCTGGCTGCTGCAAATGCATGGCACCCTGGGACTTGCAGGTTGGCAGTGGATGTTCATCATTGAGGGCCTGCCAGCGTGTGTGCTGGGCTTGATTACCTTGAAGGTGCTTGCGAATCGTCCTAGTGAAGCGAAGTGGCTTTCTCAGGAGGAAAAGGATGCTCTGACTGGAATGCTGGATAAAGAGAAAGCCAAGTCAGACAAAAGCCATGGTTTTGCTCAAGCCCTCAAGGATCCTCGCGTATGGATTCTGAGCTCCATCACCTTCAGCTTCACCATCGGCACCTATGGTATTGGAATCTGGCTGCCTCAAATGCTCAAGGCGCAGGGTGTCGAGATTAGCCTGATCGGGTGGGTCGCGGCAGTTCCTTACTTCTTCTCGACCATTGGTTTGCTTTTCTGGGCCAAGCACGTCGACCGCACTGGCCGAGGGATTCTCAACTTGATCGCTGCGCTATTGTTGGCTGGTCTGGCATTGATCTTTGCGGTGAACATGAATGCACTGATTCCAGCGTTGGCCGGCATCACACTGGCGTTGGTGGGCACCATCTCGGCGAAGACCATTTTCTACACCTTGCCAGCTAAATTCCTCAGCGGCCAAGCGGCAGCTGGCGGCATTGCCCTCATTAACTCCATCGGAGCATTCGGTGGGTTTGTTGGGCCATACCTGATGGGCTTCCTCAAGGACTACACTCAGTCGTTCACGGCAGGTCTGATGGTTATGGGGTGCATCCTCTTCTTCGCCGCACTTATGGCTCTGTCTCTTAAATTGTTCATGCGTGACGCCTAAGCTGATCAGAACGGCGTTCTGGCGAATGGACTAGCTGCTAGCCTGACTGACAGGTAAGGTAATACCCATCTCAACGGCCCCTTCAAAGGGGCCGCTTTTTCACGATGACGCCGAGCAGAAGTCTGATGTCGCCAAAAAATGACCCCGTGGTAGTCAACGATTCGAAGAGTAATGCGGACGGAGGAGTGGCTGCAGTCGATAGGGCTTTTGCCATCCTGAGTGCATTCGAACCTGATCGCACCAGTCTTCCATTGGCCGAAATTGCTCGTCGTACAGGCTTGTACAAGAGCACCATCCTTCGCTTGATGAGTTCGTTGGAGCGAGCGGGTTTCATCAGGCGTTTCGCGGATGGGCAGTACGGCGTAGGTCACGAGCCTCTGCGTTTGGCTCAGATTTACCAGGCCTCGTTCCGACTACGGGATACGATCTACCCAGTGTTGGAAGCTCTCACTGAAGAAAGCGGGGAGACCTCTTCTTTCTATGTGATTGAAAACGATACCCGAGTCGTGTTGTTCCGGGTCGAACCCAAACGCGCAGTGCGCTTCAGCATCCATGAGGGTGATCGATTCCCACTACATGCTGGGGCTTCCGGAAAAATCCTCCGGGCATTTGGCCCGCCAGCTGATCGCGCTTTGGCTGAGGTGCGAGAGCAGTTCTGGGCTACGTCATTTGGGGAGCGTGACCCAGATACATCGTCGATCTCGGCTCCTGTATTCGGCGTTGGCAATGAGTTTAAAGGCGCTCTAACGCTGTCAGGCCCATCCGAGCGTTTCAACAAGGATCAGTTGCAAGCGGCCCGCCTGCTATTGCTCAAGCGCGCAGCTCAAGCGACCAGCCTGCTGGGGGGGAGTGGCCGAGAGATACTGGCAGCCTTGGGGCAGGGCAGGGATGCGTAAGGGGCAGGCTATCAAGCTTGTGTGAGGCGAATGATCTGCTTGGCGAAATAGGCCCCGGTCAGAATCACGCCGAAAAGCCTCAACGTTTGCATAGCCAAGACCATCCCGACATCTGCGTGCGTCTCCACTGCAATGATTGCCATGGCATCCAGCCCACCTGGGCTGGTCGCCAGATACATTGAGAGAAACTCAGTGCCGGTGGCAAGCGCGAGAGCCCAGGCACAGCTCGCGCACAGTAGGATCAGAATCACTGTACCTATGATCATCGTGGGCAAATGCTTGATGACGTAACGCACGGTGTTTCGGTCGAATCGAAGTCCGATGTAGCAACCTATCGCTCCGTAGGCGGTTGCGAGCAGCCAGTTTGGCATTGCAATTTCAAGCAGGCCACTGAGCTGCAATGTACCACCTATCAATAGGGGCATAAGCAGAGCGCCTGCAGGAATCTTGGAGCCTGCCGCGACACCGAACAGAATAACGGCGAGGCTAAGGATGATGTTTGATGCAGTAGTGTCATGAAGGGCGGCGCTAGCTTGAGCAACCTCCGGTGAGAAACTGCTGGCACCGAGCAAGTGGCTGACCAATGATCCAATCATAACGACACATACAACCCTGACGTATTGCATGGTGGCCACGACTCGAGAGTCCGCACCATATTCCTCGGCCATGGATACCATGGCGGATGCTGCGCCAGGTGCTGTGCCCCATGCCGCGGTGCTCCCTGGAATGCCGCCGAAGCGAACAGTGCCGAGTCCGACGACTGCACTGAGTACGACAGTGATCAGTGTCGCGAAAAGCATGACGTGCCATGACTGAGCCAGCGATGTGAGCACAGACCAGGTTACGGAGTGAGCCACGAGAAGGCCAACACACCCTTGGCCAAACTTGAAAAGATGCCGGTGCAGGCTCAAATTTGCGCCACATACACCGAATGCGATGGCGATCAGCATTGGCCCTAGAAACAACCCAGCGGGAACGGCTATCGCATGGAGCGCTTGCCCCGCCAGCCCTGCGATGCCGACAAGGGCAATCCATCGGAAGGTCTTTCGAGCAAGCAAAGACTTAGGTGCTGTGGTTTGCAAAGAAGTGGATCTCCTGGCGATAGCTCAGCTTGAGCAGACCTAAGGGCGGCAAAAAATTATCGACCTCCGGAATGATGAAGTCTATTTTCTACTTTCGATTAACCTATAACTGAAATTCATGAATCATGGACTTTCGTGACCTTGCCTATTTCGAAACGATTGCAGAGCTGGGGCATCTGGGCCGAGCTGCCGAAAAGCTGAACCGGAGCCAGCCGGCGCTGAGCAAGAGCATTCAGCGTTTGGAGGCGTCTTTAGGCGCGCGGCTCTTCCAACGGGACGGTAGACGGATCAAGTTGACAGGCGTGGGTGAATTTCTGCTTGCCCGGGGTAAACAGCTGCGCCTCAGCATTGCGGAGACGGAGCGAGAAGTCCGGGACTATGCCAGTGGCCTGGTCGGTAATATCAGGCTAGGGTGCGCAGCGAGCATGGCCGACTATTTGTTGCCGCAACTGACCGAGGCTCTCCTGAGCAGGGCGCCCAAGCTGACGCTCAAGCTTTCGATCGGCCAGGATGACGTGCTGAAAGAGTCGCTAAGGGGAGGAAGGTTGGATGCGATCATTTGCCCGTTGATCGCCAATGATGCGGATTTTCAGAGTTATCCAGTGTTGCAGGACGAGGCGGTGGTGGTCGCCAGCGTAGACCATCCGATTTTTTTGTCTCCTTATGATCAGCATGCGCTTTGTCAATATGGGTGGGTGCTACCTGGCTCAACCGTGTCGGCCAGGCGTTGGATTGACAACGCGTTCATCGAAAGGCAGTTACCTGCGCCAAGCGTTCAGATTGAAACAAACTCTATCTCTCTGTTGCCTCGGCTAATCGCCCGTACCCGGCTGTTGAGCTTTCTGGCCCGTGAAACCTTGGAATACGGCCAAGGCATGTCCAGGCTTCGAGAAGTGCCGTTAACGGAAACCACTATGAACCGCACGGTGGCGGTTCTGGTGAGAGCAGAAGGGTATCTACCGCCTGCTGCGGTCGCCATGATTGAGCTCTTGCGTGAAAAGGGCTCATCTTTTCTTGATGAGGGTTGAAGGCGTAACGTTAATGTGAGTGAGGGGTGCTACCCACTGCCCCGCATTGACGCTGATGAAACGAGCACTGTTGGGTATGGCTGACACGGGAGAGCGCAGGCAGAAGCGCAAGGGTATGTCGCGTCGGAGTTCCATGGATATGGGCACTTACACCCAACCGCGTAGCATTGTCGAAATGTAGTGGTCAACTCATCCCGACACGGTTTGGAGTTTTTCTTCAGCTTTCGCTGGAGCCAGTCCATCGTTGAACTGATGCGGCCGGATCCAGTTGTAGTGGCCCATCAGGTATTGGCCAATGTCTCGTTGAGCTTGCTGCCCGGTCAGGTAGCCCGTGGTCGGTATCCACTCTGATTTCAAGCTGCGAAATACTCGCTCCATCGGTGCATTATCCCAACAGTTGCCTCGGCGGCTCATGCTCTGGCGCATGCGGTAGCGCCACAGTCTCTGGCGGAACTGACGGCTGCCATATTGCGATCCCTGGTCAGAGTGGAACAGGAGTCCTTGAGGCTTTCCACGTTGTTCGTAGGCGACGTCCAGCGCTTTGACCACCAGGTCTCCATCCGGCTTTTCTGATAAGGCCCAGCCAACCACTCTGCGTGCATAGAGATCTAGGACAACTGCCAGATAGTGCCATTTGCCCTGTGCCCAGACGTAAGTGATGTCTCCACACCAGACCTGATTTGGAGCTTCGACATCAAACGCTCGGTTCAAGGTATTCGGTATATCTGGCCGCTCCACTGTGGCCTTTTTGTACGCATGTGATCCTGGCTGCTTGCTGATCAACGCCAGCTCACGCATCAGGCTGCGTACCTTGAACCGCCCGATTTGCTCACCCTCTTCTTGCATCATTGCCATGATGGTACGGCTGCCGGGCGCACTTCGACCTCGCGTGAACAACTCATTCACTCGACTGCGCAACCGTAGTCGTTCAGCGTCCGGAGTTCGCCTTCTGTGACGATGTGCGTAGTAACTTGAGCGAGTGACTTCGAACACTTCGCACAAACAATCAACGGGCTCATGGTCGCTGAGCTGGCGGATCAGCGCGTACGCTCGAGATCTTCCGACATCAAGAGCGCGGTAGCTTTTTTAGTATCGATTTCTCGCGTTCAAGGCGCGTGATCCGGGCTTCCAACTCTTGGATTTTTTGCTGCTCTGGCGTCAACGCTTTGCTGGCCGGCGTAACGCCGCCGCGCTCCTGCTGAAGTTGATTAACCCATCGGCGTAGGGCCGACTCGACCAAGCCGAGCGAACGGGCCGCTTCGGCATGGCTGTAGCCTTGATCGAGCACCAGGCAGGCAGCTTCGCGCTTGAACTCAGGGGTAAAGGTACGGCGTTGCTTGGTCATCGGACACCTCTCTGTGGCGAGCATTCTCGCCTAAATGGGTGTCCGGGGTTAGTAGACCACTACAAAACGGCCTTCGTCCGATAGTATGAATGCCGTGGGTTAACTTCTTAATAACGTGCAATAGTGGCGTGGCGTGGTGGAGGGCGAAACTGTGAAAAACAACACAGTGGAACCCATCCCATGCGCCTGGCCTCTTCTCGCCCTCTGACGCGTAGCTACTGGCTACAAAGTCTGCAGGACAATCTTCAGTCCACGTCGCCCTTAGAGGGCGAACACAATGCCGATGTTGCGATCGTCGGTGGCGGTTTTGTAGGGCTGTGGACGGCGCTCACTCTTAAGGAGCGTGGCCCGGACATCAATGTCGTGGTACTGGAGCAGGACATCTGCGGTGGCGGGGCATCCGGTCGCAATGGCGGTTTCGTCATGTCCTGGTGGCCGAAGATTGGGTCGCTGCTGAGCTTCTGCTCCAGGGAGCAAGCTCTGTTTCTGGCCCAGGCAGCCGAAGACGCCATTACTGAGCTGGGCGAGTTTTGCGAGCAGAATAAGATCGACGCCCACTATGTTCGAAAAGGCTGGATCTGGACGGCGACCACTCCAGCTCACATTGATAGTTGGAACAGTACGCTTGACGTGTGTGAACGTCTGGGTGTCTCTCCATTCCAGCGCCTGACGGCCGACGCGGTGGCCAGGATGACAGGCTCCGACGTGCACCTTGCTGGCGTTTATGAGCGCAGTAACGCCACCGTCCAGCCTGGCGCTTTGGTGCGTGGAATGCGGCGCGTCGCAATTGAGGCTGGGATTCGTATCTTCGAACAGACTCCAGTCCAGAGCATTGAACCGGGCAGAACGGTCAGTCTTACGTCCACCAATGGTCGCGTCCATGCAAATGCCGTGGTGCTCGCAAGTAACGCCTGGGCGGCTTCTATTCCCGAGTTGGCTAAGCTGGTTGTCCCGGTGAACAGTTCTATCGTTGTCACCGCGCCAATTCCGTCGAAGCTGGAGCAGATGGGCTGGACGGGCCAGGAGTCCATAACCGACTCGCAGTTGATGGTGGACTATTACCGCACCACGCGCGATGGCCGTATTGCGTTCGGCAAAGGCACGGGTGCTTTGGCTTATGGTTCGCGAATTGATGACACCTTCAGCCGGCATGACAAGAGCATTGAGCTGACTGAGGCAGACTTCCGCCGCACATACCCCAACTTATCTTCGACCGAGCTCACGAACGCTTGGTCGGGGCCGATTGATCGTACCTACGACAGCCTACCGGTATTCGGCACCCTGGCCGGAAGCCAGAACATTCACTACGGCATTGGCTGGAGCGGGAACGGGGTCGGCCCTAGCCGTCTCGGCGGTCGCATCCTTGCCAGCCTTGTACTCGGTAGCGAGGACAAGTGGAGTACTTGTCCTTTGGTAGGTCGCGTCTGCAAGACCTTTCCGCCAGAGCCATTGCGCTACTTGGGTGGCTCGCTCGTTCGAAATGCCGTGATCCGCAAGGAGCGCGCTGAAATGAGCGGCGTCCGACCGTCCGCTATTGACCGCATGCTGGCTGGGCTCGCCCCAGCCGGACTTGAAGACAAAGCCTGACCATACAGGAGCCAACGACATGACCCCGATCGTTAAACGCCTTGCTGCAGATACTGTGTTCTCCGTCTCGACACCGGTCGCCCACCCACTCGGCGACGTTATTTCCCAAACCCGTCTTGCCCTTGATGAGGTGGTTGAAGACCCGCGCTTTTCGTTGGGGATTTGGACGTGTACGCCGGGTGTCTGGCGGCGTCAGGTGCTGCAGGCCGAGTACAGCTATTTCATCAGTGGCAAGGGTGTTTTCACGCCTGACGAAGGCGAGGCCATCCATTTCCAGGCGGGAGACGCCGTTTACTTCGCACCAAACACAATGGGTGTCTGGGAGATTGAGGAAACCGTAACCAAGCACTACTTCATCGTCGGCTGACTGGCCCTCGTACCTTCCATAACTTCAATAAGAAAGGTCGCTATATGAGCGTGTTCGATATCATCGAAAATTCGCCCGTCTCCAAGTTTCACCGTAAGTTGCTGCTTGCGTGCTGCGGTGGCCCATTCTTGGACGGTTACATCCTCAGTTTGATTGGCATTGCCCTCATCGGCTTCGCCAACGACATTCCGGCATCGCCAATCGAGACTGGCCTCATTGGTGCCGCGTCGTTGATGGGCATTTTCTTCGGCGCGACCGTGTTCGGTGCCCTTACTGATCGGATCGGTCGGGAGACCATGTATGCATTGGACTTGACGGTGCTCATCATTGCCTGCGGCTTGAGCGCTTTCGTGACTGACGCTTGGCAGCTCATCGTACTTCGCTTCATCATTGGCCTGGCGGTGGGGGCTGACTATCCGATTGCCACCTCGTTGCTTACCGAGTTCACTCCCTCCAAGCGTCGCGGGTTCATGATCGGCCTGTCCGGGCTGGCCTGGTCGGTTGGAGCGATGACGGCTTTTGTGGTGGGTTACTTGGTCGTCAAGTTCAGTGGCGATCATTCGCTTTGGCGTTGGATGCTGTTCAGTGGGGCTGTGGTTGGCCTGATCGTGGTGATCATGCGTCGTGGCATTCCAGAATCGCCTCGCTGGCTTGCAAGTAAGGGGCGTGTACAGGAAGCGGAAGAAGTTATCCGTCAGGTCTACGGCACCTCAGTAAAAATTACTAAACACGATATCGACCAGCTTAACGACGGCGGGCGCCCACGCTCCATACTGGCCGACCTGAAAATGATCTCCTCAGGTGGCTATCTCAAGCGCACGATCATGTGTGGCGTGCTCTACTTTGCTCAGATTACCCCTCAGTACGTGCTCTATACCTTTGGTGGCATGATCCTGATTTCCGCCGGTATCAAAGGCGTGAACGCGTCCACGTTGGGTGAATTGCTGATCGCTACGCTGTTCGCCATTGGTGTGATTCCTGCGCTCAAACTCGTGGAAAGCTGGGGCCGTCGCCCGATGGTGCTAGTCCCGTTCGCGTTGATGGCTATTCCGCTGTTCGTTTTGGGACTTTGGGCTGATGCGCCCGCCTGGTTTATCATCGGCGCATTCGCATTCTATGCGTTCGTGTCGGGCGGACCGAGCATTTTGGAATGGATCTATCCCAATGAACTATTCCCTACGTCCGTTCGAGCCACAGCGGTGGGTGTGGCTGTGGGTTTCAGCCGCATCGGTGCAGCGACGGGTACCTATCTGACGCCGATTGGCATTGAGTCCATTGGCTTGCAAGCGACACTGATGATTGGTGCTGCTGTTACATTGCTGGCATTCTTCGTCTGCTTGGCCTGGGCACCGGAAACTAAAGGTCGATCTCTGCAACAATCTGCGTCGCTGAGTCTGGCGACCTGATTGAACGCGTCGAGCACTGTTCTGGCTCGACGTCCAATATACGCCGCTGCTAGGGTGGAAGCAGGGTCCGGCGGCGTGGGTGGTACCTAGCCATCCACGCAGCAGGGCGTTTCTCCATCTCCAGCCAGGCAGTTCATCATCATGTCGTTCAGCGTTCAGGACATTATCGACAACGTATCGTTACGCACTCGGCTGCTGACCGGCATGGAGGGCACGCCGCGAACCTTGCGGTGGGCCCATGTGTGCGAACTGCCTGATCCAAGCGAATGGCTGGGGGAGGGTGACCTGCTGATGACCACGGGTATCGGCATACCGCCTGAGCCCGAGCAGCAAAGAGCCTATGTCGCTCGGCTCTCTGAGGCCAAGGTGGCAGGCATGATGATCGGTGAAAATATGCAGGCCCCGGCGGATCTGTCTGGTTTGTGCGATCAAGCATCACTGCTGGGTTTTCCGGTGCTGATCACTCATTACTCGGTGCCATTCTCCGCGGTCACGAAAGCCATTTTGGATGCACGGCAGCAAACTGAAGATCAACGTCGACGTGCCGTTGTGCGTCTCTATGAGAGCGCAAGGATCGGGCTTCGGCATCTGGGTTTGAATGGGCTGCTGCGAAGGCTCGCCGACGATGTCGCAGCTGAGATTTATCTATTCGACACGCGTAGTTTACAGCCGTGGGAAGAGGGGCTGGAGCCCCTGCCTGGGCAATGGCAGCAGGTACTCCACTCGCGTCCGCGTCTCACTTACGATCTTACGCGTTGTCATGACGGCGAGAGCGAAGCGTACTTCATGGCACTGCCGGCATTGCCGGAGTGCGCGATTCTTGCCACAGGTGGTCAGTTGCTGGATTACGGCATTCTCCATCATATTGCCTCGGTGCTGGCAATCGAGTTGGAGCGCGTCCAAAGCGAGCATGAACGCATGCTGCGCTTAGGCTCGGAGCTTGTTGACGATCTGCTTAGCATGAGGTTGACAGAGCGTGCAGCCTCACAGCGGCTTGAGCAGCATGGGTGCCCGCCAGGCTCTGCTTGTTTGATTGTGGCCCGGATGGAGTATGCCGCACCGATCAACTGGCAGCGCGATCTTTGCCGGCAGGGCACAATGCTGGTAGCCCGCCAGGCGGGTGATGAGCTGGTGATCGTGCTGGCCGACCCAAAGGCGTGCCAATCCCTTCTCGGGGTACTGGGGTGTAACTTAGGCGTAAGTACCTTGCTGGGCACCGCGCTCAGAGCGCAGGAAGCGTTGCGGGAGGCGCGTCTGGCGTTAGCCCATTCGACGCCAGACCGGCAGATCGTCGAATACGCCAATGCCTTGGACGAAGCATTCTGGCTGCCTGGCGATCTGGCGCAAGCTAACAGGATGTATCGTCGAGTCATCGGCGGTTTGGTTGATTACGATTGCCAGAACGGTAGTCAGCTTGTTCATACCCTACGGGTATTCCTGGAGCAGGATCGCTCATGGCAAAAGTCCGCGCAGATACTGAAAGTACACAAGCAAACATTGATCTATCGAGTGCGTCGGATCGAGGAGATCACTGGGCGATCCTTGGACGACACCGAAGGGGTCGTGGCGTTGTGGATTGCACTGCGCTCAATGGCAATTGCGCTTGGGGGCAATCCCGGCTTCTTGTCTACTCCGAGTTGAAAAACAGCAACTTTCCGCCCCGTGTGCAAGTTTTTATAGTTGCGCGCGTTTGGTTGTGGGGGCTCGCAGGGCTACGCTGACCCCAGTTACTCTTAAGTGACAACTGCAACGCTTTCAGTCGACGCTGCAACGTTTTTCAGACCTCTCCTGGTGGGCTTGGTGATCATGCCCCCATCGGGGTATGTCTGCGTTTCACCGCCTTGGATATGCTGATCTGGCGCAGTCCCCAAGGATGAATGGCGACCTGTGCAACGGTAACACCTTATTAAGGCGCTGAGGCTTTGGATGCGCTGCAACGCTATCTTTTTGGTGTGCCACATACTATAAAAATATGAGTGCAGAGGGCGCCATGTATCAGCTTGATAAATTGAGGGTGACGGATTTACGCTGTTCGGTGATTGTTTCGGTTTTAATCACAGGTGCTGTGATTCCTCAGCTTGCTTGCGCCGATGTTGAGTTTAATGACGGTCCTCTGAGTGTAGAGGCTAGCCTGGAAGTGGGAGGGGCGGCACTGTCTACGAAAGGCGTTAACTTTGGCGCTGGTCAAATAGACTTTCGAGACGGCCGGAACCACGGAGACAGCGCTGACTGGTTTGAGGCGTTCGTGAAGCCGAAGCTTGAGGCTAAATACAAAGTCGATGATGATTTTGATGTGTATGCGGTGGGCTCAGTTATTTCAGCTTATACCGGTGGCGACGGAGATGCCGGTGGTTATACACGCTCAGGAGATGGCAGGACCAGTTGGGAGGATCTGTACGTAGGTGTGACTTATCGGGAATGGAGCCTGAGTGGTGGCAGGCAAAGTTATGTCGTTGGCAATGGCTTTATAATTGCTGACGGCCACTTGGGTATGCTCAGTGATGGCGCATATTGGGCAGATCCTCGTCGAGCATTCGAAGAGACCGTTATATTGAAGTATGCGGGCGATAATGGATTGTCCGGTCAGCTATTCACCGTTTCTGCAGATAAGTACCTGGGGCACCAAAGGCTTACGGGGTTGAATGTGGATTACGACTTCTCGTTGGGTCGGGCTGGGGCAACATACGTCAATGTAAGCAATGTCGATAACGATACCCAGGCCGTGGCGCCCAAAAACGGTATGAGTGTTTACGATCTCAGGCTGCTTTCCGCAAAAGTGCCTGGGTTGCCGGATCTGCTACTGGACGGCGAGTATGCGATCCAGCGTGGTAAGGGGGAGGGGATCGAGTTTGATAGTGATGCGTGGTATTTACAAGCGGCCTACAATTTTTCTCAACTACCTTTTACGCCTCAGCTTACGTATCGATACGCGAAGTTCTCCGGTGACAGCGACCCGTTAGATAAAAAGCGCAAAAGCTGGGATCCTTTGGCTAAAGGATACATGGACCGGGGGGCTTGGGTGATCGGCGATATCACAGGGAACTACTTGTTGAATAACAGCAACGAGGTGGTGAGTATGTGGAAAATTGCGGTTCCTGTGCAGTCGACGTTAAGCGTAGGGGCGGTATTCTATGATTTCGATCTGGATGAAGGGAATTATTACGGAACCCCTGTTGGCAGCAAGGACTTTGCCGATGAAACTGCGTTGTTCGCAGACTGGACGCCAGTGGTGAACACATATTTAACGTTGTCGTATAATTTTGTAAAGCCTCAGGCGGCAGCTAAAGAGGTTTTTGGTGGCAAAAACTTTTCGGCCTGGCAGTTTTACATGACCTATAAATTTTAAACCGCCTTCGTATCTGTCAGTATCGCTGTGGGGCCACGCTTGTTACCTACCTCCTGGACGCGTGTAGTAAGGGAACGTCCACAGAATCTGTACTCGGCAAAGGTAGGTGGGCATCACGAGCAGCAGCGCGGTAACGTGCATATTTGACGTTTGTGCTGAAGACTTGCCGTCAATTGAGGAAAGGAAGCTGAAATTCAGTTGATGGCATGTTTTTTGCTTTCGACAGCTTATCGTTTATATTGAAAGCCGGAAGCAATCATGAGGCTCAACAACCTTCTGTCGAATCCTGAGATCTTGCCGTGGCATGAACAGGTAGCAGATCTCTATGACCACAGTTCAGATCAAGACTTGCCAACCAGAATATCGGAGTGGCTTAAGGAGGTTGTGTGCCATGAGGCATTCATCTTGAAGCTCTATGATACTGGCTCGGAACTGCCGATTATAATCTCTCACGATATTCCACAGAGTCGTCACGAGGCCTATTTTGAAAGGTATTTGGCCGACGCCTACAGGTATGATCCGTTGTTGTTGCATCTTGGTATGCAAGGCGGCTCCAAGGTTGTGCAGATTAACTCGGAGACCTGTGCTCTGAAAGGGAGCGACTATTACAGCTCCTATTATAGAGGGTTGGCCTTGCGTGATGAGGTGGATTTCGTTGTTCCATTGACGGATGGGGCGTCCCTGGTGCTCTCAATTGGGCGCAAGGGGTCTGTTGCGTCCCGGGAAGAGATATACATGTTGGAAAATGTCTATGCGATTATCAAGGGTGTTCTTGGTAATTACTATAAGCACTCACTGGACAAAGGGCGGTCGGCTGTTGTTCGGCAGGGTACGGCTATAGGTGAGGTTGGCGCTACGCTGACAGCCAGGGAGCGTGAGATCGTTGATCTCATGATTTCAGGTCGGTGTACTAAAGACCTTGCCAGGTACTTGGGGATTAGTGTTCAGACGGTAAAGGTGCATCGCCGTAATATCTACTCAAAGCTTGGGATTAATACTGAGCTACAATTGTGCAGCCTTTTTCTTGCACGCTCTTCACCCGCACGAGGCACTGAGTTGCTTACCTTGAATTGAACGGTGCGAGGCAGCAGGGTGGCCCTTTCTCCGACCCTTGTGCCAACCTGAGGCAGGTGGCTGCCATCACTGTTGCTCCCTGCCTATAACCACCGATTTTGAGCCTTTCAAGCACTTTGTCCTGACTCTCCTACTCCTCGCCGTCTACCCCTATAGCGGCATTTTCAGGCTCACCTTCAACCCATAAGCTAATGAGACAGATCGATTACATCTCTAATAACAGATTTGACTCAAGAGGTAGGTTATGGGCACTGGGTTCGTTTGGCATGAATTGTTCATGTGGCATTCGACAGGCCGCCACGCGGGGATATATAAACCAGGGTTGACAATCCAGCCGGGTACGCCTTTCGAGGAAACTGAAACCAAACGGCGATTCAAAAATCTGTTGGACGTAAGCGGAATAACAGACGCGTTGTTCCCTATTCGGCCAAGAGCACTTGGGCGAGATGAATTGGAGAGGGTTCATACTCGGGCATATTTGGATCAACTCAAAGGGCTCAGTGATTCCGGAGGGGGGGCATTCAGTGCAAATACCCCTCTGGGTTCAGGAAGCTACGAAATTGCGGCAATGTCTGCAGGTGGTGTAGTAGAGGCCGTTGATGCCGTGTTGAGGGGGGATGTCAAAAATGCATACGCGCTGGTGCGTCCGCCTGGTCACCATGCTGTCGCCGACGCTGCGATGGGCTTCTGTTTATTAGCTAACGGGGCTCTTGCAGCACGCCATGCGATTACGAAGTTTGGCCTTGAGCGTGTGGCTATCGTTGATTGGGATGTACACCATGGTAATGGCGCGCAGGAGATTTTCTGGGAATCGCCAGAGGTGTTGACCCTGTCCATTCACCAGCAGGGTAACTATCCGAGTGAATTAGGTGGATACAAAGAAAGGGGGGAGGGTAAAGGGAGCGGGTACAATTTCAATATTCCGATGCTTCCTGGATCAGGTCACGGTGCCTATATGGAAGCCATGGATACGATCATTGTTCCGGCACTGATTGCATTTCGTCCTCAGCTTATCATTGTGTCGTGCGGCTTCGATGCAGGTGCTTACGATCCTTTGGGGCGCATGCTTCTCCACAGTGACAGCTTCCGTGAGTTGACCCGCCGTGTCATGGATGTTGCCGAGGCAGAGTGTCAAGGGAGGCTCGTGATGTGCCATGAGGGTGGTTATGAGCAAAATACTGTTCCCTATATGGGTTTGGCAGTGATTGAAACGCTCAGTGGGCGACTGACAGGGCTAGAGGATCCTAATCTCCAGGATATGAAAGGTCTTTTTGGTCAAGAGGTTCAGTCTTATCAGCTTGAGCACATCGCTGGAGTGAGAAGATTTTTGCTGCGCAATATTGTTGAGGTCTGTGGGGCTGATTGAGTTCTACACGTTGGTTTTTGCGGACAGAGTAAACTAGTCAAATAAAAATGGTGCTGCCATGCTGCAATCCGTCTTCGATACCGCTCGGTTATTTTCTCGAAAGTCGCTTTTAAATGTCATCGTGTTGATTGATGGTTTGATTATTCTAGCACCTCCGCTTCACTGGTATTTCGGTGATGGGGTGGCTGAGCACGCGCTTGGCTACTTTCTGGGGGCTAGCTTGTTTGTAGCCGTGTCCCTGCCGTTGATATCGGCATGCTCAAACCGTGAGGCACAATAAAATGCAAATGCTTATTGGCTACGGTGGGGTTTTCCTGTTTTTCTTGATAATTGTCTATGCGCTAGAGCGCAGCCATAAAGTTTCCGGTGCGGGAAATTTTAGTGACTATGCGACGGGGGGACGTTCTTTCGGGAGCTTCTATTCGACGATGGCCTTTGTGAATACCTGGCTTCCAGGCACGATTTTCATCTCTTTTGCGGGTTTTTCGGCATCATCGGGGATCATGGGGTTTTACTACGTTCCCTATTCGCTATTGGCAGTTGTCTTGATGTTTCTGCTCGCCAGGCCGGTGCATACGTGGGGTAAGGCATTTGACTTGAGAACACAGGCCGATTTGCTGGGGTTGCGCTACAACTCGAAGGCCGTACGTGTAGTGGCTGCTACAATCGGTATCATTGCCTCATTCCCTTGGATTGTTTTAGGGATGCAGTCTTTGACCTTGGTATTCACCCATTTGTCATTCGGTGCCGTGGGGGCAGGGACCGCAGTATTCATCGGTGTCGGACTGATTGCTGCTCGCCAAATTTGGACAATCAGATTTGGGGCACGAGGTGTCATCATCAGTGACATGGTGCAGGGGATTGCTGCCTACCTGGTGGGTACGATGATTGCGCTGGGCCTTCTTGTCTGGCTGGTCACAAATGGTCACGGCCTGGATGCGTCCAGCACTCGGCTTTTTACCATCCCAGGGCCTGGTAGCGATCTTGGGCCGCTCTACTTGTTTTCATTGATTTTAACAGGTGCACTGGGTGGTTGGTGTTGGCCAGACATTTTTGTTCGGCTCTTTGCCTCACGAAGTACAAATACCATCCAGCGCTCCGCGATGCAGGCGGCGCCAATACTGCTGATTTTCGGTACTTCCGTTACCTTGCTTGCCCTCTGTGCGTCTTCGTTGCCAGGTGTTCAGGAGGCTCCGGATGCGGTGTGGTTCATCGCTGCAAAAATTGGAGGCGTGCTGGTCGTCACGTTGGCCGGCATCTGTGTGGTTGCCGCGACAATGGGCAACGTAGGCGCGAATCTTCAAGCACTTGGTGCGCAAACTGCCAACGACATCGTAGGTGTAATCAGGCAGCACCGGGTTGAAAACAAGCGCGTTGGCCAGGTGGCGGTAGCGTTACTGACCCTTCTCGCGGCGGCCTTTGCAGTTGCCACCACTGAGTCGAGCCACCTTATTATCCTGGCGATGATTTCCTACCAGGGTATCGTTCAACTTGCGCCTACTGTGTTCCTGGGTATCTTCTGGAAGCGCGGGACAGCCCCTGCTGCAGTCTGCTCAATGATTACGGGCTTTATAGTCGCTGGCATGTTGCAGTGGTACTACCCAGTCTCAGTGCCGCTGTTAGAGGGGCTGACTTCTGGTGTGGTGGCCTTGGGCATTAACTTCGTCATGTACGTCAGCATTACCTTGCTGTTCCCTTCAAATACTGCTGAGCAGTTGAGAGTCGATGGGTTGTATAACATTATCAAGGGTTCCGGCGCTCCAGGGTCAGAGGGCGCGCCTATCACAGTATCCTGAGTGCAGCGCCAGGGGTGGCGCTGTTTACTTGATGGGTCATTCCGGCTATCAAAAACGCTCGGTGTCGTTCGAATAGTTTTTGGGGGTAAATCACGGTCGCTGGTTTTTTCATCACCTCCATGTTTAGTGCTCTGTACGCTTCTGCCCGAAACGCGGGCAGAAGCAGTTGAACACCTCATGGTTTTTACCAGGTGAGCTTTGGGTCAGCGGCGGCAGGCAGAGCCAATTAGCGACTTGGGTCTCAGGGGGTAGTCGCCCTCCGGAATACCCTTCAAAAAGTAGTTAAAAACCTGTCTGGGTCTTCAACGTTTCCCTCAAGATTACGGCGTGCCTTCTCGATGATCGTTGCATCTGAAATCGGGCGTGAGGCGCTGCCGCAGGGCATTGCAAGGGCGTGACGGATGCACACTCCAGCGTCATTCTCGATCTCCACAATCGCGCCTGGTTGGCGGTCAGGACCTCGGCATCGAATCTATCGGAGCCCACCATCCGCTGCGTGGTGCATCAGTTCCTCATCGAAACCGCTGATTCGGCCATACACCACAGCGGCACCGATGGCTTGGTGTTTTGCGACGCCGTACGCTTTATTGAAACTATCTGCACTGGGCGCAGTGAATGGATCAAGCGGTTGTTGACTTCGAAGCCTGCTATCAGTCCCGCCAAGAGAGCCGACTCGGTTACCTGCTTGGGATTCGCGTCCAACGCTGCGATAGCGGTGGCCATGAGCGTGGCGCCGGGGTGCCCCATGCCCTTCCCATCGTTTTCCACTCCGTCATCATGATCGAGTGCATTGATAATGAATGCATTGGCAAACGCAGCTGCGGTGAGGCTGAAGCTATCCGTTTCCCCAAACACGTTGGCGCTGCCCTGTCCACCCATTATCCTGGCGAGCCTTCTTGCTTGCTCACCAAGGTTGCTGCGTTGGAAACCAATCGGTACAGCTTGGCCGTCAACTTGGTGAAGCAAGGGCAGGGCGTCACGATCGTAGACGAGTTTGCACTTGTTGGCGTAGAACGTACGAACCTTGTCGCGATACCTTTCGAGCCTTCGCTACAGATCGCAGTGGTTGCATTTCAATGCCGAAAGCGGAAGCATCAGCCAGCCGCTAGAGTTGTGTACTCAGTCGCGGAGAAAGGTGCTAACCGCAGGCTGAATGTTGGCCCAGATGCACGCCGGATGGGTTCTCTTGTTTGACGCACGCATTTGCATCGAGACAGTCAAAGGTTTCGGTGTCACTGCGTTATGAATCGCCCTTGGTTTCCTAGACATCTCCAAGCCTCATAATGAGGCCCAAATAGGAGGTGCCATGAGTCGTCAGCGTTACCCTGAAGAATTCAAGATCGAAGCGGTCAAGCAAGTGACCGAGAAAGGCAAGCCTGTCGCCGATGTTGCCCAGCGCCCGGGCATGTCCGTTCACAACGTTCACAGCCTCTACGCTTGGATCAAGCTATACAGCAAACCCCAAGAACAGCGTCAGCAAGACGATGATCAGCAGGCTGAGCTGCGTAAGCTGCGCGCTGAACTCAAGCGCGTGACGGAAGAGTGAGACATCTTAAAGAAGGCCGCCGCGTACTTTGCCAAGGAGTGCGGCTGAAGTACGCCTTCATCAAGAAGCACTCGACGGATTACCCGGTGGGGCGCCTTTGCCATACCCTCAAGGTGCATCCCAGCGGCTACTACGCCTGGTTGGCCGAGCCTCAATCTGCCCGAGCAAAAGAAGATCATCGTCTGCTTGGCTTGATCAAACAGGCTTGGATCGAAAGCGGAGGCGTGTACGGCTACCGCAAAATTCATGATGACCTGCGTGAGCTGGGAGAACCCTGCGGGCGAAATCGAGTCGGTCGTTTGATGCAGACAGAGGGGTTGCGTTCTCAAACGGGCTATCGCCGTCGACCTTGTTTTTATGGCGGAAAACCAACCTGGCCTCGCCCAACCACCTTGCCCGGCAGTTCAAGGTCAGCGAGCCGAACAAGGTCTGGGTGACAGACATCATATACATTCGCACCTATGAAGGATGGCTGTATCTGGCGGTAGTGCTGGATCTGTTTTCTCGCCAAGTGATTGGTTGGTCAATGAAGCCGAGGATGTGCAGCGACCTTGCTATCGACGCGATGTTGATGGCCGTTTGGCGACGCAAGCCACAGCAGCAAGTGATGATTCACTCAGACCAAGGCCCAGTTCAGTAGCTCAGATTGGCAAAGCTTCCTTAAGGCCAACAATGTGGTCAGCAGCACGAGCCGACGGGGAAACTGCCACGACAATGCCATAGCCGAGAGCTTTTTCCAGCTTTTGAAGCGGGAGCGAATCCGACGAAAGATCTACGCAACGCGTGACGAAGCCCGGAGTGATATTTTCGATTACATCGAGATGTTTTATAATCCTAAATGCCGACACGGCAGTGCTATGCAGCTGTCGCCAGTAGAATACGAGAAACGCTATTTCCTGAGCTTGGAGAGTGTCTAGGAAATCAGGGGCGATTCAGAAGTCGTTGGAGCGCTATTTGGCGGACTTCGCTGCTTTCGAACTCAATTTTTATCTTATTGATTGTTATAACTTTATTTTTACCGGCTGGCTAAGTCGCGTGAGTTCGGATATCGAGTGCTCCGCCATGTTCACGATATTGAGTTGGCCCTTCCTGAAGAGGCAGTTGTTGTGATCATGACAAGAAGGAAGTGCAAGTAGGATCTGTACTTTTCCGACAACTATTCTGCTGCAGTATCTTTGGAATTTTTTCGAAGCCGATCGAGGTAGTCCGCCCAATGCTGCGCCGCTTCTCGTCGCTGCGGCAGCAACTGCGCGCGCGCATACACTGCGCCCAGAGCGCCTGGCATACGGTGAGACAGCGACAACTCCAGCACAATCGGATCGATGCCCAAATGCTCGTGAGCGATAGTGCGGTAGGTGGCGCGGAAACCGTGCGCAGTGATGCGGTATTCCGGCCAGATCCGCTGGTAGGCCTTGGCCAGGGATGTGGCGTCAACTGGATAGCCTGGGTAGACCGGCGAGACAAAGACCCAGCCATTGCCCGCTTCATCCACCATCCGCCGCTCATGTAGTTCACGCAACAGCACAAGGGCTTGCTCCGGCAGTGGCACGATATGTTTGCTCTTATCCAGATGGCGTGTTTTCCCAACTACATAGCGCCAGTCGGCGCTGACCAGGTCGATGTCTTCCCAACGCATTTTCACCAACTCACCCGGGCGAACCGGCAGCATGACCAGCAAGCGCATCGCGGTGCTCACGCTGCTCGGGCTGAGTTCATCCAGACGAAGCAGAAGCTGACCCAAATCGGCTGGTCGTTCGATCGCTGGATTACTGGTTACCACATGGCGAACCTTGAGCTCTTCGGTGTTGCTCAGGGCCACGTTACGCTCCACCCAGCCACGTCCCTCAGCGAAACCGAGCACGGCACGGATGATGGTACGCACGCGCTTGGCCATGGCCAGTGTGCGTGCTCGGCGCAGGGTAGCGATGATCTCGATGATGTGGTCCAGTTTGATCTCGTTGACGGGAATATTGCCGATCGTGGGCAGGATGTGATTGTTCAAAGCGCCGCGAAAGCCCGCGAGGGATTTGCTTACGAGGTCGTGCGACTTGAAGGCCAGCCACTGTTCGGCGACGTAACTGAATGTGCGTTCCTCATTAAGTAGCTGATCGGCGATTTTCTTGCGTTTGGCCTTCAGCGGGGCGACGTGATGAGCTACGTTCTGGCGCGCGGCTCGAGCCAAGTCGCGCGCGTCTTTCAAGCCAATGTCGGGATAACGGCCGATCGCGTACACGTTCTCCTTGCCGTGCAGGCGATACCTCATCCGCCAGTATTTGCGGCAGGCTTGTTCGACTTCTGCGAGGCCTGAACATGCAGGTAAAGACCGGGTACCTCGCCGTCGGCGTACTTGCCGGGTTCAGCAATGGCACGCAAGAAGGCATCGCTGAGTTTAGGCCGCAATGCAGGCGTGGGAAGGGTCGTCGTCATGTGCGGGTACTTTTTTTCGAAACGGAAAAAGTACCCCAAAATATACCCACAGGCGTGTTGGAAATGAGCGGAATGCGACGGACGGCCTTGGACGTAAAATCAGATTAAGAGCCTGATTTTATTGGTATTTGCGGATCTCGATGGAAGTCAGTCACAAGCTATCGGGATCCCCAAAAAACATCTGAATCCGCGACCGCAACCAGCGCTCCGCCGGATCATTATCCTGCGCCCCCCGCCACGCCATGTGCAGCTCGAAACTGCGCACCTCGATCGGCAGGTCCTCAGCCCGCAACCCCCCGGCAGCCGTCAACGCATCCGCCGTGTAATCCGGCACCGTGGCAACAATGTCGGTACCCGCCAGCAAACTCCCCAGCCCATTGAACTGCGGTACCGCGAGCACCACATGGCGCTTGCGGCCTATCTCGTCCAGGGCTTCGTCGATGAAACCGGACAGGTCACCGGCAAACGACACCAGGGCGTGCGGCCGGGCGCAGAAGTCGTCCAGGGTGATGCTGCCGGGCACACTGTCGGCGCGCAGCAGTTTTGGCTTGCTGCGGCGCAGCACCTTGCGCTTGGCATTGGCTGGCAGGTCGCTGGTGTAACTGACGCCCACCGAGATCTCCCCCGAGGCCAGCAGCGTTGGCATCAGCAGGTAGTTGACCCGGCGTACCACCAGCACGATACCCGGTGCTTCGGCACGGATGCGTTTGAGCAGTTGCGGCAGCAAGGCGAATTCGGCGTCGTCCGACAGGCCGATGCGGAACACAGCATTACTGGTGGCGGGGTCGAACTCGGCCGCGCGGCTGACGGCGGTAGAGATCGAGTCCAGCGCCGGGGAGAGCAGGGCGAAGATTTCATGCGCCCGCGCCGAGGGCTCCATGCTGCGGCCGGTGCGCACGAACAGGGGGTCGTCGAACAGGTTGCGCAGGCGCGACAGGGCCGCGCTGATGGCGGGCTGGCCGAGGAACAGTTTCTCGGCAGCACGGGTCACGCTACGCTCGTGCATCAGCGTTTCGAACACGATCAGCAGGTTGAGGTCTACACGACGCAGGTCGTTTCGATTCATCGGTGCGCTTCGCCTAAAGTGGGGCAGGGGTGAATCTTAAGGCCAAAGGCTGTTACCCTGCACCGATTTCCGGGGGCCAATTCAGATGAATGTCAGGTGCCCAATCGATGACAAGCATGTCGACTATTAATGACCACTGATGGTCTAACGGCCAAAGCCCGGATAAAGTCCGTGGTAATAGAGGTTCACAAGGCGAGGTATGCGATGTCCCGCATGATCCGTTTCCACAAGTTCGGTGCAGCCGATGTGCTCCGTTGCGAAGAGCAGGCCGAACCGTCGCCTGCCGCCGACGAGGTGCAGGTCCGCGTCGAGGCGATCGGCGTCAGCTGGTATGACGTGCTCTGGCGTCAGAACCTGGCACCGTCCCAAGCCCGCCTGCCGGCGGGGATCGGCCATGAGATGGCGGGTGTGGTGACAGCTGTCGGTGAAGGGGTCGAGGATATTGCGGTGGGTGACCGGGTCGCCAGCTTCCCGGCCACCAGCGCCAATGATCACCCGGTCTATGGCGACGTGATCGTGCTGCCACGTACAGCGATCACCCGCTACCCGGCTATTCTCACGCCGATCGAGGCCAGTGTGCATTACACGCCGCTGCTGATTGCCTACTTCGCGTATGTCGACCTGGCCCGCGCCAAGGCAGGGCAAACCGCGTTGGTGACCGATGCCAGCCACTGCGCCGGGCCTGCGTTCGTGCAACTGGGCAAGGCGCTGGGGCTGAAGGTGTTTGCGGCCACCAAGGAGCCTGAACAGCGCGACTACCTGTTGGGCCTGGGGGCGGACAAGGTGATTGTCACCGAGGAGCAGGACCTGCTGCTGCAGGTTGGCAAATACACCGACGGGCGTGGCGTGGACATGGTCCTCGATGGCATGGGTGGGCCGCAGATGTCGCTGCTCGGCGATGTGCTCGCGCCCCGTGGCAGCCTGGTGCTGTACGGCCTGCAAGGCGGCAACCAGACGCCGTTTCCGGCCTGTGCGGCGTTTCAGAAGAACATCCAGTTCTATGTGCACTGTATCGGCAACTTTACCGGCAAGCCGGAGCTGGGCATCAGCCAGGACCAGGTCGCGCTGCAGCGGGCGCTGCGGGATATCAACCAGTTCACCGCCGATCAGTTGCTGACCCCGCAGATCATCAAGGTGTATCCCTTCGATCAGGTGGTCGAGGCGCATCGGTACATGGATGAATGCCCGTGTGGCGGGCGGGTGGTACTGGATATGGCACAGCCTTCCTGAGGGGACGTTGAAGACCACAAGAACCCGGGCAACGTCCCGGGTTTTTTGTGCGTTGGTGGGTGCAATGCCCAAATGCTATATCCATAAAAAATCAGACGCATCCTACAATTAAAAAGTACGGAGACTACATATTTTAAGCCTTTGCTTTTTATTGTCGTAATATCTTGGAAGGAAATTCAAGTTGAATACTTGTGGTCCCCGGATCATTGTGTATTCCCGTGCTTGCTGAATGGTTTTTTTACGCTGATCTGTATCTTCTATTCGATATCCAACGCTCGATAATGGCCCAGTGATAGTTTGCGCAAGGAGCGTGGAATGAGCATGGCTATGCCCGAGTTAGGGCAGCGTATGGCAGCGGCCGGTCATCGGTGCGGCGCATTTTTTTCGATGGCTTGGCGACAGAGCAGGTCACGTCATTATTTCCCGTAGTTTGTAGGAAATTTCTTCAGGAAGGACGCATTGCACTGTTTGCAGTTGCCAGTGTGATGGATACATGAAGTTGATGAGGTGATTACGTGGGCGCTATACACGATCAGGCGATGCACTATATCTACCAGCAAGTGCTCGAGCGCTTGTTGAGCCATATGTCCCAGGCGCAACGTGCCTCCTTGCAGTTGCTGATTCAGCGATTGCTGGTGGCTGCCGGTGGGCCCGAATACATTGGCACGTTCCGTTTGCTGGTGTTGCAAGGGGCTGACCGGCGCAGTGCCCACCTGTTGGCCACCTTGCGTGCCGCCCAGTTGAGTATCGCCTTGCGTGCCCCTGTGACGTTTCAGTTGCGGGTACTGGTGGTCAACCTGCCTGCTGCCGGCAATACCGTGCTGGAAAACCATGAACGCAGCTTCAATGCCTTGTTCATGCAGGATGACCCGCGGGTGCAACTGCAGATGACCGAAGGCTGTGAAGTCGTGCCTTTCAGCCGGCGGCTATCGGCTACGCCGGAGCGCTGGGCACTGGCGCGCAATGCCATGCTGATGTTCGGCCACGGGGTCGATGCCAGGCCCGAAGCCCTGCTGGGCAGCCGGCTGCACCTGGAGCTGGCGGGCGCAGTGGGCCTTGCGCTGCAGGCGCAGCCGCGGGCCGATGTGCTGATTACTGCCGTACCTGCACGCCAGCGCCGCCGCTACCTGGCCTGGGCGCGGCGGAGCCTGCGCCTTGCAGGGGAGCGTGGCCCCCACGTCGTGCACCAGTGCCTGTCGGCATTGGCCAACGGGCTGGGCAGGTTACATGGGGTTGCCGGCTCACCCCTGGAGCGCGTGGATGCTTCAAGCAGCATGGCGACCGAGGAGGCGCCCTTGCGCGTGATCGCCATCGACGACCTGCTGCCACACCTGCTTGAGGACGAGCAGTTCGATCACATGCTGGGCTGCTGCTTCGATGCGGCTCAGGACGCCTGGCCCTTGGCGGCCTTTGTCGATTCGCGGGCCGTGGCGCAACTGCACGATTTGCGTGCGCGCAGCCTCGAGCCGCTGGTCCATCGGCCGGCACTACGCTTGGCAAGCCCCAGCAGCGACGGCGGGCAGCGCGAGCCAACCTCTGCGCACCTGGGCAAACCCTACGGCATCAGCCAGACCCAACTGGTGTGCCTGTTGTTCAGCCCTTTCGCCCGGCAGGGAAAAGGCCTTGAGCGTTTTCTAAGGTGCCGTCATCCCGACATGCTGGTGGCGTTGCCCTACCTGCACCGGGCCTTGCAGGGTAAGCCGTGCCCCGAGGCGGTGAAGGACTGGCTGGTGAACACCAGCGGCCTGGCGCTGGTACCGTTGCGGGCGATCTATGAGGGGGGCTTGCAACCGACGTCCAGGCGCTTGATGGCCAACCTGGCTCGCCGCGATGTGCACCTGAAGTGGCTGCCGCGCCCGCCCGCTGCAGGAAGGCCCGCCTTTGAGGGCTTGCCCTGATGGGCCGATCGGTACCCGGCGATTACGCCTATCGGAAGGTGTACCGCTACCTTGAAGCGCTGATCGATGAGGCACAAGGCCGTGAGCCATGGCGCTTGCCGTCGTTACGCACGCTTTCGCGGCGCTTGCGCGTATCGCTGGCCACTGTGCAGAGCGCCTACAGCTTGCTGGAGGATGAGGGCCGTGTGCATTGCGTGCCGCGGTCCGGTTACTTCGTGCGCGCCCACGCTGGCGGCTCGCCGGTGCAAGCAGTGGCTGGGCCATGGCATGTGCCCGCTCACTCGATGCTAGAGCGGTCGCTGTTTACCCATGAGCGGCGCCTGGCACGTCAGCGTGCGCGTGGCACCGCCCCGGTGGAAGAGGTCGGCGGTGCCCGGCTGCGCAATGCGTTGGCCGAGCGCTATACCCGTTCCTCCAGCCATTACTGGCGTGCCGAGGAGGTGCACCTTGCCCCTGACGTGCAGGCATTGGTGGAAATGCTGCTGGCAGCGTTGGCCTTGCGCGGCGCCACCGTGCTGGTGCAATCGCCGTGCTGCTGGCCGGTGCTGCGCGCCTTGCAGCGCTGCGGCATGCGCGTGCTGGAGGTACCGTTGAGCAACAGCGGCACCGCGGATTTGCAGGCGCTGGCACGGCTGCTCAGTGCTGAGCCGGTGGGCATGCTGATCATGCCATCGTGCCTCAGCCTGCCCCAGGGCAGGCTGATGTCGCAGCACGACCAGCAGCAGATTGGCCAACTGCTTGGCGACCACCCGGTGTGGTTGCTGGAAAACGACCTGGACAGCGAACTGTGTTACAGCGGGCCACCGAATGCGCGCCTGCGCGACTGGGTCGACCCGCGCTGGCTGTTGGTGATGGGGTCGTTCGAGGCCGCAGTGGGGGGCGAAGCGCCTTACGCCTATGTGATGGGGCGTCATGCCGGCTTGGCCGAGGCGTTCGCCCAGCGTGCGTTTCAGCTGGCGCCGTTGCGGTTGCAGGCACTTGCTCATCTGCTTGGCAAAGGTGAAATCGAGATCCAGTTGGGGCGGCTGCGGGCAGAACTGCAACGGCGCATGGCGTGCTTTAGCCGGCAGCTCAAGCTTGAGCTGGGCGAACACGTGACCTTCGACATGCCTGAGGGCGGCTGGACCCTGTGGTTGCGCTCCCGCTGGCCGCTGCGACTGGATGACGTGGTAGCGGCGTTGTCAGGCAGCGCCCTGCGCGTGGTCCCAGGCGGGCAGCACAGCGCGGAGGTGCGTCATCAGCAATACCTGGCACTGACCTGGGTGGGCGAGGATCCAAATGCGTTGCAGCAGGCCCTGGAGAAACTGGCTCAAGCGCTGGAACTGCGCTGCGGCCGGCCAATAGGGCAGGGCGGCTCGCAGCACTTGAAATGAGGGCGAGCTACTGCTTCTGCCCCTGACGCAAACGGGTGCTGATCAGTGCAGCCACCACCAGCATCGCAGCAATGATCCACAAGCCGTTGCGGGTACTGCCGGTGGCCTGTTCGATCAGGCCCATCACCGACGGCCCGACAAACCCACCAAACAGGCCGCAGGTGGTGACGAACGCCAGGCCCGCCGCCAGTGCGCTACCGCTCAGGCGGCTGGACGGGAAGACGAAGATGATCGACTGCACCACGAACAGCATCAAGGCGGTCAACGAAAAGCCGATCAGCCCAATGAAGGAGTTGGACAGCGAAGCAAGCAGCAACCCGGCGGACATGGTCAGCAGACCAAAGAACAGTAGGGTACGGCAACGGCTGGGCGAGGTCGCCAGGCGCGGGAATGTGGCGGCGCCGATGGCAGCGGCGATCCAGGGTACCGAGGTCAGCAACCCGACCTGGAAGGGCGACAGCGCGGCATAGGTGCCGATGATGCCTGGCAAGAAGAAGATCACGGTGTAGATGGTGATCTGGTGCACAAAATACACCGCAATCGCCAACCAGATCTGCTTGTCGCGAAACATTTGCCCCAGCTTGCTCTGTTCCGGCGCTGCAGCCCGTTCGGCACTCAGGCGACGCTCGATGTCCTGGGCATCGGCAGCGGACAGCCAAGGTGCCGACGCTGGGCCATCGGGCAGCTTCTTCCACACCACATAGGCCAGCGCCACTGCAGGCAGGCCTTCAAGCACGAACAGCCATTGCCAGCCGTGCCAGCCCAGCACGCCGTCCATTTCCAGCAGCGCGCCGCCCAGCGGCCCACTGAGGATGTTGGCCAGGCACACACCCAACAGGAAGTAGCCGGTGGCGCGCGCACGCTGTTCGCGGTCGAACCAGTACGTCAGGTACAGCATGACGCCGGGGAACAGGCCGGCCTCAGCCACCCCGAGCAGCAGGCGCATGATGTAGAACGAGGTTTCCCCCTGGACAAACGCCATGCCCGCTGACAGCAGGCCCCAGGTGATCATGATGCGGGTGATCCAAAAGCGTGCGCCCACCCGGTGCATGATCAGGTTGCTCGGCACTTCGGCCAGGGCATAGGTGAGGAAAAACAGGCCGGCACCCAGGCCGTAGGCCGCCGCCGACAGGCCCAGGTCGATGCCCATGCTGGCCTTGGCCAAGGCGATGTTGGTGCGGTCGAGGAAGCTCATCACGTAGACGACGATAAGCAGTGGCATCAATTTGCGCAGCAACAGGCCGTTAAGGCGCTGTTCGGTAGCGACGGCAGGCGCGGTGGCCGCTGTCGTGCCGGTGAGGATTGTCATTGTTTTTTTCCCCGTGATAAGTGCTGGTGGTGTGCTGCGCGTGCGGCGGCACACCCAGGTCGGTAGGTCAGGAACGGTTGATGTCGAGCCACACCGCGCCGTTGGGGTACTGGTAGCGCTCCAGGGTGTCAGCGTGCATTTCAATGCTGTAGCCCGGGCGCTGTGGCGGCATGTAGCGACCGCGACGGATCACCACCGGGTCGAGGAAGTGTTCGTGCAGGTGGTCGACGTATTCCAGCACCCGGTTGTGCAGCGATGCCGAAACGGCGATGTAGTCGAACAAGGCGATGTTCTGCACATATTCGCACAGCCCGACCCCGCCGCCATGCGGGCAGACCGGCACATCGTACTTGGCCGCCATCAACAGCACGATCAGCACCTCGTTCAGGCCACCCAAGCGGGCCGCGTCCAGCTGGCAGAAGTCCAGTGCGCCGGCCTGGAACATCTGCTTGAACATCACCCGGTTGTGGCAGTGCTCGCCGGTGGCCACGCCGATGGGCGCGATGCGTTGGCGGATGGCTGCGTGGCCGAGGATGTCGTCGGGGCTGGTGGGTTCTTCGATCCACAGGGGCTCGAAGGCGGCCAGGCGGCGCATGTTGGCCACCGATTCATCGACGCTCCAGACCTGGTTGGCGTCCATCATCAGGGTGCGTTCCCAGCCGATTTCGTCCCGCAGGATGCTGGCGCGGCGAATGTCTTCTTCCAGGTCGGCGCCGATTTTCTGCTTGATGTGGGTCCAGCCGTCGGCGACCGCTTCGCGGGCCAAGTGGCGCATTTTTTCTTCGCTGTAGCCGAGCCAGCCGGGGGCGGTGGTGTAGCCGGGGTAGCCTTCGCGCAGCATTTGCGCTTCGCGCTGGGCCTTGCCTGGCACCTGGCGGCGGAGCAGGGCGATGGCTTCCTCGGGGGTCAGCACGTCGGTGACGTAGCTGAAGTCCAGGCAGCGCACCAGTTGCTCTGGGGTCATGTCGGCCAGCAGCTTCCACACCGGTTTGCCTTCGTGCTTGGCCCACAGGTCCCACACGGCGTTGATGATGGCGGCGGTGGCCAGGTGGATCACGCCTTTCTCGGGGCCAAGCCAGCGCAACTGGCTGTCACCCACCGTGAAACGGTGCCAGAACGCGCCCATGTTGGCGGTGATTTCTTCCAGGGTCAGGCCGACGATCATCGGTGCCAGCGACTGCACCGCCGCCGCGCAGATTTCGTTGCCGCGGCCGATGGTGAAGGTCAGGCCATGGCCTTCGAGGGCGTCGGCGTCGGTGTGCAGCACGACGTAGGCGGCCGAGTAGTCAGGGGCGCTGTTCATGGCGTCGGAGCCGTCCAGCGACAGCGAAGTCGGGAAGCGGATGTCACGGACGCTCAGGTGGGTAATACGTATGCTCATGGCGGACTCTTGTTCTGGTCAGGCAGTGGGAGACTCGACTGTAGGTTGTCGAGCGATATAGGCATAATCGCCAATTCCTAAGTAGGGATATCGGAATTGATATGTCTCAAATGCCCGCAGACAGCCCAGCGCTGCCGCAAAACCTTGGCACATTGAAGATCTCCAGCCGCCAGATCACCTTGCTCAACGCTCTGGGCGAGTTCGGCAACCTGCGCCGTGCCGCCACTGCGATGCACACCACGCAACCGGCGGCCAGCCTGCTGCTGCAGCAACTGGAAGAACGCCTGGGCGTGCGCCTGTTCGAGCGCCTGCCGCGTGGCATGCAGCCAACGCTGTATGGCGAGGTGATGATTCGCTACGCGCAGAACGCGCTGCACGAGTTCGAACATGCCCAGGCACAGATCGCCGAACTGGCGCGCGGTGCCTTGGGCCTGGTGCGGGTGGGCAGTGTGATGGGGCCGGTGCCCGGTTTGCTGACCAAGGCGGTGCTGGCCTACAAGCGCGATCACCCTAAGGTGCGTATCTCGCTCGAAGTCGGCACCAGCGATACCTTGTTGCCGGCGCTGCTGCGCGGTGATTTCGACATGGTGGTCGGGCGCCTGCCCGACCAGAGCGACAGCCAGGACCTGAACATCGAACTGTTCGAGGGCGGTGAGCAGATGCGCGTCATCGCCCGCGCCGGCCACCCCTTGGCCGACGCCAAGGCGTTGCAGTTGGCCGACCTGGTGGCCCTGACCTGGATCCTGCACCCCATCGGCAGCCCCATGCGCCGCCGGGTCGAAAGTGCCTTGCAGGCGGGCGGCATGGTGCAGTCGCTGGACATTGTCGAGACCGCCTCGATCTTGGCCACCACCGCGATGTTGGAGGCCTCCGAGATGATTGCGGTGGTGCCCAACGATGTGGCCGAGCATTATGCGCGCTACGGCATGGTTGACATCTTGCCGGTAGAACTGCCGATCTCGATGGCCAACCTGGGCTTGCTGACCCTGCGCTCGCGGCCCAATTCCGTGGCCCTGGACAGGTTGCTGCAGTACCTGCGCACGCAATAGCCCTGCCTTTACACCTTTTTGAGGTTGCCCTCTGATGCCGTCGGACATTACCCACTCCAGCTTCTGCAACTGGGTCCGCTACAAGCACCTGGTGCTGATCGACACCCTGGCACGCACCCGCAACATGCACGCCACCGCTACGCGGATGAACCTCAGCCAGCCGGCGCTGAGCAAAATGCTGCGTGACCTCGAGGAGCAGTTTGGCTTCGCCTTGTTCGAGCGCCTGCCACGTAGCATGCCGCCCACCGAGCTTGGCGAGTATGTGGTGCGCTACGCCCAAGGGGTGCTGGGCGACTCGCAGCAGTTTGTCGACCAGGTCAACCGGCTGCGCAAGGGCGGGCACGGGTTCATCCGCGTGGGTGGCATTTTTGCGGCCACCCCCGTGGTGCTGCCTCAAGCCATTGCCGCCATCAAGGCACGCAGCCCGTTGCTCTCGATCGAAGTGGTCGAGCACTCCAGTGACCACCTGTTGGCCATGCTGGAGCAGAACAAACTCGACATCATGATCGGCCGCTTCACGGAAGAACGCTTCAGTCAGCTGTTCGACTATCAGCCCCTGGAGCCCGAGCCCTTCAGCCTGGTGGTCAACAGCCGCCACCCGCTCAATGCACTGGCCAGCACCCCAGTGGAGGCACTGGGTGAGTGGCCCTGGGTGCTTTACCCCGTGGGCACGCCAATTCGCAATCGCCTGGAACAGGCCTTCAGGGTGGCTGGTATTGCCACGCCGGCAGACAGCGTCGAGACCATCTCGATGCCGATGTTCCTGCAGTTGCTGCAATCGGGCCCGATGATCGCGATGCTGCCCAGGTCGATGGTCGCCGCACAGCTGAGCAGCGGCCAGTTCAAGGAACTGCAGAGCCCCTTGCACCTGCCCGCGCTGGAGTACGGCATCGTTACCCGCAAGGACGAGCCGCTGACCCCGTCGGCCCACGCGTTCGTCGAGATTCTGCTCGACTTCGCGCAGCAACGACGTACCGCGCAGGGCACAACAAGCGATTGATAAATCGCCACCGATAGATGGTATTGATAACCCTGGGTTATCGCGTGATCGGATCATCTCATTGGGAATGTTGCGCAAGGCTTCTTACAGTGGTTGCAGATTCGCCCGGTATCGAACGGGCGACGCCATAACAAGAAGTCAGCCGCACCGCCTTGAGAGGTCTCATGCAACTGATTGCCCGCTCTGGTGACCTTGCCGTCATCCGCCTCAACCCGCTGGACAACGTTCTCATCGCTCGCCAGGCACTACCTGAAGGTCTGTTCCTGGACGCAGAAGCGATTACCGTGCGCCAGGCGATCCCCTCAGGCCATAAAGTCGCCACCCAGCGCGTGGAGCAGGGCCAGCCCCTGCGCCGCTATGGCCAGATCATCGGTTTTGCTTCACAGGCCATCGACGCCGGCGACCATGTTCACGTGCACAACGTGCAGATGGGTGATTTTGCCCGCGACTATGCCTTTGGCGTGGATGCCCGCAGCACGCCGGTCGCTGAGGCGGTGTTCCAGGGCATTGTGCGTGCCGATGGCCGGGTAGCCACCCGCAACTACATTGGCATTCTCACCTCGGTGAACTGTTCGGCGACCGTGGCCCGAGCCGTGGCCGACCATTTCCGCCGCGACATCCACCCCGAAGCGCTGGCCGACTACCCGAATATCGACGGTGTAGTGGCCTTGACCCACGGTGCCGGCTGCGCAGTAGACCCTTCCGGTGAAGCCTTGGGCCTGTTGCGTCGGACCTTGGCTGGCTATGCCGTACACCCCAATTTCGCGGCCGTGCTGATCATCGGCCTGGGTTGTGAAACCAACCAGATCGAAAGCCTGCTGGAGACCCAAGGGCTTACCACCAGCACGCAACTGCGCGCCTTCACCATCCAAGGCATTGGCGGCACCTCGAAGACCATCGCTGCCGGCATTGAGCAGGTCAAGGCGCTGTTGGCCCAGGCCAACCAGGTAGAACGCGAGCCGGTCAGCGCCCGCCACTTGATCGTTGGCCTGCAGTGCGGCGGCTCCGATGGCTACTCGGGGATCACCGCCAACCCCGCGTTGGGCAATGCCGTCGACCGCCTGGTGGCGGCCGGTGGCACCGCGATTCTGTCTGAAACACCGGAAATTTATGGCGCCGAGCACCTGCTGACCCGTCGCGCCGTAAGCCGCGAAGTCGGCGAGAAGCTGGTGGCACGCATCCACTGGTGGGAAGACTACTGCCAGCGCATGAACGCTGAACTGAACAACAACCCGTCGGCCGGCAACAAGGCGGGCGGCCTGACCACCATCCTCGAGAAGTCGCTGGGTGCGGTGGCCAAGGCCGGCTCCAGCAACCTGGTCGACGTCTACCAGTACGCCGAAGCGGTACGCGCCCATGGGCTGGTGTTCATGGACACGCCGGGCTACGACCCGGTCTCGGCCACCGGCCAAGTCGCAGGCGGCGCCAACCTGATTGCCTTCACCACCGGCCGCGGTTCGGCCTACGGCTGCGCCCCGGCGCCGTCGATCAAGCTGGCGACCAACAACCGGGTGTTCGAGCACCAGGAAGAGGACATGGACGTCAACTGCGGTGGCATCGCTGATGGCTCCACCAGCATCGAAGAGCGTGGCGCGTACATCTTCGAACAGATGCTGCGCATCGCCTCCGGCGCGCGCAGCAAAAGCGAACAGCACGGCTATGGGCAGAACGAGTTCGTACCCTGGCAGATCGGCGCCGTGACCTGATCGACAGCCCACTCCCGAATTTGAGGCAACCTTTTATGCACGTTAGCGGACACAACTTCATTGCCGGCCAGCGCAGCGCGCTGGGCCAAACCCTGGTCTACAGCGTGGACGCCCACACCGGCGAGCGCCTGCCCGGCGGTTTCTATCAGGCCACCTTGGCCGAAGTCGACAACGCCGTGGGCGCGGCCTCGGCGGCTTTCCCGCTGTTTCGTAACCTGCCAGCGGTGCGCCGCGCCGAGTTCCTGGAGGCCATTGCCGACGAACTCGACGCCCTCGGCGAAGACTTCATTGCCTTGACCTGCCAGGAAACGGCCTTGCCTACTGCGCGAATCCTGGGCGAGCGGGGGCGTACCAGCGGGCAGATGCGCCTGTTCGCCCAGGTGCTGCGCCGTGGCGACTTCTATGGCGCCCGCATCGACCAGGCCCTGCCTGCCCGCACGCCGTTGCCACGCCCAGACTTGCGCCAGTACCGCATTGGGGTTGGCCCGGTGGCGGTGTTCGGCGCCAGCAATTTCCCGCTGGCGTTCTCCACAGCGGGTGGCGATACCGCCGCAGCCCTGGCGGCCGGTTGCCCGGTCGTCTTCAAGGCCCACAGCGGCCACATGGCCACTGCCGAACGCGTAGCTGAAGCACTGATTCGTGCTGCCGAACGCACGAACATGCCGGCCGGTGTGTTCAACATGATCTTCGGTGGCGGGGTTGGCGAGGCCCTGGTCAAGCACCCCGGCATCCAGGCAGTCGGGTTTACCGGGTCGCTCAAGGGGGGGCGTGCGCTGTGCGACATGGCGGCGGCACGGCCGCAGCCGATTCCGGTGTTCGCCGAAATGTCGAGCATCAACCCGGTGCTGGTGCTGCCCCAGGCCTTGGCCTCGCGCGGTGCGCAACTGGCCAAGGACCTCACCGCGTCGGTGGTGCAGGGCTGTGGCCAGTTTTGCACCAACCCGGGCTTGGTCCTGGGCATTCGCTCCCCAGCGTTCAGTGCCTTTGTCGAGCAGTTGGCCGGGCACATGGCAGAGCAAGCGCCGCAGACCATGCTCAACGCTGGCACCCTGGGCAGCTATGGCAAGGGCCTGCAGGCCTTGATTGCCCACCCTGGGGTCAAGCGGTTGAGTGGCCAGGCGCAACACGGTAACCAAGCCCAACCGCACCTGTTCGAAGCCGATGTCAGCCTGCTGCTGGAGCAGGACGAGTTGCTTCAGGAAGAAGTATTCGGCCCGTGCACGGTGGTGGTGCAGGTTGCCGATGAAGCCGAGCTTATGCGCGCGGTGGCAGCCTTGCGCGGCCAACTGACCGCCACGTTGCTGGCGGACGATGCCGACCTGGCGGCCTACGGCTACTTGCTGGGTGCGTTGGAAGTGAAGGTGGGTCGCGTGCTGCTCAATGGCTACCCCACCGGGGTCGAGGTGTGCGATGCCATGGTCCACGGCGGCCCATACCCGGCCACTTCGGACGCCCGCGGCACCTCGGTCGGCACCCTGGCCATCGACCGCTTCCTGCGCCCTGTGTGCTACCAGAACGTGCCTGACGCCTTGCTGCCCGCCGCCCTGCAGAACGCCAACCCGTTGGGCATCCAGCGCCTGGTGGACGGCAAGCCCAGCACCGCAGCCCTGAACTGACCGTGGAGTGACAGGCATGACGCAAACCAAACGGTATGACGTGCAGGCGCTAACCCGGTTCGTCGAGCAACTGTTTGAAAAAGCCGGTGCCGATGCCGAGGTCGCCCAGGTGGTGACCCAGGTATTGCTCGAAGGCGAACTGCTAGGCCATCGCACCCACGGCCTCAACCTGGTCAGCCGCTACATCGGCGGCATGCTCAGCGGGCAGGTCAAGGCGCAGGCCCAGGCGCTGGAGCAGGTGTCGGACAGCGGCATTTCCAGTCTTTTCGACGGCCATTACGTACTTGGCCCGTACTGTGTCAGCCGGGCCCTCGACTGCGCGGCCAAAGGTGCCAGCGCACAGGGCATCGGCATTGCCGTGGTGCGCCGGGCCGCGCACATCGGCTGCCTGGCGGCTTACCTCAAGCCTTATACCGACCGTGGCCTGGTGGCCATGGTGTATTCCTCGGACCCGTCCGTGGGGCTGGTCTGTGCCCATGGCGGGGTCGACCCGGTGTTCACGCCCAACCCGATTGCCGCCGGCATACCGACCCAGGGTGAGCCGATCCTGCTGGACGTGAGCATGTCTACGGTAACCCTCGGCCTGGTCGGGCAGTGCCGTGATGCCGGCAGCCGGCTGCCGCACCCGGTGCTGATGAGCAACGATGGCCACCTGAGCGATGACCCGCGTGACTTCTTCACCACGCCCCAGGGCAGCATTCTGCCACTGGGTGGTCAGGCCTTTGGCCACAAGGGCTTTGCCCTGGCAATCCTGGTCGAGGCACTGACCTCGGCATTGGCCGGCCATGGCCGCAAGGACGCCCCGGACCAGTGGGGCGCGTCGGCCACCGCGGTGGTCATCGACCCGCGCTTTTTCGGCGGCTTGCAAGCGTTTACCGACGAAACCAGCTTCCTCGGGCGGTTGATCATGGCCAGCCGACCGGTAGACCCCGAGCGCCCGGTACGCCTGCCTGGGCAAGCTGGCCTGACGTTGCGCCGGCAAGCCTTGGTGCAGGGCCTGAGCCTGTCGCAGCCAGTGCTCGACGACCTCGACCGGCTGGCCGAGCAGCTGCAGTTGGCGACCCGTTCGCAGGCGCTTTCCCAATGAATGACAATGACAACAAGGGTGCACCCATGACAGACCAATCGAATGCCAACCAGCCACTGCCGCTAAGCCACGACCTTGCCGTGTTCGACACCGGCAGCTGGGTGGGGCGCGTCTGGCTGCCGGATCAAGGCCCCGCCGTGGTGCTTGTCAAGGCCGGCGCCGTGCACGATATCAGCGCCCATGTGGCGACGGTTTCGGCCCTGCTGGAAGTGGCCGACCCGGTGGCCTACCTGCGTGCGTTACCATTGGCCGACGCGTTGATCGAGTTACCGGCGCTGCTGGCCAACAGCGACCCTGGCCAGCGTGACGCGCGCTTGCCTTGGCTGTTGGCACCGATCGACCTGCAAGCGGTGAAGGCCGCCGGTGTCACCTTCGCCGCCAGCTTGCTGGAGCGAGTGGTGGAGGAGCAAGCCAAGGGCGACCCGGCCAAGGCCGATGCCATCCGCGATACGCTGGCCAGCCGCATCGGTGCGGACCTCTCCCAGATCATCCCGGGCTCTGCCCAGGCCGAAGCGCTGCGCAAGGTCCTGGTGGAGCAGGGCTTGTGGTCGCAATACCTGGAGGTGGGCATCGGCCCGGATGCCGAAGTCTTCACCAAGGCGCAGCCACTGTCGGCGGTCGGGCATGGTGCCGACATCGGTATCCACCCCAAGTCGAGCTGGAACAACCCGGAACCGGAGGTGGTACTGGCGGTGTCGAGCGACGGCAGCATCAAGGGCGCCATGCTCGGCAACGATGTCAACCTGCGCGACTTCGAGGGGCGCAGTGCCTTGCTGCTGTCCAAGGCCAAGGACAACAACGCCTCCACCTCGCTGGGGCCATTGCTGCGCCTGTTCGACGAGAGCTTCAGCCTGGACGATGTGCGTAACGCCGAAGTGGACCTGCGTGTCGAGGGCCAGGACGGCTTCATCCTGTCCGGCCGCAGCTCCATGCGCCAGATCAGCCGCGACCCCCAGGACCTGGTGCAGCAGACCCTCAACGAAAACCACCAGTATCCCGACGGTCTGGTGCTGTTTCTCGGTACCCTGTTCGCGCCCAAGCAGGACCGCGACCAGCCAGGCAACGGTTTTACCCACAAGCCCGGCGACTTGGTCGCCATCAGCAACGCGCAACTGGGCACCCTGTGCAACCGCGTCACCACCAGCGACCTCGCGCCGCAGTGGGGCTTCGGCCTGCGTGCGCTGATCGACAGCCTGAGCCGGCGCGGCCTGCTCGAGGCGGCGGTAACTGCGCGTCAACCTTGAGGGTTGCCGCACCAAGGATGAACGCAACAGGACCGACGGATCGCCAAGGCGCTGAAGGCGCCGCAACAATAATAATAAAGGCCACCCAATGAACCCTATGAAGAAGTATCAGCGCCTCACCGTTGTCTTCCTGCTGTTGATTGGCATCGTCAACTACCTGGACCGTAGCGCGCTGTCGATCGCCAACACCTCGATCCAGAAAGACATGATGATCAGCCCCTCGCAGATGGGCATTCTGTTGTCGGCCTTCTCCATTGCTTATGCCTTTGCCCAGTTGCCGATGGGTATGATCATCGACCGCCTGGGCAGCAAGATCGCCCTCGGCGCCTCGTTGCTGGCCTGGTCGGTGGCCCAGGCCACCTTTGGCATGGTCAGCAGCTTTGCCGGTTTCATGGGCTTGCGCGTGTTGCTGGGGATTGGCGAGGCGCCGATGTTCCCTTCGGCGGCCAAGGCCTTGTCGGAATGGTTCGATGCCAACGAACGCGGCACCCCGACCGGTATCGTCTGGTCCTCGACCTGCCTTGGCCCATGCCTGGCGCCACCTTTGCTGACGCTGTTCATGGTCAATTTCGGCTGGCGCGGCATGTTCATCATCACCGGGTTGATCGGTGTGGTACTGGCGGTGTGCTGGTTGAGCTTCTACAAGAGCAAGGCGCAGTACCTGGCCGAGCTCGCTGCGCAAGGTAAACCGTTGCCTACCGAGTCCAAGCAGCCGCTGCCTGCGGCCAATCCACAGGCGCCGAAGGTGTCGTACTTTGCGGGTTGGCTCGACTTGTTCAAGCACCGCAGCACCTGGGGGGCGGTACTGGGCTTCATGGGCGTGATCTACATGCTCTGGCTGCACCTGACCTGGCTGCCCGGCTACTTTGAACGTGAGCACGGCCTGGACCTGTACAAGACTGCTTGGGTGGTTTCGCTGGCCTATGGCTTCGGCGCGGCGGGCACGATCGTCGCCGGGCGCTTCTGTGACTTGCTGGTCCAACGCGGCATGAGCATCCTTGGCAGCCGCAAATTCAGCGTGATCACCGGCCTGGTGCTGGCGGCGTTGTTCACCTTGCCGCTGTCCTTCGTCAGTGGCCTGACCGGCTGTGTGGTACTGCTGTGCCTGGCGCTGTTCAGCATCAACATGGCCAGTGCCACCGCGTGGATGATCGTCAACACCATCGTCGACAGCCCGCGGGTGGCGTCGTTTGGCTCGATCCAGAACTTCGGCGGCTACATTGCGGGCTCCGTGGCACCGATCGTCACCGGCTTCAGCATCCAGTACTCGGGTTCGTTCAACACGGCATTCATGATCAGCGCGATCGTGGCACTGTGCTCGGCGGTGGCTTACTTCCTGCTGCTGAAGGCACCGATCGGCAGTGCCAAGGCCGAGGCGGGGCCGATGGTTGGGGTGACCGAGTAACAGCCCTACTGCGCCACTGGACCTACGGCACTTGTCAGGTGTGGGTATCTGTATGTATAACCAGTACCCACATTCATTGCCCGACCTTGCCCCGTGATCGCCCATTCTGTCGACGACCCGTTCTATTACCTGCATAACTTCCGCCAGGTGCTGCTATGGGTCGAGCAGCGCTATGACGACCTGCTCGATGACCAGGAGCTGGCGTTCATCCAGGCGTTTACGCAATTGGACGCGCCGGCGCAGGCCTTGATGGTGCGTATGGTCATGCGCAAGGGCGAGCTGTTTCGCAGTGACAAGCTGACCTATGCCGAGATCGGCGATACCGCGCTGGCCTTGCAGCCGTTGCAGGCGTTGGGTTGGGTTCGGGAGCCTGCGCATCTGGAGCTGGAGCAGCTGTTCAGCTTGCTGCGCAAGGACGAATTGGCATCGTGCTTCGCCGCCCAATTGAGCCGGCCGCGCGCCGCCAAGCACGACTTGCTCGCGCAGCTTCAACCCCTGGGGCTAACGGCCAGGCCATTGCAGGCGTGGTTCCCCGGCAGTGACGTGCGCATTTTCCAGTGGTGCCTGCAGCCGCTGTGTGACCGCATGCGCCTGTTGTTCTTCGGCAACCTTTACCAGGACTGGTCGGACTTCGTGCTCGCCGACCTAGGCTTGCTGCGCTACGAGCACGTACCTTTCAGCACCGATTCGCGCGCCTTGCGCCATCGCGCCGAGGTCGATCTGGCCATGGCCTTGCACCAGTGCGCCGAGCGGCTGGAGCAGGGCGATGACCCGCTGTCGATTCTGGGGGCGATGGCAGGGCTGCACAGTGACAACCCTTGGTTGGCCCGGCGCCATGCGCGCCTGCTGTTTGCCCTGGGCCAGCAATGCGAGCGCCAGGGCAACTGGGACCAGGCCATGGCTGTCTACGGCCAGTGCAGCCATGCGCAAGCGCGAATCCGTCAGGTGCGTGTACTGGAACGTAGCGAACAATGGCCGCAGGCCCATGCACTGGCACAGCAGCTGGCCGCGGCCCCGGCCAATGCGCTGGAGGTGCAGGCGCTCGAACGCATGCTGCCGCGCCTGGCCCGCAAACTCGGCGGCCCGCCACAACGTCGCCAGCGTGCTGCGCCGCTGCACTTGATCGAACTTGAGCTGCCGCGTGAACACGCAGCCCTGGGTGTGGAGGAGGCTGTGCGCCAGCACTTGGCCGAGGCCGGCGGGCAGGTCCATTACGTGGAAAACACACTGTTCAACAGCTTGTTCGGCCTCTTGTGCTGGGAGGCGATCTTCGCGCCGGTACCAGGTGCCTTTTTCAACCCGTTCCAGGCCGCGCCACAAGACCTGCACGACAGCGACTTCCAGCAACGGCGCAGTGCGCTGTTCGACCGCTGCCTGGGGCGGCTCGACGAGGGTAGCCACCGCCAGGCCATTCTCGACTGCTACGCCGCCAAGCACGGCCTGCAGTCGCCGTTCGTGTTCTGGCCGATGCTCAGCGAAGCCTTGCTCGAACAGGCACTGGCTTGCCTGCCGGCCGCGCACCTGAAGCAGTGCTTCCTGCGCCTGTTGCATGACATCCGCAACAACCGCGCCGGGATGCCTGATCTGATCCAGTTCTGGCCCGAGCAGGGCGGCTACCGCATGGTCGAGGTCAAGGGGCCGGGCGACCGCCTGCAAGACAACCAATTACGTTGGCTAGAGTTCTGCCGTGCCCAAGGTTTGCCCGTTGCAGTGTGCCATGTGCGCTGGAGCGAGGCGGCGTGAGCTACAACGTGGCGGTGCGTGCCCTGTGCGAGTTCAGTGCCAAGGTTGGCGACCTGGACCTGCGCTTCACCCCGTCGCCCACGGCCCAGGAAGGCATCGAGGGGCACCGTCGGGTAGTGGCGCGGCGTGCGGCCGATTACGAGTCGGAGGTGGCCCTCGAGGGGCAGTTCGAAAGCCTGCGGGTGCGAGGCCGAGCCGACGGTTACGACCCTAGTTGCAACCGCTTGGAAGAGATAAAGACCTACCGCGGCGACCTTGCGCGCCAGCCGGCCAACCATCGCCAGCTGCACTGGGCCCAGGCCAAGGTCTACGCCTGGTTGATGTGCCACGCGCGACAATTGCCGGCCATCGAAGTGGCCCTGGTGTACCTGGACGTGGACAGCGATGGCCAGACGCTGATCAGCGAGCACCACACGGCTGCCGCGCTGCAAGCGTTCTTCGAAACCCAGTGCCGCTGCTTTCTGGCTTGGGCGCAGCGTCAGCAAGGCCGACTGGCCGAGCGTGACCGCGATCTGCAGGCGCTGGGGTTTCCCTATGCGCAATTCCGCCAGGGCCAGCGGCAATTGGCCGAGACCCTGTACAAGGCCGTCAGCACCGGCCGCTGCCTGATGGCTCAGGCCAGTACCGGTATCGGCAAGACCCTGGGCACCTTGTTCCCATTGCTCAAGGCGATGGTGCCGCAGCAGCTCGACAAAGTGTTCTTTCTGACGGCCAAGACGCCGGGCCGGGCGCTGGCCCTCGATGCCATGCGCCAGATCACCGATGCCACGCCGCAACCGGCCTTGCGCACCTTGGAGCTGATCGCCCGCGACAAGGCCTGCGAGTACCCCGACAAAGCCTGCCATGGCGAGTCCTGCCCGTTGGCGCAAGGCTTCTACGACCGCCTGCCCGCCGCGCGCGAGGCTGCAGCAGCGGTGCCGTTGCTGGACCGTGCCAGCCTGCGCGAGGTGGCCTTGGCGCATCAGGTTTGCCCTTATTACCTGGGCCAGGAAATGGCCCGCTGGGTCGACCTGGTGGTGGCCGACTACAACTATTACTTCGATGCCCATGCCTTGCTGTTCGGCTTGGCCCAGGCTAACCAATGGCGGGTGGCGGTGCTGGTAGACGAAGCGCACAACCTGGTCGAGCGCGGTCGCGGCATGTACAGCGCCAGCCTCGAGCAAGGCCAGTTGCTCGCCTTGCGCCAGAGCAAACCGCAAGGGCTCACCCATGCGCTGGACCGCCTCAACCGGCAGTGGAACGCGTTGTACAAAGAGCAGCGTGCACCGTATCAGGCCAGCGAGCAGTTGCCGGAGGCCTTCCTACGCGCCCTGCAACAGTGCATCGGGCTGATCCAGGAGCGCATGAATCAGGCGCCAGCCGAGGTAGATGTGCAGGTGCTGCAGTTCTTCTACCAGGCGTTGCAGTTCAGCCGGGTGGCTGAATTGTTCGACGAGCATTTCATCTTCGACATCAGCCAGCGCGAAGGCCAGCGCAAGCGGCGCCTGGCCACCCTGTGCCTGCGCAATGTCACCCCGGCGCGGCTGCTGGCCCCACGCATGCAGGCGGCGCGCAGTGTGACGCTGTTTTCCGCCACGCTGAGCCCTCGGCATTTCTACAGCGACTTGCTCGGCATGCCGGCCGACACGGCCTGGTTGGAAGTGGCAGCGCCGTTTCGCGCCGAACAACTCGAAGTACGCATCGCCAGCCAGGTCTCGACCCGTTACCGAGAACGCCAGGCTTCGCTGGCGCCAATCGTCGCGCTGATCGCCGAGCAGTACCAGCGCATGCCCGGTAACTACCTGGCCTTTTTCAGCAGTTTCGAATACCTGCAGCAGGTGGCCGGCTTGTTGGCAGAGCAGCATGCAGACATCCCCCTGTGGGCGCAGGCGGCAGGCATGGATGAAGAGGCGCGTCAGGCATTTCTCGATCGCTTCGTGGCGGATGGCTGCGGGGTGGGTTTTGCGGTGCTGGGGGGCGCGTTCGGGGAAGGGGTCGATTTACCCGGCACGCGCTTGATCGGGGCGTTTGTCGCGACCCTCGGGCTGCCCCAGGTCAACCCTGTCAACGAGCAGTTCAAGCAGCGCCTGGGGCGCCAGTTTGGCGCAGGCTTTGATTACGCCTACCTCTACCCAGGCGTGCGCAAGGTCATTCAGGCGGCGGGCAGGGTCATTCGGGGGGATCAGGACCAAGGCGTGTTGGTGCTGATCGACGAACGTTTTGCCGAACCGCGGGTTCAGCAGATGTTTCCCAGTTGGTGGCGGTCGGGCGGTGCGTGACGCTTGCCGCTGCCCTTGGCGCCGTTCACCGCTGGTCAAACTGTGGACGGGTAGGCGGGCTTGGGTTCGTTATGCGGGCGTCAGTTGGGGTAACATTACCCTCCGCGCCGTCTTCAAACCCCTTGAATATCAAGGTGATGGCACTGCTCCAAGCCCGAATGGCCATGCGTTGTCATTTGGGCTTGCTTTCATGTCGAATAGACTCGCTTCACGCTTTGGCTGGCCCCGTACCGGTCCAAGCGTCGCTACAGGATTCACGTTGTGACCGATCTCTCGAAGAACCCGCTGCTGCAGTACATGGCCCGCCTGGCGCCGTCGAGCCAGCAAACCATGCGCTACATCCTTCAGGACGCGGCCGACCGGCTGGGTTTCGTCGACTGCAACCTTGTCGATGTACCGTGGCACTTGCTTGAACCTGGGCATGTGATCGGCTTGGTAGCGGCATTGCGCGAGGATGGTTACGCCCCTAACAGTTCGTCGCTGTATGTGAATGCGGTGCGTGGGGTGATGAACGAGGCGTGGCGCCAGGGCCTGATCGACCATGAGCAGCTGTTGAGGATCCGCGAGGTCAAGCCGGCGACCGGTAGCCGCCTGCCACCGGGGCGCAACCTGCGGCGCAGCCTGATCCGTGAGTTGATGGACGTGTGCGCGGCCGACCCTCGGCCGCAAGGTGTGCGCGACGCGGCGATCATTGCCTTGCTGTACGGCACCGGCATGCGCAAGTCGGAGTCGGTCGACATCGACCTGGACCAGGTCGACTTCGATGCTCGCAGCCTGCAGGTACTGGGCAAGGGCAACCGGCAGTTGATCAAGTATGCGCCGCCTTGGGCGTTCGAAAAGCTGCAGGCGTGGCTGGACCTGCGTCGCAACGATTTGCCGGAGGGGGCAGCGGACGACCCGTTCCTGTTCAACCGCATTCGCCGGGGCAACCACATTACCCGCGCCCGCATCACCAAGCATGCGATCTACTACATTGCGCGCCAACGCGGTGCCCAGGTGGGTGTGAAGATCATGCCCCATGATTTTCGCCGTGCATTCATCACCCGGGTTATTGAAGAGCACGACCTGTCGATTGCCCAGAAGCTCGCGCACCATGCCAATATCCAGACTACGGCCAGTTACGACCGCCGGGATGACAACGAACGGCGGCGGGCGGTAGACCGCTTCGATTACTGAAGCCTCACTGCATAGCTGTCTGAGCAGCCTTGTGCTGCGAAGAGGCCGGTGTAAGCACCTGTAATCTCCACTGCTTGCACCGGCCTCTTCGCAGCACAAGGCTGCTCTACAAAAAACAAAGCTCATTACATTCCGGCACCGAAACAGGGCCTTCGCGCGCCCTCGCTTTGTGCGCGCCACCCCTGTGTGCCCGATGCCAGAGCGGTCGCGCTGTCGATTTCATTTTTGTTCACCTGCGTAGTTGGCCCGCAACCTGCTATATCCAGCCTGAGAATTTGATCGAGTGGTCAGGCAGGCAGCCCTCAAGCGCCGCCTGCCTGGCCCTCTAAACGGCCACCAGGCCACGGATATCAGGGGCCGCAGGATGTCGCTCGCGGAGCAGATCGAACAACAACAAGACGACGCAGGCTGGAGCGCCTTCCTGCAGTTGCGCTTTACCCAGCGCGACGGTGTGACCCGCCTTGGTGCGCGGCGGCATTTTGGACCTCTTTTGGTGCAGCGGCCTTTCTATCCCGAGGGCGCGCCGTGCCATGTCTATGTGCTGCATCCGCCCGGCGGCATCGTTGCCGGTGACCGGCTGGAACTCGACATCCACCTTGAACCTGGCAGCCACGCCTTGCTGACCATGCCCGGCGCGAGCAAGTTCTACCGCAGCATCGGCCCCACCGCACGGCTGGCCCAGCGTTTTCACCTGGCCGCCGACAGCACCCTGGAATGGCTGCCTCAAGACAGCATTTTCTTCGCCGGTGCTCGTGCCAGCCTCGACAGCCGCTTCACCCTGGCGCCAGGCGCCCGGTTGCTGGCCTGGGAAACCCTGTGCCTGGGCCGCCCGGTGATGAATGAGCGATTCGATCACGGCGCCCTCGACAGCCGCTTGCACATCGAAATGCCCGATGACCCAGGCCTGTACGAGCGCCTGCGCATCGAAGGCGGGCAACTAGGCAAGCTCGGTGGGCATCCCTTGGTCGCCACCTTTTGCGCCGCCCCGGCGGACCCTGCGCTGCTGGACCACGTCCGGGCCTTGCTCGATGAGCTGGACAACCCCGCTGGCGCCACCCTGATCGGCTCGCTGCTGGTCATCCGCCTGCTCGACCACGACAACCAACACCTGCAACACACCTTGCAACGCCTCTGGCATGCCTTGCGCCCGGCCGTCCTCGGCCTGCCAGCATGCCCGCCGCGTATCTGGGCTACCTGAGAGAAGCGCCATGGAGCTGACCCCAAGAGAGAAAGACAAACTGCTGCTGTTCACCGCCGCGTTGCTGGCGGAGCGGCGCCTGGCCCGCGGCCTGAAACTCAACTACCCGGAAGCGGTGGCGCTGATCAGTGCCGCCGTGCTCGAGGGCGCCCGGGATGGCCGCACGGTGGCCGAGCTGATGAGCCTGGGCCGTGAAGTGTTGAGCCATGAGCAAGTTATGCCCGGCGTCGCTGAAATGATCCACGACGTACAGGTCGAGGCGACCTTCCCCGATGGCACCAAGCTGGTGACCGTGCATGACCCCATCGTCTGATACAGCCCAGGAGCCCAGCATGATCCCAGGTGAAATCCAGGTCGCCGGCGGCGACATCGAGCTTAATAGCGGCCGCGCGACGGTGAGCGTCAGCGTGGCCAACCACGGCGACCGGCCCGTGCAGGTCGGCTCGCACTACCACTTCTACGAGGTCAACGACGCACTGGTGTTCGAGCGTGCGCCTACGCTGGGCTTTCGCCTGGACATTCCAGCCGGCACCGCCGTGCGCTTCGAGCCGGGCCAGGCCCGCACCGTGCAACTGGTTGCCTATGCCGGCAAGCGCGAGGTCTATGGCTTCCAGGGCAAGGTGATGGGCGCACTGGAGGGCAGGGCATGAGCCGTATTTCCCGCCAGGCCTATGCCGACATGTTCGGCCCCACCGTGGGCGACCGTGTGCGCCTGGCCGATACCGCGCTGTGGGTGGAGGTCGAGAAAGACTTCACCGTGTATGGCGAAGAGGTCAAGTTCGGCGGTGGCAAGGTCATCCGCGATGGCATGGGGCAAGGCCAGATGCTGGCGGCCGAAGCCATGGACCTTGTACTCACCAACGCGTTGATCATCGATCACTGGGGTATCGTCAAGGCAGACATCGGCGTCAAGCACGGCCGCATCGCTGCCATTGGCAAGGCCGGCAACCCCGATGTGCAACCAGGGGTCACCGTGCCAGTCGGCCCAGGCACCGAGGTGATCGCTGCAGAAGGCAAGATCGTCACCGCTGGCGGCATCGACTCGCACATCCACTTCATCTGCCCGCAGCAGGTGGAGGAGGCCCTTACCAGCGGCGTCACCACCTTCATCGGTGGCGGCACGGGGCCGGCCACCGGTACCAACGCCACCACCTGCACCCCTGGCCCATGGTACCTGGCGCGCATGCTCCAGGCCGCCGACAGCCTGCCCATCAATATCGGCCTGCTGGGCAAAGGCAATGCGTCGCGCCCCGAGGCATTGCGCGAGCAGATCGCGGCAGGCGCCGTCGGCCTGAAACTGCACGAGGACTGGGGTTCGACCCCGGCAGCCATCGACTGTTGCCTGGGCGTGGCCGAGGAAATGGACATCCAGGTGGCGATCCACACCGACACCCTCAACGAGTCCGGTTGCATCGAAGACACCCTGGCGGCCATTGGCGACCGCACCATTCACACCTTCCATACCGAGGGCGCGGGCGGTGGCCATGCGCCGGACATCATCCGCGCCGCAGGGCAAGCCAACGTGCTGCCGTCCTCGACCAACCCGACCTTGCCGTACACCGTCAACACTGTCGACGAGCACCTGGACATGCTCATGGTCTGCCATCACCTGGACCCGAGCATCGCCGAGGACGTGGCGTTCGCCGAGTCGCGCATCCGTCGCGAGACCATCGCTGCCGAAGACATCCTGCACGACATGGGCGCCTTCGCCATGACCTCGTCCGACTCCCAGGCCATGGGCCGCGTGGGGGAAGTGGTGCTGCGCACCTGGCAGGTGGCGCACCAGATGAAGCTGCGCCGTGGGCCTTTGGCGCCGGACAACAGCTACAGCGACAACTTCCGAGTCAAGCGCTACATCGCCAAGTACACCCTCAACCCAGCGTTGACCCACGGCATTGCCCATGAAGTGGGTTCCGTGGAGGTGGGCAAGCTGGCTGACTTGGTGCTGTGGGCTCCGGCCTTTTTTGCGGTCAAGCCCGCCTTGGTGATCAAGGGCGGGATGATCGTCACCGCACCCATGGGTGATATCAATGGCTCGATCCCGACGCCGCAACCCGTGCACTACCGGCCGATGTTCGGCGCCTTGGGCGCGGCGCGGCACGCCACGCGGATGACCTTTCTGTCGCAGGCCGCCATGGACAGCGGCCTGGCCGAAGCACTCAACCTGCGCAGCCTGATCGGTGTGGCCCACGGCTGCCGACGGGTGCGCAAGGCCGACATGGTCCACAACACCTTGCAGCCGGTCATCGAAGTCGATGCGCAGACCTACCAGGTGCGTGCCGACGGCGAGTTGCTGGTGTGCGAACCGGCCAGCGAACTGCCGCTGGCCCAGCGTTACTTCCTGTTCTGAAGGAGCACAGATGATAGTCCTGACTCGCCGGGTCACCGAACCCGGCTCGCTTGCCGAAACCGGCACCGTCACCCTGGATGTGGACAGCCGCATCAAGAGCCGCCTGCGGGTAACCCTCGACGACGGCCGCGACGCCGGGCTGATGCTCGCGCGCGGCCACCTGCTGCGTGGCGGTGAACTGCTGGCCGATGCCGATGGCAGCCAGGTCATTCGCGTGCTGGCCGCACCAGAAACGGTTTCGACGGTACGTTGCGCCGACCCGCACTTGCTCGCACGGGCCGCCTACCACCTGGGCAACCGTCATGTGCCGCTGCAGATCGAACCCGGCCTGCTGCGCTACCAGCACGACTATGTGCTGGACGACATGCTGCGTGGCCTGGGCCTGACGGTGGAAACCGAACAGGCACCGTTCGAACCCGAGGCGGGCGCCTACCAGAGCGCGCCGCACAGCCATAGCCACAGCCATGGCAACGACCACCCGTTCGTGCGCCTGCCTGCCCATTCCTGAACTGCCCTGGAGCCACTGATGAAAAAGACGTTCGCCCTGTTTCTGCTGATGCTGGCGGTGCCGGCCTTCGCCCACCCCGGCCACGACAGCAACCCGTTGCAGGACGGCCTGCTGCACCCGCTGACCGGCCTGGACCACCTGCTGATGCTGCTGGGCACTGGCGTGCTCGCTGCGCTGACCCGACGCAACCTGACCTTGCCGTTGGCAACCCTGGCGGCGATGTTTGGTGGCGCGGTGTGCGGCCATCTGTTTGGGGATGTGTTGGGCATGGAAACGATGATCAGCTTGTCGTTGCTGGTCGCCGCCGGGGCCCTGTTGCTGCCTAGCCGCCAGCTGTTGCTGGCGCTGGCCATGCCGGTGTTCGCCCTGTTTCACGGCTGGGCGCATGGCGTTGAAGCCACGCCCAGCGCGTTCTGGCAGTTCAGTGCTGGCTTCGTGACCGTCAGCGGCCTGCTGCTGGTGGCCGGGTTCGCGGTGGGTTGCTTGCTGCGCCGCCACAGCGGCCTGCAAAAAGCCTTCGGTGGTGGCCTGCTGGCCGGCGCCGCACTGGTACTGGCCGGTTGATGGACAGCGACCTGGCGCTGTTGCGCTTGCTGCAACTGGCCAGCCCGGGTTTGCCAGTGGGTGGGTTCACCTACTCGCAAGGCCTGGAATGGGCCGTCGAAGCGGGTTGGGTGCAGGATATCGCCAGCTTCAGTGCCTGGCAGCGCGAGCAGTTGCACGACACCCTGGGCTGCGTCGACTGGCCCGTGCTGGCACGCCTGTATCAGGCCTGCCTGGCCACGGATGCCCAAGCATTCAGCCAATGGAGCCGCTTTCTGCTGGCCAACCGGGAAACCGCGGAGTTGCGCCTGGAAGAACAACAGCGTGGCTCGGCGCTGGCACGCCTGCTTGATGGCTGGCAATTGGGGCAGGACCCCGCCTGGCGGGCCAGCCTTGAACTCAGCCAACTGGGCGGTATGGCCTGGCTCGGCGCCTACTGGTCGATCCCGCTGCGTCAGTTGGCGCTGGGCATTGGCTTCGCCTGGCTCGAAGGCGCAGTGATGGCCGGGGTCAAGCTGGTGCCGTTCGGCCAGCAGGCGGCGCAAACCTTGCTGCGCGACCTGGGCCAGGACTTACCCGCCGTACTCGACCAGGCGCTGGCCCTGGGCGATGACCAGCTCGGTGGCGGCCTGCCATTGCTGGCGATTGCTTCATCGCGACATGAAACCCAATACACCCGTTTGTTCCGCTCCTGAGGACTGCCTTCATGCAAAGCTATCAACAACCCCTGCGCGTCGGTGTCGGCGGCCCGGTCGGTTCCGGCAAGACCGCGCTGCTCGAAGCCCTGTGCAAGGCCATGCGCGATCATTATCAGATCGCCGTGGTGACCAACGACATCTACACCAAAGAGGACCAACGCATCCTCACCGAGGCAGGTGCACTGGAGCCTGAGCGCATTGTCGGCGTGGAAACCGGCGGCTGCCCACACACGGCGATCCGCGAAGACGCCTCGATGAACCTGGCGGCGGTGGAGGCCTTGGCGCGCAAGTTCGGTAACCTTGAAGTGATCTTCGTGGAGAGCGGGGGCGACAACCTCAGCGCCACGTTCAGCCCGGAGCTGGCCGACCTGACCATCTACGTCATCGATGTTGCCGAGGGTGAGAAGATCCCGCGCAAGGGCGGACCGGGGATTACCAAGTCTGACTTTCTGGTGATCAACAAGACTGACCTTGCGCCTTACGTCGGTGCATCGCTGGAGGTGATGGAGCGCGACACCCAGCGCATGCGCCCGCAGCGGCCATGGACATTCAGTAACCTGAAAAAGGGCGAAGGGCTGCAGGCGGTGATCGATTTCATCGTTGAGCGCGGGATGCTTGGTGTGCGCGGCTAGCCGGCATGCAATACGCGTGTAGGAGCAGCCTTGTGCTGCGAAGAGGCCGGAAGCTACACAGTGAAATGTCGCTGCTTTCACCGGCGTCTTCGCAGCACAAGGCTGCGCCTACAGGGCAACATTCAGGGCAGGCTTGCATCAGTCATGGCAACAATGCGCCTTGCCGGTCTGCCCTTCATAGCGGTCATGGTGCCGCACCCAGTCCATGGTTCCGGCCTCGTTACGCCCCAACGGCGCAATGTCGAGGAAGTTGTAGGTATTGACCAGAATGTCCAGCCCGCGGGCATAGGTTGAGTACGTGTGGTACACGCTGCCGTCCGCGTCAAGGTAGAACGCACTCAGCCCCGGCAACTCGCTTTCGCTACCTTCATAAGGCTCATAGTTGTACTGCCGAGGCTCGTCGCTGCCCACGCTGACGCCAAAGTCTTCATTGAACCCGCTACCTGCGGACGAGTACCACGAAAACTGCCAGCCCATGCGCTGGCGAAATGCCTGGAACTCGGCGTAGGGCGCCCGGGAGACAGCCACCAGCGATACATCGTGGTGCGCCAGGTGCAGGTTCGCGCCGTCGAAATGGTCAGCCAGGAAAGAGCAGCCTGGGCAACCTTCACGCCAACCCTCGGCGAACATGAAGTGATAGAGCAATAGCTGGCTGCGCCCGGCGAACAGTTGGGCCAGGCTCAGTTCGCCCTCCGGCCCCTGGAATCGATAGGGTTGTTCGACCTTCACCCAGGGCAAAGCGCGACGTGCTGCAGCCAGCTCGTCGCGTTGATGGGTGAAGGCTTTTTCGTGCAGCCACAGCTGTCGGCGTGCTGCCAGCCACTGGCTGCGGGAGACCACCTCATGCCTGTTTTCACTGCTCATGGTGCTGACTCCAGGGTAGGGATTCAGCACTGGTCGAGCGGGGCAGGGCCAGATCGACAGGCATCGAAGGTGGTGCGATGAACGGTGGGCTGGGCGTCAGCCCGAATGGGCGATAGGGTCGTCGGTCAGTTCATCCGGCACGTCGCTTTCCCCAGGTAATGCGGTAATCACACTGAAGTCGCTGACTTCGACCGCACCGCCGCCATACCCCAGCAGGTGGAAGGAAAACGCCTTGCGCTCGGTCGGGTTGTCAAAGCTGAACTCCATCTCTAGTGGCTGATCCGCCGTCACGCGGATTTCTTCTGGCAGCCCCAATGGCACATCTTGCTCCAGTTGCTTGGCCTTGAGTTGAATATATGCCGCACGACGCGGGTCCAGCGAGCGCACCTTGACCCGTACACGGGTGTGCGAGCCGCCGGGCATCTCCAGGTACTGCGCACCGATCAGGTTGTCGGCCCAGTCATCGTGAATGCGCTTGCGCAACTTTATCGGTGATGGGCCGCCGAACTGGTAGCGCAGGTTGAGCGGCGTTTGCAGCAGCGATTGGTCGAGGGTGCCGGCCAGGGTAACGACCTGCTGGCCGAGCATGTCGTCACCGGTGCCGAGGTAGCGCGCCTGGTCGGCGATGAAACCTTCGCTGGCATAGCGTCGGCAGCGCTGCTGGAAGTCACATTCGGTGAACACGCCTTGGCCGTTGTGGTAACGCAGCATGCCGTTGGTGTAGGCGATCATCTCGCGGCCAGTGTCGTAATCGCGGTACAGCGAGCGGCCACCCAGTGCGACGGGGATCGGCAAGGCGAAGTAGTCGAGCAGCGACGTGGTCAGGTCGATATGGCCATAAGTGCCGCGCTTGATAGTGGGTAGCTCCGCCTGCTCCGGCGCCAGGGTGAGGTTGAAACCCCACGAGGATGCCAGGCGCACGCCGTCTATGCCGTGGGACTCGTCGGAAGTGACTACCACCAGGGTGTCCTTGAGCACACCCTGGCGTTCGAGGTTATCGAGAAACGCGCCGATTGCATCATCCAGGTAGGCTACGGCAGCCTGCTTGGGCGTGTCGTAGCGCTCGAGGTAAGCCGCCGGTGCCGAATATGGCTGGTGAGTGCCCACGGTCAGCAAGGTCAGCATCCAGGGTTTGTCTTGTTTCCTCAGCTGGCCGACATAGTCCAGGGCACCTTCGAAGAAAGCGCGGTCGTCCTTGCCCCAAGGGAATTCCAGGTAGTTCTTGTTGCGGAACCACTCCAGGCCATGCACCGAATCGAAACCGATGTGCGGCATGATGCGGTCCTTGGCCATGAAGCGCAGCCCAGCACCCTGTAGGTAGTGGGTGGTGAACCCGGCCTGGCGCAACTGTGCCGGCAGGCAGGCCTGGTTACGGTCGTTCTGGGTCAGCAGTTCGACGCCCTTAGGCGTGCCGTTGGCCAGCTTGTCGTAATCACCGCACAGCATCGCGTACAGGCCACGGATGGTCTGGTGGGTGTGCAGCACATAATCCGGGGTGTTCATGCCGCGCTCGGCCCAACGGCTGAGCTTTGGCATCAGGTCTTCGTCGAAGCGGCTGTGCAGGGCCTGGCGGTTGGGGCGAATGTAGGCCCCGGGGATGCCTTCGACGGTGATGACCAACAGGTTGCGTGCACTGCCCGGTGCCTTGAGCAGCTTCTGGCCATGCAGGTCGGACTGGGTCAGGCCACTGCTGGGCAGGGGCGTGACCACCTGTTCCTGGCCGGCCCAGCCCAGGGCCTGGCGCTGCAGGCTACCGACGCCGGCCGACAGCAACTGATGGGAGAGGTTGTACTGCCGCCACTGCTCGGCATCGGAAGGCGCCAGGTGTTGGCTGCCCCAGTGCGCGCCAAACAGCAGCAGCGTAACTGCCCAGGTCTTGCGGGGCAGGGGGGCGACGCGTTGGCCGCGGCTGCTCCAGACGCTGAGCAACCAGGCCAGCACGCCGGCCGCCAAGAGCCAGGGCAACCAGCCATGCGCGAGGCCGCCGCCGGTTGAGTTCTCCATGAATTGGGAGTCGGTCAGGTAGCCGAGGTCGGCGCTGGTGGGCAGCCTGCCCACCGCGCTCACCAGCTCGGCCGACGCCACCCAGAGCGCCGCCCAGGCCAGCAAAACCGGCAACGCCAGCCACCACGGCCGGCGGTGCAGCAGCAAGACCAGCAGGCTGCCGAGGGCCAGGTCGGACAGATAACCGAGCGGGTTGGACCAACCCAGCATGGCGCGCGTACCCAGTGGGATCACCAGCACCAGGCCCGCCAAAGCGACGAGCCGGGTGCGTGGGTGGTCGAACAGGTTCTTCACAGAAAACTTCCCTTTTGCCATTAAATCGTCATGCAACTGTTCTGAATGATAACAGGCTGGGCCAGGGAATACGGCGGGCTACAAGGCTGGTAACCAAATGCCGGGCTGGCTTGCGCAGGCCCGGCAGGCGGCTGGGGGTCAGAAGTAGTAGGGGAATTTGAGGCTGAAGGAGAAGTCTGGCGCATCGTCGGTCAGGCCAATCGAGAGGTTGGGCACGATGGTCAGGTTGTCGCTGGCCGCAAAGGTCATGCCGATGTTGAAGTTGGCTGAGTTGTAATCGCTGTTGCTGATCGATTGCCAGTCGCCGCCATCCGGCTTGATCTTGCTCTTGCGGGCAAACTGGTCGGAAACCGAGAACGACATGCTCATCTTCTCGTTCAAAGCAAAGGCGATACCGGCCCCGACTTGCCAGGAGTCGCCGAGTTTCACGTCACCCGGCACCTTGCTGTTGACCTGGGGGCTGATGTCGCTGAACGAGTCTTCCATGTTGTAGGTGTAGGACAGGCTGCCGAACAGCACGGCGGGGTCGAAGGTCTTGACCAGCGAGATGCCCGGTGTAATCGCCCATACGCCGTTGCCGGTCGGCAGGCTTTCTGGCACCGATAGGTTGTCGTTGCCTGGCACCTCGCGCAGCTTGATGCCGTACGGGTCCTTGCCGGTGGGCGCCTTGACCCGCAGTGTCGCCACCGCATCGGGCCAGTTTTCGGACTCGTCCATGAACTTGTAGGCAACGCCGACGTTGATATCGCCGATTTCCGGGTCGCGGGTGACGGTTTCATCACTGGTGACCGGGGCTGCACCACCGGCGCCACCAGACGAGTAGGTCGATTCGCGGTAGACCACTGGGACGTTAATGTCGAACTGCCAGCGCTGTGCCAGGTTGTAGCGGGCGGTCATGTCCAGGGTCCAGTTGTCTGCCTTGATGCGGTCCAGGTTGATGTTGCCGAGGAAAATCGAGTCCAGCGCAAGGAAGCCGTTGAGCACCAGTGCGCGGGTGTCGTAATGGGTGTAGGTCACGCCGGTTTCGAAACTGAACTTGCCGCCACCGAAGAAGCCGCTGGCCTCGTCGTACAGGTTGGACACACTTTGCGCAGGTTCGGAATCGTCCTTGAGCGACTGGCCATAGGAGCTACCGGTGGTGCCTGGCGCCCCGGCGGCGACGGTCTGCCCGCCTTTGACCGTTTCGGCCGGGGATTTGGTCAACCGTTTGGGCTGCGGCGCCGCGGGGGTCTCCTCCACCTGGCGAACCCGTTGTTCAAGGACCATCAACGCTTGCTGCTGCGCTTCGTAGCGCTGTTTCAACGCCATCAGTTCTTGTTTCAGGGCCTCAACCTGTGGGTCGACTGCTGCATAAAGGGCGGTGGATGGGGCCAGGGTAGTCAAACAGACAAAAGCTCTGAACGTTAACGATCGGTGCATGGATATGCCGTCCCTTCCGACTACTTTTGATGAGACTGAGCGTAGATCAGTATCCGAGAGTGCGAAGACCTTTGAGCTGGTCGAGGCTACCGTTCAGCGAAGCGGCCGTGGGTACGTTCTCGCGCATGACGACGTTGAGGGAGGTGAGGTTGCTGACCTGGTTGCCGTTGCCAAGTAACGTCGTGTTCTGCGTCAGGCCCCCTTGGGCCAGGCGTTGCACGGTGCTGCCCTGGTTGTTGGCGGCATTGATATTGAGCTGCACGCCCACGCCGGTGGACGAAACGCTCAGCGCGCCTGCGCCGTTTTCGCCGACCAGGGTCGAGCCTGCGGTCAGTGCCTGGCCCTGCGGCTGGGCCACGGGCGCCTGGTTGGCCTTGGTGACGTTGATGTCGACATTGTTATAGGCGGTGTTGTTGTCGCCCGCCGCACGCACCACCTGGGTCACCCCTTCGGTGGAGTTCAGGCCGCTGCCGCCGCTGACCGCACCGGTGCCGGGCGCAGGGCTGGCACTTTGCGAATGGGCCGCGCTGGTGCCTTTTTCGTCGATCATCGACACATAGAACTGCGGTTTAATGGTGTTTTGCTGCACTTGCAGCGTAGACGATGCACCGATCACGTCGCCCTTGGCATTCTGCCAGGTGCTGGTCATGACGATGCCGAAGCTGACGATCCGCCCCGGCATCACGTAGCGCCCGCGCAGGTTCGCCAACTCCTGATCCTTCAGTTCGATGGGGGTGAGCGGCTGTGCGTGGGTCGGTAAGCTGGCGGCCAGGCATGCCACGGCTAGCCAGAATGGAATCTTCATTGGATGCTCCCGGAGCGTCGTGCTCCCTATCGTTAGAAGAACCGTTAGAAAAAGTCGCTTTTGATGAAGCCGAAATCCAGCAGCTCTGCGTCCTGTACCGGGGTGAAGTTATTGACGCGGCCCTTGGCAGTCAGTGGCAGAGGCGGGTCGAGCAGGGCATTGCCCTTGTCATAACCCTGGCCGATCACGGCGAAGATGATGCCGTTCCAGCCTTTGAGGAAGTCCTCGACCTTGAAGCGTTTGTGGCCCAGCACAGGGTCACCGATGTACACCCAGCCGTTGTCGACCTTTTGCATGACCACAAAGTGCTTGTAGCCACGAATGTCCATCAGCACCACGACCGGGATACGCACGCTGGTCAGGGTTTCGGGTGCTACCCGGTACCCACGGGCGCGCATGCCCAGGCTTTCTACGTAGCGTTTCATGTCGAGCATGGAGAAGCCCTGCGTGCGCACCAGGTCTTGATCGGCGTGCGCCAGCATGCCTTCGATGATGTGTTGTTCGTCCACGTCGAGCCAGTAGGCCTGGCGCAGGATGGTGGCCAGCGCCGCGGCGCCGCAACTGAAGTCGGTTTTTTGTTGCACCAGGTCGGCGAACTTGCGCTCGCGCACACTCTGGATGGGTTTGAACACCACCGCGCCACCGGGCAGCACGGACAACGGCATTTGTGCAGCTTCGCTCACGCTGGCCAGGCACAGCAAAAACGCCAAGGCGAAAATACGCATGATCGGGTGCCTTCTTGTTCTGGTTGAAAAAGGCCCCCCGCAGGGGGCCTCGAGGCTACAGCCGTTAGAACGAGGTGTTGGAGATGGCCAGCGAGTTGCTTTGCTGGTTGCCCACACCGGCTGCCACGTTGACGCCCAGGTTGCCGCTGCCGCCATTCACCGAACCGCTCAGGGTTGCAGTGTTGGTCACAGGGTTGGCCCAGCCGGTTGGGGTCAGCACTTGGAAGGACACAGTGTTGCTCAGGTCATACGAGCTGCTTTCGCTGAAGCTTTTCGACACGTCGTTAGACGATTGATTGGCTTTTTCGCCCGATTTTTCGTACGCAGACTCCGAAGCGTTTGCGTAAGAAGAATCGTGGGCTTTCTCATACGAAGAGTCGCGGGACTTCTCGTACGAAGAGTCGCGAGACTTGTCGTACGAAGAGTTGCGGGTCTTGTCGTAGGAGGAGTCGAACGCTTTTTCGAACGACGAGTCGTAGGCGCTTTCATGCGACTTGTCGATCGAAGCATCGAGCGACGCATTGAGCGAAGCATCGAAGCTGTCGGTACGGGTGCGTTCACGACGGCCATCGTCGGTGGTCACAGTGCGCGTCGCATCGGCGGCAGCAGCCAGGGTAGCGTTCAGGCTGGCACTGCTGGACGAGCTGGCGTTGCCGCTGGCAGAGCCGCTGGCGTTCCAGCTATTGGAGCCGCTGGCAGTGGCGCTGTTCGACCCGCTGGCGTTGGAGCTGTTGGAACCGCTGGCGTTCGAACTGGCCGAGCCACTGGAGTTCCAGGAGCTAGAGCCATTGTTGCTGGCGCTTTGGGCGCCCGCCACGCTGAAGCTCGAGGACGAGCTGCGGTCATCGCTGGAGGTGAACGAGCCATCGCGAGAGCTCGAACCGCTGGCCGACGTGGTGAAGGTCAGCGTGTCCACACGGTAGGTGCGGTCGGCGTTGTTGTGCACGGTCAGGCCTGGGCCGTTCTGGTCGGCAGAGGCGGTTGCGGTGGCATTACCCAATGGCGCATTGGTGTTGGCGATCGCCATGGTGTTTTTCTGTTGGTTGAGGTCGCCACCCGCAATGTTGACGCCCACGTTACCGGAGGAGCCGTCACCCGAACCGCTCATCACCGCAGACGATTGGGTAGACCAGTTGTCGACCCGGTTGTTGTTGCTGAACTGGCGAACGTCCGCAGTGGCTTCGGCGGTGCCGAACACGAAGCTGTTGTCCAGGCTCGAGTCGGACGCTGCGTTGGCGATGGCGGCGGCGTTGTCTTGTTGGTTGCCGTTACCGGCTGCCACGTTGACCCCGACGTTGCCGCTGGCACCGGTGGCCGAGCTGCTCATCTCGGCTTCGTTGATGGTACCTTGGTTGGTGACGGTATTGCCGGTGCTGCGCTGGCTATCTATGGCGTTGGCGGTGGCGTACACCGGGATCCGGGTGGGAGGTGGGGTGTGTTGGCCGTTGTTATGGTGACCATTGTGGTGCCCACCACGCCGGTCGTTCTGATCAGCTTGTACAGCAACAGCCATGACCGCAGCAATTGCGAAAACCAGAGGCTTGATTGCCATCGAGGGTTTCATGGTGATTCTCCGTACTTTATTTAGGTTAAGTGTTGTTCTTAACTGTTTGGGTCAATCTGCGACCCGTATGCTCAAGGTGTTGGCCATTCGGTTTCCCACCCCGGCACTCTGATTCACCTGAATCACCCCACGGCTACCGGTGAATGCCTGGTCACTGGTCGTGACCTGGCGATGGCCGGGTGCGGTGTCAGCTGGATCGGAGTTGTTGAGCAGCGCCACGTTCTGTTGCATGAGGACGCTGTCGTCGATGCTTTGCGGTTGAGTACTGAGGCTGATGCGCAGTGCGTTGGCTTGCTGGGTGCTGGCACCGGCGCTCTGGTTGACGCCCAGGGCGCCGCTGCCTTGGCTGAAAGCATTGCCCTGGATGCTCGCGGTGGCATCCATGTTGCGGTCGACTGCGGTGCCGAGCCGCTGGCGAATCTGAGTGGTGGCGCTGGCCTCATGGCCCACGGCGATGGCGCGGGCGTTAGCCTGCTGCTGCAGGTCGCCGGCTGCCTGGTTGACGGTGAGGTTGCCCTGGTATTGGCTGCCCGAATCGTCGATGTTGGCGTTGTTGATCACGGGGGATTGCGCAAAGGCCGGCGCACTGCAGAGCGTGGCCAAAATCAGCAGCGTATGCCTCATCTCACTTGCCTCCCGTCAGGATTTGCAAGGGGGCCAGGCCGCGTTGCACGCTTGAGTTGACCATGTTGGAGATGCCGTTGCCTGAACCTGAGCCGCGCCCGGCGGCGAGGTTGGGCAGTTGCGTCTGGTTGGTGACGTTGCCGCCAATGGTGTTGGTCTGTTGCGTGACCAGGGCGCTGATGCCGGCACCGCTGCTGATGTTGGCAAAGTCGCCATCGCTCAGTTCATGGGTCTGCTTGAGAATCTGCGCCGACGGGTTAGCGTTGACGGTGGTCGGGCTGGGGTCGGGAATCAGCGGCGGGATGGTCGCGTTGCGCGTCTGCACATCGCGGGTAATGGTGATGATCCCATTCTCGGCCTGGGCAGGCAGGCTCAAACCCGATCCGACGATGCTACTGACCAGCAGGAGCCGATAAATGCCTTTATCAAGATTCCCCACGATGGCAATTCCTTCTTTTGAGCGCTGGCCCTATTCAGCGTTGCGAATAAGAGAGCAGAAGGTGTGCCGCTTTCAGTTAATGCTTTGGAATCAACACGTTGGGAAGAAAAGCTGAAGAAGAGCGGCTTTTTTTGTTTCACCGCTGAAACAGGGCATTTGGCCAGCCACTGGCAAAGCCAGCACAGGCTGTGCCTGGAGGGATTTTTGCAGGGGTGTTTCACGAGGTTGACACTGCCCCCGGAACAGGGGCAACCCCCGCATTTGCGGGGACTATCACCCACCAGGGTGTGTCAGTGGCTTAACACTCGGTGGGGCAGGCTGGCGCATCGCTATCAAGCAGCGTAGCGACTGCTTGCAAGGCCCGCAACTGGCGTTGCGGCCAATTGCCATCAATCACCAATAGCGCTTGTTGATGGCGTTGCAGCCACTGCAGGCTATCGTCGAAAAAGCGCTGACGGTCGTTCAGGTCGGGGTGGCAACGCTGGCCATCGGCAACCCAGTCCACGCCTTGAGGGCTCAGTAACAGGTGCAGGTCATAGTGCCTAGCAAGCAAGGCCTGTTCCAGCCAGGCCGGGCAGTCGTCGAACAGGGCGCGGCTCCAGAGCATGTTGCTGAGCAGGTGGGTGTCGAGTATCAACAGCTCGGGCGCTTGCGCGCGGGCGCGGTCTTCCCACTCGAGCTGGCCACGGGCGATGGTGGAGATGTCTGCGTAGCAGGTGTCGCGGCATTCCTGGTCGATGAAGTGGCGCACGTATTCAGCGACCACCACGCCACCGAAATGCGCCTGCAGCACGCCACTTAGCCAGCTCTTACCACTGGATTCCGGCCCGCACAGCACCAGCACCTTCATGCTTGCACCAGCGCGGGGTCACGGCGCCATTCCAGCCAGCCACGTATGGCGATCAGCGTGAGCACCGCGAAGAAGCCTGCGGTGAAATACAGTTGCTGATGCAGGTACTGGCCGACATAGACAATGTCTACCACAAACCACAATGGCCAGCATTGCAGGCGTTTCTGTGCCATCCACAGTTGCGCGACCAGGCTGAAGCCGGTCAGCGTGGCGTCGAGCCAGGGCAGGGCGGCATCGGTCCAGTTGGCCATGGCTGCACCCAGGGCCGTGCTGAGCAGTGCGCCGAGTGCGAGCCCGGTGCACAGCGCGCGCGTGTGCAGGCGTGTCACCTGGCGGGCATCGTGCGCACGGCCCGGGCGCTTCCATTGCCACCAGCCGTACAACTGCAACAGGGCGTAGGCCACTTGCAGCAACATGCCCGAGTACAGCTTTACCTCGAAGAACAGCCAGCCATAGATCAACACCATGACCAACCCGATCGGCCAGCACCAGGCGTTCTGCTTGACGGTGAGCCAGACAGCGGTGACGCCGAGTACGGCGGCGATGAGTTCAAGGCCGGACATCGGCGATCCTTGGAGAGGCGATAAGAGGGGCGCGATTGTAGCTTGTCGATAATGGAAGGAGTAGTGCAGGAGCGCCCCGGCAAGGCCGCTCCCACAGGGGCTATACGCGGAACTGCCGCAGTAGCTGCTCCAGTTCCTGACTCAACCGCCCCAGCGCTGCGCCTGCATCACTCGACTGGCGTGCCGCCTCGGCGGTCTGCTGGGACAAGCCGGCGGTATCCAGCACGTTGCGGTTGATCTCCTCGACCACATGCGATTGCTGCAAGGTGGCACTGGCGATGGACGCGTTGAGCGCGGTCAGGTTGTGCAGCACCTGGCTAATGGCATCCAGGCTGGCACCGGCCTCGCGGGCCTGCTCGATGGTCTGGCGCGAAGCCTCGCTGCTGGTGTCGATAGCCCGTACTGCCGCGTCCGACTGGCCTTGCAGGTGCTCGATCATGGTATGGATTTCGGCCGTGGACTGAGCGGTGCGCTGGGCCAGCAGGCGAACCTCGTCGGCGACCACCGCAAAGCCACGGCCCTGTTCACCGGCGCGTGCCGCTTCGATGGCCGCGTTGAGGGCGAGCAGGTTGGTCTGCTCGGCGATGGAGCGGATCACGTCCAGCACACCCCCAATGCGCGTGCTGTGCCCGGCCAGGTCGCGAATCACCTGGACAGCCTGGTCGATGGTCGCCGACAGCCGATCGATCTGTTCCAGGCTGCCATGAATGGCCTGCTGGCCATGCTGCACTTGTTGCTGCGCCGCGCGCATTTCCCCGGCGGCCTGCTCGGCCGTCTTGGCCACATCCTGCACGGCGTAGGTGACTTCGTTGACGGCCGTGGCCACCTGCTCCATCTGTTGGGATTGCTGGGCACTGTGCTGTTGCGCTGCCCCGGCGTTGTCACCGACATGGCCGGCGGACCTGGCCAGGTCATGGGCGGCGCCCTGTAGCTGGCCGACCACGCCCTGAAGCTTGCCGTTGAAGCGGTTGAAGTGCTCGCCCAAGTGCGTGATTTCATCACGGCCGTGGGTGTCCAGGCGTCGGGTCAGGTCGCTTTCGCCACTGGCGATTGTGCCCATGGCCTGCACGGCCTCCTGCAAGGGGCGGGCGATACTGCGGGCAATCAGCATGACCACCAGCGCCATCAGCAGGGCAATGCCCAGGCCGACCAGCGAGGCGTCGCGCAATTGCCGGGCAAATTCGGCCTGCACGTCATCGATGTACACGCCTGAGCCGATAACCCAGCCCCACGGCTTGAACAGCTGTATATAGGAGGTTTTGGCCACCGGTTCACTGGCGCCGGGTTTGGGCCAGCGATAGTTGACCGGGCCGGCGCCCTGGCTGCGGGCCAGGTTGACCATTTCGTTGAACACGGCAAAGCCGTCGGGGTCGCGAATGGCAGACAGGTCCTGGCCGTCGAGCTTGGGGTTGGCCGGATGCATGATCATCTTCGGCCCCAGGTCGTTGATCCAGAAGTAGTCGTCGTGGTCATAACGCAGCGCGCGCACCACTTGCAACGCCTGTTGCTGGGCGGCATCGCGGCTCAGCGTGCCGGCCGCCTCCAGGCCTTGGTAATAGGCCAGCACACCGGCTGCGGTCTGCACCACGTGGCGGGTCTTTTCCGCCTTGGCGTGATACAGGTCGCCATGGATCTGGCGCAGCATCAGCAGGCCCAGTACTACCAGCATCGCCACTGCCACCAGCAGAATCAGCCACAGACGACGGCTGATCGACATCGATCTCAGGGTTTTCATCCAGGCACTCCCGCCTTGTTCTTGTTATTCAGGTGCATCCAAGCATGCTTTGCGACAAGCCCCCACTCGACTAATGGCTAAGTGCTAGTCTGGTCGTAGTCTGCAGCAACGGAGCAAGCCATTGCAAAGCGGCTTTGATAGGATTTCGGCCGCGCAAGATGAAACCTTTAGGGGGCGTGAACTTTTCCACTGGCGTTACGCCCAACAGTCGCTGTAAAACTGCCGGGCCGTGTGCGGCAACTTCAAGTAAATCAAGAACAAGGGGCCTGCAGCAGCAGCGCTCCATCGGGGGAATGATGGATTTTTGGACTGCCTTTCAGGCAATCATCTTAGGCGTGGTCGAAGGGTTGACGGAGTTCTTGCCGATCTCCAGCACCGGGCACCAGATCATCGTCGCCGACCTCATCGGCTTTGGTGGCGAACGGGCCATGGCGTTCAACATCATCATTCAGCTTGCCGCCATCCTGGCGGTGGTGTGGGAATTCCGACGCAAGATACTCGACGTGGTCTTTGGGCTCACCACCCAGCCTACGGCGCGGCGCTTTACGGGTAACCTGTTGCTGGCGTTCATGCCAGCGGTGGTGTTGGGCGTGCTGTTCGCCGACCTGATTCACGAATACCTGTTCAACCCGATCACCGTGGCTGCGGCCCTGGTGGTGGGCGGCGTGATCATGCTCTGGGCCGAGCGCCGTGAGCACCGCGTGGAGGTCGACCACGTTGACGAGATGCGCTGGAGCCATGCCTTGAAAATTGGTTTCGTCCAGTGCCTGGCCATGATTCCGGGTACCTCGCGTTCTGGCTCGACCATCATTGGTGGCCTGCTGTTCGGGCTGTCGCGCAAGGCCGCTACCGAGTTCTCGTTCTTCCTGGCGATGCCGACCATGGTCGGTGCAGCGGTGTACTCGGGCTACAAGTACCGTGACCTGTTCCAGCCAAGCGACTTGCCGGTGTTCGCCATCGGCTTCGTGACCTCGTTCATCTTCGCCATGATCGCTGTGCGCGCGTTGCTCAAGTTCATCGCCAACCACAGCTATGCGGCGTTCGCCTGGTACCGCATTGCCTTTGGCCTGTTGATCCTGGCGACCTGGCAGTTCGGTTGGGTCGATTGGTCGACGGCGCACGGTTGATATGGCCAAAGCTCAAAGCGAGGAGGGCGTACGTAATGTGCGCCTGAAACTGCTGGTGTTGGGCGTGCTGTGCCTGCTGCCGGGCCTGGGCGCGGCGCAGATGGCCTGGCGCGATCAGTCCTGGTTGCCGTTGGCGCTCTACCCGGCGGTAAGCCTGATCAGCCTGCTGCTGTACTGGCAGGACAAACAACAGGCACGCAGCCAGGCCTGGCGCACGCCAGAAAACGTGCTGCATGCCAGCGAGCTGTGTGGCGGCTGGCCGGGGGCGCTGGTTGCCCAGCAGATGTTCCGGCACAAGACGCGCAAGCTGTCGTATCAGCTGGTGTTCTGGGGGATTGTGTTGCTGCATCAGGTGTTCTGGGTGGACTACCTGTTTTTGGGGCGCCACCTGCTCTCCGCCATCTGATCATCAGATCAACAAGCCCACCTGCAACCGCTTCGCCAGCTTTCGCACCACCAATTGGTGCGAACGCTGCAGCAGGTCACACAGCTCGTCGCGCCCCATGGGGTAAGGCGGCGCCATGCTGACCCACCGCGCCCGGGCCAGGTAGGGCGCGGGCCGCACGCCGGGGCGGTCGCAGTAGCCCAGAAACAGCTCATCGGCGACCTTGAACGATAACCCTGCGCCCGCCAGGTCCAGCACCGCGAACATCTTGTTGCCTGCGACCGAAAACACCCGGATACCGCCCCATTTATAGTCCTCCCGCGCACCGGGCAGGCTCAGGCAAAAGTCCGCCACTTGGGCTTCGGTCATTTTCTGCTTAGACATAACGCTCCCCACAGGCCTCGAACGACGCTGCCAGATGATCAATCCATACCCGTACGGCCGGCAACACACCGCGCCGGTGAGGGTACACCGCCTGCAGATACCCCCCCGGCAATGACCAGTCCGGCAGCAGCCGCACCAGCTCGCCACGTTCCAGTTCCTCTTCGCAGAACATACTGGGTAGCGCAGTGAAGCCCAACCCGGCGCGGACCGCCGCATTGCGCACCACGAAATCATCAATGGCCAGGCGTGGCTCCAGGGCGATGTCCTGTTGGCGACCATTCGGGCCGAGCAGGCGAAAGTGTACCAGCCGGTCAGCTTCGGCCGCGCCCAGCACCGGCAATGAGGCCAGCTCGGCGGGCTCGCGAATGTGGTCGGCAAAGCCTGGAGCGGCGACCAGTTGCATTTGCGCCTGGCGCAGCCGGCGGGTAACCAGGGCCGGGTCCTCGTCGCCCAGGTCACGCACGCGCAGGGCTACGTCGATGCCTTCGGAAATCAGGTCGACCCGGCGGTTGAGCAGGACCATGTCCAGCTGTACCAGTGGGTACTGTGCAAGAAAACGGCTGATCACGTCCGGCAGAAACGCATGTGCCAGTGCTACCGGGCAGGACACCCGCAGCCGCCCGCGTGGTTCGCTGCTCATGCTAGCGACGGCCTCGTCGGCGGCTTCTGCCTCCAGCAGCATGGCCTGGCAGTGGTGCAGGTAGCGCTCGCCCACGGCGGTCAGCTTCAATTGCCGCGTGGTGCGCTGCAGCAGGCGTGTGCCCAGGCGCTCCTCCAGCTCGGCGATGCGCCGTGACAGGCGTGATTTAGGGATGCCCAGCTGGCGCCCGGCAGCGGCGAAACCGCCGGCTTCGACCACGCGTGCGAAGTAGAAGAGGTCGTTGAGGTCTTGCATGGGAATGTCTCACTGTTCCATCTGTGGGACAAACTAACGCATTTTTGCCTGCTTATCAGCTATTCGTCATCCCGGTAGGATTCTCCCCATCGTGATCGCCCAACGCCGCGGTCTTCATTACAGGAGAGTCCCATGAAACTGTTGCACATCGATTCGAGCATCCTGGGCGACAATTCCGCCTCCCGCCAGCTGAGCCGCGAAGTGGTCGAAGCCTGGAAAGCCACCGACCCAAGCCTGGAAGTGGTCTACCGGGACCTGGCTGCCGACGCCATCGCCCACTTCTCCGCTGCTACCTTGGTGGCCGCCGGTACCGCAGAAGACATGCGCGATGCGGCCCAGGCCTTCGAAGCCAAGCTGAGCGCCGAAACCCTGGAAGAATTCCTCGCCGCCGACGCCGTTGTGATCGGTGCGCCGATGTACAACTTCACCGTGCCGACCCAGCTCAAGGCCTGGATTGACCGCGTAGCCGTTGCCGGCAAGACCTTCCGCTACACCGAAGCCGGCCCTGAAGGCCTGTGCGGTAACAAGAAGGTGATCCTGGTATCCACCGCCGGTGGCCTGCACGCTGGCCAGCCGACGGGTGCCGGCCATGAAGACTTCCTCAAGGTGTTCCTGGGCTTTATCGGTGTCACCGACCTGGAAATCGTACGCGCCCATGGTCTGGCCTACGGCCCAGAGCACCGCAGCCAGGCCATCGATGCCGCACAGGCCCAGATTGCCAACGAGCTGTTCGCTGCTGCCTGATTGCAGTTAAAGGGGGCGCCTTGCGCCCCATCGCCGGCAAGCCGGCTCCCCACAGAGATAGCGCCAACCTCAGTTCTGGCGCTGTACCTGTGGGAGCCGGCTTGCCGGCGATTCGGCTGTGTCAGGCGACCGGGATCGTCGGGTCAGCCGCGGCCAGCGCCGCCGCACGATCGTTCGCGGCCGGTGGGTAGATCCAGACCGTGTTGATCTGCGATTTGAGCACCTTCGCCTCTGCCTTGTCTTCCGGTGGCGACACCTTGCGCTCCCAGCCTTCGGTATACACTGCGCCCCAGGCGCCCAGGTCGAGGCAGGTGACGTACTTGGGCTGGCTGTAGGTCATCGGTGCCACGCCGATCAATTCGGCCACGGCATTGTTGCCGGCGTAGCGGCCCAGCGGGATCGCATGCTGGCAAGACATCACCGCATAGTTGCCAACCTCGTCGCAGGCGGCATAAGCAACGTCGCCTGCCGCGTAGACCGCGTCGTTACCCTTGACCTTGAGGTTGCCGTCCACGTGCAGCCGGCCTTGGCGGTCCCGGTCACCGCTGATCTGCTCGGTCAATGGGTTGGCCTTGAACCCCACCGTCCAGATCACGGTATTGGCATTGATGCGCTGGCCGTTATCCAGCAGGACGCCGTCGGGGTCCACCGAGGCCACGGTTGCGCCGCAGATCCATTCCACCCCCAAAGCCTCGGATGCCTGCTCGATCGCGGGGCGAATGCCATCACCCAAGGCTGCGCCGATCCTGGCGCCACGGTCGATGACCAGCACACGCAGTGTGGCCTGCTCACCGAGGATGTTGCGCAAGCGCGCCGGCAACTCGGTGGCAGTCTCGATGCCGGTGAAGCCACCCCCGGCCACCACCACGGTGTTGCGGGCAGGTGTGTCCGGCAGGCTAGCCAGGGACTTGAGGTGCGCCTCCAGGCGCGCCGCACTGTCGATCTTGTCGACATCGAAAACATGCTCGATACCGACCATGTCCGGCCGGTTGAGCACACTGCCGCAGGCCATGATCAGGCGGTCATAACCCAGCTCGCACTCGGTACCGCTTTGCGTGCGATAGCGTACGCGCCTGGCAGCTTCATCGATGTGGAAGGCCGTGCCTTGCACAAAGCGCACGTTCACCGCCTCAAACAGCGCCTCCAGCGGCGCGGCCATCGTATGTACTTCAGGTTCGTAGAAGCGCGGGCGTACATGCAGTTCGGCCTGGGGCGCGAGCAGCGTCACCTCGACATCATTGCGACCGTTCAAGTCCAGCTGGCGAACAGCGCTCAGGGCGCTCCAGAGGCCGGCAAAGCCCGCGCCAATGATCAGGATATTCTTCATCGTTGTGCTCCTGGAATGTCCGGGTACTCAAGGTAGCCCGTGTTTGAGGAGACCGATGTTACGAGCGACGAGCGTAACGCCCTAGGTCAAAGAACCCTGAATTTCGGCCAACGAAACAGAGCGTGCAAAACGGGCGCGATAGTCACGCGGTGTTACCGCCAGATGACGCTGGAAGGCCAGGCGCATGCGTTCTTCGTTGCCGAAACCGCACTGGCGCGCGACCTGCTCGATAGGGCTTTCGACGCTTTCCAGCAGGCGCCGCGCGGCTTCCAGGCGGAACACTTCGATAGCTTTGGCCGGTGTGCGGCCGGTCTTGAGCTTGTACACCCGGGTGAAGTTACGCAGGCTCATGTGCGCCTGTTCGGCCAGGTGTTCGACGCTCAGCCGCGGGTCGCCAAGGTGTTCGTTGAGCCACAGGTGCAGGGCTTCGAACTCGCTGCAATCGCGGCCCTGCAGCTTGAGCAGCTCACTGAACTGCGCCTGGCCGCCAGGCCGTTTGAGAAAGACCACCAACTCGCGTGCCACCTGCATCGCCACTTCACGGCCGCAGTCCAGTTCGACCAGGGCGAGGGCCATGTCGATGCCGGCGCTGACCCCGGCCGAGGTCCACACCGCGCCGTGCTGAACGAAGATCGACTCGTGGTCTACCTGCACCGCTGGGAAGTCGCGGCGCAGTACCTCGCACATGGCCCAGTGGGTGGCGGCGCGGCGCCCATCGAGCAAACCGGCGCTGGCCAGCAGAAATGTGCCGCTGCACACCGAGGCTGTGCGCCTGGCCTGCACGGCGGCGCGGCGCAGCCAGGCCACCAGCGGCGCGTGGTCGGGGAGGGTGCGGATGATGTCCGGGGCGCCGGGTACGATCAGCGTGTCGACAACCTGTGCCATCACGGTGTCCAAGGTTTCTGTCGCCACCACCAGGCCTTCAGCGGTTTGCTGCAGGCCGCCGTCAAGGCTGGCGGTGTGTACCCGATAGCCTGGTCGGCCGCGTTCGGCCATGGCCTTGGTGGCGGCCCAGAACACCGTCTGGGCGCCCGTGAGGTCGAGCAGGCCCATGTGCGGATAGGCGACGAAGACCACGACGCGAGGGTGGTCGACCGGTTGCAGCGCAGGCTCAAGCTGGTGGGCGTGTTCAGTCATTGGCGGATGGCCTGATCAAAAGTGACCGCTTGGCGGGCTCAAAAGGTCGGTGGCGTGATCACCCAGATCACCACAGCATCCACGTCCCCTGGGTTGCCATAGCGATGCGGCTCCTGGCTGGAGTAGCTGAAACTGTCGCCTTCGCCCAGCTGAAAATAGCGCTCGCCCACCCACAGTTCAAAACTGCCGCTGAGAATATACCCTGCCTCTTCGCCGTCGTGGCTGTAGCTCTGCTGGCTGTAGGTGCCCGGTGGAAAGCGCGAGTGAAGCATCTCCAGCTCGCGGTTGGGCTGGGGTGTCAGCAGTTGGTCGACGATGCCGTCCTCATAATGCACGCTGAGGCGGCTGTTACGGCGTACCACGTAGCCTTGGTCCTCTGGCGCAGTGCTGGCCTCGCTGGCAAAGAACCACTGGATGGTCACACCCAGGCTGCGGGCGATGTTGAACAAAGCCGGGATCGACGGGTAAGAGAGGTTGCGCTCCAACTGGCTGATGTAGCCGGCCGTCAGCTCGCTCTGTGTGGCCAACTCCGCCAGGGTCATGCCGCGGCGCTTGCGCAGGCCGCGGATGCGGGTTCCCAGAAACTGCGGCGCGGCGCTGCCGTCGTCGGTGGCGGAGGGGGGCTGCGGGAGTTGGCTCATGCACGTCGGTCCGTCGGAAAACGGCAGTATGTACAGCCTCAGAGCGCCCAGGCAACCGTCAGGCCATCGTGAATTGCCTCCTCGGCGGTACGCGGTGCCAGGCAGTCGCCGATGCGCCGAACTTCGACCAGGCCGGCCAGCTCCGTCGCCAAGGTGTCGTTTGGCTGGTGGCCCAGGCACAGCACCAAGGTGTCGATGCCTTCGAAGATCATCGGTTCGCCGCTGGCCGTGTGCTGCAAGTACACGCTGTTGTCGTCGCAGCCATAGAGGCGGGCGTAGGGCGTGATGGGAATACCCAGGCGGTGCAGCTCGCCAGCCAGTTGATCGCGCACGTACAGCGGCAGGTTCTCGCCGCAGTGGGTGCCGTTCACCGCCAATTGCACCTGATGCCCTTCGCGCGTCAGGCGTTCGGCGATACCCGGGCCGATCCAGTCGCAACGCCAGTCGATGACCAGGACCGAGCGCCCTGGGGTGACCTCGTTGCGCAGGATTTGCCAGGCATCCACTACCTGCAGTTCGCCGGCGCGTTCGAATGCCGGCCAGTAGGGCGTGGCGCCGGTGGCGGCAATCACCAGGTCGGGCCGCTCGCGCTCGACCAGTGCGCGGTCGACCCGCGTGTTGCGCACCACCTCCACGCCGGCCAAGGCCATTTCCCGTTGCAGGTTGGTGCTGGCGCCGCCGAATTCGCTGCGCCGGGGTAGCAGTTGCGCCAGCAGCACCTGGCCACCCAGTTGTGGGCCGGCCTCATACAGGGTGACGTGGTGGCCGCGCGCGGCGGCGACGGCGGCCGCCTTCATGCCTGCGGGGCCGCCGCCTGCAACCAGGATGCGCTTGGGGGCTGGGGTGGGCGTCATCTGGCCGTACTGCAGTTCGCGGCCGGTTTCTGGGCGCTGAATGCAGGAAATCGCCAGGCCGCGGTGAAAATGCCCGATGCATGCCTGGTTGCAGGCAATGCAGGCGCGCACGTCCTCAACTCGGCCATGCTCGGTCTTGGTCGGCATCAGCGGGTCGCAGATCAGTGCGCGGGTCATGCCACACACGTCGGCCTGGCCACGCGCCAGGATCAGCTCGGCCTCTTGGGGTTGGTTGATGCGCCCAGTAACGAACAACGGAATGGCCAGGCGCTGCTTGAACGTGCCGGCTTCGCGCGCCAGGTAGGCCGGCTCGATGGCCATGGGCGGGACGATATGCACCGCGCCCCCCAGGGACGCCGAGGTGCCGGCGACGATGTGCAGGTAGTCGAGCTGGCTTTGCAACGCTTCGGCGGCCGCCAGCGACTCGTCTTCGCTCAGGCCTTCACTGTCACGCTCGTCGGCGCTGATGCGCAGGCCGACGATGAAGTGTTCGTCGGTCGCGGCGCGCACCGCCGCCAACACTTCGCGCAGAAACCTCAGGCGCTGCTCCAGGCCGCCGTTGTAACCATCGGTGCGCAGGTTGACCCGCGGATTGAGAAACTGCGCAGGCAGGTAACCATGGCTGGCGACCACTTCGACGCCATCCAGCCCCGCCTGGTGCAGGCGGCGGGCGGCGCTGGCATAGCCCTGGATGATGTCATCGATCATCGGCTGGTCCAGCGCGCGCGGCATCACCCGGAAGCGCTCGTTGGGCACCGACGAGGCCGAATAGGCCACTGCCAGCAAGCCGTCGGCAGATTCCATGATCTCCCGCCCCGGATGAAACAGCTGCGACAGCACCACGGTGCCGTGTTCATGGCAGGCCTCGGCCAGGCGTCGGTAACCGTCGATGCAGGCATCGTCGGTGGCCATCAGCACGTGGGAGGTGTAGCGGGCGCTGTCATGCACACCGGCCACCTGCAGCACAATCAGGCCAACCCCACCGGCGGCGCGGTCACGCTGGTAAGCGATGAGCTTGTCGTTGACCAGGTTATCGGTGGGCAGGCACGTGTCGTGGCCGGTGGACATGATGCGGTTCTTCAGCCGCTTGCCGCGAATCTGCAAGGCTTCGAACAGGTGGGGAAAGGCAGTTTGCATACGGGCGGCTCCGGTGCGGTGTTGTTCTTGTTTTGTTTATGAAAGTGTACCGCCAGTAAAAAATCAACTTGTTTTTTTACTGGTGCGCGGCTAGGTTTTCTTCACCCTCACTGGTGAGGGCGTGACCTCACAACAACAAGAAATCGGGCCCTTGGGCACCGGCAGGAGGCAACCTCGATGCATGCATTCCCTCGCAGAACCCACCTTTGCGCAGCGCTTCTGGCCCTTGGCTTGGGCAGTGCGCACGCTGCGCCGCAGATGGTCGTGGTCGGCTATGGCGGCGCCGGTCAGAAAGCCCAGGACGAGGCGATCTTCAAGCCTTTCAGTGCCCAGGACGGCAGCAAGTTGATCCAGAGCGAATACAACGGCGAAATGGCCCGTATTCAGGTCATGGCCGATACCGGCAACGTCGATTGGGACGTGGTGCAGATCGAGGGGCCAGACCTGATGCGCGGCTGTGAGGAGGGCATCTATGAGCGGCTGGACTGGCAGCGCCTGGGCCATGCCGCCGAGCTGATTCCGGATGCCGCGCAGGACTGCGGTTCTGCCGCCCTGGTGTGGAGCGTGGCGATTGCCTATGACCGCAACAAGCTGGCTCAAGCCCCGGCTTCATGGGCCGACTTCTGGGACGTCAGCAAGTACCCAGGCAAACGTGGCCTGCGCAAGCGTGCGGTGTACAACCTGGAGTTCGCCTTGCTGGCTGATGGGGTCAAGGTCGAGGACGTGTACACGGTACTGTCAACGCCCGCCGGGGTTGACCGCGCGTTTGCCAAACTCACTGAGCTCAAGCCCTTTATCCAGTGGTGGGACGCGGGTGCCCAGCCGGCCCAGTGGCTGACTGCCGGCGATGTGGTGATGACGTCTACCTACAGCGGCCGCATCGCGGTGGCAGCGCAGCAGGGCAGCCCGCTGGCATTGGTCTGGCCGGGCAGCCTGTATGGCATGGACTATTGGGCGATCATCAAGGGCTCGCGGCATGTCGACCAGGCCAAGCGGCTGATCGCCTATGCCAACCAGCCTGATACCCAGGTGCGTTACGTCGAGCAGATCCCCTATGGGCCGACCAACACCCAGGCAGCGGCCAGGCTCGCCCCGGCGCTGGCCGGCTGGGTGCCAACCTCGCCACAGAACCTGCAGGGGGCGCTGGCGATGAACGTGGCGTTCTGGGTCGACCATGGCGAAGAGCTGGAGCAGCGATTCAATGCCTGGGCTACGAAATAGCCTAGTGTTCACAGCTGCTTTTCTAACAGGATGAACGAGAAATGACCCCTACCGAACAGACCCTGCGTCAGGAGCTGGCGGCCTGCTACCGCCTGGTCGCTCACTTTCGCATGAGCGACCTGATCTTCACGCACATCTCGCTGCGCGTGCCTGGGCCGGAGCACCACTTTCTGATCAACCCCTACGGCTTGCTGTTCGACGAGATCACAGCCTCCAGCCTGGTGAAGATCGACTTGCATGGGCAGCCAGTCGAGGCGACCCCACACCCGGTCAACCCGGCCGGGTTCGTCATCCACAGTGCTATTCATGCGGCTCGCGAAGACGCCCACTGCGTGCTGCACACCCACACCCGGGCAGGGTGTGCGGTGGCGGCACTGGAATGTGGCCTGCTGCCGGTCAACCAGATGTCCATGGAGTTTCATGGCAAGGTTGCCTACCACGATTACGAAGGCATCGCCCTGGACCTGGATGAGCAACAGCGCTTGGTGGCCGACTTGGGTGACCGGCCGGTGATGATCCTGCGTAACCATGGGTTGCTGACCACCGGGCGTTCTGTGGCCGAAGCCTTCCTGCGCATGTACTACCTGGAAAAAGCCTGCGAGATCCAGTTGGCGGCGCAGAGTGCCGGGCAATTGATCCTGCCGCCGGCCGCCGTGTGTGAGCGTACCGAGCAGCAGTTCAATGCGCCACTGAAGGGCTTGAAGCAGGGCGAACTGTCGGACCCGGATGCAGTGGGGCTGGCGTGGGGCGCGCTGCTGCGGATGCTGGGGCGGGTGGCGCCGGGTTACCGCGACTGATGGTTGAATGCCACGGCGTATGAAGACTGCAACAGTGACACTGTTGCGCAACCCTGCGCCCTAACTGTGCTGGTCCCTGGAAAAGGAATAGCCTTATGCTGTAACGAAATATGTCTAGAAAGCCTGAAGAAGGATGTCGCAATGCCGCTCAAGGACCTGCTGATCGCCCTGGTGGTGATTGTTGCGTGGGGAGTCAACTTCGTGGTCATCAAGGTCGGCCTGGATGGCCTGCCGCCGATGCTGCTGGGGGCGTTGCGCTTCTTGTTGGTGGCCTTCCCGGCGGTGTTGCTGGTGAAGCGGCCCAAGCTGCCCTGGCGCTGGCTGATCGCTTATGGCGCGACGATCTCCTTGGGGCAGTTCGCCTTCTTGTTCCAGGCCATGTACAGCGGTATGCCGCCGGGGTTGGCGTCGTTGATTCTGCAATCCCAGGCATTCTTCACCTTGGGTTTCGCTGCGTTGTTCCTGGGTGAGCGGTTGCGCCTTGCCAGCCTGCTGGGGCTGCTGGTAGCGGCCAGCGGGTTGGCGTTGATCGGCAGTGAAGACGGCGGCCATGTGCCGATGCTTGCGCTGTTGCTGACCCTGTGCGCGGGCGCGATGTGGGGCGTGGGCAACATCATCACGCGGCGTTTCGGGTCGGTCGACCTGGTGGCGCTGGTGATCTGGGGCGGGCTGATTCCACCGTTGCCATTCTTGGCTTTGTCGTGGTGGCTGGAAGGGCCTGAGCGCATCGGCCACGCCTTGGCCAACATCGGTTGGAACTCGGTACTGGCGTTGGCGTACCTGGCATTCGTCGCCACCATGCTCGGCTACAGCCTGTGGAGCAAGCTGTTGTCGCGCCACCCGGCGGGCAAGGTCGCGCCATTCTCGCTGCTGGTCCCCGTGATTGGCTTGAGCTCCTCGGGCTGGTTGCTGGGGGAACGCCTGACCGTGTTGCAGGGGTGGGGCGCGTTGCTGGTGATGGTCGGGCTGCTGGTGAATGTGTTTGGCGCGAAGATCGGCCAGCGGTTACGTGCGGCCAGCGTCTCCTGACGCCGGGCTGCCAGTGCTCTGTTAGAATTGGCGCTTTTCGCCAGGCCAACGGAGCACTTTCATGATCATCTCCACCACCAGCCAGCTCGAAGGCCGTCCGATTGCCGACTACCTGGGCGTCGTCAGTTCTGAGTCCGTGCAGGGCATCAACTTTGTGCGGGATTTCTTCGCGCGTTTCCGCGACTTCTTCGGTGGCCGCTCCCAAACCCTGGAGAGCGCACTGCGCGAGGCCCGCGAGCAGGCTACCGAAGAGTTGAAAGCGCGCGCACGGCAGTTGAATGCTGATGCCGTAGTCGGTGTGGATTTCGAAATCAGCATGCCATCGGTGCAGGGCGGCATGGTCGTGGTGTTCGCCACCGGCACGGCAGTCCGCCTGAAATAAGGCCATGTGCCACTGGTCGGGCGTAAAGCGTTTGGCCAGGCAGTCTGCAAATGACCAGCTAGTCTCACTTTTACCGGCCGCGTTCACCTAGGCATTCCATCTGCTTGCCGGCGCGACCGCCACTGGAGGGAGACTGGGCATGAGCGAATCCTTTTTTGAAGACCTGAACGACGCATTCCCGATCAACAGCCAGGTGCGTTGCGGCCAGTCGGCATTCCGTCTGGGCTTCGCCAACATGACGCTGGATGATTCGGAACAGCTTCAGCCTGCACATCTGCAGCGCACCAAGAAGGGTCGCTTCATGCCGCGGGTTCCGCTGAAAAAGTGATCCCGCTCCAGCAACCCCGCCAAACGGCGGGGTTTTTATTGCCATTCGTTGACGCTGCTCATGGCATCGTTGGGTTGCGCTCGCAGGGCTTGCGAAGATGTGGTTTTCTGGCGCGGCATTTCTGCAAACGGAGATTGAACGCTCATGCGAGTCAGGGAAGAGACCTATTGGCAGTGGGCCGACGCTCAACTGCACAGCCGCAGCCACGATGAAGCACTCAGTGACGGCACCACGCTGGATGTGCAGGTGCGGTTGTCGCGCCTCGGCGCCACCCAGTTGTTCCTCGGTGTGTACGCCGGCAATGGCCGGGCAGTGCTGGAAGAGTATTACCCCTCGCGCCCTGGCGAGACCATGACCCGTGCGCTGGTCTGGGGTGTCGAGCGGGCCCGGGCACTGGCTACCGGCGCCTTGCCGCTGCCAGCCATGGCGCAACCGCGCAGGCGCGCATGAAAAAGCCCGGCCTTTTGGGGCCGGGCTTGAGGGTGCGGGTAGCCACTCAGTTGAGCGGTTCGATCACCTTGACTGCCTGCCGCTCACGGGCGGCGGGCCATTCTTGTTGCAGGGTCTGCAGCACGCGGCCAACGAACTCGGTGTCGGCAGCGGCCTTCTTGCCGACGTAGCCTTGGCCACGGCGGTAGACCTTGAAGCGTGCACGCATGCTGGGCAGGTGCTCTTCGAATTCAGCTTCGATGGTGTTCGGTGGCAGGCGGTCGAGACGCACCTCACCGGTCTGGCTGACCCACAGCAGATGGTCGTCGAGGCTGTCCTTGCGCACGGCGAACAGCTGGGCCAATTGGTCGATTGTGGGATTGTTGTTCAAGTTCATCATAAAGCCCCCATTACCCATTCGTAGGTGATTTTCACAGTTGGCGCTACCACGGTGTAGCGCACTACCAAGGCTGCTACAGCAGCATCGCAACAGGGGCTTTCACACGCTGCCTTTTGGACAGTTCCCTCTCCACGGACGGCCTGCGTTACCGCGCAAGCCGTCTGGAACACCCTTGCCACCGCTCCCGATCGGGGAGACAACTCAATCATGCCCAAGCGCGATGAACGGCGTCAACAGTTTTGTAGTGAATATTTTTAGGCACTACATTTTTGTCATGTTGTTCGACAATCCAGCGGCTGGCCGGCGTAAAACCGGCCGATGCCTTTACAGCCCCTCAAGAATCTGGAAGGCCGCACGCACGCGGGCTTCGTTGGGATAATTACGATTGGCCAGCAACACCACGGCCATGTTCTTGGCAGGAATAAAAGCGGCGTACGCGCCAAAACCACTGGTTGCGCCGGTCTTGTTGTACCAGGCCTCACGCAGGGCAGGGCTGGCAGGGACGAGGCGGGTGGTGGCCTGAGGCTCACGGATCAGGCGAGGGCTGTTGCCATCGATCAAGGTGCCTAGCGCAACCGGATAAGGGTAATGCTCCCAGCCAAGGCCTTGGGTCATGGCGCCGACCTGGAAGTAGCCCTTATGGGTGATCGCGATGGCGTTTTGCAGTGCAGCGGGCAGGCCGTCTGGTTTCATCTGCAGGTGCACGTAGCGCAGCATGTCGCTGGCGCTGGTCTTGATGCCATAGGCTTCATCGGCATAAGGGCCTGGGCTGACGCGTACCGGGCGGTCTTCTGCGTCGTAGCCTTGGGCATAAAGCCCTTGGGCGCTGGCGGGCACCTGCAGGTAGGTGTGTTTCAGGCCCAGTTGCACCAGCAGGCCCTGGCTCATCAGCTCCGCGAAGGGGCGCTGCTGCGCGCGTGCCGCCAAATCGCCGAACAGGCCCAGGCTCGGGTTGGAATAGCAGCGCTGGGTGCCCGGCGCGGCGTGAGGCTTCCAGTGGCGGAAGAAGTCCACGACCTGTTGCGGCGTCTGCACTTCATCGGGGAACTGCAACGGTAGGCAATCGGCGCTGTAGGCCCCCAGTTCCAGCACGCTTGCGTCCCCCAGCGGCACCCCAGCCAGTGCGGGCTGATAGCGTTTTGCCGGGGCCTGCAGGTCCAGTTTGCCTTCGGCGCTGGCCAGGGCAGCGAGGGTAGCCGTGTAGGTCTTGCTCAACGAGCCGACCTCGAACAGGGTGTCTTGGGTAACCGGCGTGCCCTCGGCCTTGCTGGCCACGCCATAGTTGAAATAGTGCGCCTGGCCGTGGGCGTACACCGCCACGGCCATGCCGGCGATGCCTTGCTCCTGCATCAGTGTGCGAATGAGGGGGTCGACGCGTGCTTGCAGCGTGTCGTCAGCCTGAGCGGCTGCGTGGCCCATGGCGAATGTGATGACAGCAGCCAGTGCGGCCAGGCGAGGGAGCAACATGGGCAGGTCCTTTGTGGGGTTGTGTCCGTTCATCGACACCTGTGGGGGTTCCGGCGTTAGCGAAGAAAAGCCGCAGACCTTATCGTCTGCCCTTGCACAATGACAAGACGGAACCTGTGATGAAGTATTTGCGGATGTTATTCGACAATTTCACCCTGGCGTTGCTCGGGGTGGTGCTGATCGCCACCGTGCTGCCCTGCTCGGGTGACGGTGCAGTGTATTTTGGCTGGCTGACCAACCTGGCCATCGGCCTGCTGTTCTTCCTGCACGGCGCCAAGTTGTCGCGCGAAGCGATCATCGCCGGGGCCGGGCACTGGCGCCTGCACGCGTTGGTGTTCTCCTGCACCTTTGTACTGTTCCCCTTGCTGGGGTTGGCGTTCAAGCCCCTGTTCGTGCCATTGGTTGGCAATGAGCTGTACCTGGGCGTGCTGTACCTGTGTGCATTGCCGGCCACTGTGCAGTCAGCCATCGCGTTCACCTCCCTGGCCCGCGGCAACGTGCCGGCCGCCATTTGCAGCGCTGCCGCTTCGAGCCTGCTGGGCATCTTCCTCACGCCGCTGCTGGTGATGATGTTGCTCGGCGCCAGCGGTGACACCGGGTCGGGGTTGGATGCCGTACTGAAAATCACCCTGCAGCTGCTGGTGCCCTTCGTGGCCGGGCAGATCGCACGCCGCTGGATTGGTGCATGGGTCAAGCGCAACGCGCGCTGGCTCAAGGTCGTGGACCAGGGTTCGATCCTGCTGGTGGTGTATACCGCGTTCAGTGAAGCGGTGGTGACGGGCCTGTGGCACACGGTATCGCCACAGCACCTGGCGGGGCTGTTCGTGGTCTGCGGGATTTTGTTGGCGGTGGTGCTGTATGGCACCCGTTTCCTTGGCAAGGTGCTGGGCTTTGACCTTGAAGACCGCATCACCATTCTGTTCGCCGGTTCGAAGAAGAGCCTGGCGACCGGCGTGCCGATGGCTCAGGTGCTGTTCGTGGGCAGTGGCATTGGCGCGATGATTTTGCCGCTGATGCTGTTCCATCAGATCCAGCTGATGGTGTGCGCGGTGCTGGCGCAACGTTATGCCAGCCGTGAGGATGTGGGTGAGAAGGCCCCTCTATCGTCCTGATAGACAAGGGGTATACCTACCGCTGACTGTGTGAGAGCAACTGTTTTGTGGTGCGTGTTCCGGCCTCTTCGCGGGCAAGTCGGACCGCCGCACCGCCGCTCCTACAGGTAATTGCGCAGGCTCAGACCTTGTGTTCTCCAACAAATACCTGCTGAGTCAGGTAGTTATGTGCTGTTCTTGAGGTGCTTTATCACTTCACCGGGCCTGGCCGGAGCTGCGCGCTCTTAACGCCTTGGCAACCTCCGCCTCTATCTTGTAGGCCGGGCCTTCCAGCTCATTGAAGTCACGCGTGTAGCGCCGGGCGAACTCATCGACGCCTAATGCCTGGTACTGCTGCACGTGCTTGAGCTCGTGCGCCCACAGCGCCACATTGTCTTCAGCATCGCTGGCATGGCGGAAGATGATCGTGTCGATCAGTGTCACGGCATTCACATCGGGGTTTTGCAGCATCGCGTTGGCTGCGCTCATCTGCTGTTCATCGCCAACCCTGAAGCGCGCGGCATCGAGCACGGCAAAGTCATACCAGGGTTCGAGCTGGGCGCGGATGTGCAGCGGGATCGGCTCACTGCCGCTGGCGCTGGCTTCGTCGCGGGCCTGGCGCAACGCGTAGGCCAGGCTGGTTGAGGCCATGGTTTCGACGTCCTTGAGGATCTGCCCGGCCTGGCCTGGGTCGACCGGCGCACAGAAACAGCCCATCAGGCAGACTTGGTACTGGCCCGGAGGGCAGGTCTGTTCAGCAAACACGGGCACGCTCAAAAACAAGCCAAGCAACAGGTTAACGGCTTTCATTCAAGGCCTTTTCGACGAAGCTGCGGCTGGCATCGAGTACTTCGGACTGCACGGCTTCGCTGGCGAGCATGCGCCCGATCAGCAACGCACCGACGCACTGGCTGATCAACACCCAGGCCAGTTGTTCATCCTCCAGTGTTGTGCTCCAGGCTTTGTGCAGCTCGACCAGCCAATGTTCGGCCACCTCACGCACCGGTTGATCTGCCCGGGCGATTTCCACCCCAAGCGGCGGCAAGGGGCAGCCCCCTTCGGCATTGTGCAGGTGGGCCAGGCTCAAGTATTGCTGCAGACAACGGCCAAGGCGCTCGCGGCTGGCACCTTGATTGGCCAGGCGCGCCAGCGGGCTGTTGCACAGCTCCTGGCGAACGACTTCGGTGAACAGGTCATCTTTGGAAGGGAAGTGATTGTAAAAGGCACCGCCGGTCAGCCCGATGGCTTTCATCAGCCCGGCTACGCCAGTGCTGGTAAAACCGCCGCGTTTGGCCAGTGCACCGCTGGTGGCCAGCAGCTTTTCGCGGGTTTGTTGCTTGTGGTCGCTGGTATAGCGCATTCAATTGCCTCTGCGCACTTGGCTTGACGATGGGGGCGATCATAACATAGCGTTCGTTTACTAAACGATCATTCACCAAAGGGGCGCACATGACTCAACCACAAAAAGTAGTGCTGGTGATCGGCGCAGGGGATGCCACGGGGGGCGAGATCGCCAAGCGCTTCGCGCGGGAGGGCTACGTGGCCTGTGTCACTCGCCGTCAGGCGGACAAGCTGCAACCGCTGCTGGACGAGATCCGCGCCGAAGGTGGCCAGGCTCATGGCTTTGGCTCCGATGCGCGTAAGGAGGAAGAGGTGGCCGCGCTGGTTGAGACCATCGAGCGTGATATCGGCCCGATCGAGGCGTTTGTCTTCAATATCGGCGCCAATGTGCCTTGCAGCATTCTCGACGAAACGCCGCGCAAATACTTCAAGATTTGGGAGATGGCCTGTTTTGCCGGGTTTCTGACAGCGCAGGCGGTGGCTCGGCGCATGGTGGTGCGTGAGCGCGGCACGATTCTGTTCACAGGCGCTACTGCAGGTACCCGTGGCGCTGCTGGCTTTGCCGCATTCGCCGGTGCCAAGCACGGCCTGCGGGCGTTGGCCCAGAGCATGGCGCGTGAGCTGGGGCCGCGCAATATCCATGTCGCTCATGTAGTGGTGGATGGGGCAATCGATACCGCGTTCATCCGCGACAGTTTCCCCGAGCGCTACGCCCTTAAGGACCAGGATGGCATCCTTGCCCCGGCCCATATAGCCGACAGCTACTGGTTCCTCCACGCCCAACCGCGAGATGCCTGGACATTCGAACTGGACCTGCGCCCCTGGATGGAACGCTGGTAAGCCCCCTCGTCGACCAAGGACCCTACCCATGACCAAGACCGTCGAATTTTTCTTTGACCTCGGCAGCCCCGCCAGTTACCTGGCGTGGACCCAGCTGCCGGGTATCTGTGACCGCCATGGCGCGGCGCTGCATTATCGGCCCATGCTGTTGGGTGGGGTATTCCAGGCCACCGGCAATGCCTCGCCGGCAATGATCCCAGCCAAGGGCCGCTACATGTTTACCGACCTTGCACGCTTCGCAGCGCGCTACGGTGTGCCGTTTGGGCTTCCACCGGGCTTCCCGATGAATACCCTGATGCTGATGCGCGGTGTAATTGGCACACAGTTGCAAGCACCGGAGCGCTTCGAGGCACTGTTGCGGGCATTGTTCAACGGCCTGTGGGCCGAGCGACGCAACCTGGGGGACGCGGCGGTGTTGCAGCAGACGCTGGAACAGGCCGGCTTTGACCTTGCCGCGCTCACTGCCCTGGCAAGCGACGCGCAGGTGAAGGCGGCCCTGAAGCAGGCGACCGAGGAAGCCGTTGCGCGCGGTGTATTTGGTGCGCCGACCTGCTTTGTCGGTGATGAGATGTTCTTTGGGCAAGACCGCCTGGATTTTGTCGAGGACGCGGTGCGTCAACCGGCCAGGCGTGTTTCCAGCTGAGTGCGTTCCCACAGGCTGAGCAGGTCGGTGGGGTTGGTGCCGTAGCGGTGCCAGTCTTCAAGGCCGGCCTGATCACCGTTGGGGGCCACGCACTGGACGCATTGAGCAAGGCCTTCGGCATCCACGGCCAGGGTCAACTGCCAGCCTTCGATCAGCACATCGACCAGCCCTTCGGCCCGCTGGGCGGTGATGTGCAAGGGGTGGACGCCCAGGGCTGCGTCACGCAAGCGCTGATACGCGGCCCGTGTGTTCACGGTGCCTGGGCGGTTCACGGTCAGAAGTTCGCCGGGGTGTTGGCGCTGATGATTTCGGCCTCATCCTGGCCAATGTTCTTGAAGCTGTGCGGCAGGGTAGTGGGGATGTAGTAGCCGTCACCCGAATTGAGCACGCTGACCTGGCCATCGACCCACAGTTCGACGGTGCCGCGGGTGACCAGGCCGCACTCTTCGCCTTCTGCATGCACGATTGGCTCGCCCGAATCGGCGCCGGGTGCGTACAGTTCACGCAGCATGCGCATCTGACGGGCCTCGACACTGGCACCTACCAACAGCATGCGCAGGCCGTTACGGCCCAAGTCTGGCTGCTCGCTGGCGCGGAACACGAAGCGCTCTTCCCGCACCGGCTCGTCGAAGCTGAAAAACTCCGCCAAGCTCATCGGGATCCCTTCGAGCAGTTTTTTCAGGGAGCTGACCGAAGGGCTGACGCGATTCTGTTCGATCTGCGAGATCGTCGAGTTGGTCAGCCCGCTGCGGCGGGCCAGTTCCCGTTGGGAGAGGTTGTTGCGTTCACGCACCAGTTTGAGTCGCGTCCCCGTGTCCATAGCCGCCTTGTAATCAGAGGTGTCAAAAATAATGAGCGACGCATTAAAACACACTCTGCACGCTTGCGCGCTGTGCTTATCAGGCACGTGGTTCGCGTGGCATCGGCCATAGCCCGACCAGCAGCAACAGCGCGGCTACCGCCAGGAACGGCAAGCGTGGGTCCAGGGCATACACCAGGGTGCCGGCCAGTGGCCCAATCACCGCGCCCATGCCTTGGGCGGCGCCGATCGAGCCCGCTGTGGCGCCTTGTTCCGAGGCCTGCATGGCATTGGCCGCCAGCGCCGAAAACGCCGGGAACACAAAGCCCATGCCGGCCGCAGCGACGAAGAAGCACGCCCACAGCCAGGGCGCGGTGGTCGCCAGTGCACCGCAGGCAAAGCCCACGGCCGACACGCTGGCGCCCACCCGGATCATCTTCAGCGGCGGCCATTCCAGTTGGCGCAGCACAACTTGGGCCAGGATCAGCGCCACACCGACCGTGGTCAGGGCAATGCCGGCGACCTGAGCCGCGTCAGCCGGGCCCAACTGCAAGCGGTCCAGGGCGAAGAACCCGACAATGATCTGTGACACGGTGACGCTAAGCATGGCGCTGAAGGCCACCAGCAAAGGCCGGCGCAGCCGGGGGTCGCTCAGTTGCACAGGGCTGGGCGCATGGGTGTGCGCCAGCGCTTTTGGCTTGAGTGTGAACAGCAACACGAAGAACGCGGTGGCCGGCAGCAGCGACATGAGGTGGAATGGCAGGCTCAGGCTGTAGCGCGCGAGCAGTGCGGCCAGTGCTGGGCCCAGCACCAGGCCGACCGCGTTTGCCGCGCCCAGTGAGGCCATGGCGCGGGCTCGGCGCTGCGGTTCGACATGGTCGGCGATCAGTGCATTGCAAGCCACTGGGATGGCGGCGTAGAAGGCGCCGATGCAGCCGCGTGCGAGCATGAGGCCGATAAAGGCCAGGGTTGCGCCCGGCATCCAGCGCAGCGCGCCTTCGACGAACACGCACAACAGCCAGTAGGCCACGGTGAAGCCTGCGCTTCCCAGCAGCAGCACGCGGCGGCGGCCTAGCCGGTCAGCGGCGCGGCCCCACGGGCGTGCCAGCAGCACCCAGACCACCCCGGCGACGGTAACAGCGGCACCGGCCTGCCAGGTGGCCATGCCGAGTTGGCGGGCGATTGGGCCTATCAGGGCAACGAAGGCCATCATCGACATGGTGCAGGCCATGTTGGCCAGCAGCAGTGGGCGTAAGTCCAGCGTGCTGGCAGGCACGAGAGTGGCAGGATCCTTTGCGACGTTCATGGGCAGTCCAGAGAAGTTCAGCGATAAGTGCGCCGATCTTAGTAAGCATTATTATCGATTGTCGAACGCCCTGAACCGCACCGGCTTATTCGCTGCGACGCAGGGGGCCAGGCCACATGCTACGCAAGACGCCGTCGCGGCGCACCAAGGCGTGCATCAGCGCTGCGCCCAGGTGCACCAGGATCGTCGCGAACAGCAGGTAGCCAGCCCAGCCGTGGGCTTGTCGCAGCACGGCATACAGCTGCAGGTCGTGGGGGGCGATTGCCGGCAATTGCAGGGGCCGTGGGTAGCCGCCGGCCGACAGCATGGCCCATCCCAGCAGTGGCATGGCCAGCATCAGGCCATAGAGCAGCACATGCGAGGCACCGGCGGCGAACCGCTGCAGCGGTGGCAGGTCGCGTGGCAGCGGTGGGTGTGGCAAGGCCAAACGCAGGCCGATACGCAACACCACCAGTACCAGCAAGGCCAGGCCCGTGGCCTTGTGCAGGCTGAGCAATACGGGGTGGCGCAGTGACAGGTCGCTGACCATGCTCACACCAATGAACAGCATGGCCACAATCAACACCGCCATCAGCCAGTGCAGCAGGCGGGCGAGGGGGTGGAAGGCTTCAGGTCTCATGGGCGGGCTCCAGTGCCGAGCGATTCACGGCTGCGGCGGTTGAACGATTCCGAATAGGCGGCGGATCGGGCGGCCAGAATCGGGTCGGCAGAGGCTTCGATGCCGTGGGGCAGGATCAGCGGGTCGAAATTAATGTCGCGGCAAGCGCCTTGCTCAGGCGCGTCGACTTGTTCGAGCACAAGCGTGCCGGCGTCTACGCTGCGCCGTTGCGCAGGCCATGGGCTGGCCGGGTTGTCCACGGCGTCGCCAGGCTCGGCCAGGATCAGGCGCAGGGTCCAGCGCAGCGGCCCTTGGGCCAGGCGCTGTTGCAGGTCGTGCTGCAAGTATTGTTTGTCGTCCACCTGGCCTGGCAGGGCGGTAAACGGGGTTTGCGGCTCCAGTTGCCAACGTACCGGCTGTGCCGCGCCGGCGGCGTCGATCAGGCGGAAGGCATTGATGCTGTGATACTGGGTACTGGCGAAACTGTTGCTTGGCTTGTAGCTCGCCGCCCACTGGCGGAACGCCGCGCTTTCGGGGTGGGCGGCAAAAAACGCTTGTTGCCTGGCCGGGTCCGGTTTGCCAGTGGAAGGGTCTGGCGTACTGGCCAGGACTTGTTCATAGAACGCCTGCGGCGTACCCACCGCCAGCACCGGCGGGTTGTTCATGCCGGTACGCCAGACTTGCCCATCGTCAGTGCTGAGCTGAAGCGCCAGGCTGCGCACCGGGATTGCCGTGTCCGGCGCGAACGGGTTGGCGCCGCCAATGGCAAAACGGCCGATAACCGGCACGCGTGCCTGGCTGAACACGCGGGCCGTGGACAGGCTGGCAGCCTGCCCGCTGGCCTGGAAGTAGCCCGAGACACAGAGGCCTTTTGCGTGGTTCTTGCGGTAGCCTGGGTAGTGCCCGGCCTGGGCCTCGAAGGTGTCGATGATGCGCTTTGGTGTCAGTTCAGGTGCGCCGATCCAGCCGGCGGCATAGGCAAAGCCTGCGCCGGCAGCCAGCATGACAGCGCCGATGGCTGCCAGGCGCAGGGCCTTGGCGGGGCCGTGCAAAGGTGAGTTCATGATCATCGTCCGGTTCTGTGAAGGTGCCGGTACGACGCTGCAGGGAAAAACTTATTCCCTCGACGGGAATAGATTTTGTTACCGGGCGTCTGCCTCTTACACTGACAACCCCAGAGGCCGGGACATAGCCATGCACGATCTGGACGAACACCAGTGGCGCGAGCTGCTGGCACGTTTGCGCCGCTTTGCCTTGTGGTTGACGCGCGAATCGGGCAGCGCCGACGACCTGGTGCAGGCCACCGTCGAGCGAGCCTTGAGCCGCCAGGGCCAGCAACGTGAAGCTGAGGCGCTGCGCGCCTGGCTGTTCACCATCCTTTATCGGCTGTTTCTTGACGGCAAACGCCGCGACCGCCTGCATGCCCGTTGGCTGTCCTGGTTCGGCCGCGCCGAGGTGGAAAGCGAGCCCGTTGGCGGCAATATCGAAGACATCGTGCTGGCCCAGGCCGACCTGCGTGCCTTCGCTCGGCTGTCGGCCGAGCAGCGTGCTTTGCTGCTGCTGGTGAGCATCGAAGGTTTGAGTTACAAAGAGGCCGCCCAGGCCTTGGGCATCCCTATCGGTACCGTGATGTCGCGCTTGTCGCGCGCCCGCAATGCCTTGCGCGAACTGACCGAGGGCAACCCTCAACCCCCGGCCTTGCGGAGACTGAAATGACACGCCTGATCCCCACTGAAGATGAGTTGCATGCCTACATCGATGAGCGCCTGACGCCTGCCCGCCGGGCAGAGGTAAAGGTTTGGCTGGCGGCCAACCCGCAGGAAGCGGCGAGGGTCGAGGGCTGGCGCAGCGATGCGCGGCGGCTGCGTGTGGCACTCGCCGGCCTTGGTGAACAGCCGGGAGCTGCGCAGCTGGATCTGGGCCAATTAAAGCAGCGGCTGCGCCAGCGTCGTCAACGGCGTTGGGCATCGGCGGCAGTGCTCGTGCTGGCGATTGGTGTGGGTGGTTTGGGCGGTTGGCAGGCGCGGGATGCGATGTTGGCCAGGGTCGATCTGCCCATGGCCGATGCGGTCCAGGCTCATCGGCTGTTTGCCGGTAGCGAGGCGCTGGATATCCAGGCCAGCGACCCGACTCAATTGCGTGACTGGTTGGGGCGTCATTTCAGCCGGGTAGGCCAGTTGCCGGACCTGGCGGGTTACGGTTTCAGGCCGGTGGGCGCGCGGTTGCTCAGCAACGAGCAAGGGCCTGCGGCGCTCCTGGTGTTTCAGGATGGCAAAGGGGAACGCATCAGCCTGTTTCTGCGCTCGCCGGGTGAGCGTTATGAACGCATGCCCGAGGGGCAGCGGGTTGATGGGCAACTGGAGGCACGGTACTGGTCGCATGGGGCGTATAACTTTGCGTTGGTCAGTGCGGCGGACGATACGCGTGGGGCGGGGGTAGGGGAGGCGTTGCGGTTGGGGTTGTAGGGTGATGGTGATGATTTGGTTGAGTGGGTGTGGGCAGCCAGGTGTAGGGCATTGGATTTACAGCGCCTGTGAGATCGAGCGCCGCCCGCGCGGCGCTTCGCAGCACAAGGCTGCTCCCACATCTGTTTCGGGCCAATCAGTCCTGAGACAGAGGCGCGCGGCCGTTTGGCGCCCACCTCGATATCGTGTGGAACAAACAAGGCGGTCGCGCGCGTTGCTACAGGCGTTACTGGCCCGAAACAGATGGAGCAGCCTTGTGCTGCGAAGCGCCGCGCGGGCGGCGCTCGATCCCACAGGCGCTACAACTCAAATGCCTTACACCAGACCCGCGTCAGCTCAACTCCAGCCAGATCGGTGCATGGTCCGACGGCTTTTCCATCCCGCGCAACTCATAGTCCACACCCGCCGCCTTGATCCGTGGCACCAGGTGCTGCGACGCCATGATCAGGTCGATGCGCAGGCCACGCTTGGGTTCATCCTCGAAACCGCGGCTGCGGTAGTCGAACCAGCTGAAGCGGTCGGCCACGTCCGGGTGCAGGTGGCGGAAACTGTCGACCAGGCCCCAGCCTTTAAGGCGCTCCATCCATTCGCGCTCTTCCGGCAGGAAGCTGCATTTACCGGTCTTGAGCCAACGTTTGGCGTTGTCCGGGCCGATGCCGATGTCGCAGTCCTGGGGCGAGATGTTCATGTCGCCCATCACCAGCACCGGCTGGTCGTTGCGGAACTGGTTTTCGAGCAGGGCCTGCAGGTCGCTGTAGAAGCGCTGCTTGGCCGGGAATTTGGTGGGGTGGTCGCGGCTTTCACCCTGGGGGAAGTAGCCGTTCATGATGGTGATCGGGTTGCCGTCGGCATCGGCGAAGGTGCCCCAGATGAAGCGGCGCTGGGCGTCTTCCTCATCGGTGGCAAAGCCCTTGTGCAGGCTCAGCGGTGCCTGGCGCGACAGCAAGGCGACGCCATAGTGGCCTTTTTGGCCGTGGTAATGCACGTGGTAGCCCAGTGCCTGGACATCGGCCAGAGGGAACTGATCGTCGCTGACCTTGGTTTCCTGCAGGCCGATCACGTCAGGCTGATGCTTGTCGATCAGCGCCGCCAGCTGATGCGGGCGCGCTCGCAGGCCGTTGATGTTGAAACAGACGATCTTCATGGAAAGACAATCCCGGTAAAAGCCGCGATGCTAGCCGACATCGCGCGTCATCACCAGCATGGCGGGTTCGGGGTGCTGCTGCTAACGTGCTGTAGGGGCTGAACGATGCGTGGTGGAGCACACTCCAAGGCATTGCAAGCCCATTCCAGGAGGACTGCCCGCAATGCCCGAAACCACTGCCACGCCGGCGCGTATCTGCCAACTCGACGACGGCTACAGCCGTGAGGCGCGTTCGCTGCTGTACAACGCCTACCGCCATGAACCTACCTTTGCTTACATTTTCGAGGCGCAGCGCCCAGGCTATGAGCGCCGCCTGCGCGTGATGGTGCGTGAATGGGTCCGCCAGCACTTTTACCTGCAACTGCCGGCCATTGGCCTGTTGCTGGATGACCGTTTGATTGCCCTGGCCCTGATCGTGCCGCCGCTGCGCAGGCTGGGGGTGGCCGACAGCTGGGCCTGGCGTTTGCGCATGATGCTGGGTACCGGCCTGCGCTGCACGCGACGCTACATGGACTACCAGGCGGCATTGGCCAGTTGCTTGCCTACAGACCAGGTGCACGTCTTGCCTCTACTGGGCGTGCACCCACAATTTCAGGGGCGCCAGTACGGTGAGCAATTGTTACAAGCTGTGCATGACTGGTGCGCGGAAGACCCCAGCACCCAGGGTGTCGTGCTGGACACCGGTAATGAGCACTACCTGGCGTTCTACCAGCGTCAGGGCTATGAGGAAATTGGCGAGGTTGCCGTAGGGCCGATCCGAGAAAGGGTGTTCTTCCATCCCAACCCCGTGTCTTCAACTTCCGCTTTTGCCTGACAAGCCGCCAGACGGCTCCCTTGAGCGCCCGGCTCTGGTAGCATGCCCCGCATGACGTATTCAGGAAGATTAACCTGGGGCCTGGTTTTCTGGGTCGCCAGTTTCGCAGCATGGGGCCAGAGCGAGTTGCTGGTGAAGGTAAAACCAGCCAACAAAGCGCTCAAGGCCAATGTCGAAGGCTATATCGGCAACTTGGGTGACCGCGATGAAGAAGCGCTTCTGCGCTTCAGTCGCGGGGCTCAGGAGCAGGCGCGCAAAGCCGCGCAGGCACTTGGCTACTATCAAGCCCAGATCGATACCGAGGTCAAGCCTCCCGCCAAAGCCGACCAAGCCCCGCAATTGATAATCCAGATCGCCCCCGGCGAGCCTGTGCGCCTGCGCAACGTGACGGTGCGCATCGAAGGGCCTGCCAGTGAGATGAAGGCGTTTCGGGTGCCCGACAGCAAGGCACTGCGCGCTGGGGAGCAGCTTAACCATGGGCTTTACGAAGATGCCAAACGGCTGATCCAGAACCAGGCTTCACGCTATGGCTTCTTCGCCGGCCGCTTCAGCCGCCAACGCCTGGCGGTCGACCCCCAGGCCGGCGTGGCCGACATCGAACTGGTCTACCAAAGCGGCCCTCGCTATCGCCTGGGCGCGGTCAAGTTTGGCGGTGACACACCGCTGGATGAAGACCTGCTGCAGCGCATGGTCTCGTTCAAGCCAGGCACGCCCTATGACTCCGAGCTGATTGCCGAACTCAACAACGACCTGCAATCGAGTGGCTACTTCGAAGGTGTGCGGGTAGACGCCGCGCCGACTGCCGCCGTGGGCGAAGACATCCCGGTGGAGGTCCGCCTGGAAACCCGCAAACCACGCACCATGGGCCTGGGCCTGGGCTTCTCGACTGACGTCGGCCCCCGTGGCAAGGCCAACTGGACGCGACACTGGGTCAACCCTCAGGGCCACAGCTACGGCTGGGAAACCGAACTGTCGGCACCTCGGCAGAACGTCGGCCTGTGGTATGACGTGCCGCTCGACCCGCCGCTGACCGACAAACTGCGCTTTGCCGGTGGTTACCAGAACGAGGAACTCGCCGGTACCGACACCCTCAGCAAGCTGCTCACCGTCGGGCCTGAATGGCACAGCAAGTTGCCCAGTGGCTGGCAGCGGGTCATCTCGCTCAAGTACCAGCGTGAAGAGTACCGCCTGGGCGATGACTCGGGGCTGAGCAACTTGCTGATGCCGGGTGTCAGCTTCTCGTACCTGCGCAGCGACAACCGCATTGACCCGCACAATGGCTACCGCCTGCAGTTCGATACCCAGGTGGCGAAGGAAGGCCTGGTCTCCGACACCAACCTGCTGCACGGCAACGTGCTGCTCAAGGGCCTGACCACGCTTGGCCATAACCATCGCTTCCTCGGCCGGGTGCAATTTGGCGGCAGCGCCACCAACGGCTACAAGAACAACATCCCGCCATCGCTGCGCTTCTTCGCCGGTGGCGACCAGAGCGTGCGTGGCTATGACTACCAGACCTTGTCGCCGAAAAACAGCGACGGCGACCGCATCGGTGGCCGCTACCTGGTGGCTGGCAGCGTCGAGTACCAGTACTCACTGACTGAAAAGTGGCGCGTGGCAACCTTTGTCGATCAGGGCAACTCGTTCAACACCTTCGAGCTGCCAAGCCTCAAGACCGGGGTGGGCATTGGTGTGCGTTGGGTTTCACCGGTTGGGCCATTGCGCCTGGACCTGGCCAAGGCCCTCGATGACGAGGGCGGTATTCGCCTGCACTTCTCCATGGGGCCTGAGCTGTGACACGTGTGTTCAAATTCGTACTGCTGGGCGTGCTCGGCGGGGTAGTGGCCGTGGGCCTGGCGCTGGGCGTGCTGGTGGGGACCGAAAGCGGCAGCCGCTGGGCACTGGCCAGGGTGCCGGGGTTGCAGGTCGCTGACTTCCAAGGGCGCCTGGCGGGCAGTTGGCAAGCCAGCCAGCTGAGCTGGGTCGAGGGCGGTAACCGGGTCGAGGTGCAGGCCCCGCTGTTGACGTGGTCGCCCGCGTGCCTGCTGCGTGCCACCTTGTGTATCGATCAACTGCAGGCGCAGCGCATCGACATGGCGTTTGCACCCAGCGATGCACCGGCTGAAAGCGGCCCGCTGCAACTCCCGGCCCTGCGCTTGCCGGTCGCCATCGAGCTGGGCGAGGTCAAGATCGGCCAACTGCGACTCGACGGCAGCGACCTGCTGGGTGATGTGCAACTGGCCGCCCACTGGACCCAAACGGGCATGCGCATCGACCGCCTGCACCTGCAGCGCGATGACCTGCGCCTGGACCTGCAAGGCGACCTGCAACCTAAGGGCGATTGGCCGCTGCAGCTGCAAGGGCAAGTTCAGCTGCCATCGGTAGAGGGTAAAAGCTGGCAACTGGCGTTGACCGCGCAAGGCGAGCTGCAGAAAACCCTCACTCTCGAAGGCACCAGCTCGGGTTACCTCGATGCACGGCTGAACGGTGAGCTGCAAGCGTTGGCCGAGCACCTGCCGGCAACGCTGCAGATCCGTTCCGACGCTTTCAAACCAGCCGGGTCGCTGCCGGACACCCTGCAGTTCAATCAGCTTGAGCTCAATGCCAAAGGTGATTTGCTCAAGGGCTATAAATTGTCGGGCTCGGCCAGTTTGCCGGCTGAGCAGTCACCGATTGCCTTGGTCCTGTCCGGGCGGGTGGATAGCAAAGGGGCCAAGGTCGATGCCCTGGACCTCAACGCCAGCGATAACCAGCGGCTGAAGCTGCAGGCCAGTGCCGACTGGCAACAGGGCCTGACAGCCGATGCCCAGCTCGATTGGCTGGACTTCCCGTGGTTGCGCCTGTACCCGCTGGAGACGCCGCCTGACGTCACGCTCAAGCAATTCAATGCCCAGGTCCACTACCGCGATGGCAACTATCAAGGCACCTTCAAGGGTGATCTCGACGGCCCGGCGGGGGCGTTTTCCCTGGCCAGCCCGTTCGAAGGTGATTTGAACCAGGTGAAACTGCCGCAGCTGGCGCTTAGCGCTGGGCAAGGCAAGGCCGAAGGCAGCGTCGCGGTGCGTTTCGCCGATACGCTGGCGTGGGATGTCGACCTGCAGCTCTCGGCGCTCGACCCCGCGTATTGGCTTGCCGAACTGCCCGGCACCCTGGCCGGGCCGCTGCGCAGCAAAGGTGAAATGAAGGGGGATGCACTCAAGCTCGATGCCCAGCTCGACCTTAAAGGCCGCCTGCGCGGGCAGCCGGCAGTGCTCAAGGTCGAAGCCCAAGGGGCTGGGGAAAGCTGGACGCTCGGAGCCCTGGCTATCCAGCTGGGTGACAACCGCATCAATGGCAGTGGCAGCCTGCAACAGCGGCTGGCCGGGCGCGTGGATCTCGACTTGCCGCGTTTGGGGCAGCTATGGCCCAGGCTGCAAGGGCAGGTCAAGGGCCGGCTGGACGTCGCCGGGACCTTGAAGGCGCCCCAAGGTACGCTCACTTTGCAGGGCCAACAGCTGGCGCAGGCCGAAAACCGTATTCAGCGCCTGGACCTGGACGCACGCCTGGACAGCGGCCAACGCGGTGTGATCGACCTCAAGGCCGGCGGCATCCAACTCGGTGACACCGCACTGGGTACCCTGCAGGCCAATGGCAAAGGCGACATTCGCCAGCAAGCCCTGACCCTGGCGCTCGACGGCCCGCAGCTCAAGCTGGACCTGGGCCTGGACGGCCAGTTGAGCAAAGGCGATTGGCGTGGTCGCCTTGCCAGTGGCCGAATCCAGGCCGGAGGCCAGGATTGGCAGTTGCAGGCGCCGGCACGCCTGCAGCGATTGGCCAGCGGCCAGCTGGATTTTGGCGCCCATTGCTGGCGTTCCGGCCAGGCCAGCCTGTGTGGTGATGACCAGCGCCTGGCGCCTGAGCCGCGCTTGCGCTACCACCTTAAACAGTTCCCGCTGGACAGCCTGGCCCAGTGGCTACCAAAGGACTTTGCCTGGCAGGGCCTGCTGAATGCCGACGTCAACTTGGATATCCCGGCCAGCGGCCCGAAAGGCAACATTGTTGTCGACGCCAGTGGCGGCACCTTGCGCGTGCGCGACAAGGGGCGTTGGATCGATTTCCCTTATCAGGCGCTGCGCCTGGACAGCACCCTGGCACCTCGCCGCATCGACACCCGCTTGAATTTCCGGGGTGAGCGCCTGGGCGAACTGAGCCTGAATGCCCGCCTCGACCCGTTGGGCAAGAACAAGCCATTGTCGGGCGATTTCCGCCTGGCGGGCCTGGACCTGTCGGTCGCCCGACCGTTCGTGCCCATGGTCGAACGCCTGGCCGGGCAGTTGAATGGCAGCGGAAACTTGTCGGGTACGCTGCTGGCACCGCAGGTCAACGGCAACCTGGTACTGAGCCAGGGCGAGGTCAGTGGCGCCGAACTGCCGGTTAGCCTCCAAGACCTCTCGCTGCAGGCTACGATCGCGGGTGAACAGGTCCAGCTCAACGGCGGTTGGCGCAGCGGCGAAGCGGGGCGCGGGCAACTGTCCGGTAATCTGACTTGGGGCCAGGCCTTGGGCATGGACCTGCGTTTGCAGGGGCAACAATTGCCGGTGACGGTTGAGCCCTATGCGACGCTGGAAGTCGCCCCGGACCTGAACCTGCGCCTGGTCGACGACAAGCTGTCGATAACCGGCAAGGTGCAGGTGCCAAAAGGCAAGATCACGGTACGCGAGCTGCCACCCTCGACGGTGAAGGTGTCTGATGACACCGTTATCGTTGGCCATCAGACCGAGGAGGGCAAGCCGCCCATGGCGATGGCCATGGACATCGATGTCGATGTCGGGCGCGAAAAGCTGTCGTTCAAAGGCTTTGGCCTCACGGCCAACCTGTTGGGCCACGTGCATATCGGCGACAACCTTGATACCCGCGGTGAACTGAGCCTGGCCGATGGTCGTTACCGCGCCTACGGGCAGCGCCTGACCATACGCCGGGCGCGCTTGCTGTTCGCCGGCCCGCTCGATCAGCCGTACCTGGACATTGAAGCGATTCGCAAAGTCGATGACGTGATTGCCGGTATTCGCTTGAGCGGCAGTGCCGAGCAGCCCACCACGCAGGTGTTCTCCGAACCTGCCATGAGCCAGGAGCAGGCCCTGTCGTACCTGGTGCTGGGTCGCCCATTGGGCACGTCGGGTGAGGACAACAACATGCTCGCCGAGGCCGCGTTGGGCTTGGGCTTGGCAGGCAGTGCCGGCATTACCGGCAGCCTGGCATCGAGCCTGGGTATCGATGATTTCCAGTTGGATACCGAAGGCTCGGGTAACACCACCAGTGTGGTCGCCAGCGGCAACCTGACCGAGAAGCTGAGCTTGCGTTACGGGGTGGGGGTGTTCGAGCCTGCCAACACTATCGCGTTGCGCTACAAGTTGAGCCGGATGGTTTACCTGGAGGCGGCTAGCGGGTTGGCGAGCTCGCTGGATATCTTCTACAAACGGGACTTCTGATCGCCGCGGTCAACGGACCGTGGCAGCTTCGACGAATTCATTGGTATCGGGTGTGGACGGGGGGGTGGGTTTGGCTATGCGCACCGGTGTGATCAGGCTGGTGTATTCCTCAATCAGCCGGTTAAGCGCTTCAGGCGGCTCACTGGCCTGGAACTGCATGCGGATCTGCACCTCGTCAGGGTCGCGACTGTCGCCCTGACGGCCCTGGCTACCAATGGTCACCTTGAAATTGGCGGCGTTCGTCGCGCTGGCCGCCTGCAGCGCTTGCTGCGCCTCGGTGCCCTTGACGCGGACCGACAGGTCAACCTGCATGCGCTCAAGTGCCAGGCCCTTGGGCGACACTAGCGCAAACAAGGGCACACGCATGATGTGCTGCTCATCCATGGCGACTTCGACCATCTTGGCCTTCATGGGCGCACCCAGTGCTTCGGTGTCGCAGTCGAAGAATTGATCGAACAGATTGATGTACTGCTGAGCTATCAGGCTGTTGGTGGCGCTGGCGGCTTCTTGCAGGCCGCGTGTGATCTCGCGCAGGTCGATGGATGTCATGGGGGCGGGGGACTTGTCCAAACGTTCGGCTCCTGGGTTCAGGGGGTGCCCCCTGTTGCGAGGGGGCGATCGTTACCGACTTCAGTTAGCCGCAGGTGCCCCAGGCGTTGATTTGCTGCCGTTCGCGAGGCCGTTGAGCGTGTCGGCTTGCGAGATCATGTCCGGGCTATTCAGCTTTGCGGACTTGACGACAGTGGGTTTGGTGGCAGCCTCGGTCAGGAAATCGATGACCCTCATCACCGCTTCAGGCGGGTCTTGGCGCTTCAGGGTCGTGCTGAAAGCGTAGCGGGCGCGGGTGTCGGTCTTGCGGGTTTGCGTGGACTTGTGGCTGATGCTGCCCTTGACGTTGAGCTTGAATGGCCCCCAACCCAGCGACCCGGTTGCAGTTGCGGCCAGGTTCTTGTCGGTCACGTCTTCCGACATCTGGTTGATGGTCAGTTCGAACTCGACATTACCTTCCTCAATGGCGATGTTAGGGTGAGTGATCGCCGCTACCAGCGGCACTTTCATGGTTTTGCTGACGACGCCTTGGTACTCACCCTGTTCATCGACGATGGTTTCGTCGTAGTCGAATTGGATGGCGACCGCCTTGCCTTCCTGAACGCACACTTGCATCAGGAAGTCGGCGTAGGACTTGCTTGCGGTAACTTGTGCCTGAACCACGGCTTGCAGGGGGCCTGCGATCATGCGGTCCATCGGCAAGGCATTGATGACGGATCCGATGAGGCTGTTGTCTAGGGACATAGCTGGATTCTCTTTTTAATGGGTGCTGCAAACCTGGCCGTCAGTGGCGACCACTAGGGTTATCGACCAGCGAACATAGGGGGTCTTGTCGGCGGATATTGCCGATCTGCCGCAGGCTCAGGCCGTACTTGTCGGCCAGCAGGCTACGTGACAAGCCCTCGGCGCTTTCCTGCTGAATCTGCAGGTTGCGCAACTGGCGCATGAAGTGGTCGGCCTTGGGGATTTCCAGGGCCACACCAGCGAAGCGCTTGATCAGCGCATCGAGCGCGTCGGCCGGGAGCACATCGGCGAGCTTGGTGCGCTCGCGGTGTTTGGGGATGTATTTGGGTCTGCCGCCATAGGCGCAGGTGAGCTGGAATGCATTGTCGATACCGATGCAGTCGATCAGCGCTTGCAGTGAGTGGGGTAACTGGCTGATGTCTATCCGGGTAAGGTCTGGTAACTCCATAAGACGCTCCTTCGTTCGGTGTAGATGCGGTAAGCGATCACCTGCGGCGTTGTGTCGAAGGTGTGACCGAATTCTCAGGTAGAGCCAAGGTGCGTCGCTAGGCGCCATATAGGCTTGGGTTTGTAGCCTCGTTGAACAGTGTTTGCAGGCAGTGATTTCCCTTCTCGTAGGACATGCCTTCAACTATTCGCTGCAGCCGGTGAATTCCCGCTGTGACACGCCATGGCTTACCTGCTGGGTCAGTGACCCTCAGTCGCACGGATAGAGGCTCAACAGGCTTGCGCTTCTCAGGTATGCCTTGGGGGTCGTGCTCATGCCTTGGGGCAGGGCGCGCCAGTCGACCAGCAGGCACAGCGCGTTGAACGCATGCTCGGCGCGTTTTCCTACAATGCGATCGGGAAAATTTCGGCGATAAAGTGCCCGGGTCTGCTTCACTGCGTGCACCTGGTCGGCCTGTGCCAGTGTTTGTCGGGCCAACTCCGGTAACAGGGTTGCCGGCACGGTGAAGTGCACCTGGAAGGCATGAGCCTGCAGGTAACCCGCTTCGCGAACGCTGTACCAGAGTTGCTGCCATTGGCTGGACCCGGCGTTGGTCGCCAGTTCACTGCCTAGCTTGAGCAACTGTTCGGGGGGTGTCTGGCGCGTGTCCAGCGCGTAAAGAGGTAAGGGCGTCACAGCAAGGGATGCGAGCAGCAGGGATTTGTACATAGTGCCTCCGGCACGGGCGATGAGGGCCCATGCTTTCAGGCGAGTGGCACCACACTAAGCAGGAAATGCAGCGCCAGTGCGGGTGGGCGTTGTATCATTGCCGCGGCTCGTTGCGAGCCTTTTGCCCCTGATGTTGCAAGGAACTTTCAATGACACACGTGCAGCGCCTCAAATATTCACTTCTGATCATACTGGTAGTACTGGGCCTCATGGTTGGCCTGTCCCACCTGCAAAAGCAGGGCACGATCAGTGAGCAGACCTTCCAGTTGCTGGCGATCGCCATTGCGGTGGTCGTGGTAGTCATCAACGGCATTCTGCGGCGCAAGGTCAAGCCCTGATCTGTGCGGGCCGGCCAGGTGTGGCCGGCCGTACGCTCAGCGCGGGGACGCTTGATCCAGCACGGCGCGGGCCTGGGGGTTGAGGCTGTAGCATTTGTCGCTGCCCAGGTTGATGACGCCTTCAGCGCACAGCCGCTTGAGCACTTCACGCACGCTCAGGAACGACAGTGGAATGTCCAGTTGTTCCAGTTGCGCGTGCACGCCACGCACGCCAATGCTTCGGCCATTACGGTCGGCCGCATGCAGCGCATCGATGACCTTCAAGCGGATCAGGCTGGTGCGCAAGCCAAAGGTGCGTAAAAGTTCGCGAATCTGTTCGTTACCGACACGTTCGTCGGCGAAAACGTCCTGTCCCTTGGGCGCTTTGCCGGGTACGCGTGCAGCCTGCATTGAGGGTTGCGGGTTGTACATGTGAATGCTCCTTTTCGTGGACTAACCCGAAATGTGGTTGCCTCACTTACTAGGACGAATGAGAACGGAAAATCTGCAGCCCGCTCGAAAAAAAATATGCCTTTCCTGTTCAAGACGTTCTATCGCCTTGTAATACGTAAAATTTTCATTCAACCATTCGTCTGATCGGGATGACCCCTGGATCCGAGGTGTGCCCGTGTTCTCAATTTCTCGTCCCATGACCAGCGCAGGCCTGGCGGCTGCGTTGGTCGCCTTCAGCACTGCCGCGCTGGCGCAGCCCGCCAGCATGGATGCCAGTGCGCAGATCCGGCGTACCAGCTACGGAGTGCCGCACATCGTGGCCAAGGATGAGCGCGGCCTTGGGTATGGCATCGGCTATGCCTACGCACAGGACAACCTGTGCCTGTTGGCTAACGAAGTGCTGACGGTCAGCGGCGAGCGATCGCGGCACTTCGGTGCCAAGGCCAAGACCGTCGAGCAACGGGACAACCTTGCCAGCGACCTGTTCTTCACCTGGCTCAATACGCCGAGCGCTGTGGGGGCATTTCTGCAGGCACAACCGGCACCGGTGCGTGACCTGCTCGATGGCTATGCACGCGGCTTCAACCGTGCCCTCGCCGAGCGCCGCAGCCAAGGCCTGCCGGCAGAGTGCGGGAAGGGTGACTGGGTGCGGCCGATCACCAGCGAAGACTTGCTCAAGTTGACCCGTCGCCTGTTGGCTGAGGGGGGCGTAGGACAATTCGCCGAGGCGTTGGCAGGGGCACAGCCCCCCTCATTGACCAGCCAGCGCGAGGCCACAGGCTTTGCCACGGCGTTGGCCCGGCAGGAGCGTTTTGCCTTGGAGCGCGGCAGCAACGCGGTGGCCGTCGGTTCGCAGCGCTCGGCCAATGGCCGTGGCCTGCTGCTGGCTAATCCGCACTTTCCCTGGATGGGCGGCATGCGCTTCTACCAGATGCAACTGACCATACCGGGCCAGCTGGATGTGATGGGGGCGGCACTACCGGGCTTGCCTGTGGTGAACATCGGTTTCAACCGGCATCTGGCGTGGACGCATACGGTCGACACGTCAAACCATTTCACCCTTTATCGCCTTCAGCTCGACCCGAAGGACCCGACCCGCTACATGCTCGATGGCAAGTCACTGCCGTTGATGCGGCAGGCTGTCAGCGTTACGGTCAAGGCCGAGGATGGCACCTTGAGCCAGGTAGAACGCCAGGTCTACAGCTCGGAATTCGGGCCAGTGGTGCAATGGCCTGGGCGCCTGGATTGGGACGCGCACGCGGCCTACAGCCTGCGCGACGCCAACCTGGGCAACACGCGGGTGCTGCAGCAGTGGTACCGCATCAACCGCGCCGACAGCTTGGACGCGTTGAAGGGTTCGGTGCAGCAGTTGCAGGGCATTCCCTGGGTTAACACGCTTGCTGTCGATGAGGGGGGCGGGGCGCTGTACCTGAACCAGTCGGTGGTGCCGTACGTCGACCAGCAACTGCTGAGTGAGTGCGGCAACCCCAAGGCGCAAGGGCGCATGGTGGTGCTCGATGGCTCGCGCAGTGCGTGCCAGTGGAAGGTCGACGCGCAGGCGGCGCAGCCCGGCATCTTCCCCGCACGATTGCTGCCGAGCCTCGAGCGCAAGGACTTCGTGCAGAACTCCAACGACCCTGCCTGGATGGCCAACCCGGCTCAGCCGTTGACCGGGTTTTCGCCGCTGGTCAGCCGCGATGACCAGCCGCTCGGCATGCGTGGGCGGTTTGCCCTGCAGCGCCTGCAAGGCACGGCCAAGCTGGGTGTAGACGACCTGCAGCGCATGGTGACGGATGATGAGGTCTACCTCGCGAGCCTGCTGCTGCCGGACCTGCTGGCGTGGTGCAAGGATGCCGAGGCAGATGTGCAGCCTGTCTGTGCCAGCCTGGTCGCCTGGAATGGCAAGGCAGACCTGGACAGCGGCGTTGGCCTGGTGCATTTCGAAAACATGCTTGAGGCCCTGGTGGCTCACCCTGAAAGCTGGCGGGTAGCGTTCAACCCGGCCGACCCGCAGCATACGCCGCGTGGCCTGGCGGTCGAGCAGGCGGCAGTGCGCAAGCTGCTGCACCAGGCGGCGCTGGCGTCCCAGCAGCAAGTGGCCAAAAGCGGGGTAGGGGGCGATAGCCGTTGGGGGCAGGTGCAGCAGGCTATCGATGGTACGCCGGTGCCTGGCGGGCCGCAGGGGCTTGGGGTGTATAACGCGATCCACAGTGTGCCGCATGGGCCGGGCAAGCGCCTGGTGGTCAGTGGTACCAGCTACCTGCAAGTGGTCAGCTTTACCGAACAAGGGCCGCAGGCGCGCGGACTGCTGGCGTTTTCACAGTCAAGCGAGGCGGGCTCGGCGCATGCGCATGACCAGACCAAGGCGTTCTCGGCCAAGCAGTTGGCAGTGATTCCGTTTACCGAGGCGCAGATAAAGGCAGATCCTGAGTATCGCGAGACAGTGATCAGCGAAGGGGATAGATAAGTGAATCTGGGGCTGCTTCGCAGCCCATCGCAGGCAAGCCAGCTCCTACAGGTACAGCGTATTCCCAGGGATTCGCACATACCTGTAGGAGCTGGCTTGCCTGCGATGGGCTGCAAAGCGGCCCCAGATTTCCGGGTAGTCAGGAAAACTCGAACGGCGTTAACTGAAAGCCCTGCTCGTCGACCTGCAGGGTCCAGCCCCGGCGGTCCCAGTCCCCCAGCACAATGCGCCGTGCCGGTTGCCCGTCCACCACCAGCTTGTGAATCGCCGGCCGGTGGGTGTGACCGTGAACCAGTGTCCTGACACCGTGCGCCGCCATCACCTTGGGCACTTCATCTGGCGTGACGTCGACGATTTCCGTGGCCTTCATGCGCGTTTGCGTGCGGCTTTCACTGCGTAGCTTGCGCGCCAGCTTGTGCCGCGTGGACAGCGGCAGGTGCCGCAGAATCCAAAGGCTCAACGGGTTGCGCAGGTAACGACGCAGCTTCATGTAGGCCACGTCCCGCGTGCACAGCGTATCACCATGCATCAGCAGCACCTGCTCACCGCCCAGTTCGACAACGCTCGGGTCGGCCAGCAAGGTGCAGCCTGCGGCATCGCAAAAGGCCTGACCGATCAGGAAATCACGGTTGCCATGCATCAGATAGACCGCCGTACCGCTGTCGCTCAACTGGCGCATGGCCTGGCAGATCGACTGCTGGAACGGCGTCATGGCATCGTCGCCGATCCACGCTTCGAAGAAGTCGCCCAGGATGTACAGCGCTTTGGCATGCCGCGCACGGCCATCGAGCAGATCAAGAAACGCCCGGGTGATATCCGGGCGTTCTTCTTGCAGGTGCAGATCGGAGATCAGCAGTATCACCCAATGATCTCGGCTTTCTCGATGATCACGTCTTCTTTCGGTACGTCCTGGTGGCCCGCTTTCGAACCGGTGGCGACTTTTTCGATGGCGTCGACGATTTCACGGCCTTCGATCACTTCGCCGAATACCGCGTAGCCCCAACCCTGCACGTTCTTGCCGCTGTGGTTGAGGAAGTCGTTGTTGGAGGCGTTGATGAAGAACTGCGCCGAGGCCGAGTGCGGCTCCATGGTGCGGGCCATGGCGATGGTGTACTTGTCGTTCTTCAGGCCGTTGTCGGCTTCGTTCTGGATGCTGGCACGCTTGTCACGCTTTTCGTTCATGCCTGGCTCGAAACCGCCGCCCTGGATCATGAAGCCCTTGATCACACGGTGGAACACGGTGTTCGAGTAGTGACCGGCTTCAACGTATGCCAGGAAGTTGGCAACGGTCAGCGGGGCTTTTTCGGCGTTCAGTTGCAGGACGATGTCGCCGTGGTTGGTGGTCAGTTTAACTTTGGACATGCTGAAATTCGCTCTTTCAAGGCATTAAGGAATTAGGGTGCGCAGTGCGCGGGTTATCACCTGACGCAGTATCAGGCGATCGCGACACAATGGCGCGCACAGGCCATTTTGCCAGCCTGCGGCAAAAAGCCGTGATAAATCACGCCAGTTTGTCCGAGCCCGGCTGTCAGCAGCTTGACTGCTTCGGCTATGATAGGCCCTTTGATTCAATCGGCCTACCCAGGCCGGACACGTGCATTCAAGGATCCTATGAGCAAGCCCACTGCCGACAACGCGCCCAACGCCGCTGCCAAAGGCGCCCCCGCTGTCCCTGCGAACTTCCTGCGGCCGATCATCCAGGCCGACCTGGACTCGGGCAAGCACAGCAGCATCGTCACCCGCTTCCCGCCGGAGCCCAACGGTTACCTGCACATTGGTCACGCCAAGTCGATCTGCGTAAACTTTGGCCTGGCCAAGGAATTTGGTGGCGTCTGCCACCTGCGATTCGACGATACCAACCCGGCCAAGGAAGACCAGGAATACATCGACGCCATCCAAAGCGACGTCAAGTGGCTGGGCTTCGACTGGGCCGGCGACGTGCGCTATGCCTCCAACTACTTCGACCAGTTGCACGATTGGGCGGTCGAGCTGATCAAGCGTGGCAAGGCCTATGTCTGCGACCTGACCCCTGATCAGGCCAAGGAATACCGCGGCAACCTCAAGGAGCCTGGCAAGAACAGCCCGTTCCGCGAGCGCAGCGTCGAAGAAAACCTCGACCTGTTCGCACGCATGAAGGCCGGCGAGTTCAAGGACGGCGAGCGCGTGCTGCGGGCCAAGATCGACATGGCGTCGCCGAACATGAACCTGCGCGACCCGATTCTTTACCGCATCCGTCATGCCCACCACCACCAGACCGGTGACAAGTGGTGCATCTACCCGAACTACGACTTCACCCACGGCCAGTCGGACGCCATCGAGGGCATTACCCACTCGATCTGCACCCTGGAGTTCGAAGGCCACCGTCCGCTGTACGACTGGTTCCTCGACAACCTGCCGGTGCCGGCGCACCCACGTCAGTACGAGTTCAGCCGCCTGAACCTGAACTACACCATCACCTCCAAGCGCAAGCTCAAGCAGCTGGTCGACGAGAAACATGTCGACGCTTGGGATGACCCGCGCATGTCGACCCTGTCCGGCTTCCGCCGCCGCGGTTACACGCCGGCGTCGATCCGCAATTTCTGCGAGATGATCGGTACCAACCGTTCCGACGGCGTGGTCGACATGTCGATGCTTGAATTCAGCATCCGTGACGACCTCGACCGCACCGCGCCACGTGCCATGTGCGTACTGCGCCCGCTGAAAGTGGTCATCACCAACTACCCGGAAGGCCAGGTCGAGCAGCTCGAACTGCCGCGCCATCCGAAGGAAGACATGGGGGTACGTGTACTGCCGTTCGCCCGCGAGCTGTACATCGACCGCGACGACTTCATGGAAGAACCGCCAAAGGGCTACAAGCGCCTGGAGCCGGCCGGTGAGGTGCGCCTGCGTGGCAGCTACGTGATCCGCGCTGATGAAGCCATCAAGGATGCCGACGGCAACATCGTCGAACTGCGCTGCTCGTACGACCCGGACACCCTGGGCAAAAACCCGGAAGGCCGCAAGGTCAAGGGCGTGATCCACTGGGTGCCGGCCGCAGGCAGCGTCGAGTGTGAAGTGCGCCTGTACGACCGCCTGTTCCGCTCGCCAAACCCGGAAAAGACCGAGGACGGCGGCAGCTTCCTGGACAACATCAACCCAGATTCGCTGCAAGTGCTGACCGGCTGCCGCGCCGAACCGTCGCTGGGCCAGGCACAGCCTGAAGACCGCTTCCAGTTCGAGCGCGAAGGCTACTTCTGCGCCGACCTCAAGGACAGCCAGCCGGGTCGCCCGGTGTTCAACCGCACTGTCACCCTGCGTGACTCCTGGGGCAGCTAAGGAACCGTCGTGCTTAACATCTACAACACGCTGAGCAAAACCAAGGAAGCCTTCAAGCCGCTGGATGGCAACAAGGTGCGCATGTACGTGTGCGGCATGACCGTGTACGACTACTGCCACCTTGGCCACGGCCGCAGCATGGTGGCCTTCGACCTGGTCACCCGTTGGCTGCGCAAGAGCGGCTACGAGCTGACCTATGTGCGCAACATCACCGACATCGACGACAAGATCATCAACCGGGCCAACGAGAACGGCGAGACCTTCGACGCGCTGACCGCCCGCATGATTGACGCGATGCACGAAGACGAGCGCCGCCTCAACATCCTGCCGCCGGACCAGGAACCACGTGCCACCGATCACATCGCGGGCATGCACGCCATGATCCAGACGCTGATCGACAAGGGCTACGCCTACGCGCCCGGTAACGGCGACGTGTACTACCGGGTAGGCAAGTTCGTCGGTTACGGCAAGCTGTCGCGCAAGAAGATCGAAGACCTGCGCATCGGTGCCCGCATCGAGGTCGACGAGGCCAAGCAAGACCCGCTGGACTTCGTGCTGTGGAAGGGCGTCAAGCCGGGCGAGCCGAGCTGGGAGTCGCCGTGGGGCCCGGGCCGTCCGGGCTGGCACATCGAGTGCTCGGTGATGTCCACCTGCTGCCTGGGCGAGAGCTTCGACATTCACGGTGGCGGTAGCGACCTGGAGTTTCCGCACCACGAGAACGAGATCGCCCAGAGCGAAGCGGCCACCGGCAAGCAGTACGCCAATGCCTGGATGCACTGCGGCATGATCCGTATCAACGGCGAGAAGATGTCCAAGTCGTTGAACAACTTCTTCACCATCCGTGACGTGCTCGAGAAGTACCACCCGGAGGTAGTGCGCTACCTGCTGGTGGCCAGCCACTACCGCAGTGCCATCAACTACTCCGAAGACAGCCTGCGCGATGCAAAAGGCGCGTTGGAGCGCTTCTACCACGCCCTGCGCGGCTTGCCACGGGTGGAGGCCAAGGGTGGCGAGGCGTTTGTCGAGCGCTTCAGCATGGCGATGAACGACGACTTCGGCACCCCCGAAGCCTGCGCCGTGCTGTTTGACCTGGTGCGCGAGATCAATCGCCTGCGCGACAGCGATCTCGACGCGGCAGCGGGCCTTGCTGGCCGCCTGCGTGAGCTGGGTGATGTGCTGGGTGTGCTGCAGCTGGAGGCCGACGACTTCCTGCGTGCAGGCGCAGAAGGCAAGGTCGATGCGGCTGAAGTGGAAGCGTTGATCCAGGCGCGCCTGCAGGCGCGTGCAGACAAGAACTGGGCGGAATCCGACCGTGTCCGTGACCAGCTGACCGCCATGGGCGTGGTGCTGGAAGACGGCAAGGGCGGGACTACCTGGCGCTTGGCCGACTGATCAATGGCGCGAGGGGCTGCCACGCAGCCCTTTCGCGACACGCCACTAAACAGCAGGCAGCGGTTTTCTCCTCAGCACCGCTCGCCCTTTTTTCATGCCGACCGCCAGCGCTGACAAGATCAGGGCAATACACAGCCACTCCCAGCCGCTAGGCACCTCATCCACGATCAAGGCTGAGCTGACGATGCCGAATACCGGAATCAGCAGCGACAGCGGCGCTACCGTGGACACCGGGTATTCGCGCAACAGGTAATTCCATCCCCAATAGCAGAAGTGCGTCGCGGCATACACCTGGAAGACCAGGGAAAAGACCACGATGGCATTCGTCTGCGCTGCCAGTGCCACGAACGGGGTTGCGCCATGCAGCAACCACGTGAGCGACAGCAAGGGTATTGGCGCAAATAGGCTGGCCCATACCACGAAGGCAAAGATCTCCTTCACCTTTGACAGCTTGATGATGACGTTGCCAATGCTCCAGGCCAGTGCGCTGATCAAGACCAGCAGCAACCCTGTTGTCGTGGTTTTGCACGGGCTTGCTGCGAGGATGCCAACCAAGCCGGTCGCCGCTAGCACGATGCCGACCAGTTGCGGGCCGGTCAGGGGCTCGCGAAACAGCAAGCAGCCCCACGCCAGGGTAAAGAATGCACTGAACTGAATCAGTAGCGAGGCGCTGCCTGGTGGCACACCCATGGCGATGCCGAGATTGATCAATGCCCACATGGCTACGCCGAAGATCAGACCATAGGCACCTAACCAGCGGACGGCAACCTTGGGGCGCTTGACGAAAAACACCCACGGCAATGCGCACAGCGCGAAGCGTAAGCCGGTGAGCAGCAGTGGGTCGACGTGGGCCAGGCCCAGTTTGGTGATCGGGAAGTTGAGGCCCCATAGGGCTGTGACCAGGACGGCAAGGGTCAGGTGTTTTCTGTGCATGGTTTGGCAATCTTCTGAGGTCGCGGCAGTGCGCCTTGACGCTTCAGTCACTATGCCGCGGTAACGGTTTGGCCCGCTTTCAATTCAAGGTCGAATCTAATTAAAATCAGGCCATGACCTACGTTGAAGATACGCTGTACGACGACACGCCTTGTGATGTGGTGGTGACGAGAAAGGCCTTTGCGGATGGCGAACTGTTCCCGATGCATCGCCATGGTCGAGGCCAGTTTGCCTTTGCCGCTTGCGGCGTGATCACGGTTGCAACCGAATCAGGTAATTGGGCCGTGCCGCCCTTACGGGCCATCTGGGTGCCTGCACAAGTGGCCCATGCCATGCAGATGCGCGGCCCGGTGACCATGCTCAATGCCTATATTTGCCCGCAGGCCGCCGAGCGGGTTGGGTTGCCTGGGCATTGCCAGGTGTTTGCGGTTTCGCCTTTGGTGCAGCAGCTGCTTGAAAAGGCGATCGAAGTGCCTGCGCAGTACCCCCTGCAGGGGCGTGATGCCTGCTTGATGGGCTTGCTGCTGCATGAGATTGCCGACATGCCGGCGCTGTCGCTGAATGCGCCGATTCCCGAGGAGCCGCGCCTTGCGCGGGCATGCAGAGCGTTTCTGGCGGCGCCTTCGCTGCAAACAGGCATCGATGGCATGGCGGACTGGTCCTGCATGAGCCGGCGCACGTTCACGCGCCAGTTTCGCGTGTACACCGGGATCAGCTTCATTGAATGGCGTCAGCAGGCATGCTTGCTGGACGCCGTGGTGCGGCTTGGCAAGGGGGAGCCAGTCACCCGCGTCGCACTGGCGCTTGGCTACAGCAGCCCGAGCGCCTTTGCGACTGTGTTCAAGCGCTTGCTGGGCGAGGCGCCCAGCCGCTACTTCGATGCCCCCGTCAATGGGCAATGCAGTACCAGCCTGGCGCCGCCCAGTTCGCTGGTGCCTACCTCCAGCCCAAACCCATGAAGGTCGACGATCGCGGCAACGATCGACAGGCCCAGCCCGAAGCCTGGGTGCCGGTGACCTTCCTCGCTGCGATAGAACCGCTTCAGTACCGCCGTACGTTCCTCTTCGGGAATCCCCGGGCCGCTGTCCTCGATGGCGATGTGCAGGCCTTGGTCGTCCTGCGTCGCCAGCACGCGCACGCGGCCACCCTCTGGGGTGAACTTGATAGCGTTGCCCGCTAGATTGGCCAATGCCTCGAACAGCAGTTCGCGGTCACCGTGCAGCGCCGGTAGCTGCGCGGGCTGCTCAAGCTCCAGGCGAATGCCGCCATCCTCGGCCAATGGCAGGTAGAAGTCGTGCAGCTCTACCAGCAGATCGTGCGGGTCGAGTTGTACAAAACCCGCACGCCGCTGACGGTCCTCCAGTTCACTGATGCGCAACAAGCCGCGAAAGCGCGCCATCAAGGTATCGGTTTCGCCAATCGCCTGGTCCAGCGCCTCGGCCTGCGCCGAGTCGGTGGCACTCTGCTGGCGGATTCGGTACAGCTGCGCGCGCAGGCGGGTCAGCGGCGTGCGCAGGTCGTGGGCAATGTTGTCGCACACCCCCTTGACCTCGTGCATCAACCGCTCGATGCGGTCGAGCATGGCATTGACGATGGCGGCAAGCATGTCCAGCTCGTCGCGACGGGCTGACAGCGGCAGCCGGTGGGTGAGATCGCCGGCGACGATCAACTCGGCCTGGGCCTGGATCGCGCGAATGCGCTTGAGCGGCCTGCGGCGCAGCAGGTACCAGCCGGCAAACCCGGGGATCAAGGTCAGGGAAATACCCCAGAGCAGGGCATGCAGGATGATCCGCGTGACCACGAACAACGAGCCATTGTCCCGTACCAGCACCAGCCAACGGCCATCCTGCACTTTGATGGCCACGGCGTCGCAGCTGTCGCGTGGCATGTGCGGGTCATCGGCGTCCAGGCAGCGTTTGAGCTCATGCACCTTGCCGTCCAAGCCTAGCTCCGAAGGCAGCGTGCGCAGGCGGCCGCCAAGCGGGTTGAGCTGGGCATCGAACAGGCCGTAGGCATCGAAGCTGCGCTCCTCGAAGGCCTGGCTGGCAATCAAGGCGTCGTCCAGTTGCTTGCCGCTCATGTGTGCGAACAGGTGCTGGCGCTGCAGCATGGAATGGCGGGTCAGTTTGTTCAGGTAGCTGGAGACCTCGAAGTACAGCACCCCCATCAGGATGCTGCTCCAGGCCACGAACAGAAAGCTGTACAGCGCCAGCAAGCGGCTGGTTGACGAGCTCCAGCCCTTAGACGGGTTCAGCAATGGCATAGCCGGAGCCCCGTACCGTACGGATCAGCGGCGATTGGCCGGGCGAGTCGATCTTCTTGCGCAAGCGGCCGATGTGGACGTCGATGAGGTTGGTGCCCGGGTCGAAGTGATAGCCCCAGACTTCTTCGAAGATCATCATCCGCGTGATCACCTGGCCGCTGTGGCGCATCAGGTATTCGAGCAGTTTGTACTCGGTCGGCAGCAGGTTGAGGGTGTGCTCGCCGCGGCGTGCTTCGTGGCTGATCAGGTCCAGTTGCAGGTCGGCGACTTGCAGGCGGGTCTGGGTCATCGGCACGCTGTTGCGGCGCAGCAGCACCTCGACACGGGCGGCCATTTCGTCCGAGGCGAACGGCTTGGTCAAGTAGTCATCCCCCCCGGCACGCAGGCCACGCACGCGTTCGTCAACGTCGGACAGGGCGCTGATCATCAGGATCGGCGTGGCGATTTTCAGGTTGCGCAAGGTCGTGACGATGGTCAGGCCATCGACTTCGGGCAGCATACGGTCCAGGGTAATCAGGTCGTAGCCACCGGCAATCGCCTTGGCCAGGCCTTCCCGGCCATTGTCGGCCCAATCCACGTCCAGGCCGTGGCTGGAGAGTTCGGCGACGATTTCCTGGCCGGTGACGGCGTCGTCTTCGATGGTCAGTACGCGTGGCATGCTGGTTCCTGGGCGGCGAATAGAGGCTTGATTGTGCCAAAGAATAGACAAACGGCGATTTAAGAAAAATTCATCTGGCGGTTCGGGCCCGACCCAGCAGCCAAAAAAAAGGGCATGCCATCATCTGGCATGCCCCTTTGTCAGGCTTGCAAAGCGCCTCAGGCGACCTTGACGATCCAGCCTGCTGGTGCTTCGACGTCACCGCTCTGGATGCCGGTCAGCTCGTTGTAGAGCTTCTGGGTTACCGGGCCGACTTTTTCCAGGTCATGGAAGACGTGCAGCTTGCCGTTGTACTCGATGCCACCGATCGGGGTGATTACCGCAGCGGTACCGCAAGCGCCTGCTTCGATGAAACGGTCGAGGTTGTTGATCTCTACATCGCCTTCGATCACTTTCAGGCCCAGGCGCGAGGACGCCAGTTCCATCAGCGACAGGCGGGTGATGCCTGGCAGCACGGAGGCCGATTTCGGAGTGACGAACTCGTTGTTGGCGGTGATGCCGAAGAAGTTGGCCGAACCGACTTCCTCGATCTTGGTGTGAGTCAGCGGATCGAGGTAGATGGCGTCGGCGAAGTTGGCTTTCTTGGCTTCAGCGCCCGGCTGCAGGCTGGCGGCGTAGTTGCCACCGACCTTGGCCGCGCCGGTGCCTTGCGGGGCGGCACGGTCGAAGCTGGAGATCTGGAAGTTGTGCGGCTTCATGCCGCCTTTGAAGTACGAGCCAACCGGGATGGCGAAGACCGAGAAGATGAACTCGGGGGCGGTGCGCACGCCGATGTTGTCACCGGTGCCGATCACGAACGGGCGCAGGTACAGGGCGCCTTTGCCATGGGGCGGCACGAAACGCTCGTTGGCCTTGACCACTTGCTTGCACGCCTCGATGAACACATCGGTCGGCACGTGTGGCATCAGCAGGCGGGCGCAGCTGCGCTGCATGCGTGCGGCGTTCTGGTCCGGGCGGAACAGGTTGATCGAGCCGTCCTTGCAACGGTAGGCCTTCAGGCCCTCGAAGCACTGTTGGCCGTAGTGCAGGGCAGTGGAGCCTTCACTGATGTGCAGTACGTTGTCTTCGGTCAGGGTGCCCTTGTCCCACTCGCCATTGCGCCATACGGACAGGTAGCGTTTATCGGTCTTGATGTAGTCGAAACCCAGCTTGTCCCAGTTAATGCTCTCGTTACTCATGACACCCTCGATTGTCTTGCAGATGCCCGATCGCTCGGGCTGCTGTTATATGCGCACCACGCCACGATAATACATCCGTCGCGGATCGGGAACGGCCAGTCACGAAACAGCGTGCGATTGGGTGGGGGGAGGGCGTATGTCCGGGGTTTTGCGCCGCCCTTGAGATCGAGCGCCGCCCGCGCGGCGCTTCGCAGCACAAGGCTGCTCCTACAGTCAGTTTCGGGCCAATTATTCCTGAGGCATTGACGCCCGCCTCGATACTGGCCCGAAACAGACTGTAGGAGCAGCCTTGTGCTGCGAAGCGCCGCGCAGGCGGGGCTCGATCTCGAGTGCGCCGAAGACCCTCCGCCATACACCCGGGCCACTACTTCTATCTCAGCGCCCCCGCAACCGCTTACCCCAATCCCCGCCGTGGCTCCGACTACAAGCCTCTTCACTGTCAAACCGCACATGCCAGGCCGGGTGATCCAGCCGTATCCCCACTTCATCAAGCGCCTGACAGGTCAACGCCAGCATCCGCGCTTTAGCCACCCCAGCCAGCGCTGCAGCCTTGTCTGCCTCGCGCTCGAATACCCAGGTAATGCGCAGGCTGGCAGGAAAACTGTCGGGGTCAAGGTGATGGGTAAGCCAGGTGAACCCGACAATCTCTGCCTTGGCCGTTTCGCAGGCGTCCGTCAGGCAAACCACCAGCTCACGCTCCACGCGTGCCATTTCGCGCTTGCCCATGGCCTTCATTGCGCGGCCTCATCATCGATTTGCTGGCAGAAGCGCAGGCGGTTGCCAAACGGGTCATGGACCTGCATCTGCAGGCCCCAGTCCAGGCGTTCGGCTTCGGGCCGGGCGTAGCCGTAGCGTTTGGCCTGCAGTTCGCGCTCGAGGGCGCGAAGGTCGTCGAGGCGGGCGAACACGGTCGAACCCGGGGTGGCATCGCCGTGGTGTTCGCTTAGGTGCAGGATCAACCCGTCGCGGTGGATTTGCGCGTACAGGGGCAGGTCCGGGCTGAAGCGGTGTTCCCAGTCCAGGCTGAAGCCGAGGAAGTCGAGGTAGAACTCTTTGGCTTTTTCGACCGAGAAAATACGCAGTACCGGGATGGCGGGGGCGAGCGGCATAGGGCGTCCTTGGCCGTTGATGAAGGTGCAACTGTAGCGCAGATGCGCCAATGCCTGTGCGTCTGTCGCGCAATGGCCGACGGCAATGGTTGACCACCTGCCAGCCACTGCGTAGCCTTGCCACTTCGAGGTTCTTCGGCCAGGCCGAAGCTAAGACGGGAACGCGGTACAAGCCGCGGCTGCCCCCGCAACTGTAAGCACCGACAACGGGTCGACACAGCCACTGCGCAAGCGCGCGGGAAGGCGTCGCGCCCTCCAGCCCTGTTATTCAAAGCACGGCAGGTACGGTGCGAGCCAGGAGACCTGCCTCGAGGCGATTTCGACTTTCAACCGGGCGGGGTGATCCGGTGGCGAACAAGCCCGGCCGACCTGGCCCGTGGCTTTCGTCCTGCATGCCCGCGCCATCTTGCCAAGGGCATCGCGACATGAAAACACTGGCCAAACTCCCCGTCACCATCGTTACCGGCTTCCTCGGTTCGGGCAAGACCACCTTGCTTCGCCACATGCTCGACAACGCCCAAGGCCGCCGTATCGCGGTGATCGTCAATGAATTTGGCGAACTGGGCATCGATGGCGAGATCCTCAAACAGTGCAGCATCGGTTGCACCGAAGAAGAGGCCAGCGGCCGCGTGTACGAGCTGGCCAATGGCTGCCTGTGCTGCACCGTGCAGGAAGAGTTCTTCCCAGTCATGCGCGAGTTGGTCGCACGCCGTGGCGACCTTGACCACATCCTCATCGAAACCAGTGGCCTGGCGCTGCCAAAGCCGTTGGTACAGGCCTTCCAGTGGCCAGAAATCCGTAACGCCTGCACCGTCGATGCGGTCATTACCGTGGTCGACAGCCCGGCTGTGGCGGCCGGCACCTTTGCCGCCTACCCAGACCAGGTGGACGCACAGCGCAAGCTGGACCCGAACCTGGACCACGAGTCGCCGCTGCACGAACTGTTCGCTGACCAGTTGGCCAGTGCCGACCTGGTGGTGCTGAACAAGGCCGACCTGATCGACGCCGAAGGCCTGGCCAAGGTCCGCGCCGAGGTGGCCGAGGAGCTGCCGCCCGCCGTCAAGGTGATCGAGGCCAGCAGCGGCCGTCTGCCACTGGACGTACTGCTGGGCGTGGGCGCCGAGTCCGAGGTGCACATCGATGGCCGCCGTACCCACCACGATTCGCACCACGATGGCGATGATCACGACGATCATGACCACGACGCCTTCGATTCGATCTCCATCGACCTGCCAGAAGCCGACGAAAGCCTGTTGCTCGATGCCCTGACCCAGTTGGTGGTCGAGTTCGGCATCCTGCGCGCCAAAGGTTTCGCCGCCATCCCGGGCAAGCCGATGCGCCTGCTGGTGCAAGGCGTGGGTACCCGCTTCGACAAGCACTTCGACCGCGCCTGGCGCGCCGACGAGCCGCGTATCACGCGCCTGGTGCTGATCGGTCAGGACCTGGATGCCGTGCAGCTCGAAGCGCGTTTGCGCCAGACCTTGGGCGCCTGACCCATGCACCTGCTGCGGACCCAGCCCGGCGGCTTCGTGCCGGATGACAGCATTGCCGACCTCGGCCAGACACCCGCCGAACTGGTGATCCTCTGCAGCGGCGATTCACACCTGGCATTGCTCGCCGATACCGCCGAGCAATTGCCCGAGGACTATCCTAGCCTGCGCCTGGCCAACCCGATGCAGGTGCAGAACCACGCCTCGGTCGACCTGTATGTCGACGAGGTGTTGCGCCATGCCAAGGTCATTTTGGTGTCGTTGCACGGGGGCGTTGGCTACTGGCGCTATGGCGTCGAGCAACTGGTCGCCCTGGCGGCCCGCGGCGTGCAGTTGATCCTGGTGCCGGGCGATGACCGCCCGGACCCTGAGCTGACCGGCCTGGGCACCGTGACCGGCGATCAGGCCGAACGCCTCTGGCACTACCTGCGCCAGGGCGGCAAGGCCAACGCCCTCAACCTGTTCAACTGCCTGGCCAACCAATGGCTGGGCCGTGACTATGGCTGGGACGAGCCGCAGCCACTGCCACGCACCTCGGTGTATCACCCGGCCAAAGGCAATGCGCTGCTTGAGGACTGGTACGCGCAATGGCACCCGGAGCATCCGGTGGCACCGTTGCTGTTCTACCGGTCACACCTGCAAGCGGCCAACACCGCGTTCATCGACGTCTTCTGCGAGCGTTTGCTGGCGGCGGGGCTCAACCCCTTGCCGATTGCCGTGGCCAGCCTCAAGGAAAGCGCCTGCTTCGAACAGGTCGAAGCCTGGCTGGACGAAGTCGGCGCCGAGGTCTTGATCAATACCACGGGGTTTGCCTTGTCCAGCCCCGAACGCCCCAACCTGCGCCCGTTCCGCCGCGACATCCCGGTGTTGCAGGCCATTTGCGCGCAGGACAACCAACCGGCGTGGGAAGCCAGCGAGCAGGGCCTGGGCGCGCGTGACCTGGCCATGCACATCGTTTTGCCGGAGCTGGACGGGCGGATCATCACCCGCCCGGTCAGTTTCAAGGACATGGCCTGGCGCAGTGAGCGCAGCCAGTCCGACGTAGTCTGTTACCGCGCCCACCCCGAGCGCATGGATTTTGTCGCCGAGCTCGCTCGGCGCTGGGTAGAGCTGGCCCGGTTAGCCAATGGCCAGAAGCGCGTAGCCTTGGTGTTGGCCAACTACCCGACCCGTGACGGCCGGATTGGCAACGGGGTGGGGCTGGATACGCCGGCAGCGGCCTTGAATATTCTCAAGGCACTGCAGGCCGAAGGGTATCCGTTGGCGGGCCTGCCAGGCACTGGCACGCAGTTGATCCAGCAGTTGCTGGGCGGTGTGACCAATGACCTCGATCACCTGGACCAACGCCCGTGCGCGCAGAGCCTGAGCCTGGATGACTACCAGGCTGCGTTTTCCCGCCTGCCTGAAGCCAATCGCCAGGCAGTGCTGGAGCGCTGGGGGCCCCCGGAGCAAGACCCGATGTACCGCAGTGGCCGCTTGATGGTTGCGGGCTTGCGCTACGGCCTGACCTTCGTCGGCATCCAGCCGGCGCGGGGCTATCAGGTCGATCAAAGCGCGGTGTATCACGACCCTGACCTGGTGCCGCCACACGCGTACCTGGCGTTTCACTTCTGGCTGCGCCATGCCTTTGCCGCCGACGCGGTAATCCACGTCGGCAAGCACGGCAACCTGGAGTGGCTGCCTGGCAAGGGGGTAGGGTTGTCTGCGCAATGCTGGCCTGACGCGCTGCTGGGCCCGCTGCCGAACATCTACCCGTTCATCGTCAACGACCCGGGTGAAGGCGCCCAGGCCAAGCGCCGAACCCAGGCGGTGATCATCGACCACCTGATGCCGCCGCTGACCCGCGCCGAAACCTATGGCCCGCTGCGTCACCTGGAACAACTGGCCGACGAATTCTACGAGGCGCAGCTGCTCGACCCGCGGCGTGCCCGCGAGCTGCAACGCGACATTCTTGAGCTGGTCAAGGCCAACCACATCGACCGGGAACTGCAACTGGAAGGGCAGCTGGACGATGCCGCTGTGTGGCTGCCGCGTCTGGACACCTACCTGTGTGACCTCAAGGAATCGCAGATTCGCGATGGCTTGCACGTATTTGGCCAGTCGCCCGAGGGCCGGCTGCGTTTGGACACCCTGTTGGCCTTGCTGCGTGTGGAGCGTGGTGACGGCCGGGGTGGCAATGCCAGCCTGTTGCGTGCACTGGCCAAGGCGCTGGTGCCGGGCTTCGACCCGCTCGATTGCGACCTTGGGCAGCCGTGGCAGGGGCTGCGGCCTGGGCCTTTGCAGGCGATCAGCGACGCGCCATGGCGCACCTGTGGCGATACCCGCGAGCGCCTAGAACTGCTGGCCTTGCAGGTGATAGAGCAGGCGCTTGGCGGCACGCTGGTACTGCCGGCCCTGAGCGAGTGGCAACCGGTACGTGATGTAGTGCAGGCATTGTGTGACGCGGTGGCGCCGAGCCTGGATGCTTGTGGTGCGGCCGAGGTCAACGGCCTGCTGGCGGCCCTGGCCGGCCGTTTCGTGCCGGCCGGCCCGAGTGGCGCGCCAAGCCGCGGTCGCCTGGATGTACTGCCGACCGGGCGCAACTTCTATACCGTGGATGTACGCAACCTGCCCACCACCACGGCCTGGCGCCTGGGTTTTGCCTCGGCGAGCCTGATTCTCGAGCGCCATTTACAAGACCATGGCGACCACCTGCGCCAGTTGGGCCTGTCGGTATGGGGCACCGCGACCATGCGCACCGGCGGCGACGATATCGCCCAGGCCATGGCCCTGATGGGGGTACGCCCGGTGTGGGCCACCGGTAGCCAGCGGGTCGACGATTTCGAAATCTTGCCGCTGAGCCTGCTCGACCGCCCGCGGGTGGACGTAACCTTGCGGGTGTCTGGGTTCTTCCGCGACGCGTTCGGCAACCTGATCCGCCTGTTCGATGCTGCAGTTCAGGCGGTGGCGGCGCTGGATGAGCCTGATGACCTCAACCCGCTGGCAGCGCGCGTGCGCAGCGAGCGTGAGGCTCTGCAGGCGCAGGGCGTGGAAGCCGAGCAAGCGGCGCGCCAGGCCGGCTGGCGGGTATTCGGGGCCAAGCCCGGTGCCTACGGTGCCGGGGTGCAGAATGCGATCGATGGCCGCTTGTGGCACAGCCGTGACGACTTGGCTGAGGTCTACCTCAACCATGGCGGCTACGCCTATGGTGGCAGTGATGAAGGCACCCCGGCCCGTGAGCAGTTCGCCCGCCGCCTGGGGCAGGTCCAGGCGGTCCTGCAGAACCAGGATAACCACGAGCATGACCTGCTCGATTCCAACGACTACTACCAGTTCCAGGGTGGCATGCTGGCCGCCTCGGAAACCTTGTCTGGCGCGTCGGTGGCCAGCTACCACGGCGACCACAGCCAGGTCGATCGGCCGCGCATCCGCACCCTCAAGGAGGAGCTCAACCGGGTCATTCGTGCCCGTGCGCTCAACCCCAAGTGGATCGACGGGGTAAAGCGCCATGGCTACAAGGGTGCCTTCGAGATGGCGGCAACGGTAGACAACCTGTTCGCCTTCGATGCCACCACGCACCTGATCGACGACCATCATTATCAGTCGCTGGCCGATGCCTACGTGCTCGACCCGGCGACCCGCGATTTCATGCGCGAGCACAACCCCGAGGCGCTGCGCGACCTCACCGAACGCCTGCTGGAGGCCCAGCAACGCGGCCTATGGGAGGCGCCCGGCGATTACCGCGAAGCCCTTGAGGCGCAACTGCTCGACGGCGAGGAACAGGCTTGAAATGAGTGAACCCGTACAATTTCCGCTGGCCGCCGTGGTCGGTGCTGACGCGCTGAAACTGGCCCTGTGCCTGACCGCCATCGACCCGAAGATCGGTGGCGTGCTGATTGAAGGCCCGCGCGGTATGGCCAAGAGTACTTTGGCCCGTGGCCTCGCCGACCTGCTCGGCGAAGGGCCGTTCGTCACGCTGCCATTGGGCGCCAGTGAAGAGCGCCTGGTCGGCACCCTCGACCTGGACGCTGCGTTGGGGCAGGGCAAGGCCCAGTTTTCACCCGGTGTGCTGGCCCAGGCCGATGGCGGCGTGCTGTACGTGGACGAGGTCAACCTGTTGCCCGATACCCTCGTCGACCTGTTGCTCGACGTAGCCGCCAGCGGCACCAACCGCATCGAACGTGATGGCATCTCGCACCGGCACAGCGCGCGTTTTGTGCTGATTGGCACCATGAACCCGGAAGAGGGCGAGTTGCGACCGCAGCTGCTTGACCGTTTTGGCTTGAATGTGGCCCTCGAAGGCTTGCCGGAGCCCCAGGCGCGCCAGCAGATCATCCGCCGCCGCCTGGCGTTCGACAGCGACCCCCAGGCCTTCTGCGCGCAATGGGCAACTGCCCAGGCGCAACTGCGCGAGCGCTGCCAGCAGGCGCGCCACGACCTCGCCCAGATTGCTCTGGACGACCAGGCCCTGGCCTGGATCACCGAGCGCTGCTACGCCGCCGGGGTCGATGGCCTGCGGGCGGACCTGGTCTGGCTGCGCGCAGCACGCGCGCACTGTGCCTGGCGCGGCGGCGAGGCCATTGATGAAGCCGATGTCGAGGCGGTGGCCGAGTTCGCTTTGCGCCATCGTCGCCGTGTATCGCCCCAGCAGCAGCCGCCTTCGACACCGCCTGAGACAGGCCAGCAGAGCGCAAGCAGCCAGGGCAGCCAAGGCGGGCAGAGTGACTGGGGCGCGCTGCCACCACAGCCAGTGACCAGTGGTGCGCGCCGTGAGGTGCCGAACTGGGCAAAAAAGCCCTGAGCATCCGCCAGCCAAAGGCCCAAGGGACGGATGCCAGGCCACGTGCAGGGCAGTTGAAAGGTGCCAGCCGTGGCCGTGTACACAGCACCACTTCGGGCCGAGTAGCCTGGCTGCCGACTTTGCTCAAGGGGCGGCCACGGCTGCGTGAAGACCTCTGCTGGCAACAGCGCAAGGCTCAGCCTGGCGAACTGTGGCTGGTGATCGTCGACGCCTCGGCCTCAACCCGCCGCCACCAGGCGCTGGCGCAGACCAAAGGTTTGCTGGCGGTGTTGTTCGACCAGGCATACCGTCAGCGGGCGCGGTTGGCCCTGCTGACAGCGAGCGGGCAGACGCCGCAGTGGCAGCGACACGGCCTCAAGGCCTCGGCGGCCTTGCAGCCTTGGTTGCAAGCACTGGGGGCAGGGGGTGGTACACCGTTGATCGCTGCGTTGGAGCAAGCGCGGCAGTGGCTGCAGGCGCGGCAGCAGGCTCACCCGCATGAAGCTGTGCGCTGCCTGGTATTTACCGACGGTCGGCTGCAGCACGCGGATAACGTGCAACCGATGGGCTGTGCCACGCTACTGGTCGACATGGAGCTGGCGCCCGTTCGTCTGGGCCGTGCGCAACAATTGGCTGCGCAACTGCAGGCCGATTATCAGCACCTGGAACACTTCAAGGTCGTGGATTGAATAACAGTGCGGCGTGATACTGCGACACAATGTCGCAATAAGGTGTCGCAATAAGAAAAGTTGCAGCGGCAGCAACTGAGAAGTTGCACAAGTGCGTGGCAGGGCACGCACTTGGAGGGGCAATCGCAATTACTTCGGCATCGACCACGGTTGCAGGTCATAACCTTTTTCACACAGCTCGGCGCGCACTTCCTCGATCAGGCTGGCCCATTGCGCAGGGTCGGAATAAATGCGCGAGGACACTTGCTTGCTGCCGATGCGGGTGCTGGTCCGGTCGATCACTGCCAGGCTCAATTCACCAGTACCATTGGGCGCATCCCAGGCTACGCACTGGAAAGGTTCGAAGGCGTGGTCGGCAATCAGCAGTGCTTCGTTGACACGGAGCGGGGCATTCATGGTTCGGTCTCTCTATGGTCCCAAACATCGAAGTGAAGTCCGCGTTGCTTTAAATTCGCCTCAATCATCGCGATATGCAGCGCGGGGTTATGTGTACTGATGCTCGTTGTCCGGGGGCAAGTCACACATTGGGTGTAAAAATTTGTTTCAGGGTTGAATCCGTTCTTGCCTGCGCCGCCATGGGATGTCGATAAAGTGCGAAAATTCCCGTCAGGGTTTGTAAAAAAATGATTCGGCGGACAGACGGTACTGGGCACCGTCAAGTTCGTTGCTACTGTTAATTGGGCGCCACAACTTGCTGTTTTACTTCACAAAACCAAACTCTGGCGCCAAGGAACGGTCATGCAGCAACCCGCTTCCCAACGCCGTTTGCTCATCGTCGACCCCTGCGACGACTGCCACCGTTTATTGCCAGGCCTGCGCAGTGCCGGCTGGGATGTGGACAGTTGTATGCTCGGCGCTGCCCTGGACCACGCCTGCGATGTTGGCCTGCTGCGGCTGCAGGCGTCGCACCTGCGCCATCCCGACGCGGTCAAGGACATGATAAAGCGCAGCAATACCGAGTGGATCGCCGTGCTCAGCGCCGAGCAATTGCGCATGCAGAACGTCGGTGATTTCGTCTGCGAGTGGTTTTTTGACTTCCATACCTTGCCATTCGACGTTTCCCGCGTTCAGGTTACCCTCGGGCGTGCCTTCGGCATGGCGCGGCTGCGTGGCAAGGGTGCGGTGCGGGTGGACGACTCGGTTCACGAGTTGCTGGGTGAGAGCCGGCCGATCCGCGAGTTGCGCAAGCTTTTGGGGAAACTGGCGCCCACCGAGTCGCCGGTTTTGATCCGTGGCGAGAGTGGCACAGGCAAGGAGCTGGTGGCGCGCACCCTGCATCGGCAGTCGCAGCGGCACGATCAGCCGTTCATCGCGATCAACTGTGGGGCGATACCCGAGCACCTAATCCAGTCCGAGCTGTTTGGGCACGAGAAGGGTGCCTTTACCGGTGCGCATCAGCGCAAGGCCGGGCGAATAGAGGCGGCGCATGGCGGTACCTTGTTCCTGGACGAGGTGGGTGACTTGCCGTTGGAACTGCAAGCCAACCTGCTGCGCTTTCTGCAGGAAAAACACATTGAACGGGTCGGTGGCAGCCAGCCTATCCCGGTGGATGTGCGGGTGTTGGCGGCGACCCACGTGGACCTTGAAAAAGCCATCGAACAGGGCCGCTTTCGCGAGGACCTGTATTACCGGCTGAATGTGTTGCAGGTGGTGACGGCGCCACTGCGAGACAGGCATGGTGACCTGTCGATGCTGGCCAGCCATTTTGCCCATTTCTACAGCCTGGAGACCGGGCGCAGGCCGCGCTCGTTCAGTGACCATGCGTTGGCGGCCATGGGCCGGCATGACTGGCCGGGCAATGTGCGTGAGCTGGCCAACCGAGTGCGGCGCGGGCTGGTGTTGGCCGAGGGGCGGCAGATCGAGGCGCAGGACCTGGGCTTGCAGATCGAGCAAGAGCAGCAGCCGCTGGGTACGCTGGAGGAGTACAAGCACCGGGCAGAGCGCCAGGCTTTGTGTGATGTGCTTAACCGGCACAGCGACAACTTGAGCATCGCTGCGAAAGTACTCGGGATCTCGCGGCCGACATTCTATCGGCTGCTGCACAAGCACCAGATTCGTTGACGCCTGCCTGTGTAGGAGCAGCCTTGTGCTGCGAAGAGGCCGGTGGCAGCACTTAAGATCTCGGATGCTGCCGCCGGCCTCTTCGCAGCACAAGGCTGCTCCTACAAGGGGGCGATCAATGCGGTGCGCGCGGGATGGTCTTGAGCAGGTCTTCCGGGCTGATATGGCCAACCACCTGGGCCACCGCGCTGCCGGGGGTCGGCAGGTCGATGATGTGGCTTTTCATCTTGCCGACCACATGCATTTCACACGGTTTGCAGTCGAATTTCAGGGTCAACACTTCGTCGCCCTGAATCAGCTGCATCGGTGCCACCTTGGTGCGCACGCCGGTCACGCCCTTGGCCTGCTTGGGGCACAGGTTGAACGAGAAGCGCAGGCAGTGCTTGGTGATCATCACCGGCACTTCGCCGTGCTCTTCATGTGCCTCGTAGGCCGCGTCGATCAGCTGCACGCCGTGACGGTGGTAGAAATCGCGCGCCTTCTGGTTGTAAACGTTGGCCAGGAACGACAGGTGCGACTCCGGGTACACCGGAGGCGGCGTGGTTTCAGCTTTACGGCCGCCGCGCGGATGCGCCTTGACCCGAGCAGCGGTCAGCGCCTCGATGGCTTCACGGCGCAGGGCTTTGAGCTGCGAGTTAGGGATGAAATACGCCTGCGGGGCATCCAGTTCGATGGCGTTGGCGTGGTATTGGGTGGTACCCAGTTGGCCCAACAGGTCGTGCAGTTGGTCCAGCGCCTGTTGCGGCTTGTTGGCCGCGCCGAACGGGCCGTCCAGGGCCACTTGCACGCTGACGCCTTCCTCGCTGCTGACGGTGAGCATCAGCCGCTGCTCGCGCAGCACCGCGTGCCATTCCACACCCACTCGGCGTTCGGCCGACGTGCGCTGCAAGGCCTGTTGCCAGTTGTGGTCGAGGTTGCGTGACAGCGGGTGATTTGGCCGCAGTTTGTACAGGCCGTCAGGCATTTCGTTGGGTTCGACGCGGTAGCGATAGCGCTTCTGGCCGTCTTCCTCGAACTCACCACGGGGTTCGGCAATGTTGGCGCGGAACCCCACCACCTCGCGCTTGACCAGCACGTTCAGGCCGTCGCCGTTGGTCAGCGGCACGTCAGTGGTGACCAGCATGTCGCGTTTGTTGACCTTTTCCACTACGCCCACCGGCAAGCCGGTGAACGTTGGTGAGTCGAACGCGCCGATGTCGATCTTGCGGTCGCTGACGAAGTAGTCGGTGCTGCCGCGGTGGAAGGTCTTGTCCGGGTCGGGGACGAAGAAGTGCTCGGTGCGGCCGCTTGACGCGCGGGCCAGGTCCGGGCGGTCTTCGAGGATGGCGTCGAGCTCTTTGCGGTAGTGGGCAGTGATGTTCTTCACATAGCCCATGTCCTTGTAGCGGCCCTCGATCTTGAACGAGCGCACGCCAGCGTCGACCAGGTCGCGCAGGTTGGCGGTCTGGTTGTTGTCCTTCATCGACAACAGGTGCTTCTCGAAGGCCACCACGCGGCCCTGGTCATCCTTCAGGGTGTAGGGCAGGCGGCAGGCTTGCGAGCAGTCGCCACGGTTGGCGCTGCGCCCGGTCTGGGCGTGGGAGATGTTGCACTGGCCGGAGAAGGCCACGCACAGCGCGCCGTGGATGAAGAACTCGATGGCGGCGTCGGTTTCGGCGGCAATGGCGCGGATCTGCTGCAGGTTCAGCTCACGGGCCAGTACCAGCTGCGAGAAGCCCGCCTGATCGAGGAACTTGGCGCGCTCCAGGGTACGGATGTCGGTCTGGGTGCTGGCGTGCAGCTCGATCGGTGGGATGTCCAGTTCCATCACCCCCAGGTCCTGCACGATCAAGGCGTCGACGCCCGCGTCGTAGAGCTGATGGATCAGCTTGCGCGCCGGCTCCAGCTCGTTGTCGTGGAGGATGGTGTTGATGGTGGTGAACACGCGTGCATGGTAGCGACGGGCGAACTCGACCAGTTCGGCGATTTCGCTGACTTCGTTGCAGGCGTTATGGCGCGCGCCGAAGCTCGGGCCGCCGATATAGATGGCATCAGCGCCGTGCAGGATCGCTTCGCGAGCGATGGCCACGTCACGGGCAGGGCTGAGCAGTTCCAGGTGATTCTTTGGAAGGGACATGTCGTTATAGTTTCGGGCGGTCACGGTTTAGGCGGGCATTGTAGCGGTGAAACGGGCTGGTGGCATCCCTACGCTGTCCAGAGGCGGCGCGACCTGGAGTAGGAGCGGCAAGGCCGCTCCAGTGATCGAGCGGGGAATCAGCGTTTGGCAGCCATCGCGGTGACTTCCACGCGCATGCCTTCGACCGCCAGCGAGGCCACGCCAACGGCGGCGCGCACGGGCCATGGCTTGTTGAAGAAGCGCTGGTATACCTCGTTGAACGCTGCACGTTCAGCCATGTCGGTGAGGTAGATGGTCAGGTGCAGCACGCGGTCCATGCCGCTGCCGGCTTTTTCCAGGGCTACTTTCAGCGCCTGCAGGGTGCATTCGCTCTGCGCAACGATGTCGCCCAGCTCGAGGCTGCCATCGGCGCGGGTGGGGATCTGGGTGGAGACCAGCACACCGTTGTATTCGGCGACGTCGGACGAAATGGAATCGGCGTCCGGATCGGGGGTGTAGATGATGTCTGTGTTTGCCATGGGCGCGTTTGCCTTGCTACGGAAGGAAAGCGGCAAGCGTACGCGAGCAGGCGGCAGGGGTCGAGTCGTTAGGGCGCTGTCGCAGTTACCACTGGCACATCCCAAAAAAACAGGGCGCCTGATAGGCGCCCTGTTTTGTGTTGCTTAGGCTTCAGCGTCCCAAGGACGATCGCCTTTCTCATCTTTGACGCGGGTCGGCAGGCCCATCACGTCCAGCGCCTTGAGGAACGGCTCGGCTGGCAGTTCTTCGACGTTGACCATGCGCTTGGCATCCCACTCGCCACGGGCCACCAGCAGGGCGGCAGCCACTGGCGGTACACCGGCGGTGTAGGAAATACCTTGGCTGTCAGTCTCGGCGAAGGCTTCTTCGTGATCCGCCACGTTGTAGATGAACACTTCGCGCGGCTGGCCATCCTTGGTGCCCTTGACCAGGTCACCGATGCAGGTCTTGCCGGTGTAGCCCGGGGCCAGGGAGGCTGGGTCTGGCAGCACGGCCTTGACCACTTTCAACGGCACCACTTCCAGGCCTTCGGCGGTCTTGACCGGTTGCTCGGAGAGCAGGCCGAGGTTTTTCAGCACGGTGAACACATTGATGTAGTGCTCGCCGAAGCTCATCCAGAAGCGCACGTTCGGCACGTTGAGGTTCTTCGAAATCGAGTGAACTTCATCGTGGCCGGTCAGGTACAGGTTTTGCGAACCTACTACGGGCAGGTCGTCGGTACGCTTGACCTCGAACATGGTGTTGCTGGTCCACTGGCTGTTCTGCCAGCTCCATACTTGCCCGGTGAACTCGCGGAAGTTGATTTCCGGGTCGAAGTTGGTGGCGAAGTACTTGCCATGCGAACCGGCATTGACGTCGAGGATGTCGATCGAATCAATGCTGTCGAAGTATTGCTGCTGCGCAAGTTTTGCGTAGCTGTTCACCACACCCGGGTCGAAACCGACGCCGAGAATGGCGGTAATGTTCTTTTCTTGGCACTCTTCGAGGTGTTTCCACTCGTAGTTGCCGTACCAGGGCGGCGTCTCGCAGATTTTGCCCGGTTCTTCGTGAATCGCGGTGTCCAGGTAGGCGACACCGGTATCGATGCAGGCACGCAGCACCGACATATTGAGGAAGGCAGAGCCCACGTTGATCACGATCTGCGATTCGGTCTCGCGGATCAGTGCTTTGGTCGCCTCGACATCGAGGGCGTTGAGCGAGAAGGCCTGGATGTCGGCGGGTACCTTGAGGCTACCCTTGGCCTTGACGCTGTCGATGATGGCCTGGCATTTGGAGATGTTCCGCGACGCAATGGCAATACGACCGAGTTCGTCGTTATGCTGCGCGCACTTGTGGGCCACCACCTTGGCGACACCTCCTGCACCAATGATAAGAACGTTCTTCTTCAATTTATCCCTTGCTCCTTACTGAAAGCCGGTCTTACGACAGGCTGGAAACGTAGTCTTCGAAACCGAACTCGCGCACCACCTCGACACTGCCGTCGAGCTGCTTGACCACGATGGATGGCATTTTCAGACCGTTGAACCAGTTTTTCTTGACCATGGTGTAGCCGGCCGTGTCGATGAACGACAGGCGGTCGCCAATGGCCAACGGACGATCGAATTGGTATTCGCCGAAGATGTCACCGGCCAGGCACGATTTGCCGCAGACCATGTAGGTGTGCTCGCCATCGTTAGGGGCCATCTTGGCGTTGAGGCGGTAGATCAGCAGGTCGAGCAGGTGCGCTTCGATCGAGCTGTCGACCACGGCCAGGTGCTTGCCGTTGTACAGGGTGTCGAGCACGGTCACTTCCAGCGAGGCGCTGTTGGTGATGGCGGCTTCGCCCGGCTCCAGGTACACCTGCACGCCGTAGGTTTCCGAGAAGGCTTTAAGGCGCGCGCAAAACGCATCGACTGCATAGTCTTCACCGGTGAAGTGGATGCCACCACCGAGGCTGACCCACTCGACCTTGTGCAGCAGGTGGCCGAAGCGCTCTTCGATGTGCGTGAGCATCTTGTCGAACAGGCTGAAGTCACCGTTTTCACAGTTGTTGTGGAACATGAAGCCGGAGATCTGCTCGATGACCTTCTCGATCTTCTCTGGGTCCCACTCACCGAGGCGGCTGAACGGGCGTGCCGGGTCGGCGAGCAGGTAGTCGGAGCTGCTGACTTGCGGGTTGACGCGCAGGCCGCGGACCTTGCCTTCGGATTGTTCGGCGAAGCGTTGCAGCTGGCCGATCGAGTTGAAGATGATCTTGTCGCAGTTCTCGAGCATTTCCTCGACTTCGTCGTCGGCCCACGCAACGCTGTAGGCGTGGGTTTCGCCTGCGAATTTCTGGCGGCCGAGCTTGAGCTCGAACAGCGACGAAGAGGTGGTGCCGTCCATGTATTGCTGCATCAGGTCGAACACCGACCAGGTCGCGAAACATTTGAGGGCGAGCAGCGCCTTGGCGCCGGACTTCTCGCGCACATACGCGATCTTCTCCATGTTGCCCAGCAGCTTGGTTTTATCGATGAGGTAGTACGGCGTCTTGATCATTTAAAGGCCCCCGGCAAGGCCGGCCAAAAAAAGGACACGCATTGTGCCTTCACTCGCTACAGATCGAAAGGGCGAGATGCGCTTTTCGTCAGGCTCGCTGGAATTTTCCCAGGTGCTTGGGGCCCAATTAGAACAGGCCTGTGTGACTATCCTGATCTCACGGGCGTTTTTCTCGCCACCCCATTGGACCAGGAACGCAGGCATGAAAATTGGCGTGATCGCCGACACCCACGGTTTATTGCGCCCAGAGGCGGTGGATGCGCTGGTCGGTTGTGCGCTGATCGTGCATGCCGGCGATATCGGCAAACCGGACGTACTGGAGGTGCTGGAGGCCCTGGCGCCGGTGCGGGTAGTGCGCGGCAACAATGACCTGAAATGGCCTTGGGCGGCGGACTTGCCCGATCAACTGCGCTTCGACATGGGGGGCTGGCAGGCACTCCTGGTGCATGACATCGCCGATGTGCCGGCCAAGCTCGATGAGGCTGTGCGGGTGGTGATCACCGGGCATTCGCACAAGCCGCTGATCGACTGGCGGGACGGGCTGCTGTACCTGAATCCCGGAAGCGCCGGGCCGCGACGGTTCAAATTGCCCGTGACGGTGGCGGTGATTGAAATAAAGGGAGAAGCGTTAGTCGCCAACATCATTCCGTTGCTCGATTGACTGCCCCGGCCCCTTCGCGGGCAAGCCCGCTCCTACAGGTCAGAGTTATTCCTGTGGGAGCGGGCTTGCCCGCGAAAGGGCCGGAACAGGCAACCTCAATCGACCTGCTTCAACCAATCCTGAATCTGCGCCAGTGTCGCCGTGGCACCTCCGCAAACCACTATCAGCACATTGTTGTACTCGGCCAATTTCTTGGCTTCGTAAGCTACTGCCAATGCAGCCCCACACGCGGGCTCCACCAATATCCGATGATCGAGCAAGAAACGCTCGCAGGCTTCCAGCGCGGCACGGTCGCTGACCAGATGGTTGTGCAGCGGATGGTTACGCGCGCATTCCAATGCCTGATCAGCAACGCGCTTCGCACCCAGGGAGGTGGCCACCGAGGCGAGGCGCTCAAGTTCAACCGGGTGGCCAGCCTGCACCGCTGCGTGCAGCGAGGCGGCACCGGTAGTTTCCACCGCCAGCACAGGTACATCATCCCAGCCATTGCGTGTTAGCCCTTCGACTACGCCACTGAGCAATCCGCCTCCGCCGACCGACAGCACCACCGCATCGGGCCTAAGCCCGGTCGCGGCAACTTCGTCGATCAGGCTGGCATGTCCGGCCCAGAGCAATGGGTCGTCGAAGGGGTGAATGAACGCATCGCCGCTGCCGAGCAGGGTCTGGGCTAGCTCGTTGGCCTCCTGCCAGGAGCTGCCATGCACCACCACCTTGGCGCCTTCAAGGCGCAGCAGTTGCTTGGCGCGCTCGGTGGTGGTCTCGGGTACCACCACGGTCACCGGCACCCCCAGTTTGCGGCCGGCATACGCCACCGCCAGCCCGGCATTGCCCCCGGACGACGACACAAAATGGCGCGCGCCCCTGGCATGGTGGACTTCGCAGGCATGGCCCACGCCACGCAGCTTGAACGAACCACAAGGCTGCACTGCCTCAAGCTTGAGCCAAACGGTACAGCCTGACGCCAGCGAAAGCGGGCGGGATTCGATCAGCGGCGTCTGTATATGCAAAGTCATCGTTAGCTCCAAGCGTCAGTCTTCACGGGCCGCTGCCGGCTGTTCGCCACGCAACTGCTCCAGGTAGTTGTAAACGGTGTAGCGGGTCACCCCAAGGGCGCTGGCAGCCTTTTCCACGCCGCCTTTGACGATGAACAAGCCACGCTCCTGCATGACCCGCACCGCGTCGACCTTGGCCTGCTTGGTCATCCGGCCTTGGCCGCTGCGTTGCAGCGCGCCCTGGATGATTTCGCTCATCAACAGCGCCATGTCGGCGGGTTCGCTGACCGCTGGCGAGTCGCTCAGGGGCTGTAGCTGCTGCAGAAAATTCATCGCAGCGTCCAGCCCCGTAACGTCGGTATTGATGCACAGGCTGGCGAACGGGTGGCCGGTGCTGTCGCGGAAAATGGCCGTGGCGCTGCGCAGGGTGCGGCCCTTGAGCGTGGTCGGGTAATCCGGCAAGACCACAGGCGCACAGCCGCGCTGTTCCACGGTGGCCCGCATCAGGGCCTTGAAGCCTAGGTCCTGTTCGGGCGCGGCGAGGATTGGGCTGCCGACGACACGGCCGGAGAGGTGGCCGTTGACGATCGCCACCACGGAGTGTTCCGGGTGGTCAAGGTCGTGCAGGAGGATTTCCATGTTGCGCGCGGCAACGCTGCCCAAAGCCTGGATAGCGGCCTTGAGAACGGTGAGGGTGAGCTGACGTTCTTCAGGGGGAGAGAGCGGCATGAATGCATCGCCAAATTCAACGGTTTGTGCATTTTTACACAATGCGTTGAAAATGGCGATGTGACGGGCGCGTTTACTTGCCCAGTGCTGGCGTACGCGGTGGAATCATGCGGCGCGAGCCAGTGGCCTCGAAGGCCGCTGCGAAGCTCAACAGGTGGTTATCGGTATAGGCGCGGCCGGCGAAGGTCAGCCCCACCGGCATGCCGATGTCAGCCATTACGCCCATGGGCACGGTGACGGTCGGTACGCCCAGGTGGCGGATCGCAAGGTTGCCGTTGGCCACCCAAATGCCGTTGCTCCAAGCAATGTCGGCCGAAGCCGGGTTGACGTCAGCATCCGCTGGCCCTACGTCGGCCACGGTGGGGAACAGCACCGCGTCCAGGCCCAGGGTGTCCATCCAGTCTTCCAGGTCCAGCTTGCGGGTCTTCTCCAGACCGCGCAGGCCGTCGGGCAGGGTTTCGATCTGGTCCCAGGTCTTCAGGCCGCGTTTGGCCATGTTGACGTATTCGTCCATGCCTGCGGCCAGGTCGTCCTCACGGTTGGGCAGGGTGCCGGGGTCGTGCGGGAAGATCTTCGGCCCATCGACATCGGCCAGGCGGTTGAGCTTGGGGTCGTCGTTGGCCCGCAGGAAGTCGTCAAAGGCCCAGCCCGACAGCTCCCACAGTTCGTCATGGAGGAATGCCTTGCTGACGATGCCGCGGTTGTACACGGTCGGGGCGCCAGGGCGGTCGCCTTCGCAGTTGGAGACCAGCGGGAAGTCCACTTCGAGCACTTCGGCACCTGCAGCTTCCAACGCCTGGCGCGCTTGTTGCCACAGGTCGATGACGCTGTCGCGGGTGTTGATGCGCTGGCCGGTTGGGCCACCGATACCCGGTTTCTCGGAGGTGCCAGCTTCTGGGTCGGCATTGATGTACATGCGCGGCACGCCAAAGCGTTTGCCCTTGAGCGCGCTGGCATCCACCGCCAGGTCCAGGTACGACGCCGGGCGCACCGACGAGGCGGCCGGGATAGTTACCCACGGCTGCAAGCGCCACAGGTCACCGCGTGTGTCGGCGTCGTCGGCAACCACCACGTCGAGGATTTCCAGCAGGTCGGCCATGGTGCGGGCAAAAGGCACCACCACGTCCATGGTCGGGGTCAGCGGCCAGTTGCCACGCACCGAGATCACCCCACGCGAAGGGGTGTAGGCGCACAGGCCGTTGTTCGATGCAGGGCCACGGCCACTGGACCAGGTTTCCTCGGCCAGGCCAAAGGCACTGAAGCTGGCGGCTGTCGCGGTGCCGGCACCGTTGGACGAGCCAGAGGCGAAGGGCGCAGTCAGGTAGGCGGCGTTGTACGGGCTTTCGGCGCGGCCATAGACGCCACGCTGCATGCCACCGTTGGCCATGGGCGGCATGTTGGTCTTGCCCAGGCACACGGCACCGGCGGCGCGCAGGCGCTCGATGGTGAAGGCGTCGCGCTGGGCGACCAGGTCTTTGAAGGCCGGGCTGCCGGAAGCCGCAGTCAGGCCCTTGACCAGGTAGCTGTCCTTGGCTGTGTAGGGGATGCCGTCTAGCGGGCTCAGGGGCTGGCCCTTGGCGCGGCGGGCGTCGGAAGCTTCAGCTTCCTTCAGTGCGTCTGGGTTGCGTACCACCACGGCGTTCAGTGCGGTAGCGGTGTCGGCTCCATCGTAGGCGTCGATGCGCGCCTGGTAGGCCTTGACCAGCTCGACCGCCGTCGTGCGGCCCGACTCGAGTGCGTCGCGCAGCTCGGCAATGGAAACCTCGGTTACCTCGATCATGCGTTCACCAAAAAGTTTTGCAGGTGGGGGCTAGTGCGAGGAGTGTACAAGAAGGCATTGCCGGACGCAGGTTTGCGCAGGGGCAAATGGTTTTATGCAGGCGAGCATTGTCGGGGCCGCGAGGCGGCCCCGAACGGTCAATCCAAGTCGGCCGCCGAGTGCCGTTCTGGTACTTGGCTGGCTTCATCGCCCCAGGTGCGATTGACCCGTGACCCACGTTGCACGGCGGGCCGCTGGGCGATCTCTTCGGCCCAACGCTGCACGTGGGTGTAGTCGTGCACCGCCAGAAACGTTGCTGCGCCATAAAGATTGCCGCGCACCAGCTCGCCATACCAAGGCCACACGGCGATATCGGCGATGCTGTATTCATCGCCGCCCAAGTAACGGCTTTCGGCCAGGCGGCGGTCGAGCACATCCAGTTGGCGCTTGGCTTCCATGGTGAAGCGGTTGATGGCGTATTCGAACTTTTCCGGGGCGTACACGTAGAAGTGGCCAAAGCCGCCGCCCAGGTAAGGCGCCGCGCCCATCTGCCAGAACAGCCAGTTCAGGCTTTCGGTACGTGCAGCGGCAGACGTGGGCAATAGCGCACCGAACTTTTCCGCCAGGTACAACAGGATCGAGCCCGACTCGAATACCCGTACCGGTGGCTCGACACTGCGGTCGAGCAGGGCAGGGATCTTCGAGTTGGGGTTGACCTGCACGAAGCCGCTGGAAAACTGGTCACCCTCGCCGATGCGGATCAACCAGGCGTCGTATTCAGCGCCGCTGTGGCCCAGGGCGAGCAGCTCTTCAAGGGCTATGTTCACCTTCACGCCATTGGGCGTGGCCAGCGAATACAACTGCAAGGGGTGCTTGCCCACTGGCAGCGCCTTGTCATGGGTCGGGCCGGCTACCGGGCGGTTGATGCTGGCGAACTGGCCACCGGAGGCTGCGTCATTGCGCCAGACCTTGGGTGGGGCGTAAGGGTGCTTGCTCATGCAGGGTGCTCCTTCAAGGTCGCGAAAGGGTCAGGTAAAGCGATTGACCTGCATCTATGCCATGGGTTCTCGGAAAAGCGCAATTGCATTGGGCGCGGGCGTTGCGTGCATGCAGGGTTTCATCCAGTTTTCATCTGCCCTTGGCGTCGGCGGCTCTATGCTGGCGCTATCTCTGACCCTGCACGGAACGGCTGGCGATGAACATCCCTCGCAGCGTGTTGGCGCTGGTCCTGCTCGGCGGCCTGTTGGCCCACGCCCAGGCCGCGCCTTGGGTCGCCGGCCTGCACCACATGACCCTGGCCGACCCTGTCGATGATCGCCCGATGCAAGCGTTGGCGTTTTACCCGGCGACGGGTGTGCCCCATAACATGCGCATCGACGGCTATCCGCTCGACGTCGCCGAAGAGGCGCCGGTGGCCCTGGGGCAGTTCCCTTTACTGGTGCTCTCCCACGGCAATACCGGCAGCCCGCTGGCCTTGCATTACCTGGCCTCCGCGCTGGCACGGCAGGGTTTTGTGGTCGTGGCGGTGGTGCACCCGGGGGACAACGCCCGCGATCACAGTCGCCTGGGTACCTTGAGCAACCTGTATGGCCGGCCGCTGCAAGTCAGCGCCGCGATCACGGCTGCCCGTAACGACGCGCTGCTTGGGCCCTACCTGAATGATGGCAAGGTAGGTGTCATCGGCTATTCGGCCGGGGGCGAAACGGCGCTGATCGTCTCGGGTGCGCAACCCGACCTGGACCGCCTGCGCCAGTACTGCCTTGAGCGCCCCAGCGATGGCGACGCCTGCAAGACTCATGGCGTGCTGATTGCCGACCGCAGCGAGCTGGCACCGAAGGCCGATTCACGGGTGGGCGCGGCGATGCTGATGGCGCCGCTGAGCCTGCTGTTTGGCCGCCATGCGCTGGCCAGTGTGCACATCCCGGTGCTGATCTACAGCGGCGACAGCGACCAACTGGTGGCCGTGGACCGCAATGCCGAAGCGTTGGCGCGCAAACTGCCCGTCACGCCGGATTACCGTCTGCTGGCCGGCGCAGGGCATTTCGTGTTCATGGCGCGCTGCGACGAAGAACAACACGCCCGTATGCCGGCGCTGTGCAAGGATGCCGAAGGCGTTGACCGCCGCCATATTCATCACTCGTTGCAACGCGACACCGCAGCGTTCTTCAGCCAGGCCCTCAGCGCACCGCTACTGGATGAGCGCTCAGCTGCGTCGGCTGCGCCGCGCCAGAAGCAGCGTTAAGCCGACGCCTGCCAGGGCGAGCAGGGCGGCAACGCAGAAGATAGAGGCATAGCCCAGGTGCACTGCCACCGCGCCCATCACCGGGCCGGCGATGGCCAAGGCCATGTCGAAAAACACCGCGTAAGCCCCCAACCCAGCGCCGCGGCTGCTGCTAGGCACCTGCTTGATGGCCTCTACACCCAGTGCCGGGTACACCAGCGACAAGCCGAACCCTGTGAGCCCGGCACCTGCCAACGCCCAAGGCGGCGAGGGTGCCAGCCACAGCAGCCCCAGGCCAATCACCTCGGTGGCCATACACACCACTGCCACGTTGTAGCCGCCAAACCGGTTGACCGCATTGACGAACAACAGCCGCGAAATGATAAAGCACACGCCGAAGGCGCTCAGGCACCAGGCTGCACCGGCCCAGCCACGTTCCAGGTAATAGAGGGTGACGAACGTGGTCAGCGTGCCATAGCCGATCGACGCCAATGTCAGCCCCAGGCCACAGGGCGCAACGCGGCCGAAGGCAGACCAGAAGGGCAGCCGTTCGCCCCGTACCACCACCACGTCCGGGCGTTTGCGCAGCACCAGCATGGCCAGCAGCGCCAGCACCAGCAAGGTTGGCCCCAGCACGCTGAAGTCCAGGCCATCCACCGCCAGCACACCGACCGGGGCACCAATGGCGATGGCGCCGTAAGACGCGATACCGTTCCACGAGATCACCCGGGCGGTGTGCTCCGGCCCAACCTGGCTGATGCCCCAGCTCAAGGTGGCCACGCCGATCAGCCCTTGGGCGATGCCCAGCAGCAGGCGCCCGCCCAGCAATAGCGCCAGGCTCAGTAACGGCACGCTCAGGGTCCAGGCCGACAACAGCGTCAGCACCCCGCAACTGGCAATGCCGAGCAAGCCGAAACGAATCGCTTGCTTGCCGCCCAGCGTGTCCGCCACCCGCCCGGCAAAGGGGCGGCTCAGCAGGGTGGCCAGGTACTGCAGGCCAATCGTTATCCCGGCGACAACCGCGCCGAAGCCCAACTGGTCGTGCACATAGCTGGGCAACACCGCAATCGGCAGGCCGATGCAGAGGAAGGCAATGAACGTGTAGAAGACGATCGACAGGATCTGCAGGGTGATGTTGGAGGTACTGCTGGCGGGGGCGGGCTGTTGCGCGGTCATGGGCTCTTTCGCGGGCGGGCGGTTGGGCGTTGTTTCATCATGGCCGTTGCGCGAAGGAAATGAAAGCAGGCTAACGAATTATTCCGGGTGAATGCCCCATCCATGGGATCCGCCTGGTCAACTCAACGCGACCAGGCGGAGCGCACTACATCAGACCACGACGCCCTGGCTACGCAGGTAGTCGTCATAGGTGCCGCTGAAGTCCACGACACCGTCCGGCGACAGCTCGATGATGCGGGTGGCCAGCGAGGACACGAACTCGCGGTCATGGCTGACGAACAGCAGCGTGCCTGGGTAGTTTTCCAGCGCCAGGTTCAGTGCTTCGATCGATTCCATGTCCAGGTGGTTGGTCGGTTCGTCCATCACCAGCACGTTCGGTTTTTGCAGGATCAGCTTGCCGAACAGCATGCGGCCTTGCTCACCACCGGAAATCACCTTCACCGACTTGAGGATCTCGTCGTTGGAGAACAGCATGCGCCCGAGGGTGCCGCGAATCACCTGCTCACCGGAGGTCCACTGGCCCATCCAGTCGAACAGGCTCAGGTCGTCCTCGAAGTCGTGGGCGTGGTCCTGGGCGTAGTAGCCCACTTCGGCGCTGTCGGTCCACTTCACCGAGCCCGCATCCGGTGTCATTTCGCCAACCAGGGTGCGCAGCAGGGTGGTCTTGCCGATACCGTTGGGGCCGATGATCGCAACGCGCTCGCCAGCTTCGACAGTGATGTCGAAGTTCTTGAACAGAACCTTGTCGTCGAAGGCCTTGGCCATTTTTTCGACCACGACGGCCTGACGGTGCAGCTTCTTGGTCTGCTCGAAGCGGATGAACGGGCTGACCCGGCTCGAGGGTTTGACCTCGGCCAGCTGGATCTTGTCGATCTGCTTGGCGCGCGAGGTGGCCTGCTTGGCCTTGGAGGCGTTGGCCGAGAAGCGGCTGACGAAGGTCTGCAGCTCGGCGATCTGGGCTTTCTTCTTGGCGTTGTCCGACAGCAACTGCTCGCGCGACTGGGTCGCGGCGGTCATGTACTCGTCGTAGTTGCCTGGGAACAGGCGCAGCTCACCGTAGTCCAGGTCGGCCATGTGAGTGCAAACGCTGTTCAGGAAGTGCCGGTCGTGGGAAATGATGATCATGGTGCTGTTGCGCGCCGTGAGGATCGTTTCCAGCCAGCGGATGGTGTTGATGTCCAGGTGGTTGGTCGGTTCGTCGAGCAGCAGCACGTCCGGGTCCGAGAACAACGCCTGGGCCAGCAGCACACGCAGCTTCCAGCCCGGTGCCACTTCGCTCATCGGGCCGAAGTGCTGGTCCAGCGGAATCCCCAGGCCCAGCAGCAGTTCACCGGCGCGCGATTCGGCGGTGTAACCGTCCATCTCGGCGAATTCGGTTTCCAGCTCGGCGACGGCCATGCCGTCTTCCTCGGTCATTTCTGGCAGCGAGTAGATACGATCGCGCTCGGCTTTGACCTTCCACAGCTGGCCGTGGCCCATGATCACCGTATCGATCACGGTGAATTCCTCGTAGGCGAACTGGTCCTGGCGCAGCTTGCCGAGGCGGGTGTTCGGCTCGAGCATGACCTGGCCACCGGACGGCTCCAGGTCGCCGCCGAGGATCTTCATGAAGGTCGACTTACCGCAACCGTTGGCGCCGATGAGGCCGTAGCGGTTGCCGTTGTTGAATTTGACGGAAACGTTTTCAAACAGCGGCTTGGAGCCGAACTGCATGGTGATGTTGGCGGTAGAAATCAAGTGCTTGTCCTGCGGGGGTTCCAGAGGTGTATTTAGGCCCTCGTGTCAGTTTTGGGCCAATTTTGGGCCAATTCGACGCGGGGCGGCAGCTTCTCCAGCTCCCTCCAGTCCGAGGAGGAGCTGATCCATTTCGCGTAGGTAGAGAGCAACATCTCAACGCTATGGCCGAGCTGATTCGCGATGAACGCAGGGTTCATCCCAGGCATCAGGCACAGGGTTGCGTAGGTGTGGCGGGTGTCGTACTGACGGCGATCACGGATGTCCAGCGCTTGAGCGCTGATTTGAATGGGCGGATTGTAACACTTGGATCGCAGCTCCACAGCCCACCTTTGCTTGGTTGGACCACGAAAGGGCTGGCAGGGGCACGGACTTGCACGCCATGCGTTGGAGCGTTGCCAACTGCAGGGCTTGCTTGATGGCGTTAAGGGCCCGCTCGTCGAGTAGGGTGCCCGGTGATGATGGAGAGCACCGGTGCCTTTTTAAAGTGTTTACGTGAGAAGCGGTACGGCCGCCTATTCTGCAAAGGTTTGCCCTCGCGTAAAAATACGCGAGGGCCGACCCTAGATAACTAGAACCAACCTGAAATCAAGTGCGAAACATCAGAGAAGAAGTTTTTAATCGAAGACCAAGCGTTAGCTAACCACTTAACAACGCTTTGGACGATGGAGGTGAAGAAATCTACAATTGCACTGTATACCTTGTTGGCCAACGCGCACACGCTTTCGAAAGCGATAAGAATAGCATTGCCGGCCCCAGGGTTTTCTTTGTTGATCTGCTTGGCTTTCTCGCGCCAGCGGTCAATGGCCGAGGCATTATCCCTTTTGGCTTTATCAGCCATTTCATCAATTCTTCGGCTAAATTCATCCTGGTTCTGCGAGGACTGCAGCGCAGTCGTATACTCCGACGTCTTGCTGTGGAAGCCAGCGCTGTCAGTATTCAGGTCGGCCTTGCAATCACCCGTAAACTTGCTGATTACTTGATCGTTACCACTGTCGCTCAGCGAGCTAACGGCCAGTGATACAGGCTCCAAGCCGCCATACAATTCATTCAGTACTTTTGACTCAGTGCTGTAACTCTGAGCCCTGCTGTCGCTTTTAAAGTGAGCGGCCATGTCATCGATTATGCTCTCGAAATCATTGCGAGCAAGAACCAAACTTTGTGCTGGCATTTTCTTCTCCTTGAAAATTAGAAGCGATGTTTTTCATAGCCTCCTTAGCGTAGTGTGGTTTTGATCTGCATCAAGCGCTTGATTGTTTTAATTGTATATAATTACTTCCTACTGTCTTCAGGTTGTAATGGGTGTGCGTTCGTAATCGCTCTTATGCTGATGTTTAGATTGCGCAGTTGTAATCTATCCAAACAGAATGATCACAGCGCTAAGAGACATCCACGTGAAGTGAACTGACGCCCTTCAAGTGTTGTAAAGATCCTTGGGCTGATCGAGTATTGGGGCACCCTCTGGCGCTACGTGGGGGCCTGGAATGAATGGTTTTTTCAGCGCTTGGCCCGCCGAGCTTCACGATAAATGCTGAGCTGCTGGCGGGCGGCGCCTAATCTATTTGGTTAGGCTGGCTGTTCTGAATAATGAAAGCGGGCTTACCCTCGGATCACCTTAAGGCGCGCCCGCCCAGCGTCCGTGATGGCGTTTTCGCCTTCATCGCTGATGCGGTAGCGACCTGACACTGACTGTGTAATGGTGAACCTCACCAGTCCGCTCTTGGACAAAGCCTCACCCACTTCAAAGCTCATTGCACGCTCTAAGTCGAAGATTTTTGTTTCTCCGATTTTATAGCGGGCAAACGCAATCAGCGCCGAATCTATCGCCGCTTGGTCTATCACCTCAACACGCATTGGACCTCCTGGTCTGAATCGCCCAGGTCCTTGCGGTTAACGGACCTGGAAGTTCGTAGAATGCGCAACGCTACTACGGAGCCGGGCGTGTTAGTTACTGGCTTTGCGTCCATGCTGGATGGGTGGCCAGTCATGATCGTTAGTTTTAGTCTGCGTGCGGCGCTGCAGTGTCCGTTAACGACATCTCTTTTGGAAACACGTTGATAAACGCACTAATAGCAGGCTTGTCGTCATCATCGATATTGATCTTCGGTGTTTGCGACGATCGACTGATGTCCGTTGCAAAATTAGCGGCCCTCAGCGCACGTTCGATTTGCTGGCTTCCCGGGCTGTCATACAGCACTGCCTGAACGCCTGTGGCCTCTTTGGTGAGCATCAACTGCTTTATTTGTACCCGCACGCCCGCTTTGGTCAGGGCAACGGCGATTTGCTTGGAGAACGCCAACGCTTCGTCGTCGTTTCTGACGATATTGAGCAGTACGGTTGGGGCTACTTTGTCTTTGGCGAGCGCTGCCGCCAATGCCTGGAACGCGGCCTGTGCCTGCGCTGTCAGCTTTCTGGGCCGCAGGCGATGTTCAATGGCCTGGCGCTCTTTTTTCGCGGCGTCCAGTTGTGCCGTCAACGCCGCGTTCTGTTGCAGGAGCTCTTCGATTTTCAACTGGGATTGGGCGGCGGACTGGTTGGCTGTGGCGATCAGTTGGCTGGCCTCGGCCATGGACCTGTCTGACTCGCTGCTTTGCACCTCGGACGTCAGGTGCGCCAGGATGACCGCGCAGGCCGAGACTAAGGCGGCAATGATGGCGGTTGTTGTAGCAATGCTGTGAATAAGGCTGGCGTTATCTGCTGAAATTTCTGGCATTAGCGTGCTCTTGAAATTTAGGTTCCATGATTTTGCGTTTTTGATTTCGCGGCAGATTGCCATAAATTCACCGTGCAAGCGACCTCTGGCGTCGACTGTCGGTGCTTGATTTGGCATGACGTGATGGCCTGCGTGAGCAAACGAATAACGCTTTGTTTACAGGTGATTGCCAGTTGTCCGATTCAGCTCACATTTCGACTGAGTACAGTTGCGCGCCGTTTGCCTTTGGCTATGGTGGCTTTAGGTATACAACTAAAGTCGTAGGAGGGGCGACATGCGGATTCGCGGCGACGTTTTCTGGGGCTGGGCTGACCCAACGCTTCACCATCGGACTCACGACGAAACGTTAAGTGACGGCAGCTACATCGATGTCCAGGTGCGACTGTCGCGAACAGGCAATACGCAGATGTTCATCGGGGTTTATGCCCCCAGTGGCATGGCCATTCACGAAGAAGCATTCGATTCGCGTCCAGGCGAGTCGATGACCCGTGCCTTGGCGTGGGGCGTGGGCAGGGCGCGGCGGATAGCAAGCGATGCGATTCCCGTGACCGAACAGTTCGCCTGCGCTAAGTAGCGAGCTCTGAAGGTTGCTGTGGGTTGGGCGTGGGTCAGGTCTCATCCTTGATCTTTGCTGCGACGGACCTCAACTCACTGGCAACCCCATCGATGGACTTGATATGAGCGCGTACATCGATCTCGCTGTCTGAGGTCGCCCGCGCTTCCATGAACTTGGCGTGCCCGGTCATGGCTTTGCTGAGTTCATTCAGGTGGTCGGCGGTTTTGACGAGATCGGCTTTGATGGTATGAAGCGGTTCCATGAGCGTGAGTGCGTTCCTTGAAGTGTGCGTCTACAACCCTGTCCGGCTGTTCAGCGAAGCGTGCGTGACATCAGCCACTGCAGGTTGCCCCACGCCTCGAACTGCTCAATCACCGTCCAGCCACGCTTGGCATAGTAAGCCTGTTTATCATGGGTGTGCAGGTACAAGTTTTCGAGGCCGGCAGTGCGCGCATGGGTACATAGGGCCTCAATCAGGTGCTCGGCGATACCGGCTCCTCTGGCTGCCGGGTCAACGAACACGCAGGCAAGCCAAGGGCCGAGGTCCGGGCGGGAAGGCAGGTCTTGGGCCGCCAGAGCGGCACCGCCCAACAACTGGCCTTGCTCCTGGGCAATCAGGCATTGCCACTGGCCATTGCCCTGGCCTTCTGCGAACTCATGCTGCCATCGCGAAAGGTCGATGCCGTCGAACTCATACGTGAATTGCTGATGAATCCACTGAGCAAAGGCGTTGCAATGGTTCATGTGGTTCGCGAGCCAATCAAATTGAGGCATGGGCATCCTGCACGGTAGTACCTGTTCAGCGCATCATGACACAACCCTCAAGTGGAGACGCAAGTGAAGTTTTTCATGCTAAGGCTAGTCAGTGTCCGACTTACCTGATTCATTACCTTGTACCTGTAAAACTGAGCCTTTATCGTCCGTTGCCAACAAGCCACTTTGTGCGTTGGCGCCGTTCAGCTCTGCATGCGCGATGTTCGCTGCACCCCGAAAGATAGCGCGGCTTTCTTCACCTGTTTTCAGCGTGTGCAGGTGACCATTCTGATAGAAAAATTGCGTACGGTTGGATGGCATGGGGAGCGCTCCTTGTAATGCACCACGCTTATGAGTATCTGCACGGGCTACTCTGTGCCCGCTTCACGACTATGGCTACTAGCAGAATTAACAGGTGACCGCTCTAATGAAGCTCCGATAAAATCTTCACTCTAAGCAAAACGCACCACGACCTTGGTTGATTGGAACTAAGTTGCGACGCTGGGTAGAATGCCCTGTATCTCTATTGGTCAATTGCAAATGCCTACATTTCGTATCTTTGTTTGCACCTTGTTGACTGCCAGCCTTGCCGGTTGCGCAACACCGGGTAACCCCACAGCCAGTAAGCTGACCTCCAAAACCCCTGCACAATATGCCGCCTGTGTAATGCCCAAGTGGCAAGCACTGGCGCCCCTCGCCAACCAGAAATCGATTGCCCACGGCTATCGATTGACCGCGCCAAGCGCAGTGGCCTCCGATGATGTTCTCGAGGTGGTTGAGTCGCGCGACGGCAGCCGCGCCACGTTCTATAAAGGCAGCTTCCTTTCGGGCGACAAACTGCGCCAGGCTGCAAGAGAGTGCCTGGAATGAGCTCAGTAACCTGAGCTGCCCATACCGCCCATGTTGGTAGCTGGCTGCCAGTCAGTTAAGCGTCATCGGCGGTGAATGGGGCTGCTGTGCAGCCCATCGCAGCGGCCCCCTTGGCTGTAACTGACTGGCATTAATCGTGGCAGGATCAGAAGGCGAGGCCGCGGGCGCTTGACGCGACCATTGATCGCATAGGGCTGCTCCAAGGCAGCCGCCGTGTGCGGCGCGCACCTGCTTCGGCGACTTCCCCTCAGCGTGCTTCGAGTTTCGTGTTCATCCGCTGGCATTGCACTTCTGCATCGGTCCTGTTCGGGTAACTGGGTTTGAGCCGCTCCTTCGCCAGGTTGTCATAAATATCGAACCCCCCGCATACGGTCGCTGCGTAATAACGGCTACCGACGCGGAAAGACTCCTTTTCGATGGGTACCGCCGGAACGATAACGAATCTTGGTTGCATGTTTCGTGCCTCCCCAGGCAGAGACCTAAGTATTAGTCGGGCAGTTGGTAACCATCAAGCAGGCTCATGGGCAAGCGACGAATAGCCCGGTGCGTGACACCGCTTCCAGCACGCCCGTTCGTCGGTGCAATGGGGGCAATGCGCCTGCCAGGCATGCAGGCGGGTGAACAACGACCGGGACTACGGGTCTGTAGAAACACTGCGCTTGTGTGGAGAAGGGCGCTGTCATTTCTTCCACTTTTGGACAGATTTAGACCCATCAGTCGCTTTGTGTAAGGTTTTTGTAAAAGCGTCCGTTGTGCATACAAGGACCGGTATCGTGTTTTGTACTGTCCTGTCCAAAGTAGCAAACGATGAACACACTTCCGTCGCAGCCCAGTGCTGAACGCGGGGCGTTCTCCAGTTTCGAGGCGTGTCGCAATACCCAGCAAGGCCCCGTGGTGATTCTGGCCTCGGGTGCTTCAGCCAGGCATTTCCCGCTGGCTGATTTTGCCCACCTGCCCATCATTGCCATGAACGGTTCAGTCGCCATGACAGCAGAGCATGGCGTGAAACCGTTTTTCTACGTGTGCACCGACAAAAGCTTCGGCCTGCAGCAACCTGATCTGTTTGCCACCGCCCTGCGTGACAGCCAACGGCTCGCGCTGTGGCCAGAGCAATTCGAGGGTGCCGACATACCAGCTGCCAGCGAATGCTATGCCTTGCACAAGGCGCACACACCCGGCCTGCTCGACGGTGTGCGCGGGCACGGTGACAGTTGCGTCTGCAGCCGCGCACTGTGGAGCAAACGGGCTCGGTCGATCGCCTTCAGCAAAGACTTGTCGCAGGGTTTTTTCGATGCCCGCACAGTCGCCTACGTGGCGCTGCAACTGGCTTATCACCTGGGGTTCGAAGAGGTGTTGCTGGTGGGGGTCGACCTTGACCAGACGGTGGGGCGCTTCTACGAGACCGAAGAAGGGCAACATTCACCGTGCGGCCTGGACCAGCATTGGGACAGCCGCATCCTGCCGTCACTGACATTGATGGCGCGGCAAGTGGTCAATGATCATTTTCACGTCTACAACCTGTCGGCGGCGTCGCGCATCCCGGCCGAACTGATCCCCAAGGTCAACCTGTCAGAAGCCAGGCGGATTGCCGGCTGTGGGATTGGTTGAGCAAGAAAGCGGGTGCGTGTGGCCTTGCGTCTGCGTAGAGTGCGCTGACCATCTCGCACCCTGCAGGAGCCCCCAATGTCCAGCGCCTTCACCTTCATGCAATCCCCCGTTGGCACGCTGACGCTGGTCGCCCGCGGCGATCGGCTGGCAGCCGTGCTCTGGGAAGAGGAGCGGGAAAACCGCGTGCGGCTCGGTGAGCTCCACCGAGATGACCGGTGCCCAGTCCTGCTGGACACCGCCCGCCAGCTGGGCGAGTACTTTGCCGGCACGCGGCGACGCTTTGACCTGGCGTTGGATTTTGCCGGCACGCCGTTTCAGCGCGAGGTGTGGGCTGCATTGCTGACCATTCCTTTCGGTGAAACCCGCAGTTACGGCGACATTGCCCGGCAGATCGGCAACCCCAGCGCAGTCCGTGCAGTAGGCGCGGCCAATGGCCGTAACCCGATCTCCATCATTGCGCCGTGCCACCGGGTAATTGGTGCTTCAGGCAACCTCACCGGCTTTGCCGGAGGGCTTCAGGCGAAGCAATACCTGCTGGCGCTGGAAGGCAGAGAAAGCCTGGCATTGGCGCTCTGAGTCAGGCAAACCTAAAGGATCCAGCTGGCGACCAGGCAGGCCACCAGCGCCAGCGCTGATCCGGCCATCAAGGTGTACTGCCGGTGGGCCCGCCGTGCATGGGGCCGGACCTCTCGCAAGTATTCGCCAGGGGTGGGCGCACCCGGTCGATGGCGCAGGCCTTCGGCGATTTCGGCCAATTGACCCTGGATCAACAGCCCGACCAGGTAATGCGTAGATGCGTAGCTCGCCAGCGTCAACAACAAATACTTCACGCAGTCAGCACCCTCAGTGGCACAGCGGTCGCGCTGGAGTGGGTAGTATCCAGCAGAATCAGCCCTTCGCAGGTGTCATCCAGGCTGGCCAGCAGCCGACCCTGGCTATCCCAGGCCGCAGACCCACCTGCGCCGATGAACGTATCGGCAGGCCCCACGCAGTTGGCCAACAAGACGGTAAGGCCCAGCGTGCGAGCGACCTCCGGGTAATGCTCGTAGCCCTCACCAATGCCCTTGGCCGTTTTCGCCACACTGGCCAGGTACACTTGCGCGCCCTGTGCCCGCGCCTCGGCAGCATGTTCGATGAACATCGACTCGTAGCAGATGGCAGGCGCTACCCGGTGCTTGGCCACCTCGAGTACCAAGGGTTGATCGCCGGCGGCGAAGTAGGGCAGTTCATCGCCGTGCAGGCGCCGTTTGGCATACGCCTGGCGGGGCATGCCTGGGCTCAGGATCGGCATGCCGATGCGAATGCCGTCAGGCGTTGGCAAGGGCAGGCCCACGGCGACTGTGAGAGCATGCTGGTCGCACAGTGCCTGCAGTGGCTCCAGCCGTGGGGAGGATAACGGCAGGGCGAGCTGGCGGGCCAAGGTCGGCTCATAGCCGGTCAGTGACAGTTCAGGAAACACCACCAGCTCAGCACCCAGCGCCGCAGCCTGCTCGATGCAGTACAGGTGACGCGCAAGGTTGCCCTGAATATCGCCTTTGAGCGACGCCAGTTGCACGGCGCAGATCTTCATCAACAGCTCCTTCCCTGGTACGAGTCAAGGGCCGAGCATACGCCTGGCCGCAACACCTGTACCAGTGAAGGGTTTTTCAGGAAGCCGAGTGCGGTGCGAAGCGCTGGCGAAACCAGTCGTTCAGCATGGCCTTTTCGGCATACAGGCGGTCGCTGCTGCTGGTCACGCGCCCCGGGCGGCTGAGGTACATCTTGTCGCTGACCCGTTCCTGCGCTTGCTGGGCAGGTTTGCCGGGTTGGCTGAGGGTGTAGCTGAGGTCGATGGTCGGCCAGGTGATTTCGCGCATGAAGCGCACATCGTAGGCATTGCTGTGCCAAGGCTCGAAGCGCCCGGCCAGGTCGATGTCACGGATGTCGATAACCAGCTGCTGGTCTGCTTGCAAGTAACGCTGGCCGAGCTTCTGCAGGTACTCGGTCAGGGCCTTCATGACATAGGCATCGGCACCCCGTTCGTAGCCGGCACTGTCGAGGCTGGCATCGCGAAATTTTTCGGGATGGTCGAATCGCACCTCGACCTGCGCAGCCGGAGCACCTTGTGCCATGCTGTTCAATGACAGCGCCACGAGCACGGCACACACGAGGGCGGTACGCATGATGCACCTCCAAGGTGAAAGACGTGTCCCTTTATTCTACGCCTGCCATGACAGCACCCGCAGAGGAAGATTGTAATGAGTCGGTTTCGGCGGGTAGCCGCCAACCCCCTGGGTCGAGACCTGGCGGTGGGTGATATCCACGGGCACTTCGGGCGCCTTGTTCGGTGCCTGCAAGCGGTTGGGTTCAACCCCGCAGTGGACCGCCTGTTCAGCGTGGGTGACCTGGTCGACCGTGGGCCGCTCAGCCACGCGGCGCTGGCATGGCTAGACCTGCCCTGGTTTCATGCCGTGCAGGGTAACCATGAGGCGCTGGCGGTTAGCTACCTGCGCGGTGGCCGGCTCGACCTGGAGATGTACCACGCCGCCGGTGGTGGCTGGTTTCTTGAGCTGCCCAAGGCCGAGCAGCGGCGCTTTGTCGAACGCTTCGAGCAATTGCCGATCGGTATGGAAGTTGAAAGTGCAGCGGGCCTGATCGGTCTGTTGCATGCCGACAGCCCCTTCGCCGATTGGCCCGTGTTACGGAGCTGGTTGGAACTGGATGACGACCCCGAGGTACGCGAAGTCTGCCAATGGTCGCGGCGCCGGCTGAAGGAGGGCGACACCCGGCCTGTGCACGGCATCCGTGCCTTGTTGGTCGGGCATACACCCGTGCTGCAGGTCAAACAGCTGGGCAATGTCTGGCACCTGGACACCGGCGGCTGGGCCAGCGGCCATTTCAGCCTGCTCGACCTGGCCACCCTTGAGCTGGTCAGCCCCGCGCAAGGTGCACAAGCACCCCCCCGGCCAACACCATCAGCATGACCCCCGAAGCCCGCTCCAGCCAGGGCAAGGCGCGGGAGAAGCGCTGCAACACGCGCTGGTTGCCGATGGCCACGGCGACCAGCAGGTCCCAGAGCAGCACGATGCAGAACATCCAGCCCGCATACACCACCTTCCAGCCGACACTGCTGCTGGCGACCATGCTGGCGAGGCTGGCGTAGAACAGCGCGTTCTTGGGGTTGAAAATGCCCGACAAAAAGCCCATCGCCAGGCTGCGCCAACCACCTGGTACAGCGCCATTGCCGGCCACTGCGGCCAGGTTGGAATGCCCGGCGTAGCGCAAGAATTGTGCGCCGATGTACAAAAGGTAAGCCGCACCGGCCAGTTGCAAAGCAATGAACAACGTGCTGCCTTCGCGCAAAATCGACAGGCCGGTAAAGGCCATGGCGATGAAGGCGCCATTGGCCAACGCGATACCCAGGCACGCGCCGCTGGCGGTGCGCCAACCGCCACTGATGGAGGTGCGGGCAACCAGGAAAAAGTCCGGGCCGGGTGACAGCAGGGCTAGGAAGTGGGCGAGGGCGACGATCAGGAACTGCTCCATGGGCGAGACGACTCTGGCAGGTAAAGCCGCAGTCTGGCGTCGAGCCTGGAGCACGTATTGAAGATTATTGCGCGGGGCCTCAATGGCCTCGGTATTGCCCGGGCGTTACGCCCACGTGCGCCTTGAACACCCGCTGAAAGTGGCTTTGGTCGGCAAACCCAAGCTGATAGGCGACCTCTGCCAGCGCCAGGCCCTGGTTCAACAGAAGCCGACTGCGATTGACCCTGGCGTTGAGCAGGTAGGCATGGGGCGTCAGGCCGGTCGCTGCGCGAAACGCCCGAATCAGTTGATAACGCCCCAATCCCGCTTCCTGGGCCAGCAACGTCAGGCTCAGTTGCGCAGGGTCCTCAGCCTCGATCCGTTCGACCAGGCCACTGAGCAGGGTGGCGCCCAGCGCCGGTGCCGCCTCCAGCGTCGGGTGCGCGCAGAAGTCCTGGTCCCCCATGAAGGCAATCAGCGCCGCCTCTTTCTCGCCGTAGCTCGCACTGGAGAACAACAAGGCATTCAGCGCGCAGAACTGGCCGTACAAGGCGGGCACATGGCTGATACGTGCTGGCTCACCCGCCTGCGCACCGCGCAGCCCAGACTCCAGGCGCAGTTGCGACAGCCAGTCGGCATCCACGTGCAGCATCTGGTAGCTCCAGGCCTGGCCAGGCGCCGGGTTGCACGCATGCACACGCTTTGCCGGGACCATCACCAAGGTGCCGGGGGTCAGGCGTTGCTGACCACCGCTTGCGCCGGTAAACAGGCTGAAGCCGGCATCCACTGCACCCATGGAAAAGGTCGGATGGCTATGCGCCTTGTAGCAGGCGCGGCTATGGCAGGCGCGGCGGCTTTCGACGAAGGGCAGGGCAGTATCGCGCCAGACGCGGGCTTGTGAGCGGGGCATGAAAAGGGTCCTCGACAGGAGCAAAAGCTTACCAGTAGCAGGGGACCCGTACAGTTTTTTTGGCTGGCTGTAACTTGACCCTGTGCGCGTCTGCGGTCGAAATAAGCGCTTGATGTCAGAGGACAATAAAAATGGATCTTGCCAGTTTGCTGCTGTTCATCCCCGCGTGCTTCGCCCTCAACATGGCGCCCGGGCCCAACAACCTGCTGTCTTTGCACAATGCCAGCCGCTACGGCCTGCGCACGGCCTGCGTGGCCGGTGGCGGGCGCATTGTCGCTTTCAGCGGCATGATTGCGCTGGCGGCGATGGGCCTGGCGGTGGTGCTGCATACCAGTGAATACCTGTTCCTCGCCATCAAGGTGATTGGTGCTGCCTACCTGTTCTACATTGCCTGGCAGTTGTGGCGGGCCCCTGTTGGTGAAGCCGTGGTGGCGGGTGATCACCCACGCGGCACCTGGCGCCTGGCGCGGCAAGAGTTCTGGGTGGCGGCGGGCAACCCGAAGGCGATCCTGATCTTCACGGCCTTCCTGCCCCAATTTGTCTCGGTCGGCGGTGCCACCCCGGTCAGTGAGCAGTTCCTGTGGCTGGGCGTGCTGTTCCTGCTGCTGGAGTGGGCCGCCATCGCCATCTATGCGGGCCTTGGCGCCTATATGCAGCGCTGGTTCAGCCAACCTGGGCCGCGTCGGATGTTCAACCGGGTCAGCGCCTCCTTGCTGGGCTGCGCTGGCCTCGGTCTGCTGGCAGCGCGCCGCTAGAACTGCCAGCGCACACCCAGGTTGACGCCGCTGGCTTCCTGCTGGCGGCTGTCCAGGTTGGCGCTGTACTGCACGCCGCCGTGCAGGCTAAGCGCTTCACTCACTTGCGCCACCACACCGCTTTCAAGTTGCACCGAAGTGTAGCGGTAGTCGGTCTTGATCGTGTCGAGGTCATCGAACGTCAGCGTGTCGCGGCCACCGTCGCCGTGCCACAGGTTGACCTGCGCATAGGGTTGCAGCAGGCGTCCACGGGTGCCCGTGAAGGTGCCTTCAAGGCGCGCACCCAAGCGCGCGGTCAGTTCAACCTGGGCGTCATGGCTGACGCGCGAGACGCTGTCTCGGGCGGTGCCCAGCGAGACCTTCTGGGCGATCAACTGGGCTTGTGGCTCCACGGCCCAGCGTTGCGACAGGGCGATGGGGTAGCCGGACTCCAGTGACGCTGTCCAGGCATGGCCATTGATGTTCAGCTTGTCACCACGGTGCGAGCGCGCCCGGCCATCCAGGTCGGTGTATTGCAGCACGGCATCGAGGTACCCGCGCTGCGGCCCGACCAGTGTCCAGTAAGCGCCGACGCTGTCGCCATCGAGCTTCAGATCACCGACGCTGCGGTCTTGTACGGCCAGGGCAAACCCTTTGACGTCGGCCTCCAGGCGACTGTGGCTGACATACACGCCGACCTGTTGGCGATAGCCGCTGTCATTGACCTTGGCATACACGTCTTGACCGACCTTGAAGCCATACAGATCACCGTCCAGGCTGGGGCTGACCGTGCCGGTCCATTGCTGGCGCAGCGTGCCGCCGTAGGCCTGGCCCCAGCTGGCGGGGAGCCCGCCTTGGCCGGCCAACAACTGCTGGTCGCCCTGGCGCTGGTGAAAGGTACCCAACGCTTGGCGGGCGATGATTGCGGCGCCTCTGGGGGCTGCGGCGTACACCGGGACTTCGGGGCGGTACAGCGCCAAGTGCTTGCCCTGCACGGGCGCAGGCAGTTCAGCTTGCCCGGGCGCCGCCGCAACCACAGGCGGGGTCGCTGCCGGTTCGATCACGGGTGGCTCGCCGGGCTGCGGTGCCGGCGCCGGAGCGGGCGGGGCGACTAAGGTTGAGCGCAGGTACCAGCTGTTTTCGCTGCCGGCCGTGATACCACCCTTGAACAGGCGATAGTCGTAGGCACCGACCGAAAGCGTCTGGGTCTGTACGAAAGCGTCGTTCCGGCTGACAGCGCCTTCGCGGGCTTCGACCACTTGGATACCGTTTTGTGTGGTCAGCGCGCCTGCGCCACCCAGGTTATTGACCAGCAGGCCAGTGCTGCCAGCGATAACCCCGCGGCTGACGACCAGGCGGTCGGAGGCCGCGCCATCCCCGGCCAGCACGCTGTTCACGCGCAGGGTGCCGTTGTTGCCGGTGTAATCGCCTTGAATGCTCAGGCGCCCCTGGGCATCGTTGCCCCGTGACAGGTCTATCGTGCCGGCGTTTTCGACCGACACCTTGTTCCCGTTCTGGATACTCACGATGCTGCCTTGGCGTGCGATCAGCGCGCTGCTCGCATCGATTGTGAAGCTGCCTGTACCGGTCGCGGGGAGGGTGTCGGTGCCTAGGTCGCCCAAGGTGAGGGTATCGTCAAGGGTGAATCGGCTGGCGTTGGTCAACGCCACGGATTCCCAGTTGGCGTACAACGCCCCGCGCGTCACCTGGCTGCGGTTGAACACCAGGGTGTCATTGCCAGCGCCGCCGTCGATGCTGATGTCCAAGGCCTTGGCATCGAGGCTGTCGATTGTCGCGGAGTCATCGCCAATACCCATATCGACTCGGCCGCCGATGCCGCCGCCGGACCACGTGAAGGTATCGTTGCCGGCACTGGCGAGCACATTCCCCTTGAGCTCGCCGCCGCTGATGGTGATGCGGTCCTGGCCGCCACTGGTGCTGATATTGCCGCCAATCGAGCCCCCGCGCAGCAGGATCGTGTCGTTGCCAAAGCCGCTTACCAAGTTGCCGTCAATCTTGGTTGCAACGGCGGTGTCCTGGGACATTTCGAAGTAGTTGTCAGCGAGCTTCAAGTCGACTCGGCCTATCTGGCCGCCCGAAAAGATTGCATGATCGCCATCCTCGAACGCACCGATAATGCGCCCGCCCGACATTGTGAAATTATCGAACCCTTGGCCCTGGTTCAGCGACTGGACCGTGCCCCCGCTCATGGTGAAGGTATCGACCTGTTGGGTTTGCGAGATCGCCCCCAGGCTGTCGCCCGGTATGACGGTCAGTGAATCAGGGTAGCCAAGCGTCGGCAGTACGAGCAGTGGCAACGCGGCAGGGGCAAGCAGGCGGTGATAACGCATCGGCAGGTCTCCGGGGCCTCAGAGGGGGACCACTACCTGACGCGGCGCTTAGGCGCACCACCTCGGTCCTGCCTGAGTTGTAGGGAAAGGCCTGACGTTGAACAACTGGCAATAATGCTAGGTGGCCTGTTGCCACCCTGACGCTGTCAGTCGCGGTAGAAGGTTTGCACCAGGTGGTAGCCGAACTTGCTCTTGATCGGTCCATGCACCACACGTAGCGGCTTTTTGAAGATGACCTGGTCGATGGCGCCGACCATCTGGCCGGGCCGTACCTCACCCAGATCACCGCCGCGCTTGCCCGACGGGCAGGTGGAAAACTTTTTCGCCAGCACGTCGAAGGCCTCGCCATTGGCGATGCGCTGCTTGAGCTTTTCGGCTTCGTCAGCGGTCTTGACCAGGATGTGGCGGGCTTGAGCTTTCATGGGACACCTGTGCTTCGGGGTAAAAAAAGGGCGCCATTATGCCTCATTGTGCAGCGCGTTGTGGTCGCGAAACTGCTCCAGCGCCTCCGGGTTGGCCAGGGCGTCGGTGTTTTTCACCGGCAGGCCATGAACCACATCACGTACCGCCAGCTCCACCAACTTGCCGCTGATGGTGCGCGGTATGTCGTTGACCTGGGCAATCACCGCAGGCACATGGCGCGGCGTGGTGTACTGGCGTATCACCTGGCGAATGCGTTGGCGCAAGGCGTCATCCAGCTGCAGGCCGTCGCGCAGGCGCACGAACAGCACCACCCGTACATCGCCTTGCCAGTCCTGGCCGATGGCGACGCTTTCCAGCACCTCTTCGACCTTCTCCACCTGGCGGTAGATCTCTGCCGTGCCAATGCGAACCCCGCCAGGGTTGAGCACGGCATCGGAGCGGCCGTGGATGATCAGGCCACCGCTGGCGCGCTGCTCGGCATAGTCGCCCTGCGCCCAGACCCCCGGAAACTGGCTGAAGTAGGCCGCGTGGTAGCGGCTGCCATCGGGGTCGTGCCAAAAGCCCAGCGGCATGGACGGAAACGGCTGCAGGCACACCAGTTCACCTTTTTCGTCATACACGCTCTGGCCTTGCGCGTTCCAGACCTCCACCGCCATGCCCAGCCCCTTGCACTGGATTTCGCCGCGATGCACCGGCAGCGTCGGGTTGCCCAGCACGAAGCAGGCGACGATGTCGGTGCCACCGGACATGGAGGCCAGGCATACATCGGCCTTGATCTTGCGGTAAACGTAATCGTAACTGTGCGGCGACAGTGGCGAGCCGGTCGACAGCAGCAGGCGCAAGCTGGTCAGGCGGTGCGTGGCGGCAGGCTCAAGGCCTTCCTGTTCGAGTGCAGCCAGGTACTTGGCGCTGGTGCCGAAGGCATGGATGCCCTCGGCATCGATCAAGTCCAGCAGCCGCGCTGGCCCGGGGTGGAAGGGCGAGCCGTCATACAGCACCAGTGTGGCACCTACAGCCAGGCCGCTGGCCAGCCAGTTCCACATCATCCAGCCGCAGGTGGTGTAGTAGAACAGCACATCATCGGCCTTGAGGTCATTGTGCAGGCCGTGTTCCTTGAGGTGCTGCAGCAGCACCCCACCGGCGCGGTGGACGATGCACTTGGGTACGCCGGTGGTGCCGCTGGAGTAGAGGATGCACAGCGGATGATCGAACGGCAGCGGGGTGAATCGAGGCATGCCCCCGGGCTGGAAAAAGCCCTCCCACAGGTCGACACGGGACGCGTGGAATTCGTCGGCGCGGGTCCCGCTGCGGGTATGGGGTACCACGATCAGTTGCTCAAGGCCTGGTAATTGGGCGCAGACCTGGTTGACCTTGTCGACCTGTTCGATGACCTTGCCGGCATAGTGGTAACCGGCGCAGACGATCAGCAATTTGGGGCTGATCTGGCCGAATCGGTCGATGATGCCGTGCACGCCGAACTCGGGTGAAGCGCTGGACCAGATTGCGCCGAGGCTGGCGCAGGCCAGCATGGCTACCAGGGTTTCCCAGGTGTTGGGCATGATGGCAGCGATGCGGTCGCCCGGTTTCACACCGCAGGCCTCGAACGCCCGTTGCAGCCCCGCGACCTCGGCGGCCAACTGCGCATGGCTCAGCACTCGGCGCTGGCCGTCTTCGCGTACGGCGATCAATGCCGGGCGGTCGTCGCGCCGGCGCAGCAGGTGTTCGGCGTAGTTCAGGGTGGCGCCGCTGAACCACTGGGCATCGGGCATTTGCGGGCCTTCGCGCAGCACGTGGCTCGGTGGTTGGTGCCAGTTAACGTGAAAGTACTCGGCAAGGCTTTGCCAGAAGGCTGAGCGCTGCTCGATGCTCCAGCGGTGCAGTGCCTGGTAGTCGTTTAATTCGAGGTTGTAGCGCAGGTTGACCCAGCGGCGAAACGCAACCATCCGGCTGGCCTCGATCTGCGCTGTGGAGGGGCTCCAGAGTACGTCGTTCATGGCGAACCTCCAGTGGTTGCGGGAGGGGGTAGGAGCAGCCTTGCGCTGCGAAGAGGCCAGTGAAAACACAGTAAATCTTCGCTGCTATTACTGGCCTCTTCGCGGCGCAAGGCTGCTCCTACCTGTCAGCGTGATGCGAGCTTCTTATTCCACTTTAGCCTTCTGCACGTCTTGCGAGGCCGACCACACGCGGTAGCGCACTTCGACGTCCTTGGGCACATACACCACCACTGGCAACTTGCTGTTGTAGCGCAGCATGAAGCCTTCGCCGACCACCGGCACGAACGCATCGGTCTTCTTGCCATCCGGGCAGGCCATCAGGGTGCTCGCAGGGCCGCCGACCTTGTCCAGGCGGTAGTAGCTGTAGCCCCAGCCTTCGAGCGTGCGTTCTTCGAGGCTGCCCGCCAGGCGTTGGCGGTTGCAGTCGACCTTGAGCGTCTTGCCCGCGAGAATTTCCAGTTTATAGGCCGACTCGTCGGCCTGGGCCGGCAGGTGGATGACCTGCCGGGTGAAGCCTTTTTCCGCCTCGGGATAGGGCGCGACATCCTTCAAGCTGGCAGCCATCGCCGGGGCGGCGGCAGCCAGGGTCAAGGTCAGGATCGCAGACAGTGGGAGTGGGCGCATGTAGGCCTCCTTGCAGTTGAAAAGGGTGCAAGACCATTGCCAGGTCGTGGCCGGCCCTCACTGGGCCAGCCAGCCACCGTCGACATTCCAGGCGGCACCACGGACCTGGCTTGCGGCCTCGCTGCACAGAAATAGTACCAGCTCGCCCAGGTGCTCGGGGGTGACGAAGGCCAACGAAGGCTGCTTCTCGGCCAACAGGTCGTGTTGTGCCTGCTGCGGGTCTACACCCTTGGCGGCGCGGTCGTCGATCTGCTTTTGCACCAGCGGGGTCAGCACCCAGCCAGGGCAGATCGCGTTGCAAGTGACATTGCTGGCGGCCGTTTCCAGGCCCACGACCTTGGTCAGGCCCACCACGCCATGCTTGGCTGCCACGTAGGCGGCCTTGCCGGTCGAGCCGACCAGCCCGTGCACCGAAGCGATGTTGATGATCCGCCCCCAGTTGCGTGCGCGCATGCCGGGCAGGGCCAGGCGGCTGCCATGGAACACCGCCGACAGGTTGAGGGCGATGATCTTGTCCCAGCTCTCCACGGGAAACTGTTCGACCGGCGCCACGTGCTGGATACCGGCGTTGTTGATCAGAATGTCGACACCGCCGAATTCATGCTCGGCCACAGCGAACAGGGCCTCTATTTGCGCTATATCCGACAGGTCGGCGGGGTGGTGGACGGCCTTCACGCCATGGCTGGTAATGCTGGCGATGGCCGGCGCCGGGTCGCCAAAACCGTTGAGCAGGATGTTGGCCCCAGCGCGGGCCAGCACCTGGGCGATGCCAAGGCCGATACCGCTGGTGGAACCGGTGACGAGTGCAGTCTTGCCTTTGAGGGTCATGCGAATGCTCCCAGTGCAGGTTGTGGGTCTTTTTGTAGGAGCAGCCTTGTGCTGCGAAGAGGCCGGTGAAAGCAGCTAATATTTACAGGGTTTTCACTGGCCTCTTCGCAGCGCAAGGCTGCTCCTACAGGGGTCGTGCATTAACCATGTGGATCGAACGCTTCGCGCAGCGCATCGCCGATGAACACCAGCAGCGACAGAATCACCGCCAACGCGAAAAACGCAGTAAAGCCAAGCCAGGGCGCTTCCAGGTGCTGCTTACCCTGGGTCACCAGCTCGCCCAGCGAGGCGCTGCCGGCCGGCATGCCGAAGCCCAGGAAGTCCAGCGCAGTCAGGGTGGTAATGGCCCCGGTCAACATGAACGGCACATAGGTCAGCGTGGCATTCATGGCGTTGGGCAGAATGTGCCGCAACATCACCTGGCTGTCTGGCAGGCCCAGCGCCCGCGCGGCTTTGACGTATTCCAGGTTGCGCCCGCGCAAAAACTCGGCGCGCACCACATCGACCAGGGTCAGCCACGAAAACAGCGCCATGATCCCCAGCAACCACCAGAAATCAGGCTCGACGAAGCCGCTAAGGATGATCAACAGGTACAGCACCGGCAACCCCGACCAGACCTCCAGCAAGCGCTGCCCCAGCAGGTCGACCCAGCCGCCGTGGTAGCCCTGCAAGGCTCCGGCCGTCACGCCGATCAGCACGCTGACCAGGGTCAAGGCAAAGGCGAACAGCAGCGACACTCGGGTACCGTACAGCACCCGGGCCAGCACATCGCGCCCCTGGTCGTCGGTGCCCAGCCAATTGCTGGTACTGGGTGGGCTGGGGGTGGGCACTTGCAGGTCGTAGTTAGGGGTGTCGGCACTGAAGGGGATGGGGGCGAACAGCATCCAGCCGCCCTGGGCCTCGATCAATTGGCGCACGTAGGCACTGCGGTAATCTGGCTGGAACGGCAATTGGCCGCCGAACTGCTGTTCGGTGTAACGCTTGAGCGCCGGGGTGTACAGCTCGCCCTTGTAACCCAGCAGCAAGGGCTTGTCGTTGGCCACCAGCTCTGCGCCCAGGCTCAGCAGCAATAGCGCTGCGAACAGCCACAGCGATACCCAGCCGAGGCGGTTGCGGCGAAAGCGTTGCAGGCGGCGCGACACGGGCGAGAGCATCAGTTGGCCCTCGTGTCGAAGTCGATGCGCGGGTCGAGCAGGGTGTAGCACACATCGCCGATCAGACGGATCAACAAACCCGCCAGGGTAAAGATGAACAGCGTGCCGAAGACCACCGGGTAGTCACGCGACACGGCGGCTTCGTAACTCATCCGGCCAAGGCCATCGAGGGAGAAGATTACTTCGATGAGCAGCGAACCTGCAAAAAACACCGTGATCAGTGCCTGGGGCAGCCCGGCCACCACCAGCAGCATGGCATTGCGCAACACGTGGCCGTACAGCACGCGCCGCTCGCTCAGCCCCTTGGCCCGGGCGGTGACCACGTACTGGCGGGAGATCTCGTCAAGGAATGCATTCTTGGTCAGCAGGGTCAGGGTGGCGAAGCCGCCGATCACCAGTGCGCCGACCGGCAGCACCAGGTGCCAGAAATAGTCGGCGACCTTGCCCAGCAGGCTGAGCTGGTCGAAGTTTTCCGACACCAGGCCGCGCACCGGGAACCAGTTCAGCGACGTGCCGCCGGCGAACAGCACGATCAGCAACAGGGCGAACAGGAACGAGGGCAGGGCGTAGCCGATCACGATCAGTGCGCTGCTCCAGGCATCGAAGCGGCTGCCATGGCGCACCGCCTTGCGGATGCCCAAGGGGATAGAAACCAGATAGGTGATGAGCGTGGCCCAGAAGCCGAGCGACAGGGTGACCGGGAGCTTGTCGAGGATCAGGTCTGTGACCTTGGCCCCACGAAAGAAGCTCTGGCCGAAGTCGAGGCGGGCGTACTGGCTGAGCATCAGCCAGAGCCGTTCGGGGGCTGATTTATCGAAACCGTATTGGTGTTTGATCGCCTCGATCAGCTTGGGGTCCAGGCCGCGGGTGGCCCGTGACTCGCCATGCGCCACCTCGGCCCGGGCGCCTGGTGCGCCGCCGCCGATACCCTGCAGCCGCGCCACCGCTTGCTCCACCGGGCCACCAGGCGCCGCCTGGACGATCGCGAAATTGACCAGCAGGATCGCCAGCAGCGTCGGAATGATCAGCAACAGGCGCCGCAGAATATAGGCCGTCATGGTGAGGCCTTCAGGCGTTCGGCCATCTGCGCGTTGGTCAGCGGGGTAGGGCTGACTTCCCACCAGGTGTCGAGGCCTTCGTCATAGGTGGCCTGAACCTTGGGCAAGCCAAAGCGGTTCCACCAGGCCGTGGAGCTGCCGGGCGGGTAGTAGTTGGGGATCCAGTAGTAGTTCCACTGCAGCACGCGGTCCAGGGCATGGGCATGGCGCAGCATGTCGGCTTGCGTGCTGGCGCGTACCAGGCCGTCGATCAGGCTGTCCACTGCAGGGTCCTGCAGCACCATCAGGTTGTTCGAGCCGGGGTCGTGGGCCGCTGCCGAACCGAAGTAGTTGTACAGCTCCGCCCCTGGCGACAGCGTGACCGGGTAGCCGGTCACGATCATGTCGTAGTCACGCGCCATCAGGCGGTTGACGTATTGGGCCGAGTCGACATTGCGGATGTTCAGGGTGACGCCGATCTGCGCCAGGTTGCGCTTCCATGGCAGCAGCAGGCGTTCCAGGCCGGCCTGGCCGTTGAGGAAGGTGAATTCCAGTGGCTCGCCTTGGGCGTTCACCAGGCGGTCACCCTCGGGGTGCCAGCCGGCTTGCTGCAACAAGGCTAACGCTTGCAGCTGTTGCGTGCGGACGATGCCCGTGCCATCGGTGACCGGGGCCGTGAACACGCGGTCGAAGACCTCATCCGGCACCTGGCCGCGCAACGGCTCCAGCAGTTCGAGTTCGCTGGCGTCGGGCAATGCGCGGGCGGCCAGTGGGGTGTTGGAAAACACGCTCTGCTGGCGGATGTAGAGGTTGCGCATCATCTGCCGGTTGCTCCACTCGTAGTCCCAGAGCATGCCCAGCGCCTGGCGCACGCGGCGGTCGCGAAACGGCGGCTTGTCCAGGTTGAACACATAACCTTGGGCAACCTGCGGTTTGGCCGGGCCCAGGTGCGCGCGCTGCAGGCGGCCGTCGTCCAGCTGCGCGCCGTTGTAGCCGAGGGTGTAGGCCGTGGCGGAAAACTCGCGGTTGTAATCGTAGCCACCCCCTTTTAGCACCTGCCGCGCCACTTCGGTGTCGCCGAAGTATTCGATGCGCAGCGTGTCGAAATTGTAGCGGCCACGGCTGACAGGGAGGTCTTTGGCCCACCAGGTTGGGTCACGTTCAAAGCTGATGCTGCGGCCATTGTCGATCTGGCCGATGCGGTACGGGCCGCTGCCGACCGGTTTGTCGAAGCCGGCGCCGTTGGCGAAATCGCGTTGTTGCCAGTCATGCTCGGGCAGCACCGGCAGGCTGGCCAAGTCCAAGGGCAGGGTGCGGCCATGGGGTTGCCTGAAGTCGAAGCGCACGCGATGCGGGCCTTCGACGGTTACCCCAGCGACCTCGGCGAACTGGGTGCGGTATTTGAGGCTGCCTTTGCTCATCAGCAGCTCGAAGGTAAAGCGCACGTCTTCGGCGCGCACCGGTTTGCCGTCGGCGAAGGTGGCGCGAGGGTCGATCTCGAAGCGCAGCCAGGCATCGTCCGGGCCACGTTCCATGCGCCGGGCAATCAGGCCGTAGACGGTGTAGGGTTCATCGAATGAGCGCACGGCCAATGGCGCGTACAGCCAACCATCGACTTCGTTGACGCCGGTGCCTTTGTCGATGTACGGCAGAATATGGTCGAACTGGCCAATCTCCATGGCCGAGCGGCGCAATATGCCGCCCTTGGGGGCGTTGGGGTTGGTGTAGTCGAAATGGTGGAAGCTTTGGTTGTAGCGGGGGGCTTCGCCGTAGACAGTCAACGCATGGGTGGGTGCAGCGTGGGTGTTGGCGGAAAAGCACAGAAACAGAACGAGCCAGCCCAGGCGAAACAAGCCCTTGTAGGAGCAGCCTTGTGCTGCGAAGGCGTCAGCACGGTCAACGAAATTGCCCGGCCGGGCCACTTCACAGCGCAAGGCTGTTCCTACAGAGGTTGAGTCGTTCCAGAGGAACAACCTGGTATCAGTCCTGACGGCTGGTCACTTCCAGCAGGTGATAACCGAACTGGGTTTTCACCGGGCCCTGGACAACGTTCAGCGGCGCGCTGAAGACCACGGTATCGAACTCACGCACCATCTGGCCCGGGCCGAACGAGCCCAGGTCGCCGCCTTGGCGGCTGGATGGGCAGGTGGAATTGGCTTTGGCGACTTCGGCGAAATCGGCACCAGCTTCGATCTGGGCTTTCAGTTCGTTGCATTTGTCTTCGCTGCTGACCAGGATGTGGCGGGCGGTGGCACGTGCCATGGGTACTGCTCCTTAGGGTAAAAACGCAAGCCTAGCGCACTTGTTCGGGAAATGTCTCGCAAGGCTTGCTAGCGGCTTCCTACAGTTTATGTGCCGCCTCGCGCAACAGGGTTTCAGTTGACGCCCAACCCAGGCAGCCATCGGTGATCGACACGCCGTACTTCAGTGCGCCTTTGCCCAGGGACTGGCAGCCATCGAACAGGTGCCCTTCGATCATCACGCCGACAATCGAACGGTCACCGGCCACGCGCTGTGCCAGCACGTCCTCGAATACCGCGGGCTGCTGCGCTGGGTCCTTGCCGCTGTTGGCATGGCTGCAATCGACCATGATCCGCGCCTGCAACCCCACCTTGGCCAACCCCTGCCGGGCCTGGGCGATGCTCGTGGCATCGTAGTTCGGGCCTTTATGGCCGCCGCGCAACACCAGGTGGGTGTCGGGGTTGCCCAGGGTCTCGATGATGGCCGGGTAGCCCTGCGCATCCATGCCGAAATGGCGGTGTGGGTGCGCGGCGCTGCGCATGGCGTCGCAGGCGATGCCGATCCCGCCGTCGGTGCCATTCTTGAAGCCCACAGGCAGTTCCAGGCCACTGACCATTTCACGGTGCACCTGCGACTCGGTGGTGCGTGCGCCGATCGCGGCCCAGCCCAGCAGGTCGTCGAAGTAGCCCGCGGCCATCGGCTGCAGCAGCTCGGTGGCAATGGGCAGGCCGCGCTCGATCATGTTCAGCATCAGGCCGCGCGACAGGGCGATACCGGCGTGCATGTCATCGCTGCCATCGAGGTGCGGGTCGTAGGCAAGGCCTTTCCAGCCCACCGTGGTGCGGGGTTTTTCGACGTAGGCGCGCATCACCAGCAGCAGCTTGTCATCCACTTCGCGGCTCAGCGCGGCCAGGCGGTCTGCGTATTCCAGGGCCGAGCGAGGGTCGTGAATCGAGCAGGGGCCTACCACTACCAAAAGGCGTTCGTCGCGGCCTTCGAGAATGGCGCGGATGGCCTGGCGGTGGGCATGGACTTGCTGGGTGAGCTCAGCGGACAGCGGCATTTGCTGCTTGAGCAGGTGGGGGCTGGGCAGGCGCTGGCTGACGGTCGTATTGGCAGCTTGCGGTTGGTTCAGGGGCAGGGCGAGGTTCGAGGCTTGCATGGCGTTTTTCCCTGGGCGGACGGCGGGTTCTGGCCCGCGTCGTCGGCCCTATCGAGGTGTTCGACAGATCGTTGTAGGTGTGTTGGCTGCAGCGTTGCCACCCTTGAAGGACCGAACGGAGGCGGCAGGCTGGCCCGAACGGGATTGGCTAAATCGCCAGGCATAGGTGTTTGCGCAGTAATAAGTGGCGTAGTTCATGAATCTGTCCTCAAGGTAAATCGGTAATGTTCAAAGGCCTGAAAAGCAAAACCCCCGGTCGGGGAGCCGACCGGGGGTTTGAGTATTCTCATGTTCGGCGGCCCCTCGAAAGTGGGCGCCGTGTGGGTATCAGCGGCGCCTAGTGGCTAAACCAATACCCAAAATAAAAGCTGGCAGGGACCTTGCAACCGGCAACGGCCAGCACAGGGCGCAGGGTGCGACCGGTGTGGTTGGCGTGATTGCAGGTGCGTTTCGGCATGTTGCTCTCCAGTGAATGAGCCCGAGCTTACTCCAGATCAGGCGCGGCGTTCAATGGGTAAATGCTGTGACGTTGATCATTGTCGGTAATGGCGGGCAATGGTTCATTCAATGGCCGTAGCGCCCCACCAGGGTTTGCGCGCCCAAGGCATGGTCTTGCAGCAACTGCAGCAGCCCGTTGCGGTCCAGGTCTGCTGGCAGGATGCCGGGTTCGAGGTCGGTTGCAATCAACGTCAGCGCGTAGTGGTGCGGGTTGTCCCCGGCGGGCGGGCAGGGGCCTCGGTAGCTAGCGGTACCGCGGGAGTTGCGCCCCACCGTCACGGCAGGGCTGGTCAGCCCGGCCACGCCTTCTTTCAAGCCATCCAGGCCCGGGTCGATGTTGTAGGCGACCCAGTGCACCACTCCCAGGCCTTTGCCGCCATCGGGGTCGAACATCACCAGCGCCAGCGAGCGCGTACCGGCGGGCAGGTTGTCCCAGCTCAGTTGTGGGGTGCGTTCTTCGCCTGCGCCGCAGGCCGGGTCTGGCCCGACCTGTTGCAGAGCGATCACGCCACCGTCGGTGAAGGAGGAAGAACTGATCGACAGTGCGCCAGAGCCCGGCCCGGCGGCCAGTACGCTGAAAGGCAGCAGGGCAGCGAGCAGCCAGGGTTTGGCGTTCATGGCAACTCCTTGGCAGGGCAATGGAGCGCAGTGTAGTCCAGCCGAGCCTCAACGGCTGTCCTGGTCCTCAGCGGTGCCGCCATCGTAGCCGGCACCGGAACCTGTGGCTTCGCCGGTGCTGTTGGAGCCGCCACTGGCGCCGTCAGCGGCATCGGTGCCGGTGTTGCTGCTGTCGTTGTCCTGGCCGCTGCCGGGGCTGTTGACGCTGCTTCCGTCACCTGCGGTCTTGCCGCCAGACTGGTCGGTTTGTGGGCGGCTGTCGGTATTGGTGGGTTCGGTGGCAGCGAAGCTGGTGCCGGTGATGGCGCCCAGGGCCAAGGCCAGGCACAGCGAAAGGGGGCGAATGCGGATCATGATGAATCTCCTGTGCGGATGATCTGTCATTCGTTTGGCTGGAGCAGGGCGGCGCGGTGCCCTCTGGGCGACGGGTGGTCACCAGAGGCCAGGAGCACGCCTTTTCTGTGTAGGAGCAGCCTTGTGCTGCGAAGAGGCCGGTGACCACACAACAGATCTTCGCTGCTATCACTGGCCTCTTCGCAGCACAAGGCTG
>NZ_AXYZ01000016.1:0-149831 GCF_000483465.1 Pseudomonas sp. LAIL14HWK12:I7
TGCTGGACGAAGGTCGTGCTGGCGAGAACTGCGGCGTTCTGCTGCGTGGTACCAAGCGTGACGACGTTGAGCGTGGCCAGGTTCTGGTCAAGCCAGGTTCGGTCAAGCCGCACACCAAGTTCACCGCAGAAGTCTACGTCCTGTCGAAGGAAGAAGGCGGCCGTCACACTCCGTTCTTCAAAGGCTACCGTCCTCAGTTCTACTTCCGTACCACTGACGTGACCGGTAACTGCGAACTGCCGGAAGGCGTTGAAATGGTAATGCCAGGTGACAACATTCAGATGACTGTCACTCTGATCAAGACCATCGCAATGGAAGACGGTCTGCGCTTCGCTATCCGTGAAGGCGGTCGTACCGTCGGCGCCGGCGTCGTAGCCAAAATCATCGAGTAATCACTCGACCGATTGAAAAAACCCCCGCTCAGCGGGGGTTTTTTTTATTGGGTTGACACTAAATTGGGGCGTCTATAGAATCACGCCTCCTTTTAGCGGGCGTAGTGCGTCCGTTGGGAACAGCCTGGAGTCTGAAATCCAATGCAAAATCAGCAAATCCGTATCAGGTTGAAGGCTTTCGACCATCGCCTGATCGACCAATCCACCCAGGAAATCGTGGAAACCGCGAAACGTACTGGTGCACAAGTGCGTGGTCCAATTCCACTGCCTACCCGCAAAGAGCGTTTCACCGTTCTGGTCTCCCCGCACGTCAACAAAGACGCGCGTGACCAGTACGAGATTCGCACTCATAAGCGTGTTCTGGACATCGTCCAGCCAACGGATAAAACCGTTGACGCGCTGATGAAGCTTGATCTCGCGGCAGGTGTGGAAGTGCAGATCAGCCTCGGCTAAGACTTCGGTCTTGTCCGTGTAACGCTCTGAAATGGGCGGCCATAGCGGGTGAAAGCCCCGTACACTCATGAGGTTACAACATGACTATTGGTGTAGTCGGTCGTAAATGCGGTATGACCCGCGTTTTCACCGAAGAAGGTGTCTCCATTCCGGTCACGGTCATTGAGATCGAGCCGAATCGCGTCACCCAGTTCAAGACTGAAGAAACCGATGGCTACCGTGCAGTGCAAGTCACTGTCGGCGAGCGTCGTGCTTCGCGTGTGACTGCTGCTCAAGCAGGTCACTTCGCTAAAGCGAACGTTGCCGCTGGTCGCGGTGTCTGGGAGTTCCGCCTTGAAGAAGGCGAGTTCCAGGCTGGCGACTCGATCAAAGCTGAACTCTTCACTGCAGGCCAGCTGGTAGACGTTACTGGTCAGTCCAAAGGTAAAGGCTTCGCCGGTACCATCAAGCGCTGGAACTTCCGTGGTCAGGACAACACCCACGGTAACTCCGTGTCGCACCGCGTCCCAGGCTCCATCGGCCAGTGCCAGACTCCTGGTCGTGTGTTCAAGGGCAAGAAAATGTCCGGTCACATGGGCGCCGAGCGCGTGACTGTTCAGTCCCTGGAAGTAGTACGCGTAGACGCTGAACGCAACCTGCTGCTGATCAAGGGTGCCGTACCTGGCGCTACTGGCGGCGACGTGGTTGTACGTCCGGCTGTCAAGGCTCGCGGTTAAGGGGAAACTGACATGCAACTTAATGTAAATGACGCTCAGGCGATCGAAGTTTCCGAACTGACTTTCGGTGGCGAATTCAACGAGACGCTGGTTCACCAAGCAGTCGTGGCCTACATGGCCGGCGGCCGTCAGGGCACCAAGCAGCAAAAGACCCGTTCCGACGTGGCTGGTGGCGGTAAGCGCCCATGGCGTCAGAAGGGTACTGGCCGTGCTCGTGCTGGTACCACTCGTGGTCCGATCTGGCGTGGCGGTGGTGTTACCTTCGCAGCTCGCCCTCAAGATCACTCGCAAAAGCTCAACAAGAAGATGTATCGCGCAGCTCTGCGCTCCATCCTCGCTGAGCTGGTGCGTAGCGACCGTCTGGTCGTGGTTCAGGACTTCGCTGTTGAAGCACCGAAAACCAAAGATCTGCTGAACAAGCTGAACGGCATGGGTCTGAGCGACGTTCTGATCGTTTCGGACGCTGTTGATCAGAACCTGTACCTGGCTGCTCGCAACCTGCCACACGTCGATGTACGTGACGTGCAAGGTTCCGACCCGGTCAGTCTGATCGCATACGAGAAAGTGTTGATCACTGTCTCGGCCGTGAAGAAATTCGAGGAGCTGCTGGGATGAACCAGGAACGCGTATTCAAAGTCCTCCTTGGCCCGCACGTTTCCGAGAAGGCTACCGTTCTGGCTGAGAAAAAAGGCCAGTTCGTATTCAAGGTTGCTACTGACGCAACCAAGCTGGAAATCAAGAAAGCTGTCGAAGGCCTGTTCAACGTAAAAGTTGAAAACGTGTCGACCGTTAACGTTCTGGGTAAAACCAAGCGTACCGCACGTGGTCTGGGCAAGCGTAATGACTGGAAGAAGGCAATTGTCTCCCTTCAGCCAGGCCAAGATCTCGATTTCAGCAGCAGTGCTGAGTAAGGAAGGGGTGCATCATGGCAATCGTTAAATGCAAACCGACTTCCCCTGGCCGCCGTTTCGTGGTCAAGGTGGTCAACAAGGAGCTCCACAAGGGCGCTCCTCACGCACCGCTGCTCGAGAAGAAATCGAAGTCTGGTGGTCGTAACAATAATGGCCGCATTACCACTCGTCACGTTGGTGGTGGTCATAAGCAGCATTACCGTCTGGTCGACTTCCGTCGCAACGACAAAGATGGCATTCCAGCCACTGTCGAGCGTATCGAATACGATCCAAACCGTACTGCTCACATCGCCCTGCTGTGCTATGCAGACGGTGAGCGTCGCTACATCATCGCCCCTAAAGGCGTGAGCGCTGGCGACCAGCTGATCGCAGGTTCCCTGGCCCCAATCAAGGCCGGTAACTCCCTGCAGCTGCGTAACATCCCAGTAGGTAGCACCATTCACGGCATCGAACTGAAGCCGGGTAAAGGTGCACAGATCGCTCGTTCCGCTGGTGCTTCGGCTCAGCTGATCGCTCGCGAAGGTGTCTACGTGACCCTGCGTCTGCGCTCTGGTGAAATGCGTAAAGTACTGGCTGAGTGCCGTGCGACCCTGGGCGAAGTCTCGAACTCCGAGCACAGCCTGCGTTCGCTGGGTAAAGCAGGTGCCAAACGCTGGCGCGGCGTTCGCCCAACCGTTCGTGGCGTTGCCATGAACCCGGTTGACCACCCGCATGGTGGTGGTGAAGGTCGTACCTCCGGTGGTCGTCATCCGGTATCGCCATGGGGCTTCCCAACCAAGGGTGCTAAAACCCGTGGTAATAAGCGTACCGACAACATGATCGTCCGTCGTCGCAAGTAACTAGAGGGATACGACAGTGCCACGTTCTCTGAAAAAAGGTCCTTTTATCGATCTTCACCTGTTGAAGAAGGTCGAAGTGGCGGTGGAGAAGAACGATCGCAAGCCAGTTAAAACCTGGTCGCGTCGCTCGATGATCCTGCCACAAATGGTCGGTCTGACCATCGCGGTTCACAACGGTCGCCAACATGTCCCAGTTCTCGTGAACGAAGACATGGTCGGCCACAAACTGGGCGAGTTCGCCGGTACCCGCACCTATCGCGGGCACGTGGCTGACAAGAAAGCCAAGCGTTAAGGGGTAAGGAAATGGAAGTAGCCGCTAAGTTGTCGGGCGCTCGCATCTCCGCCCAGAAAGCCCGCTTGGTCGCCGACCAGATCCGCGGGAAGAAGGTGGGCGAAGCGCTCAACCTGTTGGCCTTCAGCAGCAAAAAAGCCGCTGAAATCATGAAGAAAGTCCTCGAGTCGGCCGTTGCCAACGCCGAACACAACGAAGGCGCAGACGTTGATGACCTGAAGGTCTCCACGGTCTTCGTCAACGAAGGGCGTTCGCTGAAGCGCATCATGCCACGTGCCAAAGGCCGTGCTGATCGCATCGTCAAGCGGTCTTGCCATATCACTGTCAAGGTTGCGGACAAGTAACGGAGTCGATCAGATGGGTCAGAAAGTACATCCCACTGGCATTCGCCTGGGAATCGTCAAGGAGCACACCTCCGTCTGGTACGCAGACGGTGCTACTTACGCAGATTACCTGTTGAAGGATCTGAAAACACGTGAGTACCTCCAAGACAAACTAAAAAGCGCGTCCGTAAGCCGTATCGATATTCATCGTCCGGCTCAAACTGCACGCATCACCATCCACACCGCTCGTCCCGGTATCGTTATCGGTAAGAAAGGTGAGGATGTCGAGAAGCTGCGTCAGGACCTGACCAAGCAGATGGGTGTGCCTGTGCACATCAACATCGAAGAGATCCGCAAGCCGGAACTCGACGCTATGCTGGTTGCGCAGAGCGTAGCTCAGCAGCTGGAACGCCGCGTAATGTTCCGTCGCGCCATGAAGCGCGCCGTACAGAACGCCATGCGTATTGGTGCCAAGGGCATCAAGATCCAGGTGAGCGGTCGTCTCGGCGGCGCCGAGATTGCTCGTACCGAGTGGTATCGCGAAGGTCGTGTGCCTCTGCACACCCTGCGTGCCGATATCGACTACAACACCTACGAAGCTCACACCACTTACGGTGTGATCGGTGTGAAGGTTTGGATCTTCAAAGGCGAAGTTATTGGTGGTCGCCAAGAAGAACTGAAACCACAAGCACCAGCGCCTCGTAAAAAAGCTGCTAAGTAAGGGGTACGCCAAATGTTGCAACCAAAGCGTACAAAATTCCGCAAGCAGATGACTGGCCACAACCGTGGTCTGGCACTGCGCGGTAGCAAAGTCAGCTTCGGCGAATTCGCCCTGAAAGCTGTTGCTCGCGGTCGCCTCACCGCTCGCCAGATCGAGTCGGCACGTCGTGCTCTGACTCGTCACGTGAAACGTGGCGGTAAGATCTGGATCCGTGTCTTCCCGGACAAGCCGATCTCCAAGAAACCTCTCGAGGTTCGTATGGGTAAAGGTAAGGGTTCCGTGGAATACTGGGTTGCCCAGATCCAGCCAGGCAAAGTCCTGTACGAGATCGAGGGTGTTTCTGAAGAGCTGGCGCGCGAAGCTTTCGCCCTGGCTGCTGCAAAGCTGCCTCTCGCCACCTCCTTTGTTAAGCGGACGGTGATGTGATGAAAGCGAATGAACTTCGTGAAAAATCGGCACAGCAGCTGAACGAGCAACTGCTCGGCTTGCTGCGCGACCAGTTCAATCTGCGTATGCAGAAAGCAACTGGCCAGTTGGGGCAGTCGCACCTGCTCTCGCAAGTTAAGCGTGACATCGCTCGCGTGAAAACTGTGCTCAACCAGCAGGCAGGTAAGTGATCATGGCTGAAGCTGAAAAAACCGTCCGTACGCTGACTGGCCGTGTCGTCAGCGACAAAATGGACAAGACCATCACCGTTCTGATCGAGCGTCGCGTAAAGCACCCGATCTACGGTAAATACGTTAAGCGTTCGACTAAGCTGCACGCGCACGACGAAGCCAACCAGTGCAAGATCGGCGACAAGGTTTCCATCCGTGAAACCCGTCCGCTGGCCAAGACCAAGTCCTGGGCACTGGTTGAAGTCCTCGAACGCGCTGTTGAAGTCTAAGGGCTAGGGGTCGGAGAAATTTTATGATTCAGACTCAATCCATGCTCGATGTGGCCGATAACAGCGGCGCTCGTCGCGTCATGTGCATCAAGGTACTCGGCGGTTCGCACCGCCGTTACGCCGGCATCGGTGACATCATCAAAGTAACCGTCAAGGAAGCAATTCCGCGCGGTAAGGTCAAAAAAGGCCAAGTGATGACCGCTGTTGTCGTCCGTACCCGTCACGGTGTACGTCGCGCTGACGGTTCCATCATTCGTTTCGACGGCAACGCTGCTGTTCTGCTGAACAACAAGCAAGAGCCGATCGGCACTCGCATCTTCGGGCCAGTGACCCGTGAACTTCGTACTGAGAAGTTCATGAAGATCGTCTCGCTCGCCCCTGAAGTGCTGTAAGGAGATCCGACATGCAAAAGATTCGTCGTGACGACGAGATCATCGTGATCGCCGGCAAAGACAAAGGTAAGCGCGGTAAGGTGCTGAAGGTTCTCGCTGATGACCGTCTGGTCATCGGTGGCGTGAACCTGGTCAAGCGTCATACCAAGCCTAACCCGATGGCGGGCGTTCAGGGCGGTATCGTCGAGAAAGAAGCGCCTCTGCACGCTTCCAACGTTGCCATCTTCAACGGCGAAACCAACAAGGCTGACCGCGTTGGTTTCAAAGTAGAAGACGGTAAGAAAATTCGTGTCTTCAAGTCGACCCAAAAAGCGGTTGATGCTTGAACACTGCTAGGTAGAAGACCATGGCACGACTGAAAGAGATTTACCGGAACGAAATCGCTCCCAAGCTTAAGGAAGAACTTAAGCTGTCGAACGTGATGGAAGTTCCGCGCGTTACCAAAATCACCCTGAACATGGGTCTGGGCGAAGCGATCGGCGACAAAAAAGTCATCGAGCACGCTGTTGCCGACCTGGAAAAGATCACCGGTCAAAAGCCGGTCGTGACTTTCGCTCGTAAATCCATCGCGGGCTTCAAAGTCCGTGAAGGATGGCCGATCGGCGTCAAGGTGACCCTGCGTAGCGACAAGATGTACGAATTCCTGGACCGCCTGCTGGCGATCTCCCTGCCTCGGGTTCGCGACTTCCGCGGCCTGAATGCCAAGTCCTTCGATGGCCGTGGCAACTACAGCATGGGCGTGAAAGAGCAGATCATCTTCCCGGAAATCGATTACGACAAGATCGATGCTCTGCGCGGTTTGGACATCACCCTGACCACCACTGCTCGTTCGGATGACGAAGGCCGCGCTCTGCTGCGTGCTTTCAAATTCCCGTTCCGCAACTGATTGGAGTAGGAAAATGGCCAAGAAGAGCATGAAAAACCGCGAGCTGAAGCGTCAGCTCACGGTAGCCAAGTTCGCCAAAAAGCGTGCTGAGCTGAAAGCGACCATCGTCAACCTGAACGCCTCTCCAGAAGAGCGTTTCGCTGCCGTTGTCGCTCTGCAGAAGCAGCCACGTGATGCCAGCGCTGCGCGTCTGCGCAACCGTTGCCGCCTGACCGGTCGTCCTCACGGTGTATACCGTAAGTTCGGCCTGGGCCGTAACATGCTGCGTCAAGCGGCAATGCGCGGTGACGTACCGGGTCTGGTCAAGGCCTCCTGGTAATCGCTGCAGGTGTGATCCCGGCGGAAGGGGAGCAATCTTCCGACCGCCGGTGACCTCGCCAACAAACAAGCCCCTATATGGGGCTTGTTTCGTTTCTACCTTGTGTCTAGAATGACCGGCTCACCTGAGCCTGGGTTTTTTGCCCAATCCGCTCGGGTGGTTGTGATAGCCGCAAGGCTAATAATTCTTGTATCAGGAGCATCTAGCCCATGAGTATGCAGGACCCGTTAGCGGACATGCTAACTCGCATCCGTAATGCCCAGATGGCTGAAAAGTCCGTCGTAAGCATGCCTTCCTCTACGCTGAAGGTCGCGGTTGCCAAAGTTCTGAAGGATGAAGGTTACATCGCTGGCTACCAAGTCAGTGGCGAAGCCAAGCCCTCCCTGTCGATCGAACTGAAGTACTTCGAAGGCCGTCCGGTCATCGAGGAGCTGAAGCGCTCCAGCCGTCCAGGCCTGCGCCAGTACAAGGCCGTTACCGATCTGCCGAAAGTACGTGGCGGTTTGGGCGTGTCTATTGTCTCCACCAACAAAGGTGTGATGACTGATCGCGCTGCGCGCGCTGCCGGTGTCGGCGGCGAAGTTCTCTGCACAGTGTTCTAAGGGGGGATAGACATGTCTCGCGTCGCTAAGAACCCCGTTAAGCTGCCATCTGGTGTCGAAGTCAAATTCGCCGGCCAGCAGCTTTCGGTGAAGGGTGCCAAAGGCACTCTCGAACTGAACGTTCACTCGTCTGTTGAAGTTACCGAAGAGTCTGGTGAGCTGCGTTTCGTCGCTCGCAATGGTGACCAGCAAGCTCGCGCCATGGCCGGTACTACCCGCGCTCTGGTCAACAACATGGTCCAGGGCGTAAGCCAAGGCTTCGAGCGCAAGCTCCAGCTGGTCGGTGTTGGTTACAAGGCACAGGCCAAGGGCACTATCCTGAACCTGGCCCTGGGCTTCTCGCACCCAGTGGACTACGAACTGCCAGCCGGTATCACCGCTGAAACGCCTAGCCAGACCGACATCCTGATCAAGGGTATCGACAAGCAGCTGGTAGGTCAGGTGGCCGCTGAAATCCGCGACTTCCGTCCACCAGAGCCTTACAAAGGTAAAGGTGTGCGTTACGCGGACGAAGTAGTCCGTCGTAAAGAAGCCAAGAAGAAGTAGGGCCTAGCAAATGACCGACAAAAAAGTTACTCGACTGCGTCGCGCTCGCAAAGCACGCCTCAAGATGCACGAACTCGAAGTCGTGCGCCTGTGCGTGTTCCGCTCCTCGCAGCACATCTACGCCCAGGTCATTTCGGCCGACGGCAGCAAGGTTCTGGCAAGCGCCTCGACCTTGGACAAAGACCTGCGTGATGGCGCCACTGGCAACATCGACGCGGCCACTAAGGTTGGCAAGCTGGTAGCTGAGCGTGCGAAAGCCGCCGGTGTATCTCAAGTTGCCTTTGACCGTTCCGGCTTCAAGTACCATGGCCGCGTCAAAGCGCTGGCTGATGCTGCTCGTGAAGGCGGGCTGGAGTTCTAAGTTATGGCAAATAACGATCAAAAGCGCGACGAAGGCTACATCGAGAAGCTGGTTCAAGTTAACCGCGTTGCCAAGACCGTAAAAGGCGGCCGTATCTTCACCTTCACCGCGTTGACCGTGGTTGGTGATGGTAAAGGTCGTGTCGGCTTCGGCCGTGGCAAATCGCGCGAAGTACCTGCTGCGATCCAGAAAGCCATGGAAGCTGCTCGTCGCAACATGATCCAGGTTGACCTGAAGGGCACCACCCTGCAGTACGCCACCAAGGCTGCCCACGGCGCCTCGAAGGTTTACATGCAGCCTGCCTCGGAAGGTACCGGTATCATCGCCGGCGGTGCAATGCGTGCTGTCCTGGAAGTTGCTGGCGTTCAGAACGTTCTGGCCAAGTGCTACGGTTCGACCAACCCAGTGAACGTGGTTTACGCCACCTTCAAGGGTCTGAAAGCCATGCAATCTCCTGAATCCATTGCTGCCAAGCGCGGCAAGAGCGTCGAGGAGATCTTCTGATCATGGCAACCGTTAAAGTAACGCTGATCAAGAGCGTCTCGGGCCGTATCCCTAACCACAAACTGTGCGTTAAGGGTCTGGGTCTGCGTCGCATCGGTCACACTGTAGAAGTCCAGGATACTCCCGAGAATCGCGGGATGATCAACAAGGCTTACTACATGCTGCGCGTCGAGGGTTAATCGATGAAACTCAATGATCTGAGTCCAGCGCCGGGTTCCCGTCGCGAAAAGCATCGTCCGGGTCGTGGTATCGGTAGCGGTCTGGGTAAGACCGGCGGCCGTGGCCACAAAGGTCAGACTTCCCGTTCGGGTGGTTCGATCGCTCCGGGCTTCGAAGGCGGTCAACAGCCGCTGCACCGTCGTCTGCCGAAATTCGGCTTCGTTTCCCTGAAAGCCATGGACCGCGCAGAAGTGCGTCTGTCCGAGCTGGCCAAAGTGGAAGGCGACGTGATCTCCGTGCAATCCCTGAAGGATGCCAACGTGATCAACCAGCACATTCAGCGTGTGAAAATCATGCTGTCTGGCGAAGTTACTCGCGCAGTCACCATCAAGGGCATCGCAGCCACCAAGGGTGCGCGTGCGGCTATCGAAGCAGCTGGCGGCAAATTCGAGGAATAAATGGCTAAGCAAGGTGCTCTCTCTTCGCTCGGTAAGGGCGGGATGTCGGAACTCTGGGCTCGTCTGCGCTTTCTGTTCATGGCGATCATCGTCTATCGGATAGGTGCGCATATCCCGGTTCCAGGCATCAATCCGGACCGTCTGGCGGATCTGTTTCGGCAGAATGAGGGGACCATTCTTAGCTTGTTCAACATGTTTTCCGGTGGCGCGCTTGAGCGCATGAGCATCTTTGCACTGGGGATCATGCCGTACATTTCGGCATCGATCATCATGCAGCTGATGACGGCGGTCAGCCCGCAACTGGAGCAGTTGAAGAAGGAAGGTGAAGCTGGCCGTCGCAAGATCAGCCAGTACACCCGCTACGGCACCGTTATCCTGGCGCTGGTCCAAGCCATTGGCATGTCCATTGGCCTGGCCAACCAGGGCGTGGCGTTTTCTGTCGGCCTGGGCTTCCATGTCGTCGCGGTTTCCACGTTTGTGGCCGGCGCGATGTTCATGATGTGGCTGGGCGAGCAGATCACCGAGCGCGGTGTGGGCAACGGTATCTCGATGTTGATCTTCGCAGGTATCGTTGCCGGTCTTCCGAGAGCAATCGGGCAGTCTTTCGAGTCTGCGCGTACAGGCGATATCAACATTTTCGCCCTGGTCGCAATCGGTTTGCTGGCAGTAGCGATTATCGGTTTCGTGGTGTTCATTGAGCGTGGTCAGCGTCGTATCGCCGTTCACTACGCCAAGCGTCAGCAGGGCCGCAAGGTCTTCGCTGCGCAGACCAGCCACTTGCCGTTGAAGGTGAACATGGCGGGGGTTATCCCGGCTATTTTCGCCAGCAGCATTTTGCTGTTCCCGGCTTCGCTGGGTGCCTGGTTCGGTCAGTCCGAAGGTATGGGCTGGTTGCAGGACATCTCGCAGTCGATCGCTCCTGGTCAGCCGTTGAACATCTTGCTGTTTAGTGCAGGGATCATTTTCTTCTGCTTCTTCTACACAGCGCTGATGTTCAATCCGAAAGACGTAGCGGAAAACCTGAAGAAGTCCGGTGCCTTTATTCCGGGTATCCGTCCTGGTGAACAGTCGGCTCGCTACATTGATGGCGTTCTGACCCGTTTGACCATGTTCGGTGCTCTTTACATGATGGCCGTCTGCCTTCTGCCCCAGTTCCTGGTGGTGGCAGCAAATGTGCCGTTCTACCTTGGCGGGACCTCGTTGCTGATTGTGGTAGTGGTTGTGATGGACTTCATGTCCCAAGTACAATCGCACCTCGTTTCGCACCAGTACGAATCCCTGATGAAGAAAGCCAACCTGAAAGGCTACGGTGGCAGCGGTTTGCTGCGCTGATACGCCCCTAAGGTTCGAGGAGTCGGTAATGAAAGTTCGTGCATCGGTGAAAAAGCTGTGCCGTAACTGCAAGATCATCCGTCGCGAAGGCGTCGTACGAGTGATCTGCAGCGCGGAACCGCGTCACAAACAGCGCCAAGGCTGAGTGTGATCGTCGCTTCAAACCCAGCAGCTAGTGTGCTGCTGGGTTGATTATTCGTTTCTACAGCGATATTATCTCGCGCCCTATTTCTTGGCTTCCGGGGCGTAGGTAGCTGTCAATTGGAGTCCCACTGAATGGCCCGTATTGCAGGCGTCAACATTCCAGATAACAAGCATACTGTTATCTCGCTGACCTACATCTATGGTGTCGGTCGCACAACTGCGCAGAAGATCTGTGCAGACGCTGGTGTAAACCCAGCCGCTAAGATCAAGGATCTGAGCGACGAGCAAATCGAAACCCTGCGTGGCGAAGTCGCGAAGTTCACCACCGAAGGTGACCTGCGTCGTGACATCAACATGAAGATCAAGCGCTTGATGGACCTGGGTTGCTACCGCGGCCTGCGTCATCGTAAAGGTCTGCCGGTTCGCGGTCAGCGCACCAAGACCAACGCACGCACCCGTAAGGGCCCGCGTAAGCCGATCCGCAAGTAACCGCCCAGGAATATAGACATGGCAAAACCTGCTGCTCGTCCTCGTAAGAAAGTCAAAAAGACAGTGGTTGATGGCATCGCCCACATCCATGCGTCTTTCAACAACACCATCGTGACCATCACCGACCGTCAGGGCAATGCTTTGTCCTGGGCGACCTCCGGTGGTTCGGGTTTCCGTGGTTCGCGCAAATCCACCCCGTTCGCAGCACAGATCGCTGCTGAGCGTGCTGGTCAAGCTGCGCTGGAATACGGTCTGAAGAACCTCGACGTTAACGTCAAGGGTCCAGGTCCAGGTCGTGAGTCCGCCGTTCGTGCATTGAACAGCTGCGGCTACAAGATCGCCAGCATCACCGACGTGACGCCAATCCCGCACAACGGGTGCCGTCCGCCGAAGAAGCGTCGCGTGTAATCAGGAGACAGAAGAATGGCACGTTACATTGGTCCAAAATGCAAACTGTCTCGTCGTGAAGGCACCGATCTGTTCCTGAAGAGCGGCGTTCGCGCTCTGGAATCGAAGTGCAACATCGAAGCAGCCCCAGGTATCCACGGCCAGCGCCGTGGCCGTCAGTCCGACTACGGTACCCAGCTGCGCGAGAAACAAAAAGTCCGTCGTATCTACGGTGTTCTGGAGCGTCAGTTCCGCGGTTACTACCAAGCTGCTGCCTCGAAAAAAGGCGCAACCGGTGAGAACCTGCTGCAACTGCTCGAGTGCCGTCTGGATAACGTCGTCTACCGTATGGGCTTCGGCTCGACTCGTTCCGAGTCCCGTCAGCTGGTTTCGCACAAAGCGATCAGCGTCAACGGTAAGACTGTAAACATTCCATCCTACCAAGTTCGTCCGGGTGACGTGGTCGCGGTTCGCGAGAAGTCGCTGAGCCAGCTGCGCATTGTTCAAGCCCTTGAACTGTGCGCCCAGCGTGGCCGCGTTGAGTGGGTTGACGTGGATGCTGCTAAAAAGTCGGGCGTTTTCAAGAACGTTCCTGCTCGCAGCGACCTGTCTGCCGACATCAACGAGAACCTGATTGTCGAGCTCTACTCCAAGTAAGGGCTAGAAAATAGGTGCATCCATGCAGATTTCGGTAAATGAGTTCCTGACTCCCCGCCACATTGATGTGCAGGTAGTCAGTCCGACCCGCGCCAAGATCACGCTCGAGCCTCTCGAGCGTGGCTTCGGCCATACCCTGGGCAACGCGCTGCGCCGCATCCTGTTGTCCTCCATGCCTGGCTGTGCAGTAGTCGAGGCCGAGATCGATGGCGTACTCCATGAGTACTCCGCGATCGAAGGTGTTCAGGAAGACGTAATTGAAATCCTGTTGAACCTGAAAGGCCTGGCTATCAAACTGCACGGTCGTGACGAAGTTACGCTGACCTTGTCGAAAAAGGGTTCGGGGGTGGTTACCGCTGCCGATATTCAGCTGGATCACGATGTCGAGATCGTCAACCCCGATCACGTAATCGCGAACCTGGCGTCGAACGGCGCCCTGAACATGAAGCTCACCGTAGCTCGTGGTCGTGGTTACGAGCCGGCCGACTCCCGTCAAACCGACGAAGACGAAAGCCGTAGCATTGGCCGTCTGCAGTTGGACGCTTCGTTCAGCCCGGTGCGTCGTATCGCCTATGTGGTCGAAAACGCCCGTGTTGAACAGCGTACCAACTTGGACAAGCTGGTCATTGATCTGGAAACCAACGGCACCCTGGATCCTGAAGAGGCAATCCGCCGCGCTGCGACCATCCTGCAACAGCAGCTGGCCGCGTTCGTCGACCTCAAAGGTGACAGTGAGCCTGTCGTAGTCGAGCAGGAAGACGAGATCGATCCGATCCTGCTGCGTCCGGTTGACGACCTGGAACTGACTGTACGTTCGGCCAACTGCCTCAAGGCGGAGAACATCTACTACATCGGCGACCTGATTCAGCGTACCGAAGTAGAGCTGTTGAAGACTCCTAACCTGGGCAAGAAGTCCCTGACTGAAATCAAGGACGTCCTGGCCTCTCGTGGTCTGTCTCTCGGCATGCGCCTCGACAACTGGCCGCCTGCAAGTCTTAAGAAAGACGACAAGGCGACCGCCTGATCGTCGTAATCACCGAACGTAGTGTTTGGTAAGGAATGAATCATGCGTCATCGTAAAAGTGGACGTCACCTGAGCCGTACCAGCTCTCACCGCAAAGCTATGTTCCAGAACATGGCTGTGTCGCTGATCGAGCACGAGCTGATCAAAACCACCCTGCCGAAAGCCAAGGAACTGCGCCGCGTTGCCGAGCCGCTGATCACCCTGGCCAAGGAAGACAGCGTTGCTAACCGTCGTCTGGCCTTCGACCGTACCCGTTCGAAGTCCGCTGTTGGCAAACTGTTCAACGATCTGGGCAAGCGTTACGCCACCCGTCAGGGCGGCTACCTGCGCATCCTGAAGTGCGGTTTCCGCGCTGGCGACAACGCGCCTATGGCGTACGTCGAGCTGGTTGATCGTCCAGTCGGTGGTGCTGTAGAAGCTGCCGAGTAAGACGTTCTGTCTGCTACAAAGAACCGGGCCTTGTGCCCGGTTTTTTGTGCCTGCAAGTATTGTTAATTTCTATTGATACAAGTCATGTAATGAATTTGTCCTGAAGCGACCGCTCGTCAATACTCCTATCCAAGCCGATTAGCCGGCAGTTCTAGACCGATAAGGAGAGCCCATGAGCAAGATTCTCACCACCGCCAGCGGTGCACCTGTAGCTGACAACCAGAATTCCCGCTCTGCCGGCCCCCGCGGCCCGCTGCTGCTCGACGATTTCCACCTGATCGAGAAGCTCGCCCACTTCAACCGCGAGAACATCCCAGAACGTCGTGTTCACGCCAAGGGTTCGGGGGCGTACGGCACCTTTACCGTTACCCGCGACATCACCGGCTACACCAGCGCCAAGCTGTTCGAACAGGTCGGCAAGCAGACTGAAACCTTCCTGCGCTTCTCCACGGTCGGTGGCGAACGTGGTTCGGCTGACACCGAGCGTGATCCGCGTGGTTTCGCCGTCAAGTTTTATACCGAGGAAGGCAACTGGGACATCGTTGGCAACAACACCCCGGTGTTCTTCATCCGTGACCCGCTTAAGTTCCCGGACTTTATCCACACCCAGAAGCGCCACCCGCAGTCCAACCTGAAGAACGCGCAAATGATGTGGGACTTCTGGTCACACTCGCCCGAGGCGCTGCACCAGGTCACCATCCTTTTCTCTGACCGCGGCATCCCGGACGGCTACCGTCACATGCACGGCTTTGGCAGCCACACCTACAGCCTGATCAGCGCCGCCGGTGAACGTACCTGGGTGAAGTGGCACTTCAAGACCCAGCAAGGCATCAAGAACCTCGCCCCTGCTGACGCTGCACGCTTGGCAGGTACAGACCCGGACTACGCCCAGCGCGACCTGTTCGAGGCCATCGAGCGCGGCGACTACCCGCGCTGGACCGTCTGCATCCAGGTGATGACTGAGGCCGAGGCCGCCAGCCGTGACGAGAACCCGTTCGATGTGACCAAGACCTGGTCGCAGAAGGACTATCCGCTGATTGAGGTGGGCGTACTGGAGCTCAACCGTAACCCGCTCAATTACTTCGCTGAGGTCGAGCAAGCGGCGTTTGGCCCGAGCAACATGGTCCCAGGTGTCGGGCTGTCGCCTGACCGTATGCTGCAGGGCCGGGTGTTCGCCTACGCCGATGCGCATCGCTACCGCGTGGGCACCAACCACCAGCAGTTGCCGGTCAACGCGCCGCGCTCTGCGGTCAACAGCTACCAGCGTGATGGTTCGATGGCCATTGGCAGCTACGGCAGCGCGCCGAACTACGAGCCCAATAGCTACGGCGATGCACCCAAGCAGTCGCCACGCCATGCTGAGCCTGCCCTGGCCCTGAATGGCTCGGCTGATCGCTACGATCACCGTGAGGACAATGACTACTACAGCCACGCCGGTGCACTGTTCCGCTTGATGAACGAACAGCAGAAGGCCCTGCTGATCAACAACATTGCGGGCGCCATGGCAGGCGTGAGCGACGATGTCATCCAACGCCAGTTGCAGTACTTCTTCAAGGCCGATCCCGCCTACGGTGAGGGCATTGCCAAGGCGCTGGGCGTGAATCTCGCCTAAGTCGAAGTGATAAGAAGAACCGCCCTCATTTGGGCGGTTTTTCAATGAATATCACTACTGTTTAACCGATTTTTTGCATCTAATTGCGCGTTTTTCAGTGACCGCGAGCAAAACGTGGTTCACACTATGTCCATTGATGTTTTCACATGGAGAAGCAGGGCGATGCAAGGTCACCCGGACGTAATCAACTACCTCGTCACGTTGCTGAAGGGCGAACTGGCAGCACGCGACCAGTACTTCATTCACTCGCGTATGTATGAAGACTGGGGCCTGTCCAAGCTCTACGAGCGCATCAACCACGAGATGGAAGAAGAAACGCAGCACGCCGACGCGCTGATGCGCCGCATCCTCATGCTCGAAGGCACCCCCGACATGCGCGCGGATGACCTCGAAGTGGGCAGCACTGTGCCGGAGATGATCGAAGCCGACCTTAAGCTGGAATACAAGGTCCGCGCCGCGCTGTGCAAAGGCATCGAGCTGTGCGAGCTGCACAAGGACTACATCAGCCGCGACATCTTGCGTGCGCAGTTGGCTGATACCGAAGAAGATCACACCTACTGGCTGGAGAAGCAGCAGGGCCTGATCAAGGTTATCGGCCTGGAGAACTACCTGCAGTCGCAGATGTAAGTTATCCACAGTCAATAAAAAGCCCCTGGCACTTACGGTGCCAGGGGCTTTTTTATGCACAGGCGGATCAGGCCCGGTCACGCTCCAACAGCGGCTTGAGGTAATGCCCGGTGTAGGACTGCTTCATCTTGGCCAGTTCTTCCGGTGTACCGCTGGCAATGATCTGCCCACCTTTGGAGCCACCTTCCGGTCCCAAGTCCACCAGCCAGTCGGCGGTCTTGATCACGTCCAGGTTGTGCTCGATCACCACCACGGTGTTGCCGTGGTCGCGCAGGCGGTGCAGCACATCGAGCAATTGCTGGATATCGGCAAAGTGCAGGCCCGTGGTTGGCTCGTCGAGGATATACAGGGTCTTGCCGGTATCGCGCTTGGACAGCTCGCGGGACAGCTTCACCCGTTGAGCCTCACCGCCCGACAAGGTAGTCGCCGACTGGCCCAGCTTGATGTAGGACAGGCCTACGTCCATCAGGGTTTGCAGCTTGCGCGCTAACGCAGGGACCGCGTCGAAGAACTCGCGGGCGTCCTCGATGGTCATTTCCAGCACCTCGTGGATGTTCTTGCCCTTGTACTTGATCTCCAGGGTTTCGCGGTTGTAGCGCTTGCTCTTGCACACGTCGCACGGCACGTAGATGTCGGGCAGGAAGTGCATCTCGACCTTGATCAGGCCATCGCCCTGGCAGGCCTCGCAACGGCCGCCCTTGACGTTGAACGAGAAGCGCCCTGGGCCGTAGCCGCGTGAGCGCGATTCTGGAACACCCGAGAACAGCTCGCGAATCGGCGTGAAAATACCGGTGTAGGTTGCCGGGTTCGAGCGCGGTGTGCGGCCAATCGGGCTCTGGTCGATATCCACCACTTTGTCCAGGTGCTGCATGCCATCCATGCTGCTGTGCGGCGCGGCTTCCAGGCTGCTCGCGCCGTTGAGCGCGGTAGCGGCGAGCGGGTACAGGGTGTTGTTGATCAGGGTCGATTTGCCCGAACCCGACACGCCCGTTACGCAGGTCAGCAGGCCGATCGGGATTTCCAGGTCGACGTTCTGCAGGTTGTTACCGCGCGCGCCCTTGAGCTTCAGCGAGAGTTTTTTGTCGCGTGGCGTGCGTTTGGCTGGGACGACGATTTTCTTGCGCCCGGACAGGTATTTGCCAGTCAGCGAGTCAGGATGCGCCATGACCTCCTCGGGCGTGCCCTCGGCGACGATCTGGCCGCCATGCACCCCGGCACCCGGGCCGATGTCCACCACATAGTCGGCTAAACGAATAGCGTCTTCGTCGTGTTCCACCACGATGACCGTATTGCCCAGGTCGCGCAGGTGGTTGAGGGTGGCCAGCAAGCGGTCGTTGTCGCGTTGATGAAGACCGATGGACGGTTCATCGAGGATGTACATCACCCCGACCAGGCCCGCACCGATCTGGCTGGCCAGGCGGATGCGCTGGGCCTCACCACCCGACAGTGTGTCGGCGCTGCGGTCCAGGGTGAGGTAGTCCAGGCCGACGTTGACCAGAAACTGCAGGCGCTCGCAGATTTCCTTGAGAATTTTCGCTGCAATTTCGCCACGGCGCCCGGTCAGGGTCAGCTCGCCGAAGTAGCTGCTGGCTTCACCGATCGGCAGGTTGGTGACGGCCGGTAGGGTTTTTTCGCCCACCCACACGTGCCGAGCTTCGCGCCGCAGACGGGTGCCGCGGCAGTCAGGGCAGGGTTGGGTGCCGAGCAGTTTGGCCAGCTCTTCACGCACGGTGGCCGACTCGGTCTCGCGGTAGCGCCGCTCCAGGTTCGGCACGATGCCTTCGAACGGGTGCGAGCGTTTGACGATGTCGCCGCGGTCATTGAGGTATTTGAAGTCGACGCTCTGCTTGCCGCTGCCTTGCAGGATCACCTTCTGGTGCTCGGCCGACAGCTCGCCGAACGGCGCCTCAAGGCTGAACCCGTAGTGCGCGGCCAGCGAGCCAAGCATCTGGAAGTAATAGACGTTGCGCCGGTCCCAGCCGCGTATAGCGCCCTCGGCCAGGGTCAGCTCGGTGTTGACCAGGCGTTTGGTGTCGAAGAACTGTTTGACCCCCAGGCCGTCACAGGTCGGGCAAGCACCGGCCGGGTTGTTGAAGGAGAACAGCTTGGGCTCCAGCTCACTGATCGCATGGCCACAGACCGGGCAGGCGAAGCGGGCGGAGAAGATCATCTCTTCGCCTTCTTCGTCGTCCATCGGCGCCACCAAGGCGATACCGTCGGCCAATTTGAGTGCAGTCTCGAACGACTCGGCCAGACGCTGCTGCAGGTCGGTGCGGACCTTGAAGCGGTCTACCACCACATCGATGCTGTGCTTCTTCTGTTTATCCAGCTTGGGCAGCTCATCGAGCTCGTAGAGCTTGCCGTTGACCCGCGCGCGGACGAAGCCCTGGGCGCGCAGCTCGTCGAACACCGCCAAGTGCTCGCCCTTGCGCTCGCGGATCACCGGTGCCAGCAGCATCAGCTTGCTGCCTTCGGGGCGCTCCAGTACCAGGTCGACCATCTGGCTGACGGTCTGCGCCTCCAGCGGGATGTCGTGATCCGGGCAGCGCGGCGTGCCAACGCGGGCGTAAAGCAGGCGCAGGTAGTCGTAGATCTCGGTGATGGTGCCGACGGTGGAGCGGGGGTTGTGCGAGGTCGACTTCTGCTCGATGGAAATGGCCGGGGAGAGGCCTTCGATGGTGTCGACGTCGGGCTTTTCCATCATCGACAGGAACTGCCGGGCATAGGCCGACAGGGATTCGACATAACGGCGCTGGCCTTCGGCGTACAGTGTGTCGAACGCCAGGGAGGACTTGCCGGACCCGGACAGGCCGGTGATGACGATCAGCTTGTCCCGCGGCAGGGTCAGGTCGATGTTCTTCAGGTTGTGGGTACGTGCCCCACGAATCAGGATCTTGTCCACTGCGGCCTCGCTCGGCGGGCATAAACAAAGAAGTATACGGCGCGCTGCCAGTACGCGGCAAAGCGTCGCGTATATGCCGTCAAGCTGTCGGACTGATAGAATCGCCGCCGGTTCACACGAGGTTAATCCATGCACGACACCCACAACGAGCGCATGAGTGGCAGCGAAACCCGCGCCGCAGGCGGCCTGGCCCTGGTCTTTGCCTTTCGTATGCTGGGCATGTTCATGGTCTTGCCGGTGCTGGCCACCTACGGCATGGACCTGGCCGGTGCCACACCCGCGCTGATTGGCCTGGCCATTGGCGCCTACGGCCTGACCCAGGCGGTCCTGCAGATCCCGTTCGGCATGGTGTCCGACCGCATCGGCCGGCGCCCAGTAATTTACCTGGGGCTGGTGATCTTCGCCCTGGGCAGCGTGCTGGCGGCCCAGGCCGACTCTATCTGGGGGGTCATCGCCGGGCGCATTCTGCAGGGCGCGGGGGCGATTTCCGCCGCCGTCATGGCACTGCTGTCCGACCTGACCCGGGAACAGCATCGCACCAAGGCCATGGCCATGATCGGCATGAGCATCGGCCTGTCGTTCGCCGTCGCCATGGTCGTCGGCCCGCTGTTGACCCGTGCCTACGGGCTGTCAGGATTGTTCTTGTCCACGGCAGGGCTTGCGCTGGTGGGCACCCTGCTGATCGCCTTCGTCGTGCCTAGCACTCACAGCACCTTGCAGCACCGTGAGTCAGGCGTTGCCCGCCAGGCACTGGGCCCGACCCTGCGCCATCCGGACCTTCTGCGCCTGGACATCAGTATCTTCATCCTCCACGCCATCCTCATGGCCAGCTTCGTCGCACTGCCCTTGGCCTTCGTCGAGCGTGGCGGCCTGCCCAAGGAAGAGCACTGGTGGGTCTACCTGACCGCGCTGTTCATCTCATTTTTTGCAATGATCCCGTTCATCATCTACGGCGAAAAAAAGCGCAAGATGAAACGCGTACTGGCCGGAGCGGTCAGTGTGTTGCTGCTGGTCGAGGTGTTCTTCTGGCAGTGGGCTGACAACTTGCGCGGACTGGTGATTGGCACCGTGGTATTCTTTACCGCATTCAACCTGCTGGAAGCCTCGCTGCCTTCGTTGGTGAGCAAGGTGTCGCCTGCGGGTGGCAAGGGAACGGCGATGGGGGTGTACTCCACCAGCCAGTTCCTGGGCGCCGCCCTGGGGGGCATCCTCGGTGGCTGGTTGTTCCAGCACGGTGGGCTGAACATGGTGTTCCTCGGTTGCGCGCTGCTGTGTGCCGTATGGTTGGTCGTCGCATTGCGCATGAACGAGCCGCCGTATGTGACCAGCCTGCGCATGCCGCTGACGCCCGAGGCAGTCCGGGAAGCCGGGTTGACCGAACGCCTGATGGCCGTGCCGGGTGTGACCGACGCCATTGTGGTGGCAGAAGAAGCCGCCATCTATATCAAACTGGATACGAAAATTTTGGACCGTACGACCCTCGAGCGTCTGGTAAACCCAGCCTCTTCGGCGTGCGAAGCCTAGGAGAACGTTATGGCCCGTGGGGTTAACAAAGTCATTCTGGTCGGCACTTGTGGCCAGGATCCCGAAGTCCGCTACCTGCCCAACGGTAACGCCGTGACCAACCTGAGCCTGGCTACCAGCGAGCAGTGGACCGACAAGCAGTCGGGCCAGAAGGTCGAGCGTACCGAGTGGCACCGTGTGTCGCTGTTCGGCAAGGTTGCCGAAATCGCCGGCGAATACCTGCGCAAGGGTTCGCAGGTGTACATCGAAGGCAAGCTGCAGACCCGCGAGTGGGAAAAAGACGGCATCAAGCGCTACACCACCGAGATCATCGTCGACATCAACGGCACCATGCAGCTGCTGGGCGGCCGTCCGCAGAACCAGCAAGGTGGCGGCGACCAGTACAACCAGGGTGGTGGAAACAACTACAACCAGGGTGGCCAGCAGCAACAATACAACCAGGCGCCACCACGTCAGCAGGCCCAGCGCCCGCAACAGGCTCCTCAGCGCCCAGCGCCGCAGCAGCCAGCGCCGCAGCCGGCGGCTGACTTTGACAGCTTTGATGACGATATTCCGTTCTGATCTGAGCGGTTAGCGTCGAGCTACAGCGAAAACCCAGGGCAAATTGCTCTGGGTTTTTTTATGCAAGGCGCAAGAGCGCCTGTCCAGAGTTGTGGAGCTGGCTAGACCGGCCCTAGTAAAAAAGTCGCGGCTCTGGCGAATCCAGCAAGCTGACCAGCTTGGTCAGGGCAAAGCCCAACTCCGCGCGGCTTGGCGTCATCAGTGCGATACGCACGCCGCAGGTTGCAGCGCTGCGCTCCGGCAGGAACTGACTGCCACTGACCACGGTGACGCCATTGTTGCGCGCCAGGTTGGCAAATTCGTCGCTGGTCCACGGCTCGGGCAGCTCCAGCCAAAGATGGAAACTGTTGGGCTGGCTGCGGACCTTGTAGTTACCCAGGATCTCGCGGGCCATTTGCTGGCGCGCGGCCGCTTCGTCCTGCTGCACCTGCACCAGTTGGTCGGCCATGCCGCTGTTGATCAGGTTGCTGGCCAGTTGCGCCATCAACGGCGAGGGCATCCAGACGCTGCTGCGCACCATCGACGAGAGCCGCGAAAGGGTTTGGGGCGGGGCATAGAGGTAACCGATCCGCAGCGCGGGGAGCACGCTTTTGGACAAACTGGTCAGGTACACCGAGCGCTCTGGGGCATAGGCCGCCAACGGTTTGTAATCAGGGGCCGGTTCAAGGAAGCCATAGATATCGTCATCGACGATGAACAGGTCGAACTCGCGGGCGATCTCGGCGATGGCTTCACGGCGCGCGTGGGGCATGATCGAGTTGGTGGGGTTCTGGTGGGTGGTCACGCACACCAGCAGGGAAGGGCGGTGTTCCAGGCACGCCGCGCGCAAGACCTCGGGAATTAAACCGTGCTCGTCCATGGCCACGCCGCGCAGGCGGCGCCCCATGCTGTGCGCCAGGGAAATGATGCCCGGGTAGCAGAATGACTCGCAGAGGATGACGTCATCGTTCTTGGACAAACTGCTGATGGCCACCAGCAGCCCGTGTTGGGCGCCCGAGGTCAGCACCACCTGCTGCCAGTTCGCTTCGGGTAGCCAGCGTTGAATCCAGGCCGCACCGGCCTGCTTGTGCGTCGCGTGACCACCCTCGGTGACGTAATCGAGCACCTGGGCCAGGTCGGGAGAAGCTGCCAGTTCGTTTATTGCCCCGCGCAACCAGTCGGTCATGTGCGCGTCATTGGGTTTGATGATCGAAAGGTCGATCTGGCCACTCTCGCGCTCGGCTGGCGCAGGCATGGGGCGTGCTGCCGAGGCTGGCGCATGCGCCGGGCGTTGCTGCAACACAAAGGTGCCGCGGCCGACCTCGCCCACCACCAGGCCCCGTTTGGCGGCTTCGTCATAGGCGCGCCCAATGGTGCCAGGCGTCACGTTCAATGATTCGGCCAAGTCCTTGAGGGTCGGCAGGCGATCGCCAGCGGTCAGTCGGCCGCTGCCGATGTCCTGTTCAAGGGCGTCGGCGATCATCAGATAGACCGGCTGCGCCAGGTCGCTGTAGTGAGGAACCCACATAGAAATGGCACCAAAGGCTGCAAGAACGCGGAAGCCTAGCACGAAAGGTCTGATAGGAGTAATTGTGTTTTCTTGTAGGCAAATTACATCGATTGAGCTGGCTTTTGCCGGCGAGATGAGCGACTGAAGGTCCTTCAGCTTCGGCAGAGCTCGGCGAACTGCTTCAGGGAATTCAGTGGTTTTTCCAGAAATCTTTTGAAATCAATAAGTTGATTGAATCGATGCAATCGATGTGCTTGCGCTATGTTGAAATAAATTGAGTCGATTCTATTTTTGTAATTACAATGATTGAGTCGATGCAATTTGCGGGGTGCCGCCCTGGCTCCACTTATCTCATCGCACAGCTGTGAACGGCTTCAAAAAAAGACAACGTCTGCCGCCTCTGCCCGGCTTAGCACGACACCGAATGGCCTCAAGCTAGCTCAATGGAATATCACTCGAAATGGAAAGCGCACACCTGCAACAAGGAGCCGAGCCTCAGACTTCACTGGAGATCCGCCTGCCTTGGGTAACCTCAAGTGCCTGGCAAATCTTGCTGAACAATACCCCCCTCGATTTTGAAACCAGCAAAGAGCTCTACCCTCAGCTCAAGGATCAGGCGCAGGAGGTGCTGGGCAACGCACTGTGCCAGCAGATTCGTGGTTTCGTCGAAGACCCGCAACTGACCAGCATGATCGTGCGCAATTGCCCACGCGACCGTGACGTACCTCCTACGCCGTACTCGGGTGTGCTCAGCCCGCGCAGCACGCCGATTGCCTGCCTGGTCAGCCTGACCATGCAGAGCCTGATGGGCATCAACCCGATCGTTTATGAGGGGGAGAACGACGGCCGGCTGTTCCGCCATGTCATTCCGGCACGCACTTCATCCAGCCACAAGAGCTCCCACGGCTCGCGGCTGCGTTTTTCCTACCACGTCGACAACCCCGACCTGCCGCTGTCATCCGAACCACTCGGCACGGCCTCCTGCTGCCCGGAATACCTGTCGTTCTTTGGCATGCGCTGCGACCCGCGCATCAGCACAACGCTGGTCAACCTCGATGCGGTAGTGGCGGCGCTGCCGTCGGCCACCGTGCGTGAGCTTTGCCTGCCTCAGTTCGAAATCCGCCGCCCCGACTCGTTCACCGCCAATCGGCGATGCACCGCCGAGTTGCCCGTGCTGGCGCATGGCAATGCCGGCGAGTGGTTGTGCCGTTTCGACAGCGAGAACACCCACGGCCTGAACCTGCGTGCCGAGCAAGCCCTGGCCAGCTTGCGCGGTGTACTGGAGACCCGCCGCTTCGACGAGCCACACCTGCTGCTGCCGGGCGACTTCATGATTTTCAAGAATCAGCGTGTGTTGCATGCCCGTGATGGCTTCGAGCCGCAGAACGACGGTGCCGACCGCTGGCTGTTGCGCCTGTTCGCGGTCAACGACCTGAACCGAGTGCATTTCGCCCGTGCGGACCACCTCTACGAAGTGCGCTCCTGATCTTTCTCAACGACTCGATGGAAGTAACGATATGGAACTGTTAGGCGCTTTCTGGGCGGAACACTGGCTGCTGGCGATCCTGATGCTGGGGGCGATCGCGTTCATTGCAGGCTTCGTCGACAGCATTGCCGGTGGCGGCGGGTTGTTCCTGGTCCCTGGGTTTCTGTTAGTGGGCATGCCGCCTCAGGTGGCTCTCGGGCAAGAAAAACTGGTGAGCACACTCGGCACGCTGGCCGCCATCCGCAACTTTCTGGCCAACAGCAAGATGGTTTGGAAGGTGGCGCTGGTCGGGGTGCCGTTCTCGTTGCTCGGTGCTTATCTGGGGGCGCACCTGATCGTGTCGATCTCCCAGGAGACCGTGGGCAAGATCATCCTGGCGCTGATCCCGTTCGGCATCCTGATCTTCCTCACCCCCAAAGACCGACCGGTCGAGGAGCGCGAGCTGTCCCCGCGCACGCTCTACACCGTGGTGCCGTTGACCTGCCTGACCATCGGCTTCTATGACGGCTTCTTCGGCCCAGGCACCGGCAGCATGTTCATCATCGCTTTCCATTACCTGCTGCGCATGGACCTGGTCTCCAGCTCGGCCAACTCCAAGACCTTCAACTTCGCCTCCAACATCGGCGCGCTGGTGGCGTTCATCATGGCCGGCAAGGTTGTGTACCTGCTGGCCCTGCCACTGGTGGCCTGCAACATTCTCGGCAACCACATGGGCAGTGCCCTGGCCTTGCGCAAAGGCAACGACGTGGTGCGCAAAGTGTTGGTGTTCTCGATGCTGTGCCTGTTCACCAGCCTGGGCGTGAAGTACCTGGTTTGACCTACCTACTCGGAGATAACTGATGAAAACCGCATTCGTAACCGGCGCCTCCTCGGGGTTTGGCCGAGCCATCTGCCGTACGTTGATTGCCAAGGGCTACCGTGTGATCGGTGGCGCCCGGCGCATGGACAAACTGCAGGCGCTGGAGGGTGAGCTGGGGGTCAACTTCATCCCCTTGGCGCTGGATGTCACCGACCCTGCGTCGCTTGAAACGGCTGTCGAGCAGATTCGTGATGCCTCGCTGCAAATCGATCTGTTGGTCAACAACGCCGGGCTGGCGCTTGGGGTCGATCGCGCCCAGGCCAGCAGCGCCGAGAATTGGCAGCGGATGATCGATACAAACATCACCGGGCTGGCCATGGTCACCCACAAGATCCTGCCGCAGATGGTGGAAGCAGACAGCGGGATGATCATCAACATCGGCTCGATTGCCGGCACCTATCCCTATCCAGGCGGCAACGTGTATGGCGCCAGCAAGGCATTCGTGCGCCAGTTCAGCCTCAACCTGCGTGCCGACCTGGCCGGTACCCGCGTGCGGGTGAGCAATATCGAGCCGGGCCTGTGCTCGGGCACGGACTTTTCGGTGGTGCGCCTGAAGGGCGACCTGGACGCGGTGGAGGCGCTGTACCGCGACGTGGAAGCCATCCTGCCGGAGGATATCGCGGCTACGGTGGCGTGGATCGCCGAGCAGCCCGCGCATGTGAATATCAACACCCTCGAAATCATGCCGGTGGCGCAGAGCAGTGCTGCACTGAATGTGGTGCGTAATCTGCCCAGGCCGTTGGGCGCTGCTTGATAGAGGGGCGCGCGCAGGGTGTTCGCCGTAACATTTTCGGCGCTTATGAGATCGAGCGCCGCCCGCGCGGCGCTTCGCAGCACAAGGCTGCTCCTACATCTGTTTCGGGCCAATGAGGCCTGTGGCATTTGCGCGCGACCGCCTTGCTTGTACGACGCGATATCGAGGCGGGCGCCAAGGGGCCGCGCGCCAATGCATCAGGCATAACTGGCCCGAAACAGATGTAGGAGCAGCCTTGTGCTGCGAAGCGCCGCGCGGGCGGCGCTCGATCTCACAGGCGCTGAAGATGTTGAGAGGAGCACCCCCTGACCCCTGTCATAGCACCTTCCCGATTCTTGACTAGTCTTACCTATCGGCGGCCATCAAAAACCCGCCACCGTGACTACCAAGAGGCGCCGGCCATGTTCCGCGCGTCCACCACCTGATCAGGAGTGCACGATGGACCTCAACCGTCGGCAGTTCTTCAAGGTCGCCGCTGTCGGCCTTGGAGGCTCGAGCCTGGCGGCGTTGGGCATGGCCCCGACGCCGGCCTTCGCCGAGCAGGTGCGTCACTTCAAGCTGGCGCACACCAAAGAGACCCGCAACACCTGCCCCTACTGCTCGGTCGGCTGCGGCCTGATCATGTACAGCCAGGGTGATGCGGGCAAGAACGTCAAACAGAACATCATCCATATCGAAGGCGACGCCGACCACCCGGTCAACCGCGGCACCCTGTGCCCGAAAGGCGCGGGCCTTCTGGACTTTATCCACAGCCCAAGCCGCCTGCAGTACCCCGAGGTGCGCAAGCCGGGCAGCAAGGAGTGGGTGCGGGTGGAGTGGGACGAGGCGCTCGACCGCGTCGCCGACCTGATGAAGCAGGACCGCGATGCCAACTTCATCGAGAAGAACGCCCAGGGGCAAACCGTCAACCGCTGGCTTACCACCGGTTTTCTCGCCGCCTCCGCCGCCTCCAGCGAGGCCGGCTACCTGACCCACAAGGTTGTTCGTGCAACAGGCATGCTGGGGTTCGATAACCAAGCACGTGTCTGACATGGCCCGACGGTGGCAAGTCTTGCCCCGACGTACGGCCGTGGTGCCATGACCAACCATTGGTCCGATATCGCCAACGCGAATCTGGTCCTGGTGATGGGGGGCAACGCAGCAGAAGCGCATCCGTGCGGCTTCAAGTGGGTGACCGAAGCCAAGGCGCACAACAAGGCGCGGCTGATCGTGGTCGACCCGCGGTTTACCCGTACCGCCTCGGTGGCGGACTACTACGCGCCCATCCGCACCGGCAGCGACATCGCCTTCATGGGCGGGCTGATCAATTACCTGCTGAGCACCGACAAGATCCAGCACGAATACGTGCGCAACTACACCGACGTGTCGTTCATCGTCAAAGAAGGCTATGGCTTTGAGGACGGGCTGTTCAGCGGCTACGACGCGGCCAAGCGCGTGTACGCCGACAAGTCCGGTTGGGGCTACGAGCTGGGTGAGGACGGCTTTGCCAATGTCGACCCGACCTTGCAGCACCCGCGTTGCGTGTTCCAGCTGATGAAGCAGCACTACAGCCGCTACACCCCGGAGCTGGCCAGCATGACCTGTGGCATGCCGCAGGACGCCATGATGAAAATCTGGGAAGAGATCGCCACCTGCTCGGTACCGGGCAAGACCATGACGATTCTCTACGCACTGGGCTGGACCCAGCACTCGATCGGCGCGCAGATCATCCGCAGTGCGGCGATGGTGCAGCTGTTGCTGGGTAACGTCGGCATGCCGGGTGGTGGGGTCAACGCCTTGCGTGGGCACTCCAATATCCAAGGCCTGACCGACCTCGGCCTGCTGTCCAACTCGCTGCCGGGTTACCTGACCCTGGCCGGTGATGCCGAGCAAGACTACGCCGCGTTCATCGACAAGCGTGCCTCCAAGCCGCTGCGCCCTGGGCAGCTGTCCTACTGGCAGAATTACGGCAAGTTCCACGTCAGCCTGATGAAGGCCTGGTATGGCGCCAATGCCACGGCGGAAAACAACTGGGGCTACGACTGGCTACCCAAGCTCGATGTGCCGGCCTACGACGTGCTGCGCATGTTCGAGATGATGGGCCAGGGCAAGGTCAACGGCTACATCTGCCAAGGCTTCAACCCGATTGCCGCGTTGCCGGACAAGAACCGTGTCACCGCCGCGCTAGGCAAGCTCAAGTGGCTGGTGATCATGGACCCGCTGGCCACCGAAACCTCGGAGTTCTGGCGCAATGCCGGGCCGTTCAACGACGTCGACACGGCCAATATCCAGACCGAAGTGATCCGCCTGCCCACCACGTGTTTTGCCGAGGAGGACGGCTCGCTGGTCAACAGCAGCCGCTGGCTGCAATGGCACTGGAAAGGTGCCGACGGCCCGGGCCAGACCCGCACCGATGTGCACATCATGAGCGAGCTGTTCTTGCGCCTGCGCCAACGCTACCAGGCTGAGGGCGGCGCTTACCCCGATGCGCTGATGAACATCAGCTGGCCGTACAAGGTCCCTGAAGAGCCGTCCCCGGAGGAGTTGGCCAAGGAAATGAACGGCTGGGCGGTAACCGACGTCACCGACCCGACCGGCGCGGTGCTCAAGGGCGGGCAACAGTTGTCGGGCTTCGGCCAGCTCAAGGACGACGGCAGTACCGCTTCGGGTTGCTGGATTTTCGCCGGCTGCTGGACCGAGCAAGGCAACCAGATGGCACGCCGCGACAACAGCGACCCGTACGGCATGCACCAGGTGCAGAACTGGGCCTGGGCCTGGCCGGCCAACCGCCGCATCCTCTACAACCGTGCCTCCAGCGACCCGCAAGGCAAGCCATGGGACCCAGAGAAAAAACGCCTGGTGTGGTGGAACGGCAAAGCCTGGACCGGTACCGATGTGCCCGACTTCAAGGTCGACTCCCCACCGGAAGCTGGGATGAACCCGTTCATCATGAACCCCGAGGGCGTGGCGCGGTTCTTTGCCATCGACAAGATGGCCGAAGGCCCGTTCCCCGAGCACTACGAGCCGTTCGAAACGCCGATCGGCATCAACCCGCTGCACCCGCAGAACAAGAAGGCCACCAGCAACCCGGCCGGGCGGATCTTCGATTCGGTGTGGGACAGCCTCGGCACCCATGATGAATTCCCTTACGCGGCGACCACCTACCGGCTGACCGAGCACTTCCACTTCTGGAGCAAGCATTGCCGGCTCAACGCGATCGCCCAGCCCGAGCAGTTTGTCGAGATCGGCGAGGTGCTGGCGAACGAGAAGGGCATCAAGGCAGGTGACCGGGTGCGGGTGTCGAGCAAGCGCGGGCATATCGACGCGGTGGCGGTGGTGACCAAGCGGATTCGCCCGCTGCAGGTCAACAACCAGACCGTGCACCAGATCGGCATCCCGTTGCACTGGGGCTTCACCGGGGCGACCCGGCACGGCTACCTGACCAACACCCTGGTGCCGTTCCTGGGTGATGGCAACACCCAGACGCCGGAGTCCAAGTCGTTCCTCGTCAAAGTGGAGAAACTCTGATGGCCAGCCAAGACATCATCGCCCGCTCGGCCACCACCACCGTGCCGCCTTCGGTACGCCAGCAGGAGGAAGTCGCCAAGCTGATCGACACCACCAAGTGCATCGGCTGCAAGGCCTGCCAGGTGGCCTGTTCGGAGTGGAACGAGCTGCGTGACGAGGTTGGCCACAACCACGGCACCTACGACAACCCCCAGGACCTCACCGCCGAGACCTGGACTCTGATGCGCTTCACCGAGCACGAGCGCGACGACGGCAACCTGGAGTGGCTGATCCGCAAGGATGGCTGCATGCACTGCGCCGACCCCGGTTGCCTGAAAGCCTGCCCGAGCCCGGGGGCGATCATCAAGCACGCCAACGGTATCGTCGATTTCAACCAGGACCACTGCATCGGTTGCGGCTACTGCATCACCGGCTGCCCGTTCAACATCCCGCGCATCTCGCAGAAGGACCACAAGGCGTACAAGTGCACGCTGTGTTCCGACCGGGTGAGCGTGGGGCTGGAGCCGGCCTGTGTGAAAACCTGCCCGACCGGGGCGATCGTTTTCGGCAGCAAGGACGAGATGAAGGTGCATGCCGCCGAGCGCATCGTCGACCTCAAGTCACGTGGCTACGACAACGCCGGGCTGTACGACCCGGACGGCGTCGGCGGCACCCACGTGATGTACGTGCTGCACCATGCCGACACCCCTCGGCTGTACGCCGGCCTGCCGGACCAGCCGGTGATCAGCCCGCTGGTAGGTTTGTGGAAGGGCTTCACCAAGCCGCTGGCGCTGCTGGCCATGGGCGCGGCGGTGCTGGCAGGGTTCTTCCACTATGTGCGGGTTGGCCCGCAGCGGGTCGAAGAGGACGAGCACCCCACGCCGCCTGATGACAGCGTGCACCAGGTGGACCCTGCGGTGCATGTGTACGATCCGAAGCAGCCCGGTGGGCAAGGGGAGCAACGGCCATGAACCACAACAAGCCTATCCTGCGTTACAACGCCAACGAGCGGACCAACCACTGGATTGTCGCCATTCTGTTTTTCATGGCCGGGCTGTCTGGGCTGGCGCTGTTCCATCCGGCCCTGTTCTGGCTAAGCCACCTGTTCGGCGGTGGGCCGTGGACACGCATCCTGCACCCGTTCATGGGCGTGGCCATGTTCGTGTTCTTCCTCGGCCTGGTGGTGCGTTTCTGGCGCGCCAACTTCATCACCGCCAACGACCGCCTGTGGCTGCGCCGCATCGACCGGGTGATGGTCAACCGTGAAGACGGCGTGCCGCCCATTGGCAAGTACAACGCCGGGCAGAAGCTGCTGTTCTGGACGCTGCTGCTGTGCATGCTGGTGCTGTTGCTGAGCGGTGTGGTCATCTGGCGCGCGTACTTCAGCCATTTCTTCGATATCGGCTCCATTCGCCTGGCTACCTTGCTGCATGCGCTGGCGGGTTTTGTGCTCATCCTTAGCATCATTGTGCACATCTACGCCGGTATCTGGATCAAGGGCTCCATTGGCGCCATGCTGCATGGCTGGGTCAGCCGCGCCTGGGCCCGCAAACATCATGAGCTGTGGTACCGCGAGGTGACCGGCGACAAGCAGCCAGGTGATCACGGACGTAAAGAAGGATGAGTACATGAGTACGATACTCGTACCCGGGCAGATCGAGGCCTCGGCGGTGGCGCCACCCTTTTTGCACCTGCCACCCAAGGGCTTGTTCGCCCTGCGTGCCGAGCGGCTGGAGCTGCTCGCTGAAGATAATGCCCTTGGCGATTACCTGTGGCTGATCGCGCGGCTGTGTCACATCCAGCAGAGGCTTGTGGATAACCCGCCTGGTGCTTTGCCTGTGGCCGAAGACCGCCAGCGCCTGTGCATAAGTCATGGGCTGCCGCCGCTGGCAGCTGACAGCCTGGTGCGCGAAGGGCCGTGGCTGGTCTGGCTGCAGGCGTTGCTCGATCAGTTCGGTGAAGCGGCCAAAGGGCCGTTGGCCGAAGCGCTGCAGGCACTGCGCAACAGTGACGACGGCCAGCGCAAGGGTTGGGGTATCGCGTTGCTGGCAGGGCAGTTCGATGCCGTGCCGGCCGCGTTTGTGCCGTTTCTGGGCGCGGCGCTGCAAGCCGCCTGGTCCTATTGGCTGCTGGCGCTGCCGGCTTGCGAGCTCAAGCCGGCCGGCAGCTTGGCCCAATGCCCGGCCTGCGGGTCGCCGGCGTTGGCCGGTGTGGTGCGTAACCGTGGCAAGCATAACGGCCTGCGTTACCTGGCCTGCTCGTTGTGTGCCTGCGAGTGGCATGTGGTGCGGGTCAAGTGCGTGTACTGCGAGTCGAGCAAGGACCTGCGCTATACCAGCTTGGAGGATGATCGCCATGCGCCGGGCAAGGCGCCGTTGCAGGCTGAGTGTTGCCCGGGGTGCAACACCTACCTGAAGCAGCATTATCTGGAGAACGATGCCGCTGCCGAGGCGCTGGCCGATGACCTGGCCAGCCTGGCGCTGGATATCCGGCTGGATGAGGAAGGGTTTCATCGCCTGGCGCCAAACCTGCTGCTGGCGCCGGGTGGCGGGTGAGTGTCTACACTGCAAGATCGAGTCGCGCCCTTCGCGGGGCAAGCCCGCTCCCACAGGTACTTCGCTGTATTCGGAACCAGCAAGTTCTCTGTGGGAGCGGGCTTGCCCCGCGAAAGGGCCAGAACAGACAACGGATCATCTGAAGGTAGTACCTGATGTCTTCAAGCCTCGCCAACGACACCCCACGCCTGCCTTCCATCGACACCCTCCTGCGTCATCCGGCCTGCCTCCCGCTGATCGACCGCCACGGCCGCGACGCTGTGCTCGCCACCCTGCGCCAACTGCTCGACGACCTGCGCGAGCCCGCCCATCTGGGTCAACTCAACACCGCCGAGTTGGCCGCAGAGGTACTGCTCGGTCGCACTGGCGAGCGCCTGGCTACCCAGCAACGCAGCCAGGTCCGCCGGGTGTTCAACCTCACCGGCACCGTGCTGCACACCAACCTCGGCCGCGCTCTGTTGCCGGAAGAGGCCATCGACGCCATGCAGACCGCCGCCCGTTACCCGCTCAACCTGGAGTTCGACCTGGCCACCGGCAAGCGCGGCGACCGTGACGACCTGATCGAAGGCCTGATCCGCGAATTGACCGGTGCCGAAGCCGTCACCGTGGTCAACAACAATGCCGCAGCCGTGCTGCTGGCGCTGAACAGCCTGGGGGCGCGCAAGGAGGGCATCATCTCCCGAGGCGAGCTGATCGAGATCGGCGGGGCCTTTCGTATCCCCGACATCATGGCCCGTGCAGGCGTACGGCTGCACGAGATCGGGACCACCAACCGTACCCATGCGCGCGACTACGAGGCCGCCATCGGCCCGCGCACCGGCCTGCTGATGCGCGTGCACTGCAGCAACTACAGCATCCAGGGCTTCACGACCCAGGTGCCTACCGCCGAGCTGGCGCGCATTGCCCATCAACATGAACTGCCGCTGCTCGAAGACCTGGGCAGCGGCAGTTTGCTTGACCTTACCCGCTGGGGCCTGCCCGCCGAACCGACCGTCCGCCAGGCACTGGCAGATGGCGCCGATATCGTCACCTTCAGCGGCGACAAGCTGCTTGGCGGGCCACAAGCCGGGATCATCGTCGGGCGCAAGGACCTGATCGCCAAGATCAAGAAGAACCCCCTCAAACGTGCGCTGCGCGTCGACAAGATCACCCTCGCCGCCCTTGAAGCGGTGCTGGCGCTGTACCGCAACCCGGACCGGCTGGCCGAGCGCTTGCCCAGCCTGCGCCTGCTGACCCGCAGCCAGGCCGAGATCCAGGCCCAGGCCGAGCGCCTGGCGCCCGAACTCAAAGCCCGCCTCGATGGGCAATGGGCGGTCAGTGTGGAGCCGGCACTGGGCATGATCGGCAGCGGCAGCCAGCCGGTGGCGCGCCTGCCCAGCGCCGCGCTGTGCCTGCGCCCGCAGGTGTCGAAGAAGCTGCGCGGGCGCAGCCTGCATGTGCTGGAGCGCGCCTTGCGCGAGTTACCGGTACCGGTGCTGGGGCGTATCGACGACGATGCGCTGTGGCTCGACCTGCGCCAGTTGGACGATGAAGCCCAGTGGCTGGCGCAACTGCCTGCCCTGCAACTGGGGCCGGTGCAGTGATCGTCGGTACCGCCGGCCATATCGACCACGGCAAGACGGCGCTGCTGCAGGCCTTGACCGGGCAGGCTGGCGACCACCGTCAGGAAGAACGCGAACGCGGCATGACCATCGACCTCGGCTATCGCTATGCCGCACTGGCCGAAGGTGCGCCACTGACCGGTTTCATCGATGTGCCGGGCCATGAGCGCTTTATCCACAACATGCTGGCAGGGGCGCACGGCATCGACCTGGTGTTGCTGGTGGTGGCTGCGGACGACGGCGTCATGCCGCAAACCCGCGAGCACCTGGCGATCATCGAGTTGCTGGGCATTCCTCAGGCGTTAGTGGCGGTCAGCAAATGCGACCGGGTAGCGCCGGCGCGCCTGGCCGAAGTGCACGCGCAGATCGCCGCGCTGCTGGCGCCGGGGCCGTATGTGGGGGCCTCGCAGTTTGCCCTGTCGAGCATCACGGGCGAGGGTGTGGAGGCATTGCGCCAGGCACTGCTGCAGGCGCAAGGGCGGGTGCGGCAGCGCAGTGTGCGCGGCGGTTTTCGCCTGGCCATCGACCGCGCCTTCGCGGTGTCTGGCGCCGGCGTGGTGGTCACCGGCACGGCATTGGCCGGCCAGGTCAGTGCGGGCGACACCCTGTTGTTGGGCAAGGCTGGCAAACCCGTGCGGGTGCGCGGCCTGCATGCCCAGAGCCAGGCCGCGCTGATGGCCGAAGCGGGCCAGCGGGTGGCGCTGAACATCGCTGCCGAACGGTTGGCCGTCGAACAGGTACACCGGGGTGACTGGCTGGTGCCCGAATGGCTGCACGCACCCAGCGTTCGGGTCGATATCGAGCTGACGTTGCTGGCGGGAGAAACCCGCCCGTTCGAGCACTTCAGCGCTGTGCACGTCCACCTCGGCACTCAGGATGTGACCGCCCGCGTGGCGCTGCTCGAAGGTGAGGCACTGCTGGCCGGCCAGCGCATGTTTGCCCAGTTGCTACTCAACGCGCCGCTGCAGGCCGTGCATGGCGACCGGCTGGTGCTGCGCGACCAGCGCGCCCAGCGCACGCTGGGGGGCGGGTGGGTGCTTGACCCGTTTGCGCCCAGTCGGCAGCGTCGCAGCGAGGCGCGGCTGCGCCAGTTGCAGGTGCTGCGTGATGCCGAGGGCCTGGAGCAAGCGTTACCCGCTTTGCTGGATGCCGCGCCCGCAGGGCTCGACCCGCAGCGGCTGGAGCGGCAGTTCAACCGCCTGCGTGCGAGCTGGCAGTTGCCCGCGAATGTTCTAGTGATTGCCACACGCCAGGGGCCGTTGCTATTTGCTCGTGCGACGTGGGATGCGTTGAAGCAGCAGGTGCTGGAGCGGCTGGCACTGTTTCATCAGCAGGAGCCCGACCAACTCGGCCCGGACCGCGACCGTTTACGGCGCTTTGCTGCCTTGCCGCTGGAGCGTCCGGCGTTTGTCAGCCTGCTGGATGAATTGCTTGATGAGGGGCAGGTTGCCAGCAGCGGCCCGTGGTTGCACCTGCCCGATCACAAGGTGCAATTGAGTGAGGCCGATAACGCGCTATGGGCGCGGTTGGAACCCCGCTTGCTGGAAGGGCAGTACGACCCGCCGTGGGTGCGGACGCTAGCCAGTGAATTGGGCTGCGCCGAAACGGATGTGCGCTTGCTGATGCGCAAGCTGGCCAGGCTGGGCCTGGTGCACCAGGTGGTGCGGGACCTGTTCTACCCGGCAGCGACGGTACAGCGCATGGCCGCGCTGCTGCTTGGCCAGGTGAGTGAAGCGCCGGTAGTGCAGGTGGCTGCGTTTCGCGATATGTTGGGCATCGGTCGCAAGCGCAGTGTGCAGATTCTTGAGTATTTCGACCGCATCGGCCTGACCCGCCGGGTGGCCGACCAGCGTTACATCCGCGCCGACAGCGCCCTGGCCCAGCAGCAGGCCAGGCACTGAGTTCAAGGAAGGCAATCGCGCCCGGTGGCGCGGCCGGGCTTCAAACCCGGTTGGGGACGGCAGCCGTTCCCGGGCAGGTTCGACTCCCGCTGCCTTCCGCCATTAACTTCTCCCTTTAGGGCCTCTTCGCGGGTAAACCCGCTCCCACAGGGGCTTTACAGTTCTTGAGACGTGTGCAGTACCTGTGGGAGCGGGTTTACCCGCGAAGAGGCCCGAAAGCGTGACGCTTAAGCCCGCTCTCCACAGAGGTCCAGCGCAAACCACTGCTCAGCAGCTTCTGCACCCAACCCAGCCCCCAGCAGCGCAAACAGTTTGCCCAGCGCTGCCTCACGGGTCATGCCGCCGCCACTGACCAGGCCAGCGCCACGCAGGCGGTTACCCGCCGCATAGGTATCGAACACCACCGACCCTTCCGGGCACTGGCTGATCGCAACCAGCACCACACCCCGCTGACGCGCCGCTTGCAGTACGTCCAGCAATGCCTGGTCATCCGAGGGCCCTGTGCCGCTGCCGTAGCACTCCAGCAGCAAACCTTGCACGCCGCTGTCGAGCACTGCCCGCAGATGCCCGGCCTGCAAGCCAGGGAACACCGGCATCACCGCCAGGTTGACCGGCTGGCGCGGGTGCTGGTAGCCAAGCTCGGCGGGCAGGGTGGTGGCACGCTCACCGTCGCGATGGCGCGGCAGCGCGGCAAAGGCATCGAAGGCCTCGCTGCGCAGTTTCGAGGCCCGGCAGCCGTGCAGCAACTGCCCGTGGAAGTACAGCTGCACGCCGTTTTCCAGGCCTTGTTCGAACTGGCGCAGGGCGCCGCACAGGTTGTCCCAGGCATCGCTGCCCGGTGCACCGGCCGGCAACATCGAGCCGGTCAACAGCACCGGCACCGGCAAGCCAAGCAGCAGGAACGACAACGCCGCGGCGCTGTGAGCCAGGGTGTCGGTGCCATGCAGGACCAGCACCGCATCATGGCCGGCAACGTCCACCGCCTCGACGATGGCATCGCGCATGGCCAGCCAGTTGTGCTGCTGCATGTTGGCGCTGTCGAGCAGCGGGTTCATTTCCTGCAGTGTCCAGTGCAGTTGGGGTGCATCGGCCATCTGGGCGAAATGCTCGCGCATCCGCGCCTCGAAACCACCCGCTGGCGCCAGGCCTTCAGGGGTTTCGAGCATGCCGATGGTGCCCCCGGTGTAGAGGACGAGAAGATTCTTTACTGCGCGCATGGAGATCATCCGAGGCGGTAAGCGGAGAAAGAAAAGCCGCCCGCAGGTGGGGCGGCTGGGCAGGGCAGGATATCAGCGCTGAAGCTGGGCTTGGCCCACGGCTTTGTCAGCGGCTGTTTCGGCCTGCGTATTGGCAGGCCAGGCATTGCGGTCCAGGTCCAGGTCGGCAAACTTGGCCGAATCGAACACTGGCTGCTTGATGCCAGCCTTGCGCTGATCATCGTAGTCGCGCATCACCCGCAGGCCGACCTTGAACAGCAGGGCCAGGGCGACCAGGTTGACGAAGGCCAGGCAGGTCATGGTGATGTCGGCGAAGGCGAACACGGTCGACAGGTCCTGCATCGAACCCCACACCACCAGCGCCAGCACCAGGCCGCGGAACAGCATCAGCACGGCACGGTTGCGGGTCAGGAACTGCAGGCTGTTTTCGCCCAAGTAGTAGTTGTAGAGGATGCAGGTGAAGACGAACAGCGACAGCGCGACGCTGACGAACAGGCGCCCCCAGTCACCGACCACGGCGGCCAGCGAGTTTTGGGTCAGGACGATGCCGTCACCTTCGAAGCCTGGGGTGTAGAAGCCCGACAGCAGGATCAGCAGCGCGGTGCAGGTGCAGATCACGAAGGTGTCGAGGAACACGCTGAACGCCTGGACCACGCCTTGCGCGCCCGGGTGCTTCACGGCCGCCACGGCAGCGACGTTGGGCGCACTGCCCAGGCCCGCTTCGTTGGCGAATACGCCACGCTTCACGCCCATGACGATGGCACTGCCCAGCAGGCCGCCGAACGCAGGGTCGAGGCCGAAGGCGCTCTTGAAGATGGTTTCCAGCATGGCAGGCACGTGCTCGATCTGGGTGCCGATCACGTACAGCGTCACGCCGATGTAGGCCAGCGTCTTGACCGGTACCAACAGGTCAGACACGGCGGCGATGCGCTTGATGCCACCGAGGAAGGTGATGGCCAGCAGCACGGCCAGGACGATACCGGTGTGCTTAGGGTCGAAGGCAAAGGCGTTCTGCAGCGAGTGGGTCACGGTGTACGACTGCAGGCCAATGAAGGCGAAGCCGTAGGTGACCAGCAGCAGGATCGAGAACACGATGGCCATGTTCTTGCGCTTCAGGCCGTGCTGGATGTAGTAGGCCGGGCCACCACGGTACAGGCCGTCACCGTCTGCGCGTTTGTAGACCTGGGCCAGCGTGCATTCGAAGAAGCTGCTGGACATGCCCACCAGCGCGGTGACCCACATCCAGAAGACCGCGCCTGGGCCGCCGAGGGTCACGGCAATGCCAACACCGGCGATGTTACCGGCGCCAACGCGGCCGGCGAGGCTCAGCATCAGGGCCTGGAAGGAACTCAGCTGGCCTGCCTGGCCACGCAGCGATTCCTTGAACACACCGAACATGTGGGCAAAATGGCGGAACTGGACGAACCGCGAGCGGATGGTGAAGTAACCGCCGAGACCGACGATCAACACGATGAGGAGTTTCCCTGAAAGGAAATCGTTGAGTACTTCGAGCATTAAAATGACCTCGATTCTTATTCTTCGTGTGGAATGACCAGCGGACGGCAGGCGCACCGCTATCGTTGGGGCGCATGTTTGGCTATGACAAGAGTGGTTACAATTTCGCGGGTTGCTCTGACTTGATGCGACTTGATGCTACACTTGCGCCATTCGCGTCACCTGGATTCTGAACATGAGCGATCATTTCGCTACCAACCTCAAACTGGCCTGCAGCCACTACCGCTCTATCTCGGAAGTTTGCCGGCAGCTGTCGATCAACCGCGCGCAGTTCAACAAGTACCTCAGCGGCCAGAGCCGTCCGACGGCTTTCAACCTCAAACGCATCGGCGATTTCTTCGGTGTCGAGGATTACGAGCTGAACCAGCCGCCCGAGCAGTTCGCTCGGCTGATCGGCGCCCGTGTGTCGGCGGTGGCGGAACAGCCAAGCGACCCGATCAGCGAGTTGTTCCGCCCCTTGCACGAGCACGCGGGCAACCTGTCGCGCTACTGCGGCTATTACTTCGAGTACTCCAACTGCATGTCGGTACCGGGGTCGATCCTGCTATCGCTGGTGCATCTGCGTGAAGAGCGCGGCCGCTTCCTGTTCGAGCGCCAGGAGCGTCAGGAGCGCAGCAGTGCCACCGACCTGCATGCCGAGGTGCGTTGCCGCTACTTGGGCGCGGCGTTCCAGTTGCAGGACCGGATGTTCTTGATCGACTACGAGTCGCTGACCCTTAACGAGATGAGCCAGACCATTCTCATCCCCAGCTTCAAGAGCCGCATCACCCGCCTGAACGGCCTGAAGACCGGCGTTTCCAGCGGCGACCGCCGCAACCCGGCCTGCACCCGAGTGGTGTGGGAGTACCTGGGCGAAGAGATCAACCGCATCAATGCCTATCGCCAGGTCAAGCTGTACCGGCCGGATGACCCGCGTATCGATGACGACGTGCGCGAGCGGTTGAGTGTGGGGCCGTTGAGTAATGGCTTGTTCGAGATCGAGTAACCTCTCGCTCGCTACTTAAAGCAGCATTTAATACACCTGCCCTGGACTGATGAGCTGTATCCAGCATTGCCTGACCCATTCTCCGATTGGGTTGTTATCGCTGAGCAGGAGCTTGGTTGCCATCAGGCAGCACACTGTAATCAGCAAGGGTTTGATCAGGCGTGGCCCGAAGTGCAGCGCGCAGCGCGCGCCTGCTTGTGCACCGATGATGGCGCATGCTGCCATTGTCAGTGCCAAGTGCCAGATGATCGAGTCACTCAGCACGAACACCGATAGTGCTCCCAGGTTGCAGGATGCGTTGAGCAACTTGCTGTTGCATACCGCCTGCAAGATGTTCTGCCCGAGCAATACAGTGAACGCAACCATGAAGAATGAGCCGGTGCCTGGGCCAAAGATCCCATCATAGAAACCGATCAGCGGCACAATCGTTGCCGCGAAGCAGGCTGTCGATACTCTACGTTTGCGTTCTTGCTCGTTGAGCTTGGGGCTGAGTGCGAAGTAGCCAGCGACTGCGATCAACAAGACAGGTACGCATGCTTGCAGAAATGCTCTGTCGAGCAGGCTGATCGATAATGCGCCCGCCGCACCGCCTGCAAATGACAGAATGGCCATGGGCAAGCCAGCTCGCCAATCAATCATGCGCTTGCGTGCAAATGCCCACACTGCAGAAACGCTTGCCGACGACGCTTGCAGTTTGTTGGTGGCCATTGCAGCCAGTGGGTCAATGCCTACGATGAACAGCGCGGGCAGCGTTAGCATTCCCCCGCCCCCTGCAATGGCATCAAAAAAACCAGCGAGCAATGCGACAACCGCGAGAATTATCAGTGTAGAAACTTCAACTTCCACTCGGTGCCTCCTTGCAACCAAGCGTACCAATAGGCGCCGGTTATCCAGGATAATTTCAGGTGCGTGAAGCGTCTGGCTGTTGTTGATCAGCAGCGCTGTTTGGGCTTGCAGGCCTTATGAAGAAGGGCGAACTGGTAACTGCCCTATTGCAGTGTTAAATCAAGGTGCTGATCGAACTGCAGGTGGAATCTAAAGTGCAGTATTTCAGGCAAGGTTATCGCGATAACGTCCTGTCATTATTTTTTCTTGTATGTAGGTTTTGTCGGGTTTTTTCTGGATCTGCGAATTATTAAGCCAGGCTTTTTTCAGTTGTGATGCAGGACCAGGCTCATGCGCTGTGTAGGGCATTTCTCATGCAGTGGTAGGAATGGGCTGTGCAAGTTCATCCCAGCCTAGGGTTGGACTTCCCCGCCCGGAAACCGCAAAATGACCCCTTTCCCTCAATCAACCTCTCCGGATCTGCTGACTCTATGCGTATGCGCCTAATGCTGTTGGGTGGTGGCAATGCCCTCGGGCAAGCGCTGATTCGTCTCGGGGCTGAAGAGGACATTGCATTCCTGGCACCGCGCCCGCCGGAGAACGGCTGGGACCCGGCCAGCCTCACTCAGCTGCTCGACGATCACCGCCCCAATGCCTTGGTCAACCTGGCCTATTACTTCGACTGGTTCCAGGCCGAGTCGGTCAGCGAACAACGCCTGGCTCAGCAAGAGCGGGCGGTGGAGCGGCTGGCAGAGTTGTGCCAGCACCACCAGATCACCTTGGTGCAGCCTTCGAGCTACCGGGTTTTCGACGGGTCGCGGGCCACGGCCTACAGCGAGAAAGACGAGCCGGTGCCGCTCGGCCTGCGTGGCCAGGCCCTGTGGCGCATCGAGCAGAGCGTGCGGGCGGCGTGCCCGCAACATGTGCTGCTGCGCTTTGGCTGGCTGCTCGATGAAAGCGTCGATGGGGCACTGGGCCGTTTCCTGACCCGGGCCGAACAACCTCAGGAATTGCTGCTGGCAGATGACCGCCGCGGCAACCCGACGCCGGTCGATGACGCTGCCCGGGTGATCCTGTCGGTGCTCAAGCAGCTCGATTGCAGCGCGCCGCTGTGGGGCACCTACCATTACGCCGGCAACGAAGCGACCACGCCACTGGCGCTGGGGCAGGCGATTTTGACCGAGGCTGGCCAGTACCGTCAGCTGGCGGTGCAGGCGCCCACGCCACAGGCCCATGCCGCGCGGCCGGACGCCAGCGAAGAGCCCCAGCACGCCGTGCTGGCCTGCAAGAAAATCCTTCACACCTTCGGTATCAAGCCCCGCGCCTGGCGCGCCGGCCTGCCGCCCCTACTGGACCGTTTCTACCGCCATGGCTGATGCCCCCATCCTGATCACCGGCGGTGCCGGCTTCATCGGCTCTCACCTGTGCGATGCGCTGTTGGCCAAGGGTTACGCCGTACGCATTCTCGACGACCTGTCCACTGGCAAGCGGGACAACCTGCAGATTACCCACCCACGGTTGGAACTGATCGAAGGCGATGTCGCCGATGCTGGGCTGGTCAGCCGTGCGGCCGCTGGTTGCGCTGCGGTGGTGCACCTGGCGGCCGTGGCGTCGGTGCAGGCTTCGGTCGAGGATCCGGTAAAGACTCACCAGAGCAATTTCATCGGCACCCTGAATGTCTGCGAAGCCATGCGCCTGCACGGTGTGCGTCGGGTGCTGTTCGCCTCCAGTGCTGCGGTGTATGGCAACAACGGCGAAGGCGAGTCGATTGCTGAAGAAACACCGAAAGCGCCGTTGACCCCTTACGCTGTGGATAAGCTGGCCAGCGAGCAGTACCTGGATTTCTACCGCCGCCAGCATGGTCTGGAGCCGGTGGTGTTCCGCTTCTTCAATATCTTCGGCCCGCGCCAGGACCCTTCCTCGCCGTATTCGGGCGTGATCAGCATCTTCAGCGAGCGTGCCACCCAAGGGCTGCCGATCACGGTGTTCGGGGATGGTGAACAGACCCGGGATTTCCTTTATGTAGGGGACCTGGTGCAGGTGATGATCCAGGCGCTGGAGCAGCAGCAGGTCGAGGAGGGCGCGGTGAACATCGGCCTGAACCAGGCGACTTCGCTCAACCAGCTGTTGACGGCCCTGGAAAAGGTAATCGGCAGCTTGCCAGCGATCAGCTATGGCCCAGCCCGCTCGGGCGACATTCGCCATTCGCGGGCGGATAACCAGCGCTTGCTGACACGCTTCGATTTCCCGGCGCCAACGCCATTGGTCGAAGGCTTGTCCCGCTTGCTCGGCAAGGCCTGACCGCAGGCTCGGCAACGCACGCCGTCCTGTAGGAGCAGCCTTGCGCTGCGAAGAGGCCGGTGGCAACACAGTAGATTTTCACTGTTGCCACCGGCCTCTTCGCAGCACAAGGCTGCTCCTACAGGCGTCTTGGCTTGCCAGCCACGTGGCGCCGGGCTCAACCGTGCCGCACCACCGTGCGCTGGCAATCATCAGGCCCCAACACCCGCCCATCCCGAGCGCGCACTTGCAGGGTCTCGAGCGTTTCCCCTGTGGCGCGGTCCAGCAACGCCGATCGCGTTTCTCCGGCCTCGAACAAGTACTGCTCCCCCCACTGGCGCAAGGCGATCACCAGCGGGAACACCGAACGCCCTTTTTCGGTCAGCACATACTCTTTGTAGGCACTGCCATCCGATGCCGGCTGCAACGCCAACAGCCCACTCTCCACCAATAACTTGAGCCTCGAGGCCAGGATGTTCTTGGCCAGCCCGAGGTTCTTCTGAAACTCACTGAAGCGGCGCAAGCCATCGAAGGCGTCGCGCAGGATCATCAGCGCCCAGCGATCACCCAATACTTCAAGGGCCCGGGCTACCGGGCATTGTCCGTTCGTTTCGTCGAGCATCGTGCGGCTCTCTTTAGGGTTCTGGTTGCAGATTAAAACCACATTTGCTAGAAATCCATATGTGGTTTTAATTTGAAACCAGATTGAAGGGATACGCCATGCACACCCCGAACGCTACACAACCCCGCCTGACCCGCGCGATGACCCTGTTACTGGCCCTCACCTGCGGCATTGCAGTCGCCACGGTGTACATCGCCCAGCCCTTGCTCGAGTCCATGGCACGGGACTTGGGGGTAGGGCAGCAGCGTATAGGCTGGGTGGTCGGCGCCACCCAGGCCGGTTATGCGCTGGGCTTGCTACTGATCGTGCCGCTAGGCGACCTGATCGACCGCAAGCGCCTGATCGTCGGCCAGTTGTGGGTTTCGGCCCTGGCCCTGATGGCGGTAGGCATGGCCTGGGACTGGGCGGTGCTGCTGATGGCGCTGGCGCTGGTCGGGTTGATGGCCGTCATGGTGCAGGTGATGGTGGCGCATGCCGCCACCCTGGCCACCCCCGCACAGCAGGGGCAGGCGGTGGGCACGGTCACCAGCGGGGTGGTGCTGGGCATTCTGCTGGCGCGGCTGGTGTCTGGCTTCGTCGCCGACATGGCGGGCTGGCGTGTCGTCTATTTTGCCGCCGCTGGGGTACTGATGCTGATGGCCTGCCTGCTCTGGCGCGGCATGCCGGGTGCCCGGCCGGCGGCGCAGCGCCTCGGTTACCTGGCATTGACGGGCTCGCTGTGGGCCTTGTTCAAGGAAGACCCTGCCCTGCGCCGACGCGGGTTATACGGCCTGTTGATCTTTGCCGCCTTCAGCGTGCTGTGGAGCGCGATGGTGCTGCCGCTGAGCGCTTCGCCCTTGGCGCTCAGCCATACCCAGATCGGCCTGATTGGCCTGGCCGGCGTGGCGGGCGCGGTTGCTGCTTCCCGGGCCGGCCGGTTGGCCGATCAAGGCCGCGGCGAGCGCACCACCGGGTTCGCCCTGGCGGTACTGACGGTGTCGTGGCTGCCGACGGCGTTCGTCGAGCATTCGCTGCTGGCGTTTCTAGTGGGGGTGGTGTTGCTCGATTTTGCGGTGCAGGCCGTGCATGTCACCAATCAGAGCCTGTTGCTGGCCGGGCGCAGCGCACAGGCGAGCCGCCTGATTGGCGCCTACATGTGCTGCTATTCACTGGGTAGCGGATTGGGCGCGGTGCTGGCGACCTGGGTCTATGCCCGATGGGGGTGGGCGGCGGTGTGCGGGCTGGGGGCGGGGATCAGTGCGACAGCCTTGGGTTGCTGGCTGGGGGCAAGAACAGGGAGCGCGGCAACGGCCGCCCTCCCTGCCAGGGATCAGAACTTGTAGCCAAGGCCAACCATGTAAACCCACGGGTCGACGTCGACGTCGACCTTGGTCTTGCTGTAGCCCAGCGCGGTCGGGCCGTTGACGCTGGCCTTGGTGTCGATGTCGACGTACCAGACCGAGGCGTTGACCAGCAGGTTGTCGGTGAGCATGTAGTCCATGCCCAGCTGGCCAGCGATGCCGACCGAATCCTGCAGCTTCAGGTTGCTGAAGCCTTGTTCTTTACGCGCGCTGCTCAGGTCTTCATCGAAGAACAGGGTGTAGTTGATGCCCACGCCGGCATACGGCTGGAAGCGGGAATTCGGCTCCATCGGGTAGTACTGCAGCGACAGGGTCGGTGGCAGTTGCTTGATGTCGGCCAGCTTGCCGTCCAGGCCGCCGCCCAGGCCCTTGACGCCCACGGTGTGCTTGAACGGGGTGGCCGCCAGCAGCTCCAGGCCGATGTGGTCGGTGAGCATGTAGGCGAAGGTCAGGCCCAGCTGGGTGTCGCTGTCCAGGGTTGCCTTGGTGCCCGACACCTTGTTGCCGTCGAACTTGAGGTCGCCGCTGCTTTCGTTCGGTGCGGTAGTGATGGCACCGGCGCGCAGGATCATATCGCCTGCCTGATAGGCGTGGGCGGCAGGGGCGGCGAGCGCAAGGGCCACAAGCGAGGCGCCGAGCAAGGACTTGTTCATGGAAGCTCCCAGAGGACATTAGTAATTGAGTAGTCCAATGGTACGGATGCGTCTAAACCGAAAGTTTGACCCAGCTCAAAGAAGCGTCGGAACGAATTCGAAACAGTTCTCACTTCAGCTCATAAGCGTATATTTTCTCGGCTTCCATCTGGTATCCGGCGTCGGCCAGTTCGCTGCTGGAGGCGCTCACCTGCAGCTTTCCCTCGATCCAGTAGGGCTGATACAGGTCTTCGACGCGCACGCCCATCTCGCTGAAGATGTGCACGATCTGGTTCGAGGGTGGTGGCGGCACGTGGATGCAAGCGCCGTAGTAGGGCACCAAGAGGAATTCGGTGGTGCGGCCTTCTTCGCTGACCTCCAGCGGCACGATGTAGCCGGGCAGCTTGATCTGCTCGCCATCCAGGCTTTTCACCACCGGGGCATCCGGCGCCTGCTGGCGGGCGGCGGGCGCCGATTCGGCGGCCAGAGCGTCGCTCAGCTGTGACAGGTCGTGCAGCGGAGCCAGTTGCGGCGGGATGACAGGGGCGCCTTCCGGGATCAATGCAGACCAGTCGAGTTCGCGGGGTTCGGCCGCCCAGGTGGGGGCGGCGAGTACTACCAGTGATAACAGAAGTGCGCGGAGCATGGCGTTTTCTCAGAGGTGGATCGACAAGCCATCGGCCAGCGACTGCCGATAGGCACGCCAGGCCGGCACGCTGCCCATCAACAGTGCAGCCCCGAGGATAATAGCCAGCAGCGTCCATTCATGGGCACTCGGCAGGGCCAGCGGCAGGAACAACCCATAGTTGGCCTGCACATAGCCCTGCGCCAGGGCGATGCCGGCGTACAGCAAGCCTAGCCCGGCGACGATCCCCACCACGGCCAGCGACAGCGCCTCCAGTACCAGCAACCCGGCGATATGCCAGGGCCGGGCACCGACCGAGCGCAAGATCGCCATCTCCCGCCGGCGCTCGTTGAGGCTGGTGAGAATCGCCGTCAGCATGCCGATCAACCCGGTCAGCACCACGAACAGCGAAACCACGAACAGCGCTTGCTCGGCGGTGCCCATCAGGCTCCAGAGCTCCTGCAGGGCCACCCCGGGCAAGATCGCCAGCAAGGGTTCGTTGCGGTACTCGTTGATTTCCCGTTGCAGGCTGAAGGTGGCGATCTTGCTGTTGAGGCCAAGCATGAACGCGGTGATGGCGGCAGGTTGCAGGTCCATGGTACGTGCCTGGTCGGCACTGATGCGCCCGGCACCGCGGGCGGGCACCCCGTTGTGCCAATCGATATGGATCGCCTCCATGCCACCCAGGCTGATATGCAGGGTGCGGTCGACCGGGGTGCCCGTACGCTTGAGCACGCCGACCACGGTGAACGGCTTGTCGTCATGCTTGACCAGGCTGATCGCCGCAACGCCATGCGCCAGTACCAGCTTGTCGCCCAGTGTGTAGTGCAAGGCGTCGGCCACTTCGGCGCCGAGCACCACTTCGAACGGGTCGTCAGCGAAGGCGCGGCCCTGGCTCAGCTCCAGGTGCTGCCTGCGGCCATATTGGTAGTGGCTGAAGTAGTCGCCGGTGGTGCCCATCACGCGATAGCCGCGGTGCGAGTCGCCCAGCGAAATAGGGATCGCCCACTTCACCCGTGGGTCCTGGGCGTAATGCTGGTAGCTGTCCCAGCGGATGTTGTTAGTGGCGTTGCCGATACGAAACACCGAATACAGCAGCAGGTTCACCGAGCCTGAGCGGGCGCCGACGATCAGGTCGGTACCGCTGATGGTGCTGGCGAAGCTGGCGCGGGCTTCGGTGCGCACGCGCTCTACGGCCAGCAGCAGGCACACCGACAAGGCAATGGCGAACGCGGTGAGGAAGGCGGTGAAACGGCGGTTGGCCAGGCTGGCCAGGGCAAGACGAAGCAGGTACATCAGGCCTCCCGGGGCTTGGCGGCGCGGTTGAGTTCGGCCAGGGAAAGGTGGCGGTCGAACAGCGGTGCCAGGCTCTGGTCATGGCTGACGAACAACAGGCTGGCGCCGGCTGCCCGGCACTCGTCGAACAACAGGCGGATGAAGGCTTCGCGGGTGTCGGCATCGAGGGCCGAGGTCGGTTCGTCGGCGATCACCAGTTCGGGTTGGCCGATCAGTGCTCGTGCAGCGGCTACCCGTTGTTGCTGGCCGATCGACAGGCTGTCGGCGCGCCGGGCAAGCAGGGCGGGGTCGCCCAGGCCCAGGTGGGCGAGCAGCGTGGCGGCGGCCTGGTCGACACTGCCATGGCGCTGGGCCGCGCGCGTGGCGCGGCTGCGCGAAAAGCGGCAAGGCAGCTCGACGTTCTCGCGCACCGACAGAAACGGCAGCAAGTTGAACTGCTGGAAGATGTAACCCGTGTGGTCGACCCGGAAGCGATCGCGCGCGCCTTGGCCGAGGCCATTGAGGTCGTGGCCGAGCAGGCGAATGCGGCCCTGGCCAGGCAGGTTCACGCCGCCCAGCAGGCCCAGCAGCGTGGTCTTGCCACTGCCGCTGGGGCCTTTGAGAAACAACGCCTCGCCGGCCTCCAGCTGGAAGGCGGGAATATCCAGCAGGGCCGGTTGGCCAGGCCAGGCAAAGACCAGGTCATGCAGTTCGATCAGCGGCTGGCCCATTCAGAACGCGACCGCGGCCTTGGCGGGTGTCGCTTCAACGCCTTTCTGACCTTTAGGGCCGATCAGTTGCACGTTGATCTTCTGGGTAGCGGGGAAGGCCTTGAACAGCGGGGCAAGGTCGATCTGGGTGAGGCTGTCCGGGTTGGCGCAGGTCAGTTGGTAATGCGCACCAATATCGCTGTGCTCATGGCCGTGCTCATGCTCGTCGCCATCGTCGTCGGCTTTCGGGGCATCGCCGAACAGCGGGCTTTCCAGCTCCTGTGCATCGTCCTTGCATCCAGCGGCTGCTGCCAGGCCGAACAGCTGCAAGGGTTGCTCGAGCTGCTGGCGCACGGCGGCGACCTTGGCTTTGTCGGCATCGCTATTGGCAGCGTGCTCGAAACCGACCAGGTTCATCGCCGGGCTGTCCAGCTCCAGCTCCAGGGTGTTGCCATCGAGCACGGCGTTGAGCTTGGCCACGCCATGCTCATGGGCACCGAGGGTGCCATGGGCGTGATCATGGTCATCGTGGGCCTGGGCCATGGCGAGGGGCAGCAGAGCGAAGGGCAGGGCGAGCAGCAGGCGACGCATGGAAGACTCCAGGAGCAGACTGGGAATGATTTGGTAATGTTATAACAATTTTTCCGCCTCCCGCCAGCCTGTGTGGCGCAGGTTTCATGTTGCTGTAGCATGGCTGCATTGACCTGCGTTCAAGGAAAGCATCATGAGAATTCGTGGACAGATTGGTGACTGGCCCGTGGACCTGACTGTCGAGCTGGAGCCGGCCGAGTGGGCGCAGTTGGGGCGACACCTCGAGGTGCCGGTTACCGCCGAAGCGGCGGCCGCCTCGCCAGCAGCGCCGGGGCAAGATGATGGGCAGTGGGCCGCAGCGCGCGACGTGCTGCGCCAGGCTGGGCAGATGAATGGGCCAGCGTTGCTGGACCGCCTGGAAGGGCTGGCGGGGAGTACCGCGGCGGGCAAGCGACTGCTGGTGCGGTTGCGGCACAGCAGCGAGGTGAAGGTGGAAAGTGGCGCGGATGCGCCGGTGTATCACTGGGTCGGCTGACAAGGTCACACGCGTTCGGGGGTAGGAGCAGCCTTGTGCTGCGAAGAGGCCGGTGAAAGCAGCGCAGATTGACTGTGCTTTCACCTGCCTCTTCGCAGCACAAGGCTGCTCCTACAAGGGCGTGCCTGCCTCAGAACAGGGCTGAAGACAGCTTGCGGCGATAGACGCTCACCAGCGGATGATCACCGCCCAGCAGTTCGAACACCTGCAACATCGCCTTCTGCGGCAACCCGTTCTCGTAGCCGCGGTTGCGCTTGAACAGCTTCAACAAGCCTTCCAGCGCCGCCTCGTACTGCTGACGGGCCAGTTGTTGAATGCTCAACTGGTAGGCCGCTTCATCGTCTTCTGGGTTCTGCGCCAGGCGGCTCTTCAGGTCGGCGACTTCCGGCAGGCTGGCAGCCTGGCGCAGGAAGGTCAGCTGTGCCTTGGCTCCGGCCAGGGCTGCCTTGTGCTCGTCGGTCTTGACCGCGTCCAGCACCACCTGGGCCTCGCCCAGCTCGCCCCGCTCAGCCAGGCAACGGGCGTACAGGATCAGCGCCTCGGCATTGCTGTTGTCTTCACCCAGCAGCGCCTGGAGCAGTGCTTCGGCCTCGGCGAAGCGGCTTTCGGCGAACAGCGCCTTGGCTTGCTCCAGCGGCGATGCGGCAGGCTCGGCCGGCATCTGCACGTGCGGTTCGAGCAGCGCGCGGATTGCCGACTCCGGCTGCGCCCCGGCAAAACCGTCGACCGGCTGGCCGTCTTTGAACAGCACCACGGTCGGCAGGCTGCGAATGCCGAACTGGGCGACCACCTGCTGCTCCACGTCGCAGTTGATCTTGGCCAGCAGCAGCTCGCCCTGATAACCCTCGGCGATCTTCTCCAGCAGTGGCATCAACGCTTTGCAGGGCGCGCACCACTCAGCCCAGAAGTCCACCAGGACCGGTTTGTGGAAGGAGTTTTCGATGACCAATTGCTGGAAGGTGGCATCGGTGGCGTCGAAAATGTACGGCGTGTCTTGGCTCATCGCGACTCTCGCAAACTCGTGAATGGCACCACTATAAAGGCTCGCGGCTGGCGTGGTACAGGCTGACCCGGCGGAATTCGTGGGGCTCGGCCAGGTCCGGCAGGGTCAGTGCGTCGAGCACGCCCAATTGTTGGTACAGCGGGTGGCTGAAGTCGCGAACCCGCGAGTCGGCCACCAGCGCCTGGCGACCGCGGCCGAGGAAGGCATCGAGCAGTGGCAGGTTGGCGCGGTCATACAGCACATCGGCGACCAGAATCAGGTCGAATCGGTCGTCCTCGGCGAAAAAATCGTTGCTGTAGCCGAGCTCCACCCCGTTCAACGCGGCGTTGGCGCGGCAAGCGTCGAGGGCCAGTGGGTCGAGGTCGCACGCCACCACTTCAAGGGCGCCTGCGCGGGCAGCGGCAATGCCGGCGATGCCGCTGCCCGCGCCAAAATCGAGCACACGCTTGCCCGCCACCCATGCCGGGTGTGCGGCCAGGTAGCGGGCCATGGCCAGGCCGCTGGCCCAGCAGAAGCTCCAGTACGGAGGTTCTTCGAGAATGCGCCGGGTTTCTTCGCTGCTGAAGGCGCGGTCCATGTTCTGGTCGTCGATCAGCCAGAGTTTCAATTCGCAGTCAGGCAGGTCGCTGACCACCAGGCGCGCCTCGCCGATCAGGCCACTGAGGGCCTGTTGCAGTGCCAGTGGCGGCACTTACGGTGCCTTCTCGAAACGCAGCGGGCCGGTGGCCTGGGTTTGCGGCTGGGCGATGCGCACAGGGGGCAGGTGCATGATCAACTGCCCGGAGCTGCTGGCGCGGCCGCGCAGTTCGACGCGGGCACCGGCCGGGAAGGCTTCGGGGTTGAAGCGCAACTGATAAGGCAGCGCCTGCCCGGTGCCGGTCAGGTTGCTGCTGGCCAGCAGGCGTTGCGGGCGGTCGCGTTCGTCGATCACCAACAGGGCCAGCTCCACGTCGGCGCCGGCCGGGATTTCCAGCAATGTACCGCTCAGCTCACGCTGGTAGGCGGGCAGCGGGCCAAGCGGTTGGGCCTTCTTGGCCACTTTGGCTGGCGCAGGCGCCTGGCCTTGATCGGGCTTGGGCTGGTCGCTACCGCAAGCGGCAAGCAGGGCGGCGCAGCACAGCACGACGAGCGCTCGATAGTGCATTGGGGCATCCTTCACGGGCAGATTTCCCTGGATGTTAACCCCTTTGGCTTGTCTTGCCAGTGGGATGCGCTACCATGGCCCTCCCTTTTTTTGTTGCCTGCCACCATGCACTGTCCCTTTTGCGGTGCCAACGACACCAAGGTCATCGACTCTCGTCTTGTCGCCGAGGGCGAGCAAGTGCGCCGCCGTCGTGAGTGCGTTGCCTGCGGCGAGCGTTTCACTACCTTCGAAACCGCCGAACTGGTGCTGCCCCGGCTGATCAAGCAGGACGGCACGCGCCAGCCTTTCGACGAAGACAAGTTGCGTGCAGGCATGCAGCGGGCGCTGGAAAAACGCCCGGTCAGCGTCGAGCGCCTGGAAGCGGCGCTGGCGCACATCAAGAGCCGCCTGCGTGCCACCGGCGAGCGCGAGGTCAAGTCACTGGTGGTGGGTGAAATGGTGATGGCCGAGCTGCGCAAGCTCGACGAGGTGGCCTATATCCGCTTCGCCTCGGTCTACCGACGCTTCCAGGACCTCGACGAATTCCGCGAAGAAATCGACCGCCTGGCCCGTGAGCCAGCTAAAGAGTGAGCATGCCCAGCCAGACCGCGATCCTCGATGCCCACTACATGGCCCGCGCCCTGGAGCTGGCCCGCAAGGGTATTTACAGCACCCACCCCAACCCGCGTGTGGGGTGCGTGATCGTGCGCGATGGCGAAGTGGTCGGCGAAGGCTGGCATGTGCGCGCCGGCGAGCCCCATGCCGAGGTGCATGCCCTGCGCCAGGCCGGTGAACGCGCCCGCGGCGCTTGCGCCTATGTCACCCTCGAACCGTGCAGCCACCATGGCCGTACGCCGCCGTGCGCCGAAGCGCTGGTCAAGGCTGGCGTGGCCCGCGTGGTGGCCGCGATGCAAGACCCCAACCCGCAAGTGGCGGGGCAGGGGCTGCGGCGCCTGGCAGAGGCCGGTATCGAGGTCAGCAGCGGTGTGCTTGAAGCTGAGGCCCGCGCGCTCAACCCAGGTTTTCTCAAGCGCATGGAGCGTGGCCTGCCGTTTGTCAGAGCCAAGCTGGCCATGAGCCTGGACGGCCGCACGGCCATGGCCAGCGGCGAAAGCCAGTGGATTACCGGCCCTGCCGCCCGCGCTGAGGTTCAGCGGCTGCGCGCGCGCGCCAGTGTGGTGCTCACCAGCGCCGCCAGCGTGCTGGCCGACAATGCGCGTATGACGGTGCGGGGCGCAGAGCTGGGCCTGGACGACGAAACCCGCGCCCTGGCCTTGAGCCGCACGCCGTTGCGCGTGCTGATCGATGGCCGCCTGCGCCTGCCGCTGGATGCGCCGTTCTTCCAGGCCGGCCCGGCCCTGGTGGTGACGGCCGCCGCTGAAGCGCCGCGTTACGCCGAGGCAGGCCATGAGCTGTTGAGCCTGCCAGGCACCGATGGCCAGGTCGATCTGCCCGCGTTGATGCGTGTGCTGGCCGCGCGTGGCGTCAACGAGATTCTGCTGGAAGCCGGCGCAGGCCTGGCTGGCGCGTTCGCCCGGCAAGGCCTGATCGACGAATACCAGTTGTTCGTCGCCGGCACCTTCTTGGGTTCCCAGGCCCGCCCGCTGCTGGACTGGCCCCTGGCGAAGATGAGCGAAGCACCGCGACTGAAAATTACCGAAATGCGCGCAGTGGGCGATGACTGGCGGGTCACGGCCATCCCCCTGCCGGCGCCCGGCGTATAATGCCTGGCTTGCCCTGCGCAACCCGTTCTTGAGGAAGACCCCATGTTCACCGGCATCATCGAATCCATCGGCACCATTCGCAGCATGACCCCCAAGGGCGGCGACGTGCGCGTCTACGTCGAGACCGGCAAGCTCGACCTGGGTGACGTCAAGCTTGGCGACAGCATCGCCGTCAACGGCGTGTGCCTGACCGCCGTCGAACTGCCGGGCAATGGGTTCTGGGCCGACGTCAGCGTCGAGACCCTCAAGCGCACCGCCTTCATCGACCTCAAGAGCGGCAGCAAGGTCAACCTGGAAAAGGCCCTGACCCCCACCACCCGCCTGGGCGGTCACCTGGTCAGCGGCCACGTCGACGGCGTCGGTGAAATCATCTCGCGCAGCGATAACGCCCGCGCCATCCAGTTCCGCGTGCGTGCCCCCAAGGAGCTGGCCAAGTACATCGCCCACAAGGGTTCGATCACCGTCGACGGCACCAGCCTGACGGTCAATGAGGTCAATGGCGCCGAATTCGAGCTGACCATTGTCCCGCACACCCTGTCCGAAACCATCATGGCCGACTACCGCGCAGGTCGTCGGGTCAACCTTGAGGTCGACCTGCTGGCCCGTTACCTGGAGCGTCTGCTGCTGGGTGACAAGGCGGCCGAACCGAGCAAGGGCAGTGGCATTACCGAAAGCTTCCTGGCCGCCAACGGCTTCTTGAAATCCTGATTGAGAAGGGGGTGCCGAGTGGCGCTCAACAGCATCGAAGAACTGGTCGAAGACATCCGCCAGGGCAAAATGGTCATCCTCATGGATGACGAAGACCGCGAAAACGAAGGCGACATCATCATGGCAGCCGAGTGCTGCCTGCCTGAGCACATCAACTTCATGGCCAAGCACGCCCGCGGCCTGATCTGCATGCCGATGACCCGTGAGCGCTGCGAAACGCTGAAGCTGCCGCTGATGGCGCCGCGCAACGGGTCCGGCTTCGGCACCAAGTTCACCGTGTCGATCGAAGCCGCCGAAGGCGTCACCACCGGTATTTCCGCTGCCGACCGCGCGCGTACCGTGCAAGCGGCTGCGGCCAAGGACGCCAAGGCCGAAGATATCGTCAGCCCGGGGCACATCTTCCCGCTGATGGCCCAGCCCGGCGGCACCCTGGCCCGTGCCGGCCACACCGAAGCCGCCTGCGACCTGGCGCGCATGGCAGGCTTCGAGCCGAGCGGCGTGATCTGCGAAGTGATGAACGATGACGGCACCATGTCGCGCCGCGCCGAGCTGGAAGTGTTCGCCGCCGAGCATGGCCTGAAGATCGGCACCATCGCCGACCTGATCCACTACCGCATGATCCACGAACGTACCGTGCAGCGCGTTTCCGAGCAGCCGGTCGAAAGCGAATTGGGCGAGTTCAACCTGGTCACCTACCGCGACGCGGTGGAAGGCGACGTGCACATGGCCCTGACCCTGGGCAAAATCTGCGCTGAAGAGCCGACCCTGGTACGCGTGCACAACATGGACCCGCTGCGCGACCTGCTGCTGGTCAAGCAGCCGGGCCGCTGGAGCCTGCGCGCGGCCATGGCTGCCGTGGCCGAGGCCGGCAGCGGCGTGGTGCTGCTGCTGGGCCACCCGCTGGACGGCGACGTGCTGCTGGCGCACATCCGCGAAAGCGCGGGCGATGCACCGACCAAGGCACCGACCACCTACAGCACCGTCGGCGCCGGTTCGCAGATCCTGCGCGACCTCGGTGTGCGCAAGATGCGCCTGATGAGTTCGCCGATGAAGTTCAATGCGATATCCGGATTCGATCTGGAAGTTGTAGAATACGTGCCCTCCGAGTGACTTGAGACGGCGCACGCGCCCTCACGCTCGAGTCCAAACCCTCCCGAGGCCGCCAGCGAGCGGCCTCGCTCTTGAAGATGAGAACATCGGAATGACCCTGAAGACCATCGAAGGTACCTTCATCGCCCCCAAAGGTCGCTATGCTTTGGTGGTTGGCCGCTTCAACAGCTTCGTTGTCGAAAGCCTGGTAAGCGGTGCCGTTGATGCCCTGGTACGCCACGGTGTCAGCGAAAGCGACATCACCATCATCCGTGCCCCGGGCGCGTTCGAAATCCCGCTGGTGGCACAGAAGGTCGCCCAGCAAGGCGCGTACGACGCGATCATCGCCCTGGGCGCCGTGATCCGCGGTGGTACCCCGCACTTCGAATACGTGGCGGGCGAATGCACCAAGGGCCTGGCCCAGGTGTCCATGGAGTTCGGTGTTCCGGTGGCCTTCGGCGTTCTGACCGTCGACTCCATCGAGCAGGCCATCGAGCGTTCCGGCACCAAAGCCGGCAACAAAGGTGCTGAAGCTGCCCTGTCCGCTCTGGAAATGGTCAGTCTGCTGGCGCAGTTGGAGGCCAAGTGATTAGCGACGAAAGCGATCGTTTCAACCCGCGCGATCCAAAACCTGCGGATGCCGGCAAGCCCTCGAAGAGCGCCAAGCGCCGCGAAGCCCGCAAGCTCGCGACTCAGGCGCTGTACCAGTGGCACATGGCGCGTCAGTCGGTGAACGAGATCGAAGCGCAGTTCCGGGTCGATAACGATTTCACCGATGTCGATGGCGCCTACTTCCGCGAAATCCTGCATGGGGTTCCGACCAAGAAGGACGAGATCGACGCGGCCCTGACGCCTTGCCTGGCGCTCGCGCTGGAAGAGCTCGACCCGGTTGAACTGGCTGTGCTGCGGTTGTCCACCTGGGAACTGATGATGCGCGCCGATGTGCCGTACCGTGTCGTGATCAACGAAGGTGTCGAGCTGGCCAAGGTCTTCGGTGCCACCGACGGCCACAAGTTCGTCAACGGCGTGCTGGACAAGCTCGCCCCTTCGCTGCGCGAAGCGGAAGTCAAGGCGAACAAGCGCTGATCCCGGCGCTGGCGGACCATGGGTGAGTTCGAGCTGATCAGCCATTTCTTTGCCGCCGCGCCCTGTGCGCAAGGCGGTGAAGGCGTGGCGCTGGGCATCGGTGATGACTGCGCGCTGCTGGATGTGCCTGTTGGCGAGCAACTGGCGGTGTCCACCGACACCCTGGTGGCCGGCGTGCATTTCCCTGCGGTCTGCGACCCTCTGCTGCTCGGCCAGCGCTCGCTGGCCGTGGCGGCCAGTGACCTGGCGGCGATGGGCGCTACCCCCATCGGCTTCACCCTTGCCCTGACCCTGCCCGAGGTCAGCGCCGACTGGCTGCAAGCCTACGCTGACGGCCTCAACCGTATGGCCCGGCAGTGCCAGTTGAGCCTGATTGGCGGTGACACCACCCGTGGTCCCTTGAGCATCACCCTGACCGTGTTCGGCCGCGTGCCGGCCGGGCAGGCGTTGCGCCGTGGCGGTGCCCGCCCGGGTGACCTGCTGTGTGTGGGTGGTGAACTGGGTAACGCTGCGGGCGCCTTGCCGCTGGTCCTGGGCGAGCGCCATGCCGATGCTGCCCTTGCCCAGCCGTTGCTCGACCACTACTGGTCGCCCTCGCCGCAATTCACTTTGGGCCAGCTGTTGCGCGGGCGTGCTACGGCCGCACTGGATATTTCCGACGGCCTGCTGGCCGACTGCGGGCATATCGCCAAGGCGTCCCGCGTGGCGCTCGAGGTGAACCTGGACCAGGTGCCGGTGTCATCCGCTTTGCAGGGCTTCCTCGGTCATGAGGCTGCCGTGCAGGCTGCCTTGACCGGGGGTGACGACTATGTGCTGGCGTTCACCTTGCCGCCGGCTCAGCTTTCATCCCTGCAGGCCCAAGGCCTGGCGACGTTCCATGTCATCGGGCGAGTGCTTGAAGGCCAGGGCGTCAGCCTGCGTGACGGGCAGGGCCAGGACATCACCCCGCGGCAACGCGGCTATCAACATTTTAGGGAGACACCGTGACCGATCACCCCAATCAGGTGCCTGCGGAGTTCGTTCCGCCCTCGGTCTGGCGCAACCCCTGGCACTTCATCGCCTTCGGCTTCGGTTCCGGCACCTTGCCCAAGGCACCGGGCACCTGGGGTTCGCTGGTGGCCATACCCTTCATTCCGCTGTGGCAGATGCTGCCGGATTGGGGCTACTGGTTGCTGCTGGGCATTACCATGCTGTTTGGCTTCTGGCTGTGCGGCAAGGTCGCCAATGACTTGCGCGTTCACGATCATGAAGGCATTGTTTGGGACGAGATGGTCGGCATGTGGATCACCCTCTGGCTGGTGCCAGAAGGCTGGCAATGGTTGCTGGCAGGGTTTCTGATGTTCCGTTTCTTCGACATCCTCAAGCCGTGGCCGATTCGCTGGATCGACCGCCATGTGCATGGAGGGGTCGGGATCATGCTCGACGATATCCTGGCCGGCGTGTTCGCCTGGCTGGGCATGCAAGTTCTGGTGTGGGCGGTTGCCTGAGGCAGGGAGCGCGTGAATGGCCATAAGGACTGTGCTGTTGGCAATGCTGCTGGGTTGTGCTCCCTGGGTGGGGGCGGCCGAAGGTGTGCCAAAGCAGGTCCATCTGGTCAGCGAAGAATGGCTCGACTACACCAACGCCAACGGTACCGGGGTTGCCTGGGATGTGCTGCGCAAGGTGTTCGAGCCGGCCGGGGTCAAGGTCGTCACCCAGAGCACGCCCTACAGCCGTGCAGTTGGGCTGGTAAAGCGGGGCGAAGCTGATGCCTGGGTAGGCTCCTACAAGGGCGAGAGCAAGGATAATCTCTACCCGCGCTGGCACTTCGACATGGACCACATCTATGCCTTGGGGCTTGCCAGCAAGCCGGTACCTACGCCGAGCACGGTTGGCCAGTATCGCCTGGCTTGGGTGCGTGGCTACGACTACGCCAGCTACTTGCCCAATGCCCATGACTACCGCGAAATTCAACGCCGTGAAGGCATTCTGCCGATGCTCGAACACGACCGTGTGGACTTCTACATCGATGCGCTGACCGAGGTCGACTACGTGCTTGGCCAGGCGTCGGAGCCTGCACGCTTTCGTAAAAGCCACGTCGCCGAACTGCCGTTGTACCTGGCGTTCGCCAATAACGGTGAGGCCAAGGCACTGCGGGAACTGTTCGACAAGCGTATGTCCGAGCTGGTGCGCAGCGGTGAATTGAAGCCGATTTTCGAACACTGGAAGCAGCCGTATCCCTTCACTGCCGACAGCAAGCCGCTGTAGGAGCAGCCTTGTGCTGCGAAGAGGCCGGTGACAAGCGCAACGATCGGTGGTGCTCCAGCGGGCCTCTTCGCAGCACAAGGCTGCTCCTACAGGGGGTGCGGAAAAATAAGCATCGAACTTTTCGATCTTAAACCGCGGTATTCAGCCAGCGCACTGGCGCCGACCTGCTGATACAATCGCCCCACGAGAAATTTACTACTTATTTCAGGAGCACAACGTGCCCGTCGTCTTTGTTGCCGCCTCTAAACTCCCGACCCCGTTCGCGACTTTCACCATGCATGGCTTCCTCGAAGAAGCCACCGGCCGTGAGCACGTGGTGCTCAGCCTGGGTGATATTGCTGACGGTGAACCGGTGTTGGGGCGCCTGCACTCCGAGTGCCTGACCGGCGATGCCCTGTTCAGCCAGCGCTGCGACTGCGGTTCGCAACTGGAAGCCGCCCTGCAGGCCATCGCACGTGAAGGCCGTGGTGTGCTGTTGTACCTGCGCCAGGAAGGCCGTGGCATCGGCTTGTTGAACAAGATCCGCGCCTACGAGCTGCAGGACGGTGGTGCCGACACCGTCGAAGCCAACGAGCGTCTGGGCTTCGCTGCCGATCAGCGTGACTACGCCATCTGCCTGCCGATGCTCGAACACTTGGGTGTGAAATCCCTGCGCCTGATGACCAACAACCCGCGCAAGGTCAAGGCACTGACCGACATGAACATCGTCGTCGCCGAGCGCGTGCCGCTGCACACCGGCCATAACCCGCACAACCGCTACTACCTGGCGACCAAAGCCGGCAAGCTCGGCCACATGCTGGGCAATGAACACCAGGGCGAGGTGCCCCAGGCGTGACCCGCGCCGAGGTCAAGCGGCGCCTGGCGCTGGCCTGGTGGCAATATTTGGCGGTAGGCCTGGTGCCGCTGCCGGTGATGGCCTGGGCGTTTGGTGGCGGTGATGCGTTGATCCCGGTGCTGGCCATGCCACTGTTCATCGCGGGTGCGGCGACCATGTTCCTTAGCCTGCCGCGCTTCGGTGCCTACAAGCGTGCGCTGATCGCGACCTCCAAGGTGCTCGGCAGCACCGAAGAGCCGGCAGCCTGGATCACCCTGGCGCGAGTGCGGCGCATGGCCATGCTGTATGCCTGCTTCCCCGCCTGGGTTGCCGCGCTGTCGGTGCTGGTGGGGCTGGAGGCCGTACCGCAAATCCTTTTGGCGCTGTCCACCGTGGTGGTGCTTTACCTGTACCGCATCCCACGTCAGCTGGGCTGATGCGCAGCCTTCTCTGGCTACTGGCGCTGTGCGCCTGTAGCGCCAGCGCCGGCGAGCCGCTACGGGTGGTCAGCCTGGCACCTTCGATGACCGAAATCATGCTTGAGCTGCACGCCGATGACCTATTGGTCGGTGTGCTCGACGGCGGTGATCGCCCGCCAGCATTGCGTGAGGTGCCTTCGGTCGGCCGCCAAGGCCAACTGAACATGGAGCGTCTGCTCAGCTTGCAGCCTGACTTGTTGCTGCTCTGGCCCGGCAGTGTGGCACCAGCACAGCGTGATCAGCTCAAGCGCCTGGGCATCGCCACCTTCAGCGCCGAACCCCACGACATCGACCAGTTGATCGATCAGATCGAAGCCATCGCCCTGCGCGTCGGCCGCGAAGGGCAGGGCCAGCAATACGCCCAGGCCCTGCGTGACAGGCTGCGGCACCTGCGCCAGCAGTATCGGCGTGAGCAGCCGCTGCGCGTGTTCTACCAAGTCTGGGATCAGCCCTTGTACACCCTGGGTGGCAGGCAGGTGGTCAGCGACGCGCTGGCCGTGTGCGGCGCGCGTAATGTGTTCGCCGACCTCAACCAGCCAGCGCCTCAGGTGAGCGTGGAGTCTGTACTGCTGCAAGACCCACAGGTGATTCTGGCGGGTGATCAGGCGCAGTTAAACAGCTGGAGGGCCTGGCCACGCCTGCGTGCAGTGGCCGATGAGCGCTTGCTGGTCGTGCCCGACAAAGGGCTGGAACGGCCCAGTGGGCAGATGATCGAGGCCACCGCCCGCTTATGCGCGTTGCTCGAAGCTAAAGCGCCGGCGTCCAGGTGACGCTGAACAGCACGGTGCGGCCTTCTTCGCGGTAGCTGTGGCTGGCGCCTTCATAGCTGTACAGGGCACGGCTGTGGGTGTGGTCCAGCAGGTTGTCCAGCTTCGCTTCCAGTTTCAGTTCATCCGTTGCCGCCCAGCTACCGCGCAGGCCGAGCAGGCCAAAGCCGGCGAGCCGGTTGCGGTTGGCTTCGTCATCGTAGCTGGCGCTGACGGCTTGCCAGCTCCCGCCCACGCTGAACCGCCCAAATGCGCGGTCCAGGTCCAGGCTCACGGTACGGCGAGCGCGGCGGGCGAGGGTATGGCCACTGTCGCGGTCGCGCGGGTCGATCAGCGCCAGGCCGAGCTGGCTGCGCCATGCGCCCCATTGCTGGTCGAGGGACAGCTCAACGCCGTTGATGCGCGCCGAGGCGACGTTGCGCGGGATCGCGTCCTGGCCAAAGATGATCGCGTCGCGCAGGTCGGTGCGGTACAGCGACGTCTCCAGGCGGCTGTCCGAGGTGAGCTGGCTGCGCCATTGCAGTTCGTAGCTTTTGGAGTGCTCTGGGCTCAGGTCTGGGTTGCTGAATTCTGGGTAATACAGGTCGTTGAACGTCGGCGCTCGGAAGCCTTCGCTGTAGGACAGCAGCACATCGTTGGACGCGTTCACGGGTACGGTAAGGCTACCGCTCCAGGTGGTCTGGCCACCGAACTGCTGGTTCTGGTCGCGGCGCACGCCCAGCTCGGTGGAAAACCGCTCACCCCGGTACCGATGTTGAACGAAGGCCGCCCGGTTCCAGCGGCTGTCTTCGGTGAAGTCAGTGCTGCCGTGCACGCGGTCTTCGTACCAATCCCCGCCGATCAGCAGCGTGTGCTGGTCATTCAAGGCCAGGTCGTTTTGCCAGGTGAGTTGATCACGGTAGGTGTTGAACACAAAGCGCTCATCGCTGAGCTTGTCGCGCTTGTCGTCACGGTTTTCGCTGTGGGCAAGTTCCAGGCGCGAATGCCAGCTGTCGTTGAGCTGGGCATCGAAGTAGGTGCCCAGGCTGCTGACGCTGAAATCGGTGTAGGGCTTTTGCCCGAAGCTTTCGAAGGTGACCGGGTTGAAGCCACCGAACGGGTTGTCGTATTCACTGCGCCCATGGCTGTCGAGCAGGTTGAGGCCGGCCTCGAAGCGTTCGCCGAAGGTGTGGCTGAGGCTCAGGTTGAATGACTTGTTGCGGTACGCATCGTGATCACCATCGCTGGCAAAGGACGGGCCGGTGGCGTCGATGCCGGCAGTTTCGTCCAGGCTGGCGCCCAGGTTGAAGCGGGTGGCGCCGTTGCCACCGGCCAGGCCCAGGCTGCGTTGGAAGGTCTGGTTGCTGGCGGCGGCGAGGCGCAGGCGCGGTTGCAGGCCAGGGCCGCTGCTGCGCCGGGTGAAGATCTGAATCACGCCGCCAATGGCATCGCTGCCGTAGATCGCCGAGCGGGAGCCGCGCAGTACTTCGACACGCTCGATCTGGTCGACGTCGAGAAATTGCAGGCCGCTGTCGCCGGAGGTGGCGTTGGCGATGCGCACGCCATCGACCAGTACCAGGTTTTGCGCTGCCTTGGTGCCGCGGATGAAGATACCGGGCAGGCTGCCGCGACCCCCCGTGGGAGCGACTTGCACGCCGGGGACGCGGGCTAGCAGGTCGGTGACGCTGGTGGGTTGCAGGCGGTCGATGTCGGTGCGGGTGAAGACGGTGTTGGCGGCGCTGGTGGCGGTGCGCGACTCGACTTGGCGGTTGGCGCTGATCAGCACATCGGGGAGTTTCAGGGCGTCGTCGCGTTCAGCGGCTAGAAGCGGCAGCGGTAGGCACAGCAAAGTCGCAGCAAGGGTTGGAGTCTTCATAGGCATTACCATGGCAATCGCCGGCAAGCCGGCTCCCACAGGTCCTCGCTGTTCTCAGGTTCAGCGCAATACCTGTAGGAGCTGGCTTGCCGGCGATGGGCCGCAAAGCGGCCCCAGGGGTTACAAGCCGAGCTTGGCCATACGCGCTGTAACCGAAGCCTCGATGCCAGCAGCATCCAGCCCACACTCAGCCAGCATCTGCGCCGGCTTGGCATGCTCGACATAAATGTCCGGCAAGCCCAGGTGCAGCAGCGGCTTGACCAGGGCCTGGCTAGCCAGGAACTCACCCACAGCAGCCCCTGCACCGCCCATGATGGCGTTTTCTTCGATAGTCACCAGCAGCTCATGGCTGCCCGCCAATTCGAGTACCAGTGCCTCGTCCAGCGGCTTGACGAAGCGCATGTCGACCACCGTGGCGTTGATCTGCTCGGCAACCTGCAAGGCTTCGGTCAGTTGAACGCCAAATACCAGCAGGGCGACTTTCTCACCCTGGCGGCGGATGACGCCCTTGCCGATTTCCAGGGGCGTAAGGTCACCACTGATCGGTGCGTTGGGGCCGGTGCCGCGCGGGTAGCGCACTGCCGCCGGGCCGTTGTACAGGTGGCCGGTGGTGAGCATCTTGCGCAGTTCGTTCTCGTCGCTCGGGGTCATCACCAGCATGCCGGGGATGCAGCGCAGGTACGACAAGTCGTAGCTGCCGGCGTGGGTCGGGCCGTCTTCACCCACCAGGCCGGCGCGGTCGATGGCGAACAGCACATCGAGGTTCTGTACCGCCACGTCGTGGATCAGCTGGTCATAGGCGCGCTGCAGGAACGTCGAATAGATCGCCACCACCGGCTTGCTGCCTTCGCAGGCCATGCCCGCGGCCAGGGTGACCGCGTGCTGCTCGGCAATCGCCACGTCGAAGTAGCGCTCCGGGTAGCGTTCGCTGAACTCGACCAGGTCGGAGCCTTCTTTCATCGCCGGGGTAATGCCAACCAGGCGATTGTCGCTGGCGGCCATGTCGCACAGCCACTGGCCGAACACGGCGGAGTACTTGGGCCCGCTGGGTTTTTTCGGCGCGGCGGGCTTGTCGGCGGGCTCGAGCTTGGTGATGGCGTGGTAGCCGATCGGGTCGACCTCGGCCGGGGCGAAGCCTTTGCCCTTCTTGGTCACCACGTGCAGGAACTGCGGGCCTTTGAGGTCACGCATGTTACGCAGGGTGGCGATCATGGTCGGCAGGTCGTGGCCGTCGATCGGGCCGATGTAGTTCCAGCCCAGTTCTTCGAACAGGGTGCCGGGGACCAGCATGCCTTTGGCATATTCCTCGGTGCGACGGGCGATTTCCCACGCGCCTGGCAGGCGCGAAAGCACCTTCTTGCTGCCCTCGCGCATGCTCGCGTAGGTGCGGCTGGAGAGAATCTTGGCCAGGTAATTGGACAGGCCGCCGACATTGCGCGAAATCGACATGTCGTTGTCGTTGAGGATCACCAGCATGTCGGCGTTGACTTCCTGGGCGTGGTTCAACGCCTCGAAGGCCATGCCGGCGGTCAGGGCACCGTCGCCGATCACCGCGATCGACTTGCGTGCGCTGTTCTGCAGGCGGGCGGCGATGGCCATGCCCAGCGCTGCACTGATCGAGGTGCTGGAGTGGCCGACGCCAAAGGTGTCGTACTCGCTCTCGCTACGGCGCGGGAAGGCGGCGATGCCGTCCTTCTGGCGCAGGCTGAGCATGCGCTGGCGGCGGCCGGTGAGGATCTTGTGCGGGTAGGCCTGGTGGCCGACGTCCCACACCAGCCGGTCGTCCGGGGTGTCGAAGACGTAGTGCAGGGCGATCGTCAGCTCGATCACGCCCAGGCCGGCGCCAAAATGCCCACCGGTCTGTCCCACGGTGTAGAGCAGTTCCTGGCGCAACTCGTCGGCCAGGGTCTCCAGGTCGGCTTCGGCCAGCCGGCGCAGGCCGGCAGGCGTGTCAGCGCGGTCGAGCAACGGCGTGACCGGGCGTTCGCGGGGGATCTCTTGAAACGTCGTGGGCATCAGGCGAGTCGTTATAGGTGTGAAGACGCGGCAGTTTACCCCATTGTGGGAAAAGTGCCCATTGAGAGGGGGTAGCACGGGGCTGCTTTGCAGCCCATCGCCGGCAAGCCAGCTCCCACATGTTCACCGTTTTGCTGTGGGAGCCGGCTTGCCGGCGATGGGCCGCATGGCGGCCCCGTTGAATCAGTTGCGGCGTTCGACGATGTAGCGCGCCAGCGCCCGCAGCGGCTCGGCAGTTTCACCAAACCCTTGCAATGCGGCCAGCGCCTGGTCGCGCAGTTCGATTGCATAGGCCTTGGCGGCCTCCAGGCCAAGCAGCGCCGGGTAGGTCGGTTTGTCTCGGGCGATGTCGGCACCCTGGCGTTTGCCAAGGGTGGCGGTGTCGCTTTCTACGTCGAGGATGTCGTCCTGCACCTGAAACGCCAGGCCAATGGCCTGAGCGTAGGTCTGCAAGGCATCCAGTTGCGCCGGCTCGGCGCGGGCGCTGGCCAGGGCGCCCAGGCGCACGCTGGCTTCGATCAGCGCGCCGGTCTTGTGCCGGTGCATGAATTCCAGCGCCTGCTGGTCCAGCTTGATGCCCACCGAGCCGAGGTCGATGGCCTGCCCCCCCACCATGCCCGCCGGGCCGGCAGCCTTGGCCAGGGCCTGGACCATGGCCAGGCGAAGGGCGTCGGACTGTGGGCTCAGGCGTGGGTCGAGCAGGGCGCTGAAGGCCAGGCTCTGCAGGCCGTCACCGGCGAGGATGGCGCAGGCTTCGTCGAAGGCTTTGTGGGTGGTCGGTTGGCCGCGACGCAGGTCGTCGTCATCCATCGCCGGCAGGTCGTCATGCACCAGCGAATACGCGTGGATCAGTTCGACCGCGCACGCTGCACCGTTGGCCTGTTCGGCTGGTGCACCCAGGGCTTCGCAGGCCGCGTAGGCGAGCAGCGGGCGGACACGCTTGCCGCCGTTCATTACGCTGTAGCGCATGGCGGCGTAGAGGCGCTCGAGTTCTTTGGTAGGCGCTTGAAACAGCGGTTCTAGGGCGGCGTCGACGCGGGCCTGGCAGTTGGCCTGGTAGGTGCTGATCATGCTTCTGGCTCCGCGTCGAAGGGCTGGGCTGCCAGCTCACCGTCGCGTTCCAGAAGGATTTGCACTTTCTGCTCAGCCTGGGCCAGTGCGCCCTGGCAATCGCGGGTCAGGGCGATGCCTTGCTCGAAGGCGGCCAGCGAATCTTCCAGCGACAACTCGCCGTTCTCCAGGCGCTCGACCAGGGCTTGCAGGTCTGCGAGGGATTGCTCGAAATCGAGGGAGGCTTTTTTGCGGGCCATGGCGACTGTCTCGGTGGCGTTCTGAACGGCGCGACACTAGCAGAGCGGGGCAGGGGGAGCAAACTTGTGTGGGTAGGGCTATGCGGTCGGGCGTGATAGTTGTTGCGCATTCGAGATCGAGCGCCGCGCGGGCAGCGCTCGATGTGCGCGCCGCCAGCTTCCTCAAGCCAAGCGTCTGAAAGCCATCAAGCCGTAGCCGCTTCGCGCTCCACCATCGCCTCGCGGTACCGCGCCAACTCTTCAATGGTCAGCACCGGCATATTGTACTGCCGCGCATACACCGCCACCTGCTCCCCACGGGCCATGCTGCCGTCGGGGTTCATCAATTCGCACAGCACCGCTGCCGGCCGCAGCCCGGCCAGGCGCGCCAGGTCGACCGAACCTTCGGTATGGCCGCGGCGGGTCAGCACACCACCATTGCGTGCCCGCAGCGGGAACACATGCCCAGGGCTGACGATATGCCGTTGCTCGGCGGTCGAACTGAGCGCCGCAGCGATGGTGGTGACACGGTCTTGCGCCGAAACGCCGGTGGTGATGCCGTCCGCCGCCTCGATGGTGACGGTGAACCCGGTGCCATGGCGCGCCTGATTGTTCTGCACCATCGGCGCCAGTTGCAGGGCGTCCACGGTCGCTTCGTCCAGGCACAGGCAAACGATGCCGCTGCAGTCACGAATCATCATGGCCATAGTTTGCAACGAGATGTTTTCGGCGGCGGCAATGATGTCCGCTTCGTCCTCGCGGTCATCGTCGTCCAGCAGCAGTACGGGGCGCCCGGCCTGGAAGGCGGCGATGGCGGCAGAAATGTTGGGGTATTGCTTTTGCAGCATAGGGGACATGAAACGCTCCTCGTAAATGATCGATGAACGTCTCGGGGCGAACAAAACGCGCGCGCAGGGGCGCCCGAATGGCCCCTGCCTGACGCCTTCTTTCATCCGGACTATGACCGTCGGCTCTGGAGTCTCACCAGATCTGCTGACCCCCGGCATGGCCGGGGCGCTCGCGGGCTCATCTTTCGATTTACCGCCGGTGGGGACTTACACCCCGCCCTGAAGACCCGGCAAGCATACCCCACAGTGCCACCCTGCTGGCAACCCGCCCGGCTAAGACCTTAGGCGAGCATCGGCGGTATCATGGCAGGCATGTTCTATTCGGAATCGACAGCATGGACATTCTCCAGGTCGCCGGCGGCAAGCCGATCAAGTTGTGGACCGACGGCGTGCCGATCGAAGACGAAGCGCGCCAGCAGTTGCTGAACACGGCCAAAATGCCGTTCATCTTCAAGCACCTGGCCGTGATGCCGGATGTGCACCTGGGCAAGGGCTCGACCATCGGCAGCGTGATCCCCACCGTTGGCGCTATCATCCCCGCCGCCGTTGGCGTGGACATCGGCTGCGGCATGATCGCCGCGCGGACTTCGCTGCATGCCCGCGACCTGCCCGACAACCTGCACGGTTTGCGCACGGCGATCGAGCAGGCCGTGCCCCATGGCAAGACCTTCGGCCGCCACGACCAAGGCGCCTGGGACAACGTGCCAGCCAAGGCTGACAAACGCTGGGGCACGCTGGCCTCGCGCTTCAAGGCCATCACCGACAAGTACCCGCGGCTGGAGAAAACCAATAACCGGCATCACCTAGGCACCCTGCGCGGCGGCAATCACTTCATCGAGGTTTGCCTGGATGAGGCCGACCGCGTGTGGTTCATGTTGCACAGCGGCTCGCGTGGCGTTGGCAATGCCATCGGCAACCTGTTCATCGAACTGGCCCAGGCCGACATGCGCCAGCACCTGGCCAACCTGCCGGACAAGGAGCTGGCGTACTTCGAGGAGGGCAGCCGCCACTTTGCCGACTACGTCGAAGCGGTTGAGTGGGCGCAGGACTTTGCCCGGCATAACCGCGAACTGATGATGCTGGCAGTGGTTGCCGCGACCCGCAAGGTGCTAGGCCGGCCGTTCGAGGCCAGCCTGGAGGCGGTGAACTGCCACCACAACTATGTGCAGCGCGAACAGCATTTCGGGCGCGAAGTGCTGGTGACGCGCAAGGGCGCGGTGTCGGCGCAGAAAGGGCAGTTGGGCATCATCCCCGGTTCGATGGGGGCAAAGAGTTTCATCGTGCGCGGGTTGGGCAACGAAGAGGCGTTCTGCTCTTGCAGCCATGGGGCCGGGCGGGTGATGAGCCGAACCCGGGCCAAGAGCCGCTTTACTGTGGAAGACCAGCGACGGGCCACTGCGCATGTGGAGTGCCGCAAGGACAAGGCGGTGATCGATGAGATACCGATGGCCTACAAGGACATCGATGCGGTGATGCGTGCGCAGCGCGACCTAGTGGAGGTGGTGCACACGCTGCGCCAGGTGGTGTGTGTGAAGGGGTGACCGGGCCGGCCTCTTCGCGGGGCCAGCCCACATAATCTGCACTGCCCTCAGGACCGGAGGGGGAACCTGTGGGAGCGGGCTTGCCCCGCGAAGAGGCCGGCGCAGGTTTACCGAGACATCCCTTCAATTACGCTTTTCAGCGAGGCCGGCAACATCGGCCCATGCCCCAACCCGTCGAACCGCTCGAAGCGCACCTGCAACCCAGGCACCTTGGCCAGGTCCGCTACCAGCTCACGCGCCGGCCGCTCCGCGTCGCCTTTCACCGCCGCACGCGGGTTCGACGACTCATCGCCACCGCGCATCAGCACCAGCCTCGGGCGGCTGCCACCCAAGCGCTGCTGCAGCCCCTGGGCTTCCCGCACAATCGCCCCGTCATGCCACCACAGTGACGGGCTGGCCGCCGCGTAGTCAGTGAACTCTGCCGGCCGGGTGAACAGCGCATGCAGCACCGCCAGGCCACCATAGGAATGCCCCCACAGTGTTTGCCGTTGCAGGTCGATCGGCGCTGCAGCGGCAACCATCGGCCGCATGCGCTGGCTCAGCAGGTCGAAGAACGCCTCCACGCCACCGCTGGGCTGGCCCGTCAGCGGGTCGCGCTGTTTCGCTTGCCCAGGCAGTGCGGGGGTGTAGTCATACGTTCGCCCGGCACGTTCGATGCGTTGGTCGGTCTGGTAGCCCACGGCGACCAGCAACGGGGCTTGGCCTGCGGCAAGCTTGCCCAGTTGTTCGCTGTCCAGGGCACCCAGCGCGGCGTTGCCGTCGAGCATCCACAACACCGGGTATCCCGCCGCGGGCGCCGGGCGATTCGGCTGGCCGATCCATAGACGGTAATGGCGCTGGCCATCGGCCGAATCCAGGTCATGCTGGCTGAAGCGATAGGCCAGGTTCTGGCGCTGCAGCAGCGACGTGTCCATTTTCTGATCGCGCACCGGTTGCGCCAGGGCTGCTGGTGCAGCGAGGGCCAGTGCCATGGCCAGGTACAAGGGCATTTTGCTCATCGGGGAATCTCGCTCGGTCGTTGCTTTTGATCAACGGCTAATGAATACGTGCCTGCCGGTGTGTCGAACCTGCAGCGTGTAGGTCTGTGCCAGCATGGCCAAGGCCAGCGGCAAGTCATCGATGGGGAATGTGCCAGACACCCGCAGCTCACCCAGCGCGGGGTCGCACTCAAGCTGTTGGTCGGTGTAGCGCATCAATTCATGCGCCCACAGCCGTACTGGCATGTCGTCGGCCACCAGCAAGCCGTTGCGCCACGCCAGGGTGGTCTCCCGGGCCTCCTCGATGAGCCCCATGCGCTCGCGGCTGAAACGAACTTGTTGCCCAGCACGGATGATGTTTTCGCCAGGGGCCACGCGGGCGTGTTCTGGGCGAACCTGTACGGCGCCTTCGTACACCGCTAGCAAGGTTTCATCGGCCAGCTGGCGCACGCTGAATCGCGTACCCAACGCGCGCAGTTGGCCTTGCTGGGTCTGTGCCATGAGCGGGCGTGGGTCGGCAGCGGTCGCGATGTACACCTCGCCACGGCGCAGGTGCAGCAAGCGTTGCGCGCTGTTGAAAAGCACGTCCACGGCGCTGTCGCTATTGAGGGTGATCTGTGTGCCGTCGGCGAGCCGTGCGTGTTGGCGTTCACCCACAGACGTCTGGTAATCGTTGCCAATGCCTGAGCGCCATGCCCACCAGCTGAGCGGTGCGGCACCGATCAGCAGAAGCAGCCCGCGCAGCACAGCGCGCCTGCCTGTCGGGCGATCCAAGGTCTGCTTGGCCAGCGTTGGAGGCAGGCTGCCCAGGCGTGTTAGCAGGCGCTGTGCCCTTTGCCACGCCCGTTCATGCTCAGCACTGGCACGCCGCCAGCGCTCTAATTCGCGCTGTTGCGCTGGCAGCAGCGGCGCTTCCTGCATCAGCATCAGCCAGGAGGCCGCTTGGGCCAGCACTGGCTGGGGGATGGCATCGTCAAGCGGTGCCGTGCGGTTATTCATCGGGCATCTGCGTCAGGCAGGCCAGGTAGGCCTCGTGGATGTACTTCTTGACCGTCGGCAGCGCGATGTTCAGGGCCACGGCAATGTCTTTCTGCTTCATGCCGTCCAACGTTGCCATCAGAAACGCCTGCCTCACGCGGGGCCGCAGCGTATCCAGCAGCGTGTCGATCTCGTGCAGGGTCTCGAGGATCACGCTTTGCAGTTCAGGCGAAGGGTGATCGGGTTCTGGCAGCAACTGCAACGCTTCGAGCCAGGCACGTTCCAGCGACTGCCGGCGCCGCCAGCTGACCAGCACACAATTGGCGATGCGGGTTAGGTAGGCGCGTGGCTGACGGATCGGTTCGACCCGCGCACCCTCCCGGCTGGTAAGCACCCGCAGGAAAATGTCATGCGCCAGGTCATCGGCCACCCCGCGTCCCCACGACCTCAGCCGATAGGCGAGCCAGTTACGTAACCAGGCGTGATTCTCGATATACAACGTCTCGACGCTGCACGGCTCGGTACTGTTCGGCGGGGAGAGGGGTGCATTCATCGTGGGTTGAGTCGGCACAAGACTGTCGCAAATGAAAACCATTATCACTAGAATTGCTCAGATCACAAGGCCGAACCGGCAAATTCAGCCGGTGGCCCTGCACACATATCCTTTTTTCGATCTCGTGCGACAGAGGAGGTAACAGCCCGCAGCCAGTGGTGGGCGCACACCCTACGAGCGAGAAAAGCATGCTCCCAGTACGTTGTCCTTCACCTGCTCCGCGCCCTCGACTTTGCCTGTCGCCCATCACCTTCGCCCTGCGTTGCACGATGATCAGTTGCTGTGGCGCCGGCCTGCTGAACAGCAGCCTGGCCCTGGCCCAGGGCTCTGGCACGGCAGCGGTCGCCGCAACCCGCCTGGACGATGCCACGCCGCGTGACTACAACATTGCCAAAGGCCCGCTGGGCGCAGCGCTGGGCAGTTTCACCAGCCAGTCCGGGCTGCTGGTGTCTTATGATCCTGACTTGACCCGCGGGCGCACGGCGCCGGCCCTGAAGGGGCGGTACACCGTCAGTGAGGGCATCCAGCGGTTGCTGGCCAATACTGGGCTGCAGCTGGTGGCGAGCTCGACCGGCAGCTACGTGCTGATGGCGCAGGGCGCTGCAACGAATGCCGCAGCAGAGTTATCGCCGACGATGGTCGACGCTGCCGCACAGGGGCCTCAAGCGGATACTTACCGGGCCCCACGCTCATCGGTGCACCTGAGCAGCGAACAGATCGACCGCTTCGGCCGGGTCTCCGTGGGCGACCTGCTCAACGGTGTGCCGGGTGTGCAAGTCGGTGACACCCGCAACGGCGGCGCCCTGGACGTCAACATTCGCGGTATCCAGGGGCAGAGCCGGGTAGCGGTGAAGGTCGATGGTTCGGAGCAGGCCCTGGATGTCTATCGCGGTTATGGCGGCACGCAGCAACGCAGCTACATCGACCCCGACCTGATCAGCAGCCTGACCGTGAACAAAGGGCCGTCAACCAAATCCGGAGCGATTGGCGGCACGGTGGAAATGCAGACGATCGGCGTGCAGGACATTCTGGTCGACGGCAACCAGGTTGGCGTGCGCCTCAAGGGCGACCTCTGGGACAACGGCGTAGCCCCCGCCCATCGCAGTTCCAGTTCCAAGGATGAAAGCCTGTCGGCGCCTCCGCGCGACAACCGCGGCAGCCTGTTCGGCTCTGAAGCCGAATCGGGCAGCGCCGCGTTTGCCTTTACCACCGAACAGCTGGATGTGGTGGCGGCCTACGCGCACCGCAACCAAGGCAACTACTTCGCCGGCAAGAAAGGCCAGGACCGCTACCGCCTCTACAACGATTACGGCAGTGAACAGCCCAGCGTGGCGATGACCTATAACGCGGGCGAGGAAGTGCTCAACGCCTCATCGAAAACCGACTCGTACCTGCTCAAGGCGACCTGGCGGATAACCGACGATCACACCCTGGACTTGGGCTACCGCCGCTACGACGGGCGCACTGCCGAGATCATGCCCTCTGACATCTACCGCTTCGGTACCGCCGGTATTTATCAGTACCCCTTGGGCGAGGTGAAGATCGATACCTATACCGCACGCTACCACTACCTGCCCGCCGGCAACCCGTGGGTCGACCTGACCAGTAACCTGTGGATGACCGACGCCAAGACCAGCTCGTTGAGTTCGGCATGGACGGCGCCGGTGTCCCAGTTGTTTCGTTCTGACCGCAGTTGGACACGCCAGGACAACCGCCGTATCGGCGGCGACCTGAACAACCTCTCCAGGTTCGAAACGGCCCATGGCGACTTCAAGCTTGACTTGGGTGGCGCGTTCCAACTGGAAGACCTGCAACCGCAGAAAAGCGTGTTGATCACCCAGCACGACGTCGATGCCAACCGCACCCTGCGCGATGCTTCGCGGCAGGAGTTCAGCTTCAACGGCAAGCTCGAGTACCAACCGATCGAGCAACTGACCCTGTGGGGTGGGGGCCGTTACAGCCACTTCCGCACCAAAGACAATACCGTGCTGGCCACCGCCCGCCGCGAGGATCGCGACGTGCGCTACATCTCGGCGAGTGGCCCCAAGGGCTGGGGCAGCATGACCTGGTTCCCCGACCAGAACGGCCAGTACACCGACGCCACCGACCCCCGGCTGAACAACGGCATTGTCTTCGGCAACAGCAACGAGCCGTTCAACGGTGTGCGCTTCAATGACTTCGGCGCGACCAGCGTTCAGGTCAGCCCCGAAGGCATCAGCAGCGTGGTCACAGGCTACGACCATACCCCGCAGGGCAGCAGCAGCGGTGGCGGCTTTTCGCCGGCATTTGGCATCAATGTCGAGCTGATGCCCGACACGTACTTCTATGTCACCTACACCCAAGGCCTGCGCCTGCCGTCACTGTTCGAGACCAGCCAGGGCACCCAGCAAGTCACCCCCGGCAAAAGCCTCAAGCCTGAGCGCTCGCAGAGCTGGGAAATCGGCGTCAGCGCCTTGCGCGACAACCTCTTTACCGATCACGACTCAGCCGCGATCAAGTTGGCCTTCTTCGACAACAAGATCAAGCACTACATCACCCGCTATTACGACCCGAGCCCTGGCCTGTGGGGGCAGATGAGCTTCAGCAACACCGACAGCTTCAGCACCCGCGGCCTTGAGCTGCAGTCAAACTACGATGCCGGCCGTGTGTTCGCCGACCTCTCGGCCACCTACTACCTCAAGACCGAGACCTGCGACGCGGACTTTGCCGGCAAACTGCGCGCCAGCGCCAACCCGTACCAGAAGACCCAAGACACGCCAAACTGCACACCGGGCAGCTACATGGGCTCTTACACCAACACCCAGAACCCACCACGGATCTCCGCCAACCTGACCACTGGCCTGCGTTTCTTCGACGAAGCATTGACGGTAGGCGGGCGCGTGACCTACACCTCCGGGCCTACCAGTACCCTCGACAAGCCCTGGCAGTCCGGCGCTACCACGCCGCAGGTCGAGTACCGCTCGGTGGCGCTGTTCGATCTGTTCCTCAAGTACACGCTGCTTGAGAACACCGAGGTGAATGTTTCGCTGCAGAACCTGACTGATCGCTATTACCTGGACCCGCTGGCGCAGAGCTTCATGCCGGCTCCGGGGCGGACGGTACGGATGGGGGTGGTGACGCGGTTCTGAAGTCAGCTGAGGGCGGTGCTGGCGGTTAGGCGCTTGAGCGCAATATCAAGTGCCTGATCGTCGAACAGCTTGCTTTTGCGAGCCGCAGAACCGGCTCCGCCTTCCCAATGCGTTAACGCATCGCGCACGGCAGGAACAGTCGGGCAAACCCCTTCGTGGCTCAGCAACCAATCAACCGTTGCCAATAACTCCATGCCGAAGGGTGACTCAAAGCCATCAATCAGCTCGATCGTGCGTTCCAATGCTTGGGAATACGCCTTTGCTTCTGTATTGAGATAGGTGTGTAGAGTGGGTTTACGTTTCTCTTCAAACCAGATCACATCACCGATCTCTGCATCCTTGATGCGTTTTTCGCACTGCAGATAGCTGCCATCAAGGTCATTGAGCAGAGGCTGTAGTCGATTGGCATACGGGCCATATCGATGCGCTACAAACTTGAGGTTCAGAGGGTTCTCAGTGTCTGGCAGCTCTTCTATGGCGCGTGCCAGAAACCAGGCCAGCTTCTGTATTTCAAGCAGGCTGCATTCCATCCCTAAAACCCAATAACGCCTAACCAATTCGGCAATGAGTGCGCGAGCCGGTGTGAGCTTTTCTACGCCGCTACGTTTGGCGACATTCAGATATTGGCTGGATGGCTCATATACCCATACGTCCACATTCAGATCGCTCAGTACATGAATAATCTGTTCACGGACTTCAGGCCATTTCAAGCCACCATTGCCGGCCCCCAGCGCTGGGACGGCCACGGATTTGACCTGGTTTTCAATCAAAAAACGGCGCAGATCGTGCAAACCTTCTGTCACCCAGGCCATCTGCGAAGGGGATCGCCAGTGACGTTTGGTAGGGAAGTTTACGATCCACTGCGGGCCTTCCAGTTCATTGACCGCAGTCACGTGGACTTTGCCAGTTACCACCTCGCCAGCTTTGCAGGCCGCTGCGTACAGGCGGTAATTCTCCACAAAGCGCTCTTTGAACATCAGCGCAATACCTTTGCCCATCACGCCAACGGTATTGACTGTATTGACCAGGGCTTCGGTCTTGGCCTCTAGAAGGTTACCTTGGGTAAATCGGATCATTGGAAATACCACCCCGGACGCGCATGCACAGACACGCTCAGACCTCTAGCGGCCACGTCATGTTCTATGCGCTCTTTGATTGCATCGTTGTAGCACATGATGCCCAGCAGCCCAGTGATCGGTAGGTGATGGTGAATCAGCGCTTCTGCCTGATAACGCTCCATCTTTCGAGGGTCGTCAGGATCACGCGTGAAGTCGCGCCGTTGAAGCAGGGGCCAATCGACCTCGCCCAGATACGCCAGATCACTGTAGTAGCTAGTCCACGCCGGGTAGGCCAGTGCGTTTGTGAAGACGAACGGCAGGCCAAGCGCTTGGACGCGGTAAAGGCTGGACACCAGAATCACGATTTCGTCATTGCTGCGCTGCTGCACACCCCACCCTGCATGAGTATTCCTCATCATCACGGAGAAGGGGGTGAAGCAGAAGGGTACGTAGTCGGCCAGTACCCCTCCAGGCGCTATCGGGACCTGCCGAGATCGGCGTTTGTCGATCAGCTCAGCGTTGTCTATGTTCACACACTGCGTTGCCTGAACACCCGAGTTTTCGCAGTGCAGACCATTGTCCAGAATCCAAGGCAGGGTATCGCGATGGACGATACGCCAAATCAGAGCCTTGTCCGGATTCAGTCTGCTGTAGCTCATTTATAGGAACATTCCGGAATTCACGCTGATGGGGACCTTGAGGTTGATCTTGCGCATTTTAGCCTCACACAGCTTTTCGATCTCATCGGTTGGTACGTAAATCCTGGAAAAATCCTGCGGGAGTACCACGGAGGGGGAGAGGCATTCAGCCATGCAGACGCTTTTGCAGTCGGCATTCTGATAGTCCCGCGTGTTCATGAGCGCCCAGTCGATGGCTTCGAAGCCATCGTGATAGTCGAGTAGTTCGATCTCATCATTGGCAAGGGGGTGGCGAGGGATGATTTTCCATTTGTTTTGCTTGGCAAAGGATCTGTAAACCGAAATCAGTACAAATTTGGATGTGGGTCTGTCGAGCTGCACCCGTCCATCAAACGGATTGGCAGCAAACCAGTGAAAGGGCACGTAGCTATCGAGCTTGAGGGCTTTGCGTTTGTCGAGGATTTCACTGTCTGCTACGTCAGTGAAGTTAATGAGGCTCGCCCGAGGCTTCAGACCTTGTGTGAAAATCCCATCCAGATTCTCAACGGAGGTCAGGTGGTAGACAAAAAATTGGTCCTTGATACTTCTCACGTCTGGCATTGCGGTCCCCTTGACCTATGCATTCATCTAAACGCTTCATGTTCCCCAAACCTCAGTCCGTGGGGTTTAGCAGGGGGTTCGTTTGGATGCTAATGTGCCGTCGTTGAAGCCCGCAAGGTTCATGTGGGTATTTGCGTGCTTTTCAGAAAAGCCCTACAAAACCTCTATTAAACGCGGTCTTGCTAAAGCGGGTTTTAGTAGGGGATGGCTTTCAAGCAGGCATTAAAAAGCCGGCTTGTGGCCGGCTTCTCGGGGACGCTTCCGACTAATTTATGGTAAGCCGCAACCGCCTTAACTGTGTGGTCACAAGGACCTGATAGAGATGGTCAACACCCGTGTGGGATGTCGCCGAGCCCTCTGGACCGCGGCTTGCGCCGGTCGGGGCTAAATGTGCCGCGTAGCATACAAGGGCTTGCGCAGTATGCCCAGCAAAAAATGGCACAGCGTGTTTCAGCTGGGGCGATGGCGGCGGAAATGCGACCAGTGGAAGACCCAGCCGAGAACCTCCAGGCCTTGGGCCTGGCGCTGGGCGCGGGTGTAGCGCTCGACGGCGTAGTTGCGCCGGTCATGGCTGTGTAGGTACAGGGTGCCGTGCGGGCCGAGGCTGAGGTTGTTCACCCTCAGGGTGCCGTTGTGCAGCAAGGCATAGGTCTCGCCCTCGATGACTTCGGTCATGCTCAGGTCTACCGCCAAGGTGGCCTCCAGCGGGATCAGCGGAGCCATGTTGGCGGCAGGCATGGCCAGGCAGATGGCATTTTGCGCAGCAACGCCCAGCGCCTTTAACGCCGTGGTGGGCAGGCGCAGGTGATGGTTGGCCACGGGGGCAAGCAGGCCGTGCTGCAGTGCGTAAAACGGCACCTGCAGCAGCCGGCCGCTGTGTGCTGACAGCGGGGTGGGCGGGTTGGTGTGCGGTGGCCGTGGCGGGCCGCTGCGCAAGATCGGGTTGGGGTGCTTGGGGCCTTCGCCGCTGCGTAGCCAACGGCGATGCACGCAGAACAAGTCGGCCATTTCATCGAGGCGAGCCAACGGAACACCCCGTCTGAACCAGTTGTTGACGTGCTGGGGTGTGACGCTGCGTTGGGCAGCGAAATCGGAAGGGGTCAAGCCACATTCGTGCAGCAGGGCTTTGAGGCGGTCACCGGATGTGTTCATGGCCGCGAGTGTAGCGGCCGGGTGCCAGCTGGCATATGAACCGGATGTTGATGCGGCTTGTGCGAAAGGTGCTTAGTTGTAGGGCGTTGGAGTAGGGCGATGTAGGAATTTTTACTGGAAGGGTGTTCCCTCGCGCATAAAAAACCCCGCCGAGGCGGGGTTTTTCAGCAATCGGTATCAGCCTTTGTAGGCAGCGACCGATTTGGTGATCGCAGCACGGGCGGCGTCGGCGCCGTCCCAGCCTTCGATCTTGACCCACTTGCCCTTCTCGAGATCTTTGTAGTTCGCGAAGAAGTGCTCGATCTGCTGGATCAGCAGGGCTGGCAGGTCGGTGTATTCCTTAACGTCGACATACAGCTGCGACAGCTTGTCGTGCGGCACAGCGATGACTTTGGCGTCGCCGCCGCCGTCGTCGGTCATGTTCAGGATGCCAACCGGGCGGGCACGGATGACCGAGCCTGGGGCAACTGGGTATGGGGTCACGACCAGCACGTCGAGCGGGTCACCGTCGTCGGCCAGGGTGTTCGGGATGAAGCCATAGTTGGCTGGGTAGAACATCGGGGTAGCCATGAAACGGTCGACGAACAGGGTGTCGCTGTCCTTGTCGATCTCGTATTTGATCGGCGCGTGGTTGGCCGGGATCTCGATGGCGACGTAGATGTCGTTCGGCAGGTCTTTGCCCGCCGGAATCTTGCTGTAGCTCATTGGGCAGTGCCCCCGTAGTTGACCAAAAAGTGGCGGCGATTATAGGCACATTCCGCATGGGCATGCCACGCTTGGCCTGATGTGCGGCCGCGTCAGGCGTGGCCTTCGCGGTAATCGGGGTGTTCGGCCTGCAACTGGTTCAGGCGCGCCAGTGGGTCTTGGCGGTAGAACAGCGACAGTTGCTGGTAAACCTGCGGATACGCCTGCTGCAACAGGTCGGGGGCGCTGAAGAAGTATTCGCTGGTGACGGCGAAGAATTCTGCAGGGTTTTCTGCCGCGTAGGGGTCGATGGGCGTTTCGGCGTCGGGGTTCAGGTCCAGCTGGCGGTTGAGGTCGTCATAGGCCTGTTGCATGGCCGTCGCCCACTCATCCACGGGCATGCCACTGTGCAGCGGCGGCAGGCCGTTGGCGTCGCCATTGAGCATGTCGAGCTTGTGCGCCAACTCATGGATGACCAGGTTATAGGCCTCCCAACCACCACTGGCCAGCACCCCGTTCCAGGCCAGGATCACCGGCCCCTGTTGCCAGGCTTCACCGCTGTGTTCGCCGTCCCACACATGCTCCACACCACTGGCATCGCGGTGGCGCTGAGGGCTTTTGAAGTCGTCGGGGTAGAGGATGATTTCGTGGAAACCCTGGTACCAGTTCAGGTCACCCAGGTGCAGCAGTGGCAGCTGCGCCTGGGCAGCGAGGAACAGGCGCTGCTCATCACTTAGCTCGACACCGGGCAGGGTGGTCAGGTGCTTTTCAAGCAAAAACAGGATGCAGGCTTCACGCAACCAGCGATCTTCTTCATCGCTGATACCGTCGAGCAACGGCAGGTGTTGGCGAACCGCCTGCCATTGCTCGGCTGTGATCGGGTAGCGCTTCAGGGTGCGCCGACGCCGCCAGGCGCTGAAAGACCACATGGCTGGGGTCAGTGAGCCTTGGCGGCACGGCCCAGGCGACCGCGCAGCAGGCCGAGCACCATCGGCACCAGCGACAGGAAGATGATACCCACCACCATCAGCGACAGGTGCTGCTTGATGAACGGCACATTGCCGAAGAAATAGCCCAGCGTCACCAGGCCTCCGACCCACAGCAACGAACCGGCGACACTGAAGCCCAGGAAGCGCGGGTAGTGCATGTGGGCGATACCGGCGACGAACGGCGCGAAGGTACGCAGGATGGGCAGGAAGCGCGCCAGGGTCACGGTCTTGCCGCCATGGCGTTCATAGAATTCGTGCGTGCGCTGCAGGTAGTCGCGGCGGAAGATCTTCGAATTGGGGTTGTTGAACAACCGCTCGCCCGCCGTTCGGCCAATCACGTAGTTGGTACTGTCGCCCAGGATCGCCGCCGCCATCAGCAGGCCCGCCAGCAGGACTGGGTCCATGCCGCCACCGGCCGCCACGGCGCCGGCGATGAACAGCAGCGAATCACCTGGCAGGAACGGCATCACCACCAGGCCGGTTTCGCAGAAGATCACGGTGAACAGGATGGCGTAGATCCAGGGACCGTAATTGGTGACCAGCAGATCGAGGTAGGCATCGAGATGCAGGATAAGGTCCAGCGGGTTGAAATCCATGTACAGCACCTGTGTTCTGGGGCGTAGGCTCGGTTACCAGGGGATGGGTAAATTTTCACACATGACAAGTGGGGCATTATACGGCGAAGTGAGGATCATGCCCGGGGAGTTTGTAGCGGCGGGTTACGGAAGGGGAAGTTTCATGCTGCCTGTACCGACTTCACTCGGCAGGCCCACCCATACCTCTGGCCATGCGCGACCCTTGTAGGAGCAGCCTTGTGCTGCGAAGAGGCCGGTGCCAGCACTGTTAATCTCGACTGCTAGCACCGGCCTCTTCGCAGCACAAGGCTGCGCCTACAGGTACAGGTGATAAGGCCTGCGCAGGTCAATCCTGATGGATCGGCAGGATGTAGCTCTCGAACTCGGTGTCCTTGCGAAAGCCGATGGACTCGTAGGTCTTTTGCGCTGCCTCATTGTTGGCGCTGGTCGACACCCGCATCCGCACGGCATTGGTCTCTTTCGCCATCTTCTTGGCCTCGCGCATCAGGTGGTCGGCCACCAGCATGCGTCGCGAGTCTTCGGCCACATAGATGTCGTTGAGAATCCACACGCGTTTGAGCGACAGCGACGAAAAGCTTGGGTACAGCTGGCAGAAGCCGAGCAATTTGTTGGCATCGTCATCCGCCAGTGCCAGGTAAATCACCGACTCGTCCCGCTTCAGGCGCTTTTCCAGAAAGCTGCGTGAGCTGTCCGGGTAGGGCAATTGCCCATAGAACTCGCGGTATTTGACGAACAGGGGGGTCAGCAGGTCGAGGTGTTCCAGGGTTGCCTTGATGATACGCATGTGCGGCCCTCAGGATCCATTTGGGGAAACAGCGGATTGCCAGCCCCGCTCTCAACAGCATGCTGCCTAATGCGTGCGAGAAGCGCAATCCGCCTTCCGTGACATGATTTTTACCCTTTTCCGAGCAGAAAGTTTCCTTTTTGGCTGGCGGGGGTATCGCTCTCCAGGCTATGGACCTCGGCTTCGTCCTTCAGATTCACCCCGGAAAGCTGCCGGCGACACGCTTCACGCATCAGGTACAGCAAGCGGTGGGCCGCCATGCCATAGCTCAGGCCCTCAAGGCGCACGTTGGAGATGCAGTTGCGGTAGGCGTCAGTCAGGCCGACCCGCGGCGCGTAGGTGAAATACAGGCCGAGGCTGTCGGGCGAGCTCAACCCCGGGCGCTCGCCGATCAGCATCACGGTCATCCGTGCGCCCAGTAACTCGCCAACCTCGTCGGCCACGGCCACGCGGCCCTGTTCCACCAGCACCACCGGCGCGCTGGTCCAGCCGTCGGCAGCGGCCTGTTCCTCGAAACGGGTCAGAAACGGCAGGGTATGGCGGTGCACGGCGAGGGCCGAGAGGCCGTCAGCGACGACGACGGCCAGGTCGACACCGCCCGGGTTGGCCTGGGCATGCTGGCGCAAGGTTTCGATCGAGTCTTCGTTCAGCCGCCGGCCCAGGTCCGGGCGCTGCAGGTATTGGTCGCGGTCGTGGGCGGCGCTGTGCAATACCAAGCTGTCGCGCCCGCGGTCACTGAGCTGGGCGGTCAGCCCGGCATGGTCGAAGGGCAGGTGTACGGCATCGCGGGCCTGGGCATGCGCGAACTGGAAGTCCAGTTGTGCACCGGTCGGCAGGCTGGTGCCGGTGCGGCCCAGGGCGATACGCGCCGGGGTCAGGGTACGCAGGGCCAGCCAGGGGTTGTCGGGGGTTACGGTGCGAGGGTCCATGGTCATCCCTATGCAAGCTGTGCCAACGCCTGGCGGAACGCCGGCGGCAGGTTGTCACCAAAGCGCACCCGGCCATCGGCCTGGGTAAAGATGCCGGTGCGCGCCAGCCATGCTTCAAATTCGGGGCCGGGCTTCAGGCCCAGGGTCTGGCGCGCATACAGCGCGTCATGGAACGACGTGGTCTGGTAGTTGAGCATGATGTCGTCGGAGCCGGGGATGCCCATGATGAAGTTGATCCCGGCCACACCCAGCAAGGTCAGCAGGGTGTCCATGTCGTCCTGGTCGGCTTCGGCGTGGTTGGTGTAGCAGATGTCGCAACCCATCGGCACGCCCAGCAGCTTGCCGCAAAAGTGGTCTTCGAGGCCGGCGCGGATGATCTGCTTGCCGTTGTACAGGTACTCCGGGCCGATGAAACCGACCACGGTATTGACCAGAAACGGCTTGAAGTGCCGGGCCACGGCGTAGGCACGGGTTTCGCAGGTCTGCTGGTCGACGCCGTGGTGGGCGTTGGCCGACAGGGCGCTGCCCTGGCCGGTCTCGAAATACATGAGGTTTTGCCCAAGGGTGCCGCGCTTGAGCGACAGGCCCGCTTCGTAACCCTCCTGCAATACGTTGAGGTTGATGCCAAAGCCTGCGTTGGCGGCTTCGGTGCCGGCGATCGACTGGAACACTAGGTCCAGCGGCACGCCACGGTTGATCGCTTCGATCGAGGTGGTGACGTGGGTCAGCACGCAGGCCTGGGTGGGGATGTCGTAGCGCTGGATGATTGCATCGAGCATTTCCAGCAGGGCACAGATCGAGGCGATGCTGTCGGTGGCCGGGTTGATGCCGATCATGGCGTCGCCGTTGCCGTACAGCAGGCCATCGAGGATGCTGGCGGCGATGCCAGCGGGTTCGTCGGTCGGGTGGTTGGGTTGCAGGCGGGTCGACAAGCGCCCGCGCAGGCCCATGGTGCCGCGGAAACGGGTAACCACGCGGATCTTCTGCGCCACCAGGATCAGGTCCTGAACGCGCATGATCTTCGACACCGCCGCCGCCATTTCTGGTGTCAGGCCCGGCGCCAGCGCGCGCAGGCTGTCTTCGTCGGCTTCTTCGCTGAGCAGCCAGTCACGCAGGCCGCCCACGGTGAGGTGGCTGACCGGTGCGAAGGCCTGGGCATCGTGAGTGTCGATGATCAGGCGGGTGACCTCGTCCTCTTCATAGGGGATCAGCGCCTCGGTCAGAAAGTGCGTCAGCGGGATGTTGGCCAAGGCCATCTGCGCGGCGACCCGCTCACCGTCGTTGCTGGCGGCGACACCGGCCAGGAAATCCCCAGAACGCGCGGGGCTGGCCTTGGCCATCACGTCCTTGAGGCTGTCGAAGCGGTAGACCAGGTGGCCTACCGTGTGTACGAAACTTGCCATACAGATTCTCCAGAGCGCCGCGGGGCTGGCCCGCGGCGGGTGTCGGCGATCAGTGCAAGGCCTCTTCGGCCTTCTGGATCGCGGCGAATTCCTCTTCCGGTGTGCCCGCTACCAGGTGGTGGCGGCTGTAGAACGCAAAGTAGGCAATTAATACTCCATAGATCACCGCGGCGCCAATCACAACCCGCGGGTCGACCAGGAAGCCCGCCACCACGGCGATGCACGCCAGTACCAGGGCTACGCCCGAGGTGAAGATGCCGCCCGGGGTGCGATACGGGCGTTCCATTTTCGGACGGCGGATGCGCAGGGTGATGTGTGCAGCCATCATCAGCACGTAGGACAGCGTGGCCCCGAACACCGCGACCAGAATCAGCAGGTCGCCCTGGCCGGTCAGCGACAGCCCGAAACCGATGAGGCCAGGGATGATCAGGGCCAGGACCGGCGCCTTGCTTTTGTTGGTCTCGGAGAGTTTGCGCGGCAGGTAGCCGGCGCGGGACAGCGCGAAGATCTGCCGCGAGTAGGCATAGATGATCGAGAAGAAGCTGGCAATCAGGCCAGCCAGGCCGACCAGGTTGACGAAGCTGCCCATCCAGGTGGAACCGCCATAGGCTTTGGACAGTGCCTCGACCAGTGGGTTACCGGAGGCCTTGAGCGCTTCGGAGCCCGCCGCGCCAGGGCCGATCACCAGAATCAGCAGGGCGAAGGCCAGCAGCACCAGCATCGCGCCGATCAGACCGCGGGGCAGGTCGCGTTTTGGGTTCTTGGTTTCTTCGGCGGCCAGCGGCACGCCTTCGACGGCGAGGAAGAACCAGATGGCGTAAGGGATTGCGGCCCACACGCCGACATAGCCGAACGGCAGGAAACTGCTGGCGCCGGCGGCGTCGGTCTTGGCGATGTCGAACAGGTTGGCTGCATCAAAATGGGGCACCATGCTCACCAGGAACACGCCCAAGGCAATGGCGGCAATGGCGGTGATGATGAACATCAGCTTCAGCGCTTCGCCGACGCCGAAGATGTGGATGCCGATGAACACGATGTAGAACGCCAGGTAGATGACCCAGCCGCCGATGCCGAACAGTGACTCACAATAGGCGCCGATGAACACGGCGATGGCCGCCGGGGCAATGGCATATTCGATGAGGATGGCCGTGCCGGTAAGAAAACCGCCCCATGGGCCAAAGGCGCTGCGGGCAAAGCCGTAACCGCCGCCTGCAGTGGGGATCATCGACGACAGCTCGGCCAACGAGAAGCACATGCACAGGTACATGGTGGCCATCAGCAGGGTGGCGAGGAACATGCCGCCCCAGCCGCCTTGGGCCAGGCCGAAGTTCCACCCGGCGTAGTCGCCGGAGATCACATAGGCGACCCCGAGGCCAACCAACAGCACCCAGCCGGCTGCGCCTTTTTTCAGTTCACGTTGCTGGAAATAGTCCGAACCGACTTTTTCGAAGTCGACAGAAGAGCCTGCCGGCACATTACCGGAATGATCGCTTGGCATAGTTTCACCTGTTGTTTTTCTTGGTGGCCGGAGGGACTTCCAGCCCATGGTGATAGGTACTGCAGGAAGCGAGCCAGAGCGGTTCGTGCACGGGAACCGCGCTGGCTTGTGGTGGTGACGAACCGCTGCGGTGGGCTGCAAAGCAGCCCCCGCAGCCATCTCAGGTTTAGAAGAAGCCCAACGGATTGATGTCGTAACTCACCAGCAGGTTCTTGGTCTGCTGGTAGTGATCGAGCATCATCTTGTGGGTCTCACGCCCAACGCCGGACTTCTTGTAACCGCCAAACGCGGCATGCGCCGGGTACAGGTGGTAGCAGTTGGTCCATACGCGGCCAGCCTTGATGCCACGGCCCATGCGATAGGCGCGGTTGATGTCGCGGGTCCACACACCGGCACCCAGGCCGAACTCGGTGTCGTTGGCAATCGCCAGGGCTTCGGCTTCGTCCTTGAAGGTGGTGACGCTGACCACCGGGCCGAAGATTTCTTCCTGGAAAACGCGCATCTTGTTGTCGCCCTTGAGCAGGGTCGGCTGGATGTAATAGCCGGTCGACAGCGCGCCTTCGAGTTTTTCCACCTTGCCGCCGGTCAGCAGCTCAGCGCCTTCTTCCTTGGCGATTTCCAGGTACGACAGGATCTTCTCGAACTGCTGTTGCGACGCCTGGGCGCCGACCATGGTGTCGGTGTCCAGCGGATCGCCACGCTTGATCTGCAGGACCTTCTTCATCACCACTTCCATGAACTGCGGGTAGATCGACTCCTGCACCAGGGCACGCGACGGGCAGGTGCACACTTCGCCCTGGTTGAAGAATGCCAGCACCATGCCTTCGGCGGCCTTCTCGATGAAGCTCGGCTCGGCCTGCATGATGTCTTCGAAGTACACGTTAGGCGACTTGCCGCCCAGCTCGACGGTGGACGGGATGATGTTTTCGGCGGCGCATTTCATGATGTGCGAGCCGACCGGGGTCGAACCGGTGAAGGCGATTTTGGCGATGCGTTTGCTGGTGGCCAGCGCTTCGCCCGCTTCGCGGCCGTACCCTTGGACGACGTTGAGCACGCCTTTGGGCAGCAGGTCGCCGATCAGCTCCAGCAGTACGGTGATGCCCAGCGGGGTCTGCTCGGCGGGTTTGAGGACCACGCAGTTGCCTGCGGCCAGGGCCGGGGCGAGTTTCCACGCGGCCATCAGCAGCGGGAAGTTCCACGGGATGATCTGCCCGACCACGCCCAGAGGTTCGTGAATGTGATAGGCGACGGTGCCTTCGTTGATTTCGGCGGCGCCGCCCTCTTGGGCGCGGATGCAACCGGCGAAGTAACGGAAGTGATCGACTGCCAGCGGGATGTCGGCGTTGAGGGTTTCGCGGATGGGCTTGCCGTTGTCCCAGGTTTCGGTAATGGCCAGGACTTCAAGGTTCTGCTCGATGCGGTCGGCGATTTTCAGCAGCACGTTGGAGCGGTCCTGGACGGACGTGCGGCCCCAGGCATCGGCGGCGGCGTGGGCGGCATCCAGGGCTTTGTCGATGTCTTCGGCAGTGGAGCGGGGAAACTCTGCGATCAGCTTGCCATTCACCGGGGAGGTGTTTTCGAAGTACTGCCCCTTGACCGGAGCTACGAATTCACCACCGATGTAGTTGCCGTAGCGGCTCTTGAAGGAAACCTTCGCGCCTTCGGTACCGGGATGTGCGTAACGCATGGTGTGTCTCCTGGCTATTGTGTTTGTTAGGGAGTTGAAAAGCGTAGAGCAAAGGTTGGGCCAGTGTTTTGAGGTTCTGCTAAATCAAGCACTTAGCGTAATTTTCAGAGGGCTGTGAAAGCCCGCTGTGCCAGCCGTGGTACGGCCTGTGTGACACTTTGTGCCATTTGCGACACGCTGCCGGCAGGTGCATTGCAAAGGCCCGCCGGGTGGAGGATGCTGGCTGAACGCTCGATCTGCGGAGAACCACAACACATGCAGAGCAATCACTTGAGTCGCCATGCCCAACAAGTGCATACCGTTGCCCACGGTGAAGCCGGGGCGGGCGGCAGTGACCCGGCGATCGCCCGGTCCTGGCTGCGCTGCCTCGAGGATTACCACCTCGACCCGACGCTGATCGAGGCCCCCGTGGTGCTTGAACACGGGCGCTTGCTGGAAACCCGCGAGCGCCTGCACCAGGTGCTGAAAATTGCCGACGCCGAGATGAACAGCCTGCATCAGCAGCTCTCTGGCGCTGGCCATGCCGTGCTGCTGACCGATGCCCGCGGGGTGATCCTCAACTGTGTCAGCGCCCCCAGCGAGCGGCGCATCTTCGAGCGGGCAGGGCTGTGGCTGGGCGCCGACTGGAGCGAAGCGCGCGAAGGCACCAACGGTATCGGCACCTGCCTGGTCGAGCGCCAGGCCCTGACCATTCATCAGCACGAACACTTTCGTGGCCGCCACACCGGCCTGACCTGTTCGGCAAGCCCGGTGTTCGACCCGCATGGCGAACTGCTGGCGGTACTCGACGTGTCGTCGGCGCGGCCCGATGTGTCGCGGCAGAGCCAGTTCCACACCATGGCCTTGGTCAACCTCTCGGCGAAGATGATCGAGAGCTGTTATTTCCTGCGTCATTTTCAGCAGCAGTGGCTGCTGCGCTTTCATCTGCAGGCTGAGTCGGTCGGCTTGTTCAGCGAGGGCTTGCTGGCCTTCGAGGGTGACGGGCGGATTTGCGCCGCCAACCAGAGCGCGCTCAACCTGTTGGGCACCGTTCGCGGTGGTGTGCTTGGGCAACCGGTGGAGCGGTTTTTTGCCTGCAGCCACGACGAACTGTTCAGCCGCGCCGTGCCGGGCGGCAGTACCGTCTGGCCGTTGCAGACACGCGACGGCCGCCAGGTGTTTGCCAGCCTGCGAGGCCAGGCGCGTACGCCGGTCTGGTCAGTACCGCTCAGCCAGCCTCAGCGTGCTGAAGCGCCAGGCATCTGCCTGCTCGACCCGGCGTTGCAAAACGACTTCCGCCGCTGCGTGCGGGTATTCGAGCGTGATGTGCCGCTGCTGTTGCGTGGCGAGACCGGTTGCGGCAAGGAGGCGTTCGCCCAGGCCGTGCACCAGGCCAGCCAGCGTCGCGGTAAGCCGTTCGTGGCGATCAACTGCGCCTCGATCCCAGAGAGCCTGATCGAAAGCGAGCTGTTCGGTTACCGCGGTGGCAGCTTTACCGGCGCACGCAAGGAAGGCATGCGCGGCAAGCTGCTGCAGGCCGACGGCGGCACGTTGTTGCTGGACGAGATTGGTGACATGCCACTGGCCTTGCAGACGCGCCTGTTGCGGGTCCTGGAAGAGCGCCAGGTGGTGCCGATTGGCGGCGAGCCCCAGGCCGTGGACGTGCGCATCGTCAGTGCCACCCACCGCGACCTGCTGGAGCGGGTGGCGCAGGGCAGCTTCCGCGAAGACCTGTATTACCGGCTGAACGGGCTGGAAGTGGCCTTGCCCTCAGTGCGTGAGCGCAGTGACAAGGGCCAGTTGCTGGACTTTTTGCTGAGTCAGGAGGCCCAGGGGCAACGGGTGGAACTGGAGCCCAGTGCGCGTCAGGCGTTGCTGGACTTTGCCTGGCCGGGGAACGTGCGGCAGATGCGCAATGTACTGCGCACGCTCGTGGCGCTTTGCGATAACACCGTCATCGGGTTCTCCGACCTGCCCGCGACTTTCCGGAGTAATGCGGCCCCTGTGGGGGCGGGCTTGCCCCGCGAAGCAGGCAACGCGGTGGATGGCACCGGCTTTGCCGGTGTTCGCGGGGCAAGCCCGCTCCCACATGAGGAGCAAAACAGTCTCACCCACAAGAGCGCGCCAGTGCGCCTTGAGGACGCTGAGTGCGAAGCGCTGCTGTCAGTGCTGGAGGCAAAACACTGGCACTTGACCCGCGTTGCCGAGCACCTGGGCATCAGCCGCAATACCTTGTATCGAAAACTGCGCAAACACGGCATCACCCGGGTCGGCTGAGCGAAACAGCGGGTGCGATTTCCCGCGCCCTGGGCTACCCTGCCTCGATGTTTTGCGAGGTCGACCATGCATATTCACATTCTCGGTATTTGCGGCACGTTCATGGGTTCCCTGGCGGTCCTGGCCAAAGAGCTTGGCCACCGCGTCACCGGCTCCGATGCCAATGTCTATCCCCCGATGAGCACCCAGCTCGAAGCCCAGGGCATCGAGCTGACCCAGGGCTATGACCCGGCTCAGCTAGACCCGGCACCCGACTTGGTCGTGGTCGGCAACGCCATGTCGCGGGGCAACCCGGCGGTGGAATACGTGTTGAACAAGGGCCTGCCCTATGTCTCTGGCCCACAGTGGCTGGCTGACCACGTGCTGCAGGGCCGCTGGGTATTGGCCGTTGCCGGTACCCATGGCAAGACCACCACCAGCAGCATGCTGGCCTGGGTGCTGGAGCATGCCGGCATGAGCCCTGGGTTCTTGATCGGCGGCGTGCCACAGAACTTCTCGGTGTCCGCGCGTTTGGGCGACACCCCGTTTTTCGTGGTCGAGGCCGACGAGTACGACAGTGCGTTCTTCGATAAACGCTCGAAGTTCGTCCACTACCACCCGCGCACCGCGATTCTCAACAACCTTGAGTTCGATCACGCGGACATCTTCCCCGATCTGGCCTCCATCGAGCGCCAGTTCCACCACCTGGTGCGCACGATCCCGAGCGAAGGCCTGGTGATCCATCCGACCACCGAACAGGCGCTGGAGCGGGTCATCGGCATGGGTTGCTGGACCCCGGTGCAAACCACCGGTGAAGGCGGCCAATGGCAGGCGCGCCTGCTCAGCCCCGATGGGTCGCGCTTCGAAGTGCTGTTCGAGGGCGAGGCACAGGGCGTGGTCGATTGGGCGCTGACCGGTCAGCACAACGTCGCCAATGCCTTGGCAACCCTGGCTGCGGCCCGCCATGTCGGTGTAGTGCCGGCCATGGGTATCGCCGGGTTGAGCGCCTTCAAAAGCGTCAAGCGGCGCATGGAGAAGGTCGCTGAAGTGCAGGGCGTGACCATCTACGATGACTTCGCTCACCACCCGACCGCCATCGCCACCACCCTCGACGGCCTGCGCAAGCGCGTAGGTGAAGCACCGGTGATTGCGGTGATCGAGCCGCGCTCCAACTCGATGAAGCTGGGTGCCCACCGTGATGGCCTGCCGGAAAGCGTCAACGATGCCGACCAGGTCATCTGGTACGCCCCGGCCAACCTGGGCTGGGACCTGGCCGCCACGGCGGCCCAGTGCACCGTGCCGAGCGTGGTTGCCGGCAGCCTTGAAGCGATCATCGAGCGCATCAAGGGCCAGGCACGGCCGGGCACCCACGTCGTGATCATGAGCAACGGCGGCTTCGGCGGCTTGCACGGCAAATTGGCCGAGGCGCTCAAGTGAGCGGGCCGGCGCGCATCACCCTGGCCATGACGGGCGCCTCTGGCGCGCAATATGGCCTGCGCCTGCTTGATTGCCTGGTGCGTGAGGACCGCGAGGTGCATTTCCTCATTTCCAAGGCCGCGCAGCTGGTGATGTCCACCGAAACCGATGTGTTGCTGCCGCCCAAGCCCCAGGCGATGCAGGCGTTTCTGACCGAATACACCGGCGCTGCCGACGGCCAGATCCGCGTGTATGGCAAGGAAGACTGGATGTCGCCGGTGGCCTCGGGCTCTGGCGCACCGGCGGCGATGGTGGTGGTGCCGTGTTCCACGGGTACCTTGTCGGCGATTGCCACCGGTGCTTGCAACAACTTGATCGAGCGGGCCGCCGACGTCACGTTGAAGGAGCGCCGCCAGTTGATCCTGGTACCGCGTGAAGCCCCGTTCTCGACGATCCACCTGGAGAACATGCTCAAGCTGTCGCAGATGGGTGCCGTGATCTTGCCAGCAGCGCCGGGCTTCTACCATCAGCCGCAGACCATCGACGACCTGATCGATTTCGTCGTTGCACGCATTCTCAACCTGCTGGACATCCCTCAGGACATGCTGCCGCGTTGGGGTGAACATCACTTTGGGGCGGATGATTGAAGCGAGCACTGTCGGGGTTGGTGGCGCTGGCGCTGCTCAGTGGCTGCGCCACGGTGCGCACGCTGGATGCCAACAAGCCGGGCGCGCCGGTGGTGTATGCCGGAACGCGGCTGGACTTGTATGTGATGAACGGCGGGTGCTGCCCGAAAGATCATTTCGGCGCGCTGGCGCCCGCCTACCCAGGCCTGGATCTGCCCGGTAGCCTGTTACTGGATACGCTGCTGCTGCCGTTGTCGTTGCTGACGGCAGCAGGCGTCGGCTTCCAGGCCACCGGCGGGCTTTGATTACGGTATTAACGCGTAATCCGTGCGGGAGCGCGCGCGGCGCTAGTTTTTGCCCAGGCGGCGCAGTTCATCCGACTCGATCACCCGCACCCCGTCTTCTTCCTCCAGCGCCAGGCGCCACAGCGCCCGTGCCAGGGTGCACGCCTCGATACCCCGATACTTCCCAGGTATCAGCTTGGAAAGCGGCGAAATCAGTTGCTCGCCAAAGCGCGGCTCAATGCGATCACCCAGCAGCACTGACGGGCGGACGATGGTCAGCTGTGGCCAGTCCTGGGCCTTCAGCGCTTCCTCCATTTCACCTTTGACGCGGTTGTAGAAGATCGATGATTTAGGGTCGGCGCCGACTGCGCTGACAACCAGCAAATGGCGTGCACCGAGTTCCCGGGCGCGCTTGCTGAAGGCCACGACCATGTCCAGATCGACGGCGCGGAAAGCCGATTCGGAGCCGGCCTGCTTGAGCGTGGTGCCCAGGCAGCAATAGGCGATATCGACACGCCCGGCCAGCTGCGGAAGAAACACCGCCGGGTCGCCCACTGGGTTTTCCAGGTGCGGGTGTTCGGCCAGCGGCCGGCGCGTAGGGGCCAGCACCCGGCTGATGGTCGGTTCGTTGAGTAGGCGGTCTAGCAGGTGTTCACCCGTCAGACCCGTGGCACCGGCAAGCAGGACATGCTGAGGCGTCAAATACATGATGTCTCTCCCTTGTTACACACAAGCTTAGTGGTTGCCGGGCTTTTTTTCCTGCTGCTCCACCGTCGCTTGCGCAGCATTGCGTAGCGCTTCTTCGGCCTGTTGCCGGCGTAGGTGCTGCCAGTGTGCCAGTACTGCTGGCGGCGCCCACAGCTGCGGTTCAGAGGCTTCGAAACCTTCCTTTCGTTCTCTTTCGGCAACGCTGGCGCGTGCCAGTTCAAACGCCTGTTTCAGGTCGTCGGTCTGGTTCAGCGCCTCGGCGAACAGGGCATCGCCAAAGTAGGTGAAGTCGGCTTCCTCCGAGCAACCGAACGACACCCGATCGGCGCGGGCGGCGGTCATGATCACCGTGCGATCATCTTTGAGCGGCGCGATGTAGCCCCCTGAATAGCAGGCCGAGATGACGATTACCTTGTCGCGCTCTTTCAGCGGTGCCAGGGCACTGGCCAGCTCGTCGGCGGACAGGTCGGCCAGTTGCAGGCGGGGTTGGTCGAGCACCAGTTGGTGGTCGTGGCTGCCGTGGCTGGTGAGGTAGATGAACACCAGGTCCTCGGGGCCGCTGCGTTCGGCCAGGGTACGGGCAGCGCGGGTGAGGTTCTCGCGGGTGGCCATGGGGCGGCTGGCCATGTGGTCCCGATGGTTGACCAGGGTAACCTGGCCGCGGGCGCCAAAACGGACCTTGAGCATGTTGCTGACATAGTCGGCTTCGCGCAGGAACACGCTTTGCTGGCCATCGCCGGCCACGACCAGGCTGTATAACTGAATGGCCGGCGCGGTAGGCGGCACCCGTGCCAGTGCGTCCTCTAGCAAGCGGCCCTGGTTGAGCAAGGCCAGGTCTAGCGGGTCGGGCAACAGCGTGCCCTTTTCGTCGCGCACGCGTACGCCATTGACCCAAGTGCCACCCTCGACCTTGCCGTTGCTCAGGGTCAGCCGGCCTTTGCCATGGTAGGCATCGTTTTCGAAGGTGCCGATGTACTGGCTGCCGTCGGCCAGTTGCAGGTTGCCTTGGCCAGAAAAGTGCCAGTCAACGAAACCGCCTTTGTAATGGCTGCCATCGCTGCCGAGCAGTTCACCTTCGCCCACCAGTGAGCCATCTTTGAATTCGCCGATCCACACGTCACCTTCGGCGCTTTCATAGCGGCCGCGGCCTTCCAGGCGGTTGTCCTTGAACTCCCCGATGTACTGCTCGCCGTCGACGCTGTCGTAGGTGCCGCTGCCTTGCAGCAGGCCATCGACGAAACGGCCGCTGAACTGGTTGCCGCTGGCGTCGCTGCGCACGCCGGCACCGTTCGGTTTGCCTTTGGCGAACAGGCCCTGGTAGCGGCTGCCGTCGGCCAGCTCCAGCTCGCCTGCGCCTTCGTACTGGTCGTCCTTGAACTGGCCGCGGTAGGTCTGGTCGGCTTGCTTGAGGGTACCTTCACCGTCGCGTCGGCCGTGGCTGAAGGTGCCGGCATAGTGGCTGCCTGGCGTGGTCAAGTCGCCGAGACCCTGGAACAGGCCCTCGGCGAACTGGCCCCGGTAGACCTCACCGTTTTGGCCGTGCCACTCGCCCTGACCATGCCATTGGCCGTCCTTGAAACTGCCGGCGTACCAGCTGCCATTGGGGTAGTCGATGCGGCCCTCGCCTTGCAGCAGGCCATTGACCACTTCGCCCCGGTAACGCCCGCCGTCGGGCAGGCGCGCGTCCGGAGGCAGTAGCGATTCGCCATCTCCGCACGCGGCGAGCAACAGGATCAGGGTGACAGGGAGCAGTGGACGCATGGTGGAGACCGGGCAATAGGTCTGCCGAGTATGACGCAGAATGGGGGGCTGAGACAGATAGGTGCATGCCTTGTGGGGTGTGTTGCCTGTGAGATCGAGCGCCGCCCGCGCGGCGCTCGATCTCACAGGCGCAGAACCCCTCAAGGCATGCACTTCTAAACCCAGACACCACCCCAAGCCATGCCCCTCATTCCCTCAATGCCCCCGCAAGAAATCCACCATCTTCCGGTTGACCTGTTCAGCCGCCTCCATCTGCACCATATGGCCAGCGTCCGGCAGTACCAGCACTTCGGCTTCCAGCCCGTCGGCATGGCTGGCCGGGATAATCGCGTCCTTGCCGCCCCAAATCACCAGCGCCGGGTGCTGCCCCAGCACACCGCGCAGGTCGTGGCGCTGCTGGTCGCCCTCGGCGATGGCCGATACCAGCTGGCGCAGCGCCGCATCGACGCCCTCCAGGCGCTTGAACTTGAGCATGTCCTCCAGCAATTGCCGGGTGACCAGCGCTGGGTCGGCAAACAACTGCACCATTTGCGGCTTGAGTGCATTGCGGTTCGCCGCAGCCACGAAACCTTGCAGGTACTGCCCGTTGATCGCAGCCCCAAGCCCAGCACTGGCCACCAGGGTGAGGCTGGCCACCCGCTGCGGCGCCAGGCGCGCCACGTTGAGGCTGACAGCGCCGCCCATCGAGTGCCCGGCCAAGTGGGCGCGGGGGATGTCCAGGTGGTCGAGCAATGCCAGCACGGTTTCGCTCAGTTCATCCAGGTCGCCGCGTTGCAGCGCCTTGGCCGACTCCCCGTGCCCCGGTAGGTCAAGGGCGATGACGCGGCGCTCGGCTGCCAGCGCCGGGTGGTTGAACAACCAGTTGTTCAAATCACCGCCAAAGCCATGCACCAGCACCAGCGGCGTTCCGCCTTCGCCTAGCTCGAACCAGCGCAACAGGCGGCCGCCCACGTCGGCTTTTTGTGGGGTTGGCCCTTGTGCCTGGTCGGCGCCACCTTCGGCGACGAATTCGGCCTGGAAGCGCTGCACCACGGCATCGATCTCGGCCTCGTCGGCTTCGCCTTCCACCACCACCGCCAGCAACGCGCCGACCGGCAGGGTTTCATCCGGCTTGGCCACCAGGCGGCGCAGTACACCGCTGAAGGGGGCTTCGACGCTGCTGCTGATCTTGTCGGTCTCGACGTCCAGCACTTCGTCGCCTTTGTTGATGGGGTCACCTTCCTGCTTGAGCCAGGTGTCCACCCGGCCCTCGGTCATCGACAGGCCCCACTTGGGCATGGTCAGCGTATGGATCTGGCTCATGCGGCGCTCCTTGCAGCTTCGATCACTTTGCGCACGGCGGCCTCGATCTTCGCCGCGTCGGGGATGTACAGGTCTTCCAGCGCATCGGAGAACGGCACCGGCGTGTGCGGCGCGGTGACCATCTCGATCGGCCCCTTGAGGGCGCCGAAGGCTTTCTGCGCCACCAGTGCGCTGATGTCGGTGGCCATCGAGCAGCGCGGGTTGGCTTCGTCGATCACCACCAGGCGCCCGGTTTTCTCGACGCTTTCCAGGATGCTGTCCTCATCCAGCGGGCTGGTGGTGCGCAGGTCCAGCACTTCGCAGTCGATGCCTTGGCGGGCCAGGTTGTTGGCGGCTTCCAGCGCCACATGGACCATGCGCCCGTAGGTCACCAGGGTCACGTCGTCGCCGTCGCGCAGGAAGTTGGCTTCGCCGAACGGCACGCTGTAGACCTCTTCCGGCACCTCGCCCTGCAGGCTGTAGAGCAGCTTGTGCTCGCAGAAGATCACCGGGTCGTTGTCGCGTATCGCCTGGATCAACAAGCCCTTGGCATCGTATGGCGAGGACGGGCAGACCACTTTGAGGCCGGGGATGTGCGTCCACAGCGAGGTGAGCATCTGCGAGTGCTGGGCCGCAGCGCGCAGGCCAGCGCCGTACATGGTGCGCATCACCAGCGGGGTCACGGCCTTGCCGCCGAACATGTAGCGGAATTTGGCGGCCTGATTGAGGATCTGGTCCAGGCAGCAGCCGGCGAAGTCGACGAACATCAGTTCGCACACCGGGCGCAGGCCTTGGGTTGCGGCACCCACGGCGGCGCCGACATAGCCGATTTCCGACAGCGGCGCGTCGAGCACCCGCCCAGGGAACTGGTGATACAGGCCCTTGGTCACGCCCAGCACGCCACCCCAGGCGTCCTCTTCCCCGGGCGCGCCGGCACCGCCAGCCACGTCTTCGCCAATGATGAACACAGTGCTGTCGCGGCGCATTTCCTGGGCCAAGGCTTCGTTGATGGCCTGCTGGTAGCTGATCTTTCTTGCCATGGTGATTCTCCTCTTGTTCTTGTAATCCGCGGCTCAGGGGTAGCTGACGTAGACGTCGCTGAGCAGGTCGGCGGGCTGTGGCTTGGGATCGGATTTGGCGCGGCGTACGGCGTCTTCGATCAGGTCTTCGACACGCGCGTCGATGGCGTCGAGTTGCTCGGCGCTCAGCAGGCCGGCACGGGTGGTCTTGTTGCGGAACTGCATCAGGCAATCACGGGACTCGCGCAGGTTCTTCACTTCATCCGGGGCGCGGTAGGTTTGCGCATCCCCTTCGAAGTGGCCGTAATAGCGGCTGAGCTTGACCTCGATCAGCGAGGGGCCTTGCCCGGAGCGCGCACGCTCAATGGCGGCGCCCGCGGCTTCGTACACGGCGAAGAAGTCAAAGCCATCGATGGTCACGCCAGGCATGCCAAAGCCGGCAGCGCGGTCGGCAATGTGGTCGCAGGCCACCGACCAGTTCGACGCCGTGGCCTCGGCATAGCCGTTGTTCTCGGCGACGAAGATGCACGGCAGGTTCATGATCGAGGCCATGTTCATGGCTTCGAACACGGCGCCTTCGTTGGAAGCACCGTCGCCGAAGAAGGCCACCGACACGTCATCGCGGCCCTTGAGCTTGGCGGCCAGCGCGGCGCCTGCAACCAATGGCGCACCGGCCCCGACGATGCCGTTGGCACCGAGCATGCCTTTCTCCAGGTCGGCAATGTGCATTGAGCCGCCCTTGCCGCCGCACACACCGGTTTTCTTGCCGTAGATCTCGGCCATCATGCCGTACACGTCTACGCCCTTGGCGATGCAGTGGCCATGGCCGCGGTGGGTCGAGGCGATGCAGTCGCTGTCACGCAGGTGGGCCATGACGCCTGCGGCGGACGCTTCTTCGCCGGCATAGAGGTGGACGAAACCGGGGATTTCGCCGGTGGCGAATTCCACGTGCAGACGTTCCTCGAAGGCGCGGATGGTGCGCATCACTTCATAGGCATGCAGTAGTTGTTCTGTACTGAGTTGATTGGACATCTTGTTGTTCTCCAGGGTTGTCTCAACACGCGGTTGCAGGGTGTAGCCGGTGGCCGCGCGGCACGGCCAGCAGGTGATGGCGGGCGGCGTGGGCCAGCACGGCCTCGACGTCCACGGTGAGCGGGCCTTGGTGGTCCAGGGTGATGGTGGGGGTGTCGTGCTCGGCGAATTCGATCTCGCGTTCGCCATCCAGGGCCAGGGTGCCGCTGCTTAGGCTCAGGCGATGGGCGACGCCCGGCGTCAGCACGCCGCTGGCGGTGATGCCGCACCCTTGCAGCAGGCCAGGCGCCAGGGGCGCGAGCAGGGCCTGCTCGGCGCCGGGGTTCAGGCGCACCCAGGCGCCGTGCGGGTCCTGGCGTGACACCGGGCACCACAAGCCGCACAGGGCGGACAGGCCAATGGCATGGGGTTCGGCGAAGCAGGCGAACACCTCGCTGAGGTCTTCGCTGCGGCTCAGGGCGCGGGCGCCAATGAAACGCTGGGGCGAAACGGCGACTTCCACCAGTGCCCACTCGTCTAACTGCTGCTCGGGCACCTTCACCCGCAAGCGCTTGTTGCGGCGCAGGCCGATGCTGGCGGGCACGCGGCCGCTGGCGAGCAAGCCGCCCGCCAGGCCGGCGCTGGTGGCTTCGCGTAATTCCGGGAAGGCATTGTTGGTGCCGGTGGACAAGGTCAGCAGTGGGATGTCACCGGCTTCTGCTGCCACTGCCTTGTGGGTGCCGTCGCCGCCGAGCACCGCGATCATCGCCACGCCTTGGCCGACCATGCGTCGGGTGGCCAGGCGGGTATCGGCAACGGTCTGGGTCAATGGCAGGTCGAGCACCTCGATATTCGGCCAGTGCTGGTCGCGCGCAGCGGGGCCTTGGCTGGCCTTGAGCACGGCGGCGGCGATGCCGGTCATGTCGGTTGGCAGCAGCACCCGGCCGATGCCGGTGGCACCGAAGGCGGCCAACAGCCGCTGGATCGCCGACGCCTTGTCGGTGCTCGAATAGAGCCCGGCACTGGCGGTCAGGCGGCGCAGGTCGCGGCCGGAGGCAGGGTTGGCAATGATCCCGACAGTCGGGGTGGGTTGCGGCATGGCGCACCTCGTATTCTTGTTTGTCAGGGACAGAGCAAGGGCGGTGCCAGCTTTGTTTCATCTGCCTGAAGTGGCTGTGCCAGAGCGGTCTGTGCGTAGGAAAGGGCGTGCGCCCAGCATGCCCGGCGAGACGCGGGGTGCCAGGCTGCGGCGGCTTTTGCCGAGACGCTGAGACGCTGCGTCTCAAGCGAGCCGGTATTCACACAGTGCTTGTCGGGGCATGCCTGGAAGCGCTTAATGGCCGCACAACGATAAAAACAGCAATGAGAACCGGAGGGCCTGAATGCTTGCCGCGAACTCCCGAGCCCATGTCGACTGCGTCAGCCGGGTGCTGAAAAACGCCGACCGCCTGCCACAGGCACCGGTGCCGCCGCTGATCCTCGATTCCTGGCGCCGCTCCATGCACCTGTATCGCCTCGACCCAGGCTCCCAGCAGGGCCCACGTATCCTTTCGCAAAGCCTGCTCAACGAATGCCGCGAACGTGCCGAGCTGTTTCTGCGCATCGCCGGCGACGCCGTGGCACGGCTGCATGAGCAGGTCCGCGGCGCCGACTATTGCGTGCTGCTCACCGATGCCCAGGGGCAGACCATCGATTACCGGGTCGAGTCCGCCATCCGCAATGACTGCCGCAAGGCCGGGTTGTACCTGGGCACCTGCTGGTCGGAAGGCGAGGAGGGCACCTGCGGGGTGGCGGCGGTGCTGACCAGCAAGGCGCCGGTCACGGTGCACAAGCGCGATCATTTTCGCGCCGCCTTCATCGGCCTGACCTGCACGGCGGCACCGGTATTCGACCCACTGGGCGAGCTGCTGGGTGTGGTGGATGTCTCGGCCTTGCGATCCCCGGATGACCGCCGCAGCCAGCACCTGATTCGGCAGTTGGTCGAGCAGACCGCGCGCGAGATAGAAAACGCCTTCTTCATGCACAGTGCCCAGGGCCATTGGGTGATGCGCGCGCATGGCACACCGGGCTATGTCGAAAGCCAGCCCGACTACCTGCTGGCCTGGGATGCCGATGGCCGGCTGCAGGCAATCAACAGCCTGGCCCGGCAGCGCCTGGTGGAGCGCCTAGGCCGCTTGCCTGAGCACATCGGCGAGCTGTTCGACCTGGGCCAGTTGCGTTGCAGTAACGAGGCTTCGGCCCAGCGCTTGCCAGGCTGGGGGGAACTGTATGGCCGCGTCAGCGCACCGCAACGGCGCCCGCGCCCGCAGCCTTTGCGCCAGGCACAGGACGCGCGCATCGAGCAGCACCTGCGCCTGGCCACGCGGGTCAAGGACTGTAGCCTGGCGGTGCTGGTGCAAGGCGAGACGGGCTCGGGCAAAGAGGTTTTTGCCCGTCAGTTGCACCAGCAAAGCCAGCGCCGCAAGGGGCCTTTCGTCACGCTGAACTGTGCGGCCATCCCTGAGAGCCTGATCGAGAGCGAGCTGTTCGGCTATGTAGCCGGGGCCTTTACCGGTGCTTCCAGCAAAGGCATGCAAGGGCTTTTACAGCAAGCTGATGGCGGCACCCTGTTTCTCGACGAAATCGGCGACATGCCACTGAACCTGCAAACCCGGCTGCTGCGCGTGCTGGCGGAGGGCGAAGTGGCGCCCTTGGGCGCGGCGCGGCGTGAGCGGGTGGACATCCAGGTGATCTGTGCGACACACCGAGACCTGGCGGCAATGGTGGCGGATGGGCGTTTTCGTGAGGACCTGTACTTCCGCCTGGCCAACGCCCGGTTCGCGCTGCCGCCGTTGCGTGAGCGTGAGGATCGGCTGGGTTTGATTCATCAGCTGTTAGCCGAAGAAGCCGAAGCTTGTGGGGTAGAGGTGGTGTTGGCGGACGATGCATTGCAGGCGCTGCTGCTTTACCGTTGGCCAGGGAACCTGCGCCAACTGCGGCAGGTGTTGCGTTATGCCTGTGCGGTGAGTGAGGGCGGGTGGGTGCGGCTTGAGGATTTGCCGCAGGAGGTACGCGGCGATGCGGTTGCTTCTACTGAAACGGAGGCCTCCAGCCCGGCGCGGCAGTTGTTGCTGGATGCGCTGATCCGGCACCGCTGGAAGCCGGCTGATGCGGCGCGGGCGTTGGGGATATCGCGGGCGACGCTGTATCGGCGGGTGCATGAGCACCGGATCGAGATGCCTAGAATGAAAGGGTGATGGGTTCGTCTCAGGATTTTCAGCGCCTGTGAGGCCGAGCGCCGCCCGCGCGGCGCTTCGCAGCACAAGGCTGCTCCTACATCTGTTTCGGGCCAATATTCCTGTGGCATCGGCGCGCGGTCCCTTGGCGCCTGACACGATATCGAGTCGAGCCAACGAGGCGGTCGCGCGCCAATATCACAGGCCTCACTGGCCCGAAACAGATGTAGATACTCTGTTCGTGGTCAAGCTTTTGCCAGGTGTTTGGCGCTGAAAAGCTTGGCCGTGTCAAACGGCTCACTCCCGCGCATACATGCCCAGACGCCGGTCAAATATTTGCGTATGACTGCCGCGATGGCCTGCATTTTCTTCTTGCCACGACTGACGAGCGATTCGTAAAAGGCTTTCGCATAGCGATCACAGCGAACCGCCGTCAATGCAGGCATGTACATGGCTGCCCGTAGATAGGCATTTCCACTTTTGCCGAGTCTTCCAGGCTTGTCGATGCTGGTTCCCGACTGAGTTTGCCGAACATCAAGACCTGCGTGGCGGCTGACCTGAGAAGACTTGAGTATTTCGGGGAGCGTCGTGAGTTCAGCCAAGGCGGCAAGTACAGAGACTTCCCCCATGCCTGGCGCTACGAGTAGTTGTTTGAACTGTCGACTGAGCGTCGGGCATTGAGCGATCAAGTCGTGCCCAGCCTTGCGGAAGCGCTCAATGCGCTTGTCCAAAGAGGCAATAGCCTCTTCTTCATCTTCGATCAACATGGACATGGTCGTATGGGTCGCACGCAATGCATGCAGCTCATTCTTCGCCCTTGTGCGGTGTCCCACCAGACGATTGATATGTCGGCCAATCGCCCGAAGCTCAAGCTGAACAGGGCTTGGGGGTGTCCACAGGCGTGGGGTCATGCGCTCACCGTACTCGGCCAGTAACTGGGCATCAATCGCGTCAGTCTTGCTGTTGACCAGCATCAGCTTGGCGAAGTTATGGAAGCTTTTAGGGTTGATCACCGAGACAGGAAGGTCGGCAGCATGCAGTTCGATGGCCAAGTCCAGGTAATAGATCCCGGTGGCTTCCATCACGATGGCTTTGGGTTGGAGCGCCTGCAGTTTTTTAACCGCAGCTTTGCGTCCGGCTGGCGTCTGAGCGATGTCCCATAGACCGGCTGGGCGCGCATCTTTGCGCACCCCTGCGGTTGACGTGCGCGAACCGATATCCAAGCCAACGTAGACACTCATTCTTCCCACTCCGCAGCAACTTAGGTGACAATGGCCTCCGGTTCCCCGACCTCGAACTTCATGCCGCTGCAACCTTGTAATGCGAAGTCCGACTTGTCGGCTTCTCGATACTCTTCGTAGTGGGCAATGAGGCGGGGGGCCTCTCTACATACAAGGTCAGGGGCAATCCCTGCCTTCAGGAGCGATCGGCCTCCCCGGAAGTGCTTCTTGAACCTGACGAGAATAACCTCTCTCGCCAGGCCAGGCACAACATACAAGGAGCAGCCTTGTGCTGCGAAGCGCCGCGCGGGCGGCGCTCGATCTCACCGGCAACACCCCCCTCAAGGCATGCACCTGCCAGCACCACCTATCCCTAAAGCCCATAAAAAAACCCCGGAACAGGTCCGGGGTTTTGGTACATCACACTATACGATCACTCCTGGCTGGCCAGTTTGTGCTCGAGGTAGTGAATGTTGACGCCGCCTTTGCAGAAACCTTCATCACGCACCAGGTCGCGGTGCAGTGGGATGTTGGTCTTGATGCCGTCGACGACGATCTCGTCCAGCGCATTGCGCATGCGCGCCATGGCTTCTTCGCGGTCCTTGCCGTAGGTGATCAGCTTGCCGATCAGCGAGTCGTAGTTCGGCGGAACCGAATAACCGCTGTACAGGTGCGAATCGACGCGAACGCCGTTGCCACCTGGGGCGTGGAAGTGCTTGACCTTGCCTGGGCTCGGGATGAACTTCTTCGGGTCTTCAGCGTTGATCCGGCACTCCAGCGAGTGACCACGAATCACCACGTCTTCCTGGCGGAACGACAGCTTGTTGCCAGCGGCGATGCTCAGCATCTCCTTGACGATGTCGATGCCAGTGACCATTTCCGACACCGGATGCTCAACCTGTACGCGGGTGTTCATCTCGATGAAGTAGAAGCTGCCGTTCTCGTACAGGAACTCGAAAGTACCTGCACCGCGGTAGCCGATTTCGATGCACGCATCGACGCAACGCTTGAAGACTTCCTGACGGGCCTTCTCGTCGATGCCCGGTGCTGGCGCTTCTTCCAGAACCTTCTGGTGACGGCGCTGCAGCGAGCAGTCACGGTCGCCCAGGTGGATGGCGTTGCCTTGGCCGTCGGACAGTACCTGAACTTCCACGTGGCGTGGGTTGGTCAGGAACTTCTCCAGGTAGACCATCGGGTTGCCGAACGCAGCACCGGCTTCGGTACGGGTCAGCTTGGCCGAGGAGATCAGGTCCTCTTCCTTGTGCACCACACGCATACCGCGACCACCACCGCCACCGGCGGCCTTGATGATCACCGGGTAGCCGACGTCACGGGCGATCGCCAGGGCGACTTCTTCGTCTTCCGGCAGCGGGCCGTCAGAGCCTGGTACGGTCGGTACGCCCGACTTGATCATCGCGTCCTTGGCCGAAACCTTGTCGCCCATCAGGCGAATGGTGTCGGCTTTCGGGCCGATGAAGGCGAAACCGGATTTCTCTACCTGCTCGGCAAAGTCGGCGTTTTCGGCCAGGAAGCCGTAGCCCGGGTGGATCGCGGTGGCGCCAGTCACTTCGGCGGCAGCGATGATCGCCGGGATGTGCAGGTACGAATCCTTGGATGACGCGGGACCGATGCAGACCGACTCGTCTGCCAGGCCCAGGTGCATCAGTTCGCGGTCAGCCGTGGAGTGCACGGCGACGGTCTTGATGCCCAGCTCTTTGCAGGCACGCAGGATCCGCAGGGCAATTTCCCCGCGGTTGGCGATCAGGACTTTTTCGAGCTTCGCAGACATCGTTGGCTCTCCGCGGTTCAAACGATGGTGAACAGCGGCTGGTCGAACTCAACCGGCTGGCCGTCTTCTACCAGGATGGCGTCGATGACACCGCCGATCTCGGCTTCGATGTGGTTCATCATCTTCATCGCTTCGACGATGCACAGGGTGTCGCCTTTTTTCACCGACTGGCCAACTTCAGCGAAGTTAGGCGAGGTCGGCGATGGCTTGCGGTAGAAGGTACCGACCATTGGCGAGCGAACCACGGTGCCTTTCAGCGCCGGGGCAGCAGCTTCGGCGACAGGGGCAGCAGCAGCGGCAGCCGGGGCAGCTACAGGGGCAGCAGCCATTGGGGCCGGTGCGTAGAACTGCTGGGCAGCTGGGGTCTTGCTGTGACGGCTGATACGGACCGACTCTTCGCCTTCCTTGATCTCCAGTTCGTCGATGCCAGACTCTTCCAGCAGTTCGATCAGTTTCTTGACTTTACGGATATCCATTAATCATCAACTCCCAAAGGTTCGGTCAGGGGGCGTAATTGAAAACGTGTCTAAAACGTTTCTCTCAAACCCCGGCCTACTTAGGCCAGGGTCTCTGTCATCAGGGCTGTGCGTTGGCAGCCAGTTGTTCCAGCGCGGACTCCAGGGCCAGGCGATAACCGCTGGCGCCCAGGCCGCAAATCACCCCTACAGCCACATCGGAAAAGTAGGAGTGGTGACGGAACGGTTCGCGTTTGTGCACGTTGGACAGGTGCACTTCGATGAATGGGATGCTCACCGCAAGCAATGCGTCACGTAATGCGACACTTGTGTGGGTGAAAGCAGCCGGATTGATCAGGATGAAGTCCACACCCTCGTTGCGTGCGGCGTGAATGCGGTCGATCAGTTCGTATTCGGCATTGCTCTGCAGGTACTGCAGATGGTGGCCCGCGGCGCGGGCACGTTGCTCCAGGTCCTGGTTGATCTGGGCCAGGGTCACGGCGCCGTAGTGGCCCGGCTCGCGGGTCCCGAGCAGGTTGAGGTTGGGGCCGTGAAGCACCAGTAGCGTAGCCATCTGCGGATTCCTTGGATTTGTAGGGCAATTCGACACAGCGCGGCGAGTGTGCCGTAAAGCGACGGCAAGTGTCCAGTTCCCGGCAATAGCCAGCACGATGTCCGAGATTCGCGCGAAGTATGTGACCGGATAATTAAATCTGGTCACTGTCTCGAGGATTTTTCGCAGCTCGCCGGAAGTTATAGACCGAGTTTGCCGCGCACGCGCGTCAGAACCTCGGCGAAATCGCCGGCGTTTATCTCGCCTATGACCCGATCAGCGGTCATTTCGCTGCCGTTCGCGGCAAAGAACAGCAGCGCAGGCGGGCCGAACAGCTGGTAGCGGTCGAGCAGCGTACGTTGCTCGGCGTTGCTCTCGGTGATGTCGAAACGCAGCAATTTGAAGGCGCTCAGCTGCGATTGCACCTGCGGCGCATTGAGCACGTCGTGCTCGATCACCTTGCAGCTGATGCACCAGTCGGCGTACCAGTCCAGCAACACCGGCTGGCCTGCGGCCTTGGCCTGGGCCAGTGCCGCGTCGAGCGCGGCGGGCGTGGTGAGGGTCTGCCAGGCATCGGCCTTGACGGCAGGGCTGGCGCTGCCCGTGGCCACGGCGGGGGCAGGCAAGGGGCGCAGGGGGTCGCCCTGGCCGTTCAGTGCCCCGTACCAGCAGGCCAGGGCGTAGACCAGCAACGCCAGGCCGAGCAATTGCGCCAGGCGCTGGCGCGGGGTTTTGATGACGAATTCCAGGGCACCGAGGAACAGCGCCACGCCGGCAGCCAGGAAGCCGACCAGCAGCAACGTCACCTGGCCAGGCAGCACGCGGCTGAGCAAGCCGATGGCCAGCCCCAGCAACAGCACACCAATGGCGTTTTTCACCGTGTTCAGCCAAGGGCCGCTCTTCGGCAACCAGGCTGCGCCACCGGTGGCCACCAGCAGCAATGGCGCACCCATGCCTAGGCCGAGGGCGAACAGTTTCAGCGCACCCCCCAGGGCATCGCCGCTGGCGCTGATATAAAGCAGGGCACCGGCCAGTGGCGCCGACACGCAGGGCGACACCAGCAAGCTGGAAAGCACGCCCAGCACTGCCGCGCCGACTAGCGAGCCACCTTTGGTGCGGTGGGCGAGTGAGTCCAGGCGATTGTTCAAGGCCTGTGGCAGCTTCAATTCAAACAGGCCGAACATGGCCAGGGCGAACACCACGAAGAACAACGCGAAAGGCACCAGCACCCAGGCCGACTGCAGCCGTGCCTGCAGGTTCAAGCCCGCGCCGAACAGGCCCATCAGCGCGCCCAGCACGGCGAAGCTGGCGGCCATCGATACCACGTAAGCAAGCGACAGCGCGAGGCCGCGCAAGCCGTTAGCCTGGCCACGCAGCACCACGCCCGAGAGGATGGGCAGCATCGGCAGCACGCAAGGGGTGAAGGTCAGGCCGACGCCGGCGAGGAAGAACAGCAACAGGGATTTCCAGCTCCAGGCCTGTTCACCTGTGGCCGGTGCCGCGCTGGGGGTGCCACCTTCGCCGTCGATGCTCAGGCGCGCGGTTTCCGGGGGGTAGCACAGGCCTTTGTCGGCGCAGCCCTGGTAGCCCACCAGCAGGGTGAACGCGCGAGGGTCGGTGCGGGGCAGCTCGATGTCGAGCACGCCGTGGTACACCTCGACGTCACCGAAGAACTCATCGTGCTTGGCTTCGCCTTTAGGGATGTTGGGCGTGCCCACGGCCACGTCGGCCGGCTCTGTGCGAAAATTGAAGCGGTGGCGGTAGAGGTAGTAGCCGTCGGTAGCGACGAAACGCAGCTTGATGCTTTGGGCATCGGCCTGGATCAGGCTGAGCTTGAACGCTTCGTGCACGGGCAGGAAATCGGCAGCGTTGGACAGCGAAGCGGCGCCGAGGGTGGCGCTGGGGCGGTTGTCGAGCAGGCCCGTGGCGAAGGCAGGGCTGGCCAGCAGCAGGAACAGCAGGAGAAACAGGCGGCGCATGGCGGACTCGCGAGGTGGAACGTGCTGGGCATGATAGCGGAGTTGGTAGGGGTTGGGGCCAGTGGTGCTCGTCAGGCAATTTTCTGCGCCTGTGAGATCGAGCGCCGCCCGCGCGGCGCTCGATCTCACAGGCGCAGAAAGTGCACGCTCACACCCTGAACGCCCGCACCGCCGTGCTCAGCTCGCTGCCCAGGCTCAGCAATTGCTCCCCTTGCTCACGCCCCTCGCCAATGCGCTGCAAATTGTCCTCGCCCAGCTCATGAATCCGCTCGCTATGGTCACGAATCTCGCTCACCGCACCGCTCTGTTGGGCCGTGACATCGGCAATCCGCACCGCCGTATCGGCAATGGTACGAATGGCGCGGACAATCTCGTCCAGCGCGCCATCTGCGGCCTGGGCCTGGTCGGCGGTGGCTTCGGCATGTTCCAACTGCGCACGCATGCCCGCCACCGAGCCTCTGGCGGCTTGTTGCAAGCGGTCGATCAGTGTCTGGATCTCGCCGGTGGCGCCTGTGGTGCGTTGCGCCAAGGAGCGCACTTCGTCAGCCACCACGGCAAAGCCACGGCCCATTTCGCCCGCGCGGGCAGCTTCGATCGCGGCATTGAGGGCCAACAGGTTGGTCTGCTCGGCAATCGAGCGAATCACCGTCAACACCCCGCCAATGGTGGCGGACTCTTCAGCCAGTTGTTCGATCATGCGGGCGTTACCCTGCACTTCGTCCACCAGTTCGCGTAACCCCGACAAGCTCTGGCCAATCACCGCCTGGCCGTGCTCCACCGCCCGGCCGGCATCGCGGCTGGCGTCGGCGGCGGCGCTGGCATCGCCGGCCACTTGCTGGATGGTCGCTTCCAGTTCACCCAGCGCGTCGCGAATCTGCCCGGTGTCGCCCGCCTGGCGCTCGGCACCGTCGTGCAGGGCGGCGCTCATACCGGCCAGGGCATGGCTGCTGCCGGCCACCTGTTCGGCGTTGTGGCGGATGGTGCCAACCAGTTCCACCAGGTAGTGGCGCAGGCGGTTGAGCGATTCCTGAATGTCGTGCAGTTCACGGTTGGTCTTGCCCAGGGTGATCGGCTTGGCGAAGTCACCCTCGGCCCAGTGCGACAGGGCCGGCGCCAGGCTGGTCAACGTACGCGCCAAGCGCCGCTGCAGGGTGTCGATGAGCAGCGCGATCAGCAAGATCAGGCCGATCATCAGGCCTTGGCTGATACGCACTTCGGCGGCGATTTTGGCGTGCAGCCCGCGGACTTCAGGCTCCAGGCCGGCGATGGCCTGCTGCACGGCTTCAAGGCGCTGGCCCGTGCTGGCGGCCAAGGCGGCGCGGCGCTCGATTTGCTCGCGGGTGCGTTGCAGTTCGGCCGGGTAGCGCGTGAGCAGGCTCAGCAGTTCGCGCTTGAGGGCGACGGCAATGTCTTCCTGCTGCGCGCTGGCTTGGGTTTCCAGGCCCATCAGGGCGGCGAAATCATCGGCATTGGACTCGGCTGCACGGGTAACACCCAGCAACGGCAAGCTGTCGATGGCCTGGGCCTGGGCGCGGATCAGTTGCAGCTCGCGCTCTACTTCGTCGGCCAGTTCAGAGCGGCCACTGCTGACCAGTTTGTCCCGGGCCAGCGACAGGCGGCCCAAGTGCACGGTGGCGTCGAGCACAGGCAGCAGATAGCGGTTGGCCTCGGCGCTGCCGCTGTCGCGGGCGTAATTGGCCAGTTGTTCGAAGTTGGCCCCCAGTTCGCGCTCGGCTTGCAGTAGCAGCGCTTGCGGGTCGCCGGCCAGCTTGCCGGCCGCCAGCAGTTCTTCGGCGGTAAAGGCCTGCAGGCTGTCGAGGCTGGGGTGCAGTTTGTCGGCCAGCGCGTCGGGCCATTCGGCCAATGCCGCCTGCAACTGCTGGTTGGCCTCCATCGCAGCGGCATGGCGCAAGGCATCACCACTGGCCAGGTAGGCCTGGATGTTGTGTGCTGCCTGGTTCTGGAACTGTTGGGACAGGCCCAGGTAGCGTTCCATCATCTGATAGGGGCGCTCCAGGGCACGCTGTGACCACCACAAGGTCACGGCCAGGGCGATACAGACGGTTACCAGCAACAGGGTGTTGAAATTGGTCAGCCACTTCAGGCGCATAGCCGCGAACTTCCTGCGGGGAGTGGGAGAGGTAAGCGCCTGAAGTTATTGCGATTTTGTTACGCAGTGATGACGTCTGTGTCCTGATGTAAAAAAAGATGGCACTTTGCCTTGTTAAGGCTCCACCCGAACCACGCAGTTACGCCCCGCGTGCTTGGCCCGGTACAACGCCTCGTCCGCTGCACTGGCCATGGTCAGCGCATCCAGCTCATCGTCCAGTTGCACCACCCCCGCGCTGAACGTGCAGTTCAGGTCCCGTGGCTGCGCCGGATAGAGGATCTCGGCAAAACGCCGGCGGATTTCGTCCAATACCTTGTGCGCGGCATCCAGGGCGGTGTTGGGCATGACGATGGCGAACTCTTCGCCGCCATAACGCCCGATGAAGTCGGTCTTGCGCAGCCGTTGCTTGAGGAACAGTGCCAGGCTCTTGATCACCCGGTCGCCCATGGGATGGCCATGGCGGTCGTTGATCTTCTTGAAACGGTCGATGTCGAGCATGGCGAAGCTCAAGGGCTGCTGCTCGCGCCGGGCGCGGAAGCTGCAATCTTCGAGCAGTTGCAGGATATGGGTGTGGTTGTACAGCCCGGTGAGGCTGTCGCGCACCATGCGTGCCTTGAGGTGGCGGGCGCGGGCGGCGCGGTTGCGCACGGTGGTGATCAGGTGGCGCGAACGGAACGGCTTGGTGAGGAAGTCATCACCACCTTCGCTCATTGCGTCGAGCTGTTTGTCGAGGTCGTCCTCGGCCGACAGGTAAATGATTGGCACGCTGACATAGCGGTCGTTGTGGCGGATTACCTTGGCCAGCTCCGGGCCGGTACAGGCGGGCATGTACAGGTCGAGAATGATCAGGTCCGGCTGGAAGTCGGCCAGTTCCGCCATGGTGCGGATCGGGTCGGTCAGGCTGCGGGTGATCATGCCCGCGCTGCTCAACACCCGTTCGGTGTGCAGGGCCTGGGTGCGCGAATCGTCGATGATCAACACCCGCAGTGGGTCGAGCGGGGTAGTGCTGGTGAGCAGCTCGACCTTCTCCAGCAGGCTGGAGGCTTCCAGGGTGCCGGTCAGAAACTCTTTGCCGCCAGCGCGCACGGCGGCAAGGCGAGTCGGGGTATCGGTTTCGTGGTGGCTGAAGAACAGCAGCGGAATCGTTTGCGGCACACCTTGCTGAGCTTGGGCGGCCAGGCGCAGGCCCTGGCCGCTGCCGGTGAAGTCGACATCCATCACCACCGCCGCAGGCGGGCATTCACTGAGCGAAGCCCGAAACGCATCCGCACTGAACAAGGCCTGCACACCGAGGCCGAAAAACTCCAGCTGCTGGGCCAGGCGTTGGGCGCGCTCGTGGTCTTGCAAAAGGATGTACACAGGCTTGCGCAGCGGCGGCAGGGGCACCGGGTTGAGCGGGTCATCCTTGCGCAGGCCGGGACGCGACAGGTGCTGGGCGGGGCACTGGTGGCTCGGATCGACTGCTTGGCTCATGTCCTGGCTACTTTTGGGTGGGTGGTGTGCAGGTGCGATGATGGCTCTATGCTAGCAGCTCTTTTCCGTTGGGTGAGTGCCCTCCATCAACAAAGCGTTTAGAACGAATATTCAGTTACTGACCCACTGGTCGCTTATGCGTACGGCAGTGTCTGCTTTATAGTGCAGCGATGCGGGCTTGCCGTGGCACCCTGGCGAAGGCCTGGGGTCCAAGCCTCTGAACCGTCTTGACTGATTAAGGACAATGCCATGCTGGACTGGAAAAACCGCGAGGCCAAAGCCGAACCCCGCGAGCGTGTTGATGGCCGTGGCGCCGCCGCCCGTAGCTACCTGGGCGGCCTCTGGAGCCGTGCCCTGGGTACCCTGATCGGCCTGTACCTGCTGGTCTGTATCGGCCTGGGCTGGTACTGGAGCCAGGAGCCGGAGCTGTTCCCGGTGCAGCAGAACGCCCAGGCTGCGGCCGAGCGTAATGGCCAGCAGATGGTCATCGGCTATACCACCATCGAAACCCTCAAGACCGTCGCCGGTACCTTGCTGAACAAGCCGGGCGGTTACATTTCCAACGACCGCTTCCCGCCGGGGCTGTGGATGGACAACATGCCGAGCTGGGAATACGGCGTGCTGGTCCAGGTCCGCGATTTGTCCCGCGCGTTGCGCAAAGACTTCGCCCGCTCGCAGTCGCAGTCCACTGAAGACGCCGACCTGGCCAAGGCCGAGCCGCGCTTCAACTTCGACAACAAGAGCTGGATTTTGCCGTCGAGCGAGTCTGAGTTCGAAGAAGGCATCAAGTCGCTGAACCGCTACCAGACCCGCCTGGCCGCTGGCGACAAGGGCGCGATCTTCTACACCCGTGCCGACAACCTGAACAACTGGCTGGGCGATGTGGCTACCCGCCTGGGTTCGCTGTCGCAGCGCCTGTCGGCCAGCGTTGGCCGGGTCAAGCTCAACACCACGCTGAAGACCGAGTCGGTACAACCTGGCCAGGCACCGCAGGTTGACGAAGAGCTGGTCGAAACCCCATGGCTGCAGATCGACAACGTGTTCTACGAAGCCCGTGGCCAGGCCTGGGCGCTGTCGCACCTGCTGCGCGCCATCGAGGTCGACTTCGCCGATGTGCTGGCGAAGAAGAATGCCACGGTCAGCGTGCGCCAGATCATCCGTGAGCTGGAAGCCTCGCAGGAAGCACTGTGGAGCCCGATGGTGCTCAATGGCAGCGGCTTCGGCATGTGGGCCAACCACTCGCTGGTCATGGCCAACTACATCTCCCGGGCCAACGCTGCGGTCATCGACCTGCGTCAGCTGCTGTCGCAGGGTTGATCGTGGCCATTAGCACCCAGGAAGCCGCCCATCGGGCGGCTTCCGACCGTGAGCTGGTTGCCTGGGTCGACGAAGCCGACCAGGTGCTCGGCGCCTTGCCCCGGGCAGAGTTGCGCGAGCGCGGGCTGATTGGCCGTTGCACGTTCATCTTGCTGTTCAATAGCGCCGGGGAGTTGTGCGTGCACCGGCGTACCTTGAGCAAGGCGCTGTACCCAGGCTTTTGGGATGTGGCGGCGGGCGGCATGGTGACGGCGGGCGAGGGCTACGCCGAGTCGGCTGCGCGGGAGTTGGCCGAAGAACTGGGTATCGACGGCGTCGCGTTGCGCTTTCATGAACGGTTCTACTTCGACCAACCCGATAACCGCTTGTGGTGTGCGGTGTATTCGGCGGTGTCCGATGCACCGTTGCGCTTGCAGCCGGAAGAGGTGAGCGAGGCGCGGTTCATCAGCCTGGCGCAGGCGGAACAAGAAAGCCACACCAAGCCGTATTGCCCGGACTCGTTGGCGGCGTTGCAGCGGTACAAAGCCAGCCTATTGTAAAGCGGGGTGTTCCTACAGGCGATTGCGGTGCCCTTGTAGGAGCGGCCTTGTGTCGCGAAAGGGCTGCAAAGCAGCCCCAGCGCCCAGGGGTCGCAAAACATTCGCAAAATGGCGCATTCCAGTACTTAGCAATCCCCTGATTTATCGTTACACTGCGCGCCCTTTTCGGGCTGTCGCAAGATCTTGCGGCAGTAGCGCCGCCCCTGCCAGAGTGGGGCTTCGCGGTCGGCTCCCGCCGACCAGTTTTTGTCCTCAGCACAGAGGAACAAAAGTGGCCAAGAAAGCTTCTTCCTTTTCCGCCCTTGGCGGTCTCGTGTTCTCCACCGATGCCGGTCGGCACTGCCCTGACTGTAGCCAGCCGGTGGATGCCTGCACCTGCAAGCAGCAAATCATCCCGGAAGGCGACGGCATTGCCCGCGTACGCCGGGAAAGCAAAGGCCGCGGTGGCAAGACCGTGACCACCGTCACCGGTGTGCCGCTGCCCCTCGATCAGCTCAAGGAGCTGGCCACCACGCTCAAGCGCCGCTGCGGTACCGGTGGCGCCTTGAAGGACGGGGTTATCGAGATTCAGGGCGACCATGTCGAGCTGTTGATCGGCGAGCTGACCAAACAGGGTTTCAAGGCGAAAAAGTCGGGCGGCTGAGGCCGTCGCGCGTTTTTTTGCCCAGTGCTTTCTAAACTCGTTCCTGTTGGAAGGGTCTACCCCTGAACCGGACGAATCGTCATTTTCAGCTTCTACACTGCGCCGGCCCTTTTCGTTGGGGCAGTGTTTTCGACTTATCTATAGGGGACTTGAATGTCCGTACGACGCACACGCAAAGACGATGGTAGCCAATGGACCGTGGCCGACAGCCGCAGTGTTTACGGCATCCGCCATTGGGGCGCTGGTTATTTCGCCATCAATGAAGCCGGGCGCGTCGAAGTACGCCCTAATGGCCCCAATAGCGCGCCGATCGACCTGTTCGAGCAGGTCGACGAACTGCGCCAGAGCGGCCTGTCGTTGCCGTTGCTGGTGCGCTTCCCCGACATCCTGCAAGACCGTGTACGCCAGCTGACCGGTGCCTTCGACGCCAACATCGCGCGCCTCGAGTACCAGAGCCAGTACACCGCGCTGTACCCGATCAAGGTCAACCAGCAGGAAGCGGTGGTGGAAAACATCATCGCCACGCAGAACGTCTCGATTGGCCTTGAGGCCGGCTCCAAGCCCGAGCTGCTGGCAGTGCTGGCGCTGGCGCCAAAGGGCGGCACCATCGTCTGCAACGGTTACAAGGACCGTGAGTTCATCCGCCTGGCGCTGATGGGCCAGAAGCTGGGCCACAACGTGTTCATCGTCATCGAGAAGGAATCCGAGGTCGCCCTGGTGATCGAGGAGGCCGCCGAGCTCAAGGTCAAGCCGCAGGTCGGCTTGCGCGTGCGCCTGTCGTCGCTGGCGTCGAGCAAGTGGGCCGACACCGGTGGCGAGAAGTCCAAGTTCGGTTTGTCGGCTGCGCAGCTGATTTCGGTGGTGCAGCGCTTCCGCGATGCCGGCCTGGACCAGGGCATCCGCCTGTTGCACTTCCACATGGGTTCGCAGATCGCCAACCTGGCGGACTACCAGCACGGCTTCAAGGAAGCCATCCGCTACTATGGCGAGCTGCGTGCACTGGGCCTGCCGGTCGACCATATCGACGTCGGCGGTGGCCTGGGTGTGGACTACGACGGTACTCACTCGCGCAATGCCAGCTCGATCAACTACGACATGGATGACTATGCCGGCGTGGTGGTGGGCATGCTCAAGGAGTTCTGCGACGCGCAGGGCCTGCCGCACCCGCACATCTTCTCCGAGAGCGGCCGTTCGCTGACCGCGCACCATGCCATGCTGGTGATCCAGGTGACCGACGTCGAAAAACACAACGACGACGTGCCGACCATCGAAAACAAGGAAGCCCTGCCCGAGACCGTGCAGTGGCTGGCCGACCTGCTGGGCCCGACCGACATCGAGATGGTCACCGAGACCTACTGGCGCGCTACCCACTACATGGGTGACGTGGCGGCGCAGTACGCCGATGGCAAGATCAGCCTGGCCGAGAAAGCCCTGGCCGAGCAGTGCTATTTCGCCGTGTGCCGTCGCCTGCACAACTCGCTGAAGGCGCGCCAGCGTTCGCACCGCCAGGTGCTGGACGAGCTCAATGACAAGCTGGCCGACAAGTACATCTGCAACTTCTCGGTGTTCCAGAGCTTGCCGGATACCTGGGCCATCGGCCAGGTACTGCCGATCATCCCGCTGCATCGTCTGAATGAAGAGCCGATGCGCCGCGCGGTGCTGCAAGACCTGACCTGTGACTCCGACGGCAAGATCAATCAGTACGTCGACGAGCAGAGCATCGAGACCAGCATGCCGGTGCATGCGCTCAATGAGGGCGAGGACTACCTGCTGGGCGTGTTCCTGGTTGGCGCCTACCAAGAGATTCTGGGTGACATGCACAACCTGTTCGGTGATACCGACTCGGTGAACATCTACCAGAATGCCGATGGCAGCGTGTACCACGCCGGTATCGAGACCCACGACACCATCGAAGACATGCTGCGTTACGTGCACCTGTCGCCGGAGGAGTTGATGACTCACTACCGCGACAAGGTCGCCAGCGCGAAGATCACCGCCCGCGAGCGGACGCAGTTCCTCGATGCCTTGCGCCTGGGGCTGACCCGCTCTTCGTACTTGTCTTCGTAATCGCCGGGGCCGCTTTGCGGCCCATCGCCGGCAAGCCAGCTCCTACAGGTATTGCACGTGGCTCGGGCCATGCAGTGATTCTGTGGGAGCTGGCTTGCCGGCGATGGGCTGCAAAGCAGCCCCAAAATCACTGAACCCACAGCCCCTTTTGCTGCAACCGCCACCCAACCCACCCCAACGTCACCGCCCGCAATGCCATGAACCCGAGAAACGCCAACCACAAGCCGTGGTTGCCAAACCCACTCATGGCCCACGCCACCGGCAGCGCAATCACCACCGACGCGAGCATCGCATTGCGCATCTCCCGCGCACGCGTCGCGCCGATGAACAACCCGTCGAGCAGGTAGCTCCATACCGCAATCAACGGCAGTAGCGCCAAGTACGGCAGGTACGGATAAGCCGCCACTCGCACACTGTCGATGTCGGTCTGCAGGTCGATGAACAGGTGCCCACCCAGCAGGAACAGGCCGGCAAAGCCAACGCTGGTGATCAGCGACCAACCGCATGCTACTACCAGCGAGCGGCGGAGCGTATCGCGGTCGCGGGCGCCGATGGCATGGCCGCACAAGGCCTCGACTGCATGGGCGAGCCCGTCGAGCGCGTAGGCGGTCAGCAGCAGGCCATTGAGCAGCAGGGCGTTGGCTGCCACTGTCGCTTCACCCAGCCGGGCGCCTTGCACGGTGATCAACAGGAACACCAGTTGCAATGCCAGGCTGCGTAGGAAGATGTCGCGGTTGACGGCCAGCAGCGGCCTCCAGGCTTGCCAGCGCTTGAGCGCCGCCCAGGCGATGTGCCCGGGGTACGCGCGCAAGGCCGGGCGGGTCAGGGCCAGGCCCAGCAGTGCGGCGCTCCACTCGGCGATCACCGAGGCGCGCGCCGAACCCAGCACCCCCCAGTCCAGGCCGAGCACAAACCACAGGTTGAGGATGATGTTCAGCAGGTTGGTGGTCAGCAGGATGGCCAGCGGCGCCCTGGCATTCTGGGTGCCGAGGAACCAGCCGACCAGCGCGTAGCTGGCCAGTGCCGCAGGCAGCCCGAGCAGGCGGGTGTGGAAGAAGTCCTCGGTGGATTGCTGCAACGCCGCGCTGGGCTGCATCGCGTGCAGCGCCAACTGGCTGAAGGGCAGCGCCAACAGGCCGATGACCACGGCAAAGCCCAGGGCCAGCAGCAGCCCTTGCACCAATACCTGGCGCAACGCCGCGCCGTCACCCCGCCCAGCAGCCTGGGCTGCGAAGCCGGTCGAGCCCATGCGCAGAAAGCCCATCAGGCCAACCATGAAGGTGAACAGCGTGGCGCCCACGGCAACGGCGCCCAGCTGGTGGGCGTGGGGCAGGTGGCCGATGACGGTGCTGTCGACCAGCGCCACCAGGGGTACGGAGATGTTGGAGAGGATCATCGGTGCGGCCAGGCCCCAGACCTTGCGGTGGGTAGGGCGGTCGCGCCAGTCGGTGGTCAGTTGAGACATTTCAAATCCTGGCATTAGCAGTGCCACAGTGTACCGGCCAGGCAACCAATTCGCGCGAACGCGGTCTCACCTGGCGCTACACGGCGGGTGACGCGCCCGTCGTTGCGCTATAGTTGCTGCCCTCACGTACACGCTGCCTAAGAGTTCCTACTCCATGTTCAACAAAGGATTGTTGCTGGCCTGCGCGCTGGCTTTGCTCAGTGCTTGTGACTCCTCCGCGCCGGGCAAACCCGCGCCGGCCGAGAAACCGGCAGCCACCGCGCCCGCCGAGGCCCCAGCGGCCAAGCGCGAAGACCCTGCCGTACTCGCCAAGCGCTACGAGGGCCGGGCGCTCACGGTGCTGGACGTCTCGGAAGTGCAGCTCGACGGCGCCAGCGCGCTGTCGATCAGCTTCTCCGCGCCGCTGGATGCCACACAGGACTTCGCCGGCAAACTGCACCTGGTCGACACCGTCAAAGGCAAGGTCGACGGGGCCTGGGAACTCTCCGACAACCAGATGGAACTGCGCCTGCGCCACCTGGAGCCGCAGCGCAAGCTGGTGCTCACGGTCGACAAAGGCCTGCTGGCGGTCAATGGCAACGCGCTCGACAGCGAGTCGGTCACCCGCCTGGAAACCCGCGACATGCAGCCGACCATCGGCTTTGCCAGCCGCGGTTCGTTGCTGCCCACGCGCCTGGCCGAAGGCTTGCCGGTGATCGCCCTGAACGTCGACAAGGTCGATGTCGAGTTCTTCCGCGTGAAGCCCGAGATGCTCTCGACCTTCCTGGTCAACTGGGGGCGTAACAGCAGCCTGTATTACTACCAGTCCAAAGAAACCCTGGACATGGCCGAGCTGGTCTACAGCGGCCGCTTCGATCTCAACCCCGCGCGCAACACCCGCGAGACCGTGCTGCTGCCGATTGCCGGGATCAAGCTGCTGCAGGAACCGGGCGTGTACCTGGCAGTGATGCGTGCCTCGGGCACCTACGACTACTCGCAGCCGGCGACCCTGTTCAGCCTCAGTGACATCGGCGTCTCTGCGCACCGCTACCGCGACCGCCTCGACGTGTTCGCCCAAGCCCTGGAAGGCGGCAAGGCGATGAAAGACGTCAACCTCGAGGTGCATGACGAGAAGGGCAAGTTACTGGCCCAGGCCAAGACCGATGGCGACGGCCACGCCGAACTGCCGATCACGCCCAAGGCCGATACCCTGATTGCCACGCAAGGCGTGCACACCACGTTGCTGCGCCTGAACACTGCGGCCCTGGACCTGGCCGAATTCGATATCACCGGCCCGCAAGCCAACCCTTTGCAGTTGTTCATCTTCGGCCCGCGCGACCTGTATCGCCCGGGTGAGACGGTGCTGCTCAACGGCCTGCTGCGCGACCAGGATGGCAAGCCGGTCAAGGCCCAGCCGGTCAGTGTGGAAGTGCGTCGCCCTGATGAGCAGGTCAGCCGCAAGTTTGTTTGGGAGGCGGATGGCAGTGGCCTCTACCAGTACCAACTGCAACTGGCCAGCGAGGCGCCGACCGGTCGCTGGCAATTGCTGCTCGACCTGGGGGGCGGGCGCAAGCAGGTCTACGAGTTTCTGGTCGAAGACTTCCTCCCCGAACGTTTGGCGTTGGAGCTCAAAGGCAGCAGCGCACCGCTTGCGCCTGATCAGGACGCCCACATCCAGGTCAATGGCCGCTACCTTTACGGCGCGCCGGCTGCGGGTAACCGGCTGAGTGGCCAAGCTTACGTGCGCCCGTTGCGCGAAGCAGTGCCGGCGCTGCCGGGTTACCAGTTCGGTTCGGTCACCGAAACCGAGTTGAACCAGGACCTGGAGCTGGACGAAGTCACCCTCGACCAGGCCGGCAAGGCAGTGGTCGATATCGAAAGCCGCTGGGCCGAAGCCCGCTCGCCACTGCAACTGACCGTGCAGGCCAGCCTGCAGGAGTCTGGTGGCCGGCCGATCACCCGTCGCCTGGAACAGCCGATCTGGCCTGCCGAACGTTTGCCGGGCCTGCGCGGCCTGTTCGAAGGCGAGGAAACTGACAGTGACGGCCCGGTGGAATTCGAGTTCCTGGTGGCCGACCGTGATGGCAAGAAGCTGGCGGCCAATGACCTCAAGGTGCGCTTGATTCGCGAGCGCCGTGACTACTACTGGAACTACTCGCAGAGCGACGGCTGGAGCTACAACTACAACGAGAAATTCCTCACCCAGAGCGAAGAGACCGTCAGCGTCAAGGCCGGCTCGACCGCCAAGTTGTCGTTCCAGGTCGAGTGGGGCCCTTACCGGGTCGAGGTCGAAGACCCAGAGACTGGCCTGGTGTCCAGCGAGCGCTTCTGGGCGGGCTATCGCGCCCAGGACAACGCCGAAGGCGGCGCAGTACGCCCGGACCAGGTCAAGCTGGCCCTGGACAAACCGTCCTACGCCGATGGCGCCACCGCCAAAGTCACGGTGACCCCGCCTGCCGCCGGCAGCGGCTACCTGATGATCGAGTCCAGCGATGGCCCGTTGTGGTGGCAAGAGATCGAGGTGCCGGCCGAAGGCAAGACCTTCGACGTGCAACTGGACAAGAAGTGGGCACGCCACGACCTGTATATCAGCGCCCTGGTGATTCGCCCCGGCGAGCGCAAGGCCAATGCCACACCAAAACGCGCGGTGGGCGTGCTGCACCTGCCACTCGACCGGGCCGAGCGTAAGCTGGCGGTCAGCTTGCAGGCGCCGGAGAAGATGCGGCCCAAGCAGCCGTTGACAGTCAAGTTCAAGGTGGCCAATGCCGATGGCAGCCCCGCGGCTGCGGGGCAGCAGGTGCATGTACTGCTGTCGGCAGTTGATGTCGGCATCCTCAACATCACCGACTTCAAGACCCCCGACCCCTTCACCAGCCTGTTCGGCCGCAAAGCGTATGGCGCCGACCAGTTGGACATCTACGGCCAGTTGATCGAGGCCGGCCAGGGCCGCCTCGCCAGCCTGGCCTTTGGCGGTGACGCGGCCATGGCCAAGGGTGGCAAACGCCCCAACACCACGGTGACCATTGTCGCGCAGCAGAGCCTGCCGGTGACCCTGGACGAGAAGGGCGAGGGCCAGGCCACGGTCGACATCCCCGACTTCAATGGCGAACTGCGGCTGATGGCGCAGGCCTGGACCGAGGATCACTTCGGCGTGGCCGAGGGCAAGACGGTGGTGGCTGCGCCGCTGATCGCCGAGCTTTCGGCACCGCGCTTCCTGGCTGGTGGCGACCGCACCAGCCTGGCGCTGGACCTGGCCAACCTGTCGGGCCGCGCCCAGCAATTGAATGTCGAGATCAGCACCGAAGGCCAGTTGAGCCTGGCGGCGAGCGCGGTGCAAAGCGTCGCGCTGGACGAAGGCCAACGCCGCACGCTGATGATTCCGGTGCAGGCCCAAGGCGGCTTGGGGCAGGGCAAGGTGCGCGTGCGGGTCAATGGCCTGCAACTGCCAAACGAGCCGGCCACGGCCTTCGAGCGTGAATGGACCTTGGGTGTGCGCCCGGCTTATCCGGCGATGCTCAAGCACTACCGGGTTGCCTTGAAGGACCAGCCATGGGCGTTGCCCGAGGCGGACCTGGCTGCCTTCGAACCGGCGGGCCTTGAAGCCAGCCTGGTCTTGTCGAGCCGGCCGCCGCTGAACCTGGCCGAACAGATTCGTGCCCTCGAAGCCTACCCCTACGGGTGCCTGGAGCAGACCACCAGCGGCCTTTATCCGTCGCTCTACGCCGATGCCGAAAGCCTCAAACGCTTGGGGATCAAGGGCGAACCGGCCGACGTGCGCAAGCGCAAGATCGAAATGGGCATCGAGCACCTGCTGGGCATGCAGCGTTACAACGGCAGCTTCGGCCTGTGGAGTTCGGACAGTGAAGAAGAGTACTGGTTGACCGCCTACGTCACCGACTTCTTGCTGCGCGCCCGTGACCAGGGCTACGGCGTGCCCGCCGAGGCGCTGAAGAAGGCCAACGAGCGCTTGCTGCGCTACCTGCAGGAACGCAACCTGATCGAGGTCGACTACAGCGAGAACGCTGACCATACCCGCTTCGCCGTGCAGGCTTATGCTGCCCTGGTTCTGTCGCGCAGCCAGCAGGCGCCCTTGGGTGCCTTGCGCGGGTTGTTCGAACGCCGTGCCGACGCCCGCTCCGGCTTGCCGCTGGTGCAACTGGCGGTAGCGCTGGAGAAGATGGGAGACAAGCCGCGTTCCGAGCAGGCCCTGCAAGCCGGCCTGGGTATTGGCCGCAGCAAAGGCTGGATGGCTGACTACGGCAGCAGCCTGCGTGACCAGGCGCTGATTCTGGCGCTGTTGCAGGAGAGCAACCTGGCCAGCAAGCAGGTCGACCAACGCCTGTTCGCACTGTCGGACGAGTTGGCGGCCAACCGCTGGCTGTCGACCCAGGAACGTAACGCGCTGTTCCTCGCTGGCCGTGGTTTGCTCGGCAAGCCGGAAGGCAAGTGGCAGGCGCGTCTGGACAGCGCGGGCGAGATCCGCGAGTTCAACAATGCCGAAACCGGCCTCAAGCTCGAAGGCCCGCTGCTGGCGTCGCCGCTGACGGTGCAAAACGAAGGCAGCGAGACGCTTTACCAGCAGCTGACGCTGTCTGGCTACCCGCGCCAGGCGCCGGCAGCCGGTGGCAATGGTCTGCAGATTCGTCGTGAGTACCTGGGTATGAATGGCCAGGCGTTGGACCTGCACAACCTGCGCAGCGGCGACCTGGTGCTGGTGCACTTGGCCCTCAAGGCCGAAGACCGTGTGCCGGATGCGCTGGTGGTGGATTTGCTGCCAGCGGGGCTTGAGCTGGAAAACCAGAACCTGGCACAGAGTGCGGCCAGCCTGGAGAATGCCAGCAGTGCCGTGAAAGAGTGGCGTGAGTCGATGCAGAACGCCAGCGTGCTGCACCAGGAGTACCGCGATGACCGTTACGTCGCAGCGCTCAAGCTGGACAGCTATGGCACCACGCACCTGCTGTACCTGGCGCGGGCAGTAACCCCGGGCACCTACCGTGTGCCGCCGCCGCAGGTCGAGTCGATGTACCGCCCGAACCTGCAGGCAGTGGGCGATGGGCAAGGCGAGATGACCGTCAAAGCCCGTTAAAAGCCTGCCTCTTGTAGGAGCAGCCTTGTGCTGCGAAGAGGCCGGTATGAGCAACGAAAATCCTGTTGCCTGTACCGGCCTCTTCGCAGCACAAGGCTGCTCCTACACACACACTGCGAGGTGCGGCGATGGCCTTTAGTGAATCACCCAGCTCATCACCCACAACCCCAGCACCAACCAGATGATCCCGAGGATGATCGAAGCGCGCATGAAGGCGCGGATTGCCGAGTACAGCAGCATCAGGCCGACGACCAGGGCAAGGATGCTGACCAGCGAGGTGTCCATGCCCAGGGTGCGTGCCAGGCCATCGATGAAATTGCCGCCGGCATTGGCCAGCAGGTTGAACAGCCCGCTCAATGCGTCGACGATAAAGCGGATCAACGACCCGAGTGCGTGGCCCAGCCACCCGAAAAAATCTTCTACATGCATAGTTGCTTCCTGATCAACACACCGGCGAGGTTGCCGTTCCCAAGCCTTTGGCCATCAGTTGGCCAAGTCGGTTCCCGATGCCAAGCTTAGCGCGGCCGCGCACGCGTGCGGGCAGGATTGTGCGTGGTAGCGCCATCACCCTGGTCCTGGCCGTGGGCCTGGTGTGGCTGGCCGACCGTATCTGGCCGTTGCCCATGCCCGGCGACGACCTGGCGCGGGTGGTGCTGGCCGAAGACGGCACGCCGTTGTGGCGCTTTGCCGACGCCGATGGCGTGTGGCGCTACCCGGTCAGCCCGGAAGAGGTCTCGCCGCTGTACCTGCAGGCGCTGCTGACCTACGAGGACCGCTGGTTCTATCGCCACCCTGGGGTCAACCCGCTGGCCCTGGCCCGTGCGGCCTGGCTGAACCTGCGCGGAGGGCGTGTGGTGTCGGGGGGCAGTACGCTGTCGATGCAGGTGGCGCGCCTGCTCGATCCGCATGACCGGACGCTGGCCGGCAAGCTGCGCCAGTTATGGCGTACAGCGCAGCTGGAGTGGCACCTGTCGAAGCGCGAAATCCTGCAGATCTACCTCGACCGTGCACCCTTTGGCGGCACCCTGCAGGGCGTGGCAGCGGCCAGCTGGGCGTACTTGGGCAAATCGCCCAAACACCTGACACCTGCCGAGGCGGCGCTGCTTGCGGTGCTGCCCCAGGCACCCAGCCGCTTGCGCCCGGACCGCCACCCCGAGCGTGCCCAGCGTGCGCGCGACAAAGTGCTGCAGCGCCTGGAGGAATACCAGGTATGGCCAGCCCAGCAGCTCAAGGAAGCTGCCGAGGAGCCCTTGCTGCTGGCGCCACGTCAGGAACCGGCACTGGCACCGTTGCTGGCGCGGCGGCTTAACACGGCGAATAGCCCACCGCTAATCCGCACCACCCTAGACGCAGCCTTGCAAAGGCGCCTCGAAGACCTGCTGCTGGGCTGGCGCGCACGCCTGCCGGAGCGCACGTCGGCGGCGATCCTGGTGGTCGAGGCGCAGACCATGGCAGTGCGCGCCTACCTGGGTTCGATCGACCTTAGCGACGCACGCCGCTTCGGCCACGTCGACATGGTGCGCTCATTGCGCTCGCCCGGTTCCACGCTTAAACCCTTCCTCTACGGCATGGCCTTGGATGACGGCCTGATCCACTCCGAATCGCTGCTGCAGGATGTGCCTAGGCGCTACGGCGACTATCGGCCCGGCAACTTCTCGATGGGGTTCAGCGGGCCGGTGTCGGCCAGCTCGGCACTGGCGCTGTCGCTCAACCTGCCGGCCGTTCAGTTGCTGGAAGCATATGGCCCGAAACGCTTCGCCGCGCAATTGCGCATGGCCGGCATGCCGCTGATGCTGCCGCCCTTGGCCGAGCCCAACTTGTCGTTGATCCTCGGGGGGGCGGGCAGCCGCCTGGAAGACCTGGTCGGCGGTTATGCGGCGCTGGCCCGGGCCGGCAACAGTGCGCGCATCCGCCTGCAGCCGCAGGACCCGCTGGTAGAGCGACGCCTGCTGTCGCCAGGGGCGGCGTGGATTATCCGGCGTATTCTGAGCGGCCAGGCACGCCCTGACCGCGACCCGCACGCCGAACTGGTGCAGCGCCCGCAACTGGCCTGGAAGACCGGTACCAGCTATGGCTTTCGTGACGCCTGGTCGATTGGGGTCGGCCCGCGCTACTTGATTGGTGTATGGATCGGCCGCCCCGACGGCACACCGGTACCCGGGCAGTTCGGCCTGGCCTCGGCGGCGCCGTTGATGCTTCAGGTGCATGACCTGCTAAGCAACCGCGATGCCCAGCGCGGTATCAGCGTGCCGGTCGAGCAGGTGCCCGCTACCATCGGCGTGGCAGCCATCTGCTGGCCGCTGGGCCAGCCGATGAATCGGCAAGACCCCAACTGCCGCCGCCAGCGCTTTGCCTGGACCCTCGACGGCACCACACCGCCGACCTTGCAGGCGGCCGATCAGCCGCTCGGGCTGGGCCTGCGTGAGCGCGTCTGGGTCAATGCGCAAGGGCTGCGGGTCGACGGCAGTTGCCCGGGGGCCAAGGTACGCGACATCGCGCTCTGGCCGGCCCCGCTGGAGCCTTGGCTGCCCAGGGTCGAACGGCGTGCAGCGCGCCTGCCGGCAGTAGACCCGGCCTGCCCACCGCAGGCGCCCGCCAGCGCACCCCCGCTGTCGATTGTCGGCGTGCGCCCGGGGGACAACCTGCGCCGTCCGGCAACCAGCAGCGAACCGTTGCAATTGCACGTTTCCGCCTTGGGCGGCGGCGGGCGGCGCTGGTGGTTCCTCAACGGCCAGCCGTTGGGCGAGACCCAAGGCCAGGACAGCCTGCTGGTACGTTTCGAACAGCCCGGGCAGATCGAGCTCAGCGCGCTGGATGAAAGTGGCGAGACCGCGCGGGTGGCGTTTCAGGTCAGCGAGTAGCCGTTCGACGATTGCCGGGCCAGCACCTACGCTTTGCACAAGACGGGTGTGACCGGCTGGCGCCCCGGTACACGAGGGATCATGGAGCGTCCAATGCGTCCTCTGGTCATGCCTCTTTTGTTGCTGCCCTGGGCCTTGGTGGCCCGCGCAGAGCCGTTGCCGGGCTTTCTCGACAGCCACGAAAACGAGCGTCGCCTGCCCGCCGCCAACCTGCCGCTGGACACCTACCGCCCACTTGCCCCACACCTGCGGCTGGCGCTGCCGAACGCCAGCGCGGCAGGCTGGGCGCCGCTGGAGACCCGCCTGGTGTTGCACAAGGTGCGCTTCGAAGGGGGGACGGTGTTCCCTTTGAGTGACCTGCGTGACCACTACCAGCCGTTGATCGGGCGTGAAACCACGCTGGGCGAGTTGCAGCAGTTCACCGCGCGCCTTACTCAACGTTACCGGCAAGAAGGCTACCTGCTGTCGTACGCTTACCTCCCGCCGCAGGATGTCGCTGACGGCCGTGTTGAGGTGGTGTTGGTCGAGGGCTATATCCACGGGTACCGGCTGGAAGGCGACATCGGCTCGGCCCGCACCTACCTGCAGCAGTTGCTGCAGCGCTTGCAGGCGGAACGCCCGCTAACGCGGGAAACACTCGATCGCTACCTGGGCCTCGCCGAGCGCCTCCCCGGCGTGGCGGTGGACGCTGAATTGGCTGCGGCGCAGTCGCCTGAGGGCGCCGCTCAGCTGACGGTCCACGCGCGGCGTACGCCGTTCGCCACTGGCGTTACCGTAAGCGATGGCAGCCGTGAGGACGCCCAGGCGCTGTTCACCGTCACCAGCAACGCCCAGACCCGCTATGCCGAGCAGTTCCAGGCAAGCGTGTTGTTGCCGCCCGGCGATGACCAGGCGCATTACCAGCGGTTGGACTACAGCCAGTACCTGGATGCTGAAGGCAGCCAGTTGCTGGTGTCTGCTTCGCGCTATCGCAGCACGCCGGGCACCCGAATTCGGCTGGAGGACGGCAGCGATTTGACTCAGCGGCGTGATAGCGAGCGTTATTCGGTTGGCCTTGGCCAGCCGCTGATCGTCAAGGCGGATGAGTGGATGACGGTGGCGGGGCGCTTCTACGCGATCAGTGAGCACCTCGAAGATCGGCCTGCGGGGCTGTCGCCGTCTCACGAGTACGACAGCTACGTACGCGCGGTGTCATTTGAAGGCAATTGGCGCAAGGCCGACGATCGCCGCTTGCGTATCGTCAGTGCTGGCGTCTATCAAGGCCTGGATTACCTGGGGGCACGCAGCGACGCCGACTATGACCTGGACTTTCTGCGTTTTCGCCTCTCGGGGTTGCAGAGCGACGCGTTGTTCAATGATTGGCAGGGGGTGGCGTCTGGTGCCCTGTACTGGAGTGACGACACACTGCCCGACAGCGAGCGGGCGGTGTTTGGCGGGCAAACTTTCGGCCGCGGTTATCCACGCGACCAGGCAGCGGGGGACAAGGGGTGGGGGGTAGCGTACGAGCTTGGCTACCGTGTTCGGCACAACGGCAACTGGCTGAAGGTGCTGCAACCCTATGCGGTACTCGATGCTGCGCAGGCCTGGTACAACCGCAGCAATGTCGAGGATGCCCACATGGCGTCCGCGGCGCTGGGGCTGCGGTTGGGGGATGGGCGCTACTTCAATTTGGCGGTGGAGGTCGCGAAGCCCTTGGCCGATGTTGCCCTGGATAGCCTGAGCCGCGGGCCACGCGTGACGCTAAGCCTTACCTACCAGATGGAATGAGCCTGGGGCTGATGGCCTATCAACGGCAACTCGGATGCCGCTGACAGGCCAGTCTTTCAATGAGCGGTAAAGCGCTGATGCACCGGTGAAGAACTCGGCGTCAGCGCGAGCGCCAGCTGCGTGCGGTTGTGCATGTGGGTCAGGCGCAGCACTTGAGAAACGTAGAGTTTCACGGTGTTCTCGGTAATGCCCAGTTCACAGGCAATTTGGTAATTGGTCTTGCCTTTGCTCACCAGGCGGGCCACTTCCAGTTGACGCGGCGACAGCTTCTCGAATACGGCGGGCAGCTCGTTTTCACTTTCTTCGACATCGCTGGCACGGCGGTGCACGCCTTGGCCGCGGGCCTTTTCCAGGTCGTGGTAGAGCTCGTCGACCGACTCTGCCAGGTCCTGCAGGCGCTGGTTGAGGCCACCGAGGTCTTTCATGTTGCGCTGACGCTCCAGCAGAGCCTCTTCCTGACGGCGCAAACCTTCGAGCAGCTCGTTGAAATCTACCGGTTTTTGGTAATAGTCGACAAAGCCCGCGCGCAAGGCGCGGATCACGTCCTGCTTGTCGGCACGACCGGTCAGCATGATGGCTTCGAACATACGCTTGTTGCCGGCGAGTTCCTTCAAGGCGTGGACCAGCTCAATGCCATCACGCTCGGGCATGTGCAGGTCGCACAGCACCAAGCCAATCTTTTGGTCAGCCGAGTAGCGCTCGATGGCTTGGGCAGTGGAATGGGCTGGGACGCACACGTGGCCCTGGCTTTCGAGGTATTCACACAATTGTTCGACGATCAATGGCTGGTCATCGACCACCAGCACCTTCACTTCACTGGACGGCTTGTTCACGATCAACTCCCTGTTCGTAATCGGCCCTGCTCCCGGGCTAGACACTCCGGCAGCTTAAAAGTAGTCGCAGTTGGCAATTCTGTACAAGGTCCGTACAAGTTATAGGACAACAGGGATGATTATTGGATCCATACCGCTGTCAGCATAAAGCCCGCCAGGACGTAAGGTACGAAGGCCTGTTTGTCGCCCATTTGCTCCGTCAGAGCCTGCAAGCGCTTCTTGACCTTAGGGTTGAGCAAGGTCCACAGGCGGCGACGCGACAGCAGCCAGAGCACGACGGTGATACCCGCGCCAATGAACGTGCCGAGCACATATTGAGGACTGGTGGCGAGCGCCAGGGCGCCCATCAATTTGACGTCGTCGGCGCCGAAACGCCCGAGCATATAGCCGGGTAACGTCAGCAGCATGACGATGGCCAGCGCCCAACCGGCGTCGCTGGCGTCGGCACCGATCCAGCTGTGGCCGGTGGCGAACAGCCAGGCCAGGGCGCAGGCAGCGACGCCCAGGGTCAGTGCGTTGGAGATCTGCCGTTGACGCACATCCTGTTCGGAGCACAAGGCAAGCCACATCAGAAGAACAATGCTTTGCATTGGCAGGTCGCCTTCCCTAATTGTTGAACACTTCTACCCGGTCAGTCAGGTTTCCTTGAATTCAGGGTAGACGCGAAGTTGCAAGCGGGCGCGGCGGGAAGGGAAAAAGGCGTGACGGGATCAGAAGATGTCGCAGCTGACGGTGCCTGTGTTGGCCCATCGCCGGCAAGCCGACGATGGGCCTCGGCGCATTACTTCTTGCTGCCGGGTGGGTAGTTGCTCAGCACATTGGTCACCGTATTCTGGATCGCGTTGTTACGTTCTTCCGGGCTTGGCGGGTAATTGTTCATGATCTGTTCAGCGCTGCCACGCCAGACCAGCTTGTCGTCCCGCCCATCGAACATGTCGACCTGGATGGTGGCGACCTTGTAGTCGACGCTGCGGGTTTCGTTGTACATCGGCCCGCCCCAGTAGCCTCCCCAGTAACCACCCCAGCCACCGCCATAGTTGGTAGTGATCTGCTGCTGACGCTGCTCGACGATGAGGTAGGCGCGCACTTTCAGGTCAGGCCGCGCATTGCCCTGTGCCGGGCGCAGGCCGCGCTGGTCGAGCTGGTCGGCCACGGCCTGGCGAATGCGCTGCTCGGTCAGGTCGCTTTTGATGCGAGGGTCGTCCGGGCGGTATTGCAAGCCGGGTTCCTGCCACGCCCAGCTGCGGTAGGCGGCAAAATCGCGGCTGGCGTCGAAATCCTGCTGGACGTTGTTGCTCGAGCAGGCCGTGAGCACCAGCGCGAATGACAGTAGAACGAGACGGCGCAACATGATGGTTCTCCGTTAAACGTTAACTGGGAGGATAGCCGCTGAGCGCCTTGTGCACCGAATCACGCAAGGCGCTTTCGCGATCACGCGGCGAGTCCTTGTCGCTGTTGCTTTCAGCACTGGCGCTCCACACTGGCTGGCCGCTGCGAGCGTCGTACAGGTCGATGCGGACCACCATCACCTCCACCTCGTAGGTGCGCACGATCGGCGTGCTGGCATAGGCACCGTAGCCGTTGCGGTAGCCGCCGTAACCCACACTGCCGTAGGGGTAGGGGCCGTAGTAGGGGTCGTAGGTGTCGTAGTCACGTACTTGGCGCAGGCGTTTTTCCAGGCGCATGTCGGCGCTCACCAGCAAATCGCCGGCGCTGCCCCGGGCAGGGCGCAGGCCATGCTGGTCGAGCGCGCCGCTGATGGCATCGGCCAGTTGTGCCGGGTCGGCATTGGCTGTGCCGCTGGGCAACTGGCCGTCACGCCAGCTCCAGCTGCGGTAGTGCCCGTAGTCGCGGGCGGGTGTCGGGTAGGCACTGGCATCGAAGGTGGTGGCCGCCTGCGCAGGGGCGGGCGGTAAGGGGCGGCTACTGGCGACATACGGGTTGCTGCCCTGGCAGGCAGCCAGGGCAAGGGGCAGCAGGGCCAGGCACAACAGACGGTACGGCATGTATTCCTCCCGGCGGGCGGGGTCAGCGGGGGCGGCAGATCCAGTGCAGGTAGCGACCGAGCCCGGCAAAGCTTGGGTGTCGGCGGTGGGCCAGTTCCATTTCCAGCAGGTCGAGTATTTCGGCCTTGGCTTGGAACTCCTTGGGCATGTAGTCGTGGAACACCCTGACGCCACTCTCGCTTTCGACCTGCCACATAGGATCAAGTTGCGCCTTGAGCTCACGCGGATCAAGGGGTTTCTGCGGGGTCAGGCTCTGCTTTTCACCTTCCAGGCGGTTGCTGCGCAGTTTGCGGAAATGGCCTTTGAGCAGGTTGCGGTAGACCAGTGCGTCGCGGTTGTAGAACGCCAGCGAAAGCCACCCGCTGGGCGCAGTGAGCTGGTGCAGCACGGGCAGGATGCTTTCGGGTTCGGCCAGCCATTCGAGCACGGCGTGGCACAGCACCAGGTCGTAGGGTTCGGTCAGCTGGCCAAGCAGGTCCTGCCACGGCGCCTGGATGAAGGTGGCCGTCTGGCCGGCCTCGGCAAAGCGCGCGCGGGCACCGTCGAGCATGGGCGCGGCGGGTTCGGCGAGGGTAAGGTGATGGCCGCGTTGTGCCAGCCACAGGGCCATGTGGCCCAGGCCTGCACCGATGTCGAGTATGCGCAGCGGGCGATCGGGCAAGGTTTCGGCCAGGTCGGCCTGCAGCACGGCCAGGCGAATGGCGCCCTTGGCACCGCCGTAGATTTTCTCGGCGAAGCGGGTGGCCAGTTCATCGAAGTGACGGTCGTTCATCGGGCGAAGCGCCTTTCACTGTCGGCCAGCTTGGCCCTTACCACCTGGTCCATGTCCAGGCCCAGCTCGCTGCACAGCAGCAACAGGTAGAGCACCACATCGCCCACCTCTTGGCCGGCGTGGGCGAGTGTGTCGGCAGGCAGCTGGCGGGATTGGTCCTCGCTCAGCCACTGGAAGATTTCGACCAGTTCGGCCATTTCAACGCTGGCGGCCATGGCCAGGTTCTTCGGGCTGTGGAAGCCGCGCCAATCGTTGTTGTCGCGGATCCGGTGCAGGCGTTCGGTGAGTTCTTGCAGGTTCATCGGGGGTCTCCTAATGCCGCATAGCTTCGGCGCAGGCCCGATGCAAAGCAAGAGGCCTGCGCCTACAGGCCACCCCAACGGCCAACCATGTGCAGCAACTCACCCTGCCCATCCAGCCGTAGTTCACCTTCTGGCCCGGCTTCGCTGGCACTGAGCACCACCTCTGAAGGCAATCGCACCGGTTTGCGGAACTCCACCTCGAAGCTGTAGCCGCTGTTCGGCAGGTGCCCGCGCAGGGCCGCCAGTGTCATGGCTTTGCTCCACATGCCATGGGCAATGGCCTTGGGGAACCCGAACAGTCGTGCACTGGCGGCGCTCAGGTGAATCGGGTTGTAGTCGCCACAGACCTTGGCGTAACGCCGGCCGATATCGCTGTCGGCATACCAGCGGCTCGCCTCTGCCAGTGGGTCAGGCGCGCTGTCTGTTTGCTCGCTGGCCTGGCCCTCCAGGCGTAGCCCGCGTACCAGCGTGCGGCTGCATTCGCGCCAGAGCAGGCCCAGGGCATCTTCGGCTTCCGTAATGAGGTCGAAGGTGGCGCCCTTGGCGTGGGGTTGCAGGTTGTCGGCGTAGACGGCGAAACGTAATGCATCGATGCCGCCCAGTGGCCGCAACACCTCGATGCGGTTCTGCAGATGCACCAGCCCGAGCAAGGGGAAGGGGAAGCTGTGCGCCGTCAGCAGCTGCAATTGCAGGGGGAAGGCCATCACATGGGGATAAGTAGCGGGCAGGCGGCCATCGTCGGTGAAGTGACAGAGTCGGCGGTAGGCTGCCAGGTTGTCGGGCTGAACCCGCATCACGCAGCGCAGGCCTTCGTCGGGCAGCTTGTCGCCGCTGATCTTGCGCTTGCTGGCCGCACGCAGGTAAAGGCTCGCGCGTGAGTCCGGGGCGTGCAGGTCGTGCCAGTGTCGGCTCATGGTCAGGCCCCCATCAGTGCTTGGCCACAGACCCGCAGCACCTGGCCATTGACCGCGCCGGAGCCGGGCTGGCTGAGCCAGGCAATGGCCTCGGCGACGTCTTGTGGCCGCCCGCCTTGGCCCAGTGAGCTCAAGCGGCGCCCGGCCTCGCGCAGCCCCATCGGCATGGCGGCGGTCATGTGCGTTTCGATGAAGCCGGGGGCCACGGCATTGATGCTGGCACCCTGCGCTGCGAGTTTTGCCGCCCAGGCCTGAGCGAAGCCGATCAAGCCGGCCTTGCTCGCCGCATAGTTGGCCTGCCCGCGGTTACCGGCAATGCCGCTGACCGACGCCAGCAGCGTGATGCGTGCGTTCTCGCCGAGCGCGCCTGCGTCATACAGTGCCTGGGTGAGTACCTGCGGTGCCTTGAGGTTCACGGCCATCACCGCATCCCAATATTCGGGGGTCATGTTGGCCAGGGTCTTGTCGCGGGTGATGCCGGCGTTGTGCACCACGATGTCGATACCCCCGGGCAGCGCTTCGAGCAACTGCGCTGCGGCGTCATTGGCGCAGATGTCCAGCGCCAGTGCCTTGCCGCCCAGCCGCGCGGCGAGGGCTTCGAGGTCTTGCCGGGCTTGCGGCACATCCAGCAGCAGCACCTCGGCGCCGTCCCGCGCCAGGGTTTCGGCAATCGCCGCGCCGATACCGCGTGCAGCGCCGGTCACCAAGGCGCGTCGGCCGCCAAGCGGGCGCGTCCAGTCCTCGACCTGGCTGGCGCAGGCTTCAAGGCGCAGCACCTGGCCAGAAATGAACGCGCTCTTGGGCGAAAGGAAGAAGCGCAGGGCACCTTCCAATTGGTCTTCAGCGCCTTGGCCGATATACAGCAACTGTGCGGTCGCGCCGTTGCGCAGCTCTTTGGCCAGCGAGCGGCTGAACCCTTCGAGCGCCCGTTGCGTGACACTGGCCAATGGGTCGTCGAGGCCTTCCGGTGCGCGCCCGAGGATCACTACGTGGGCGCAGGGCGCCAGGCTGCGCAGCAACGGCTGGAAAAATTCGCGCAACTGCTTCAATTCATCGCTGTCGGACAGGTGAGTGGCATCGAACACCACGGCTTTGAGCTTCGGCCCAAGACCTGCAACCCAGGCCGGCGCCTGTAACCCTTCGGCATTGAAGCTGTAGAGTTCGTCGGTGAGGCGTGGGGCGATGGCCTCGACCTGGCGCGTCAGTGGCCCGCCACCCAGTACCAGGGCACCCTCTACCGGGCGCAGGCGGCCTGCCTGCCAGCGCTCCAGCGGGGCCGGGTGTGGCAGGCCAAGGGCATCCACAAGGCGGCGGCCGAGGTTGGAGTTGGCAAAGCCGAGGTAGCGATCGCTCATGAGTGGGTCTCCCTGAAGGCAAGCTTGAAAGTGTGGACCAACTTTGTGGCAAGGTCGTTCGAATGCGGTAAAAACACCTAGGCTGTACGGTTTAAATTGTTTCAGGAGGAACATGCGCATGCGTTCACCTCGCCGGGTCGCGATCATTGGCGGCAACCGAATCCCGTTCGCCCGTTCCAATGGTGCCTACGCCACCGCCAGCAACCAGGCGATGCTGACCGTCGCTCTGGAGGGCCTGATCGAGCGTTACCGCTTGCATGGGCTGCAGTTGGGCGAAGTGGTGGCGGGCGCGGTGCTGAAGCACTCCCGTGACATGAACCTGACCCGCGAATGCGTGCTCGGTTCGCGTTTGTCGCCGCGCACGCCGGCCTACGACATCCAGCAGGCCTGCGGCACGGGGCTGGAGGCGGCCTTGCTGGTGGCCAACAAGATTGCCCTTGGGCAGATCGACAGCGGCATCGCGGGCGGTGTCGACACCACCTCCGATGCGCCGATTGCCGTTAACGAAGGGTTGCGCCACATACTGCTGGAGGCTAACCGCGGCAAAAGCCTGGGTGAACGGCTGAAGCCGTTCCTGAAGTTGCGCCTCGGTCACCTGAAGCCTGAGTTGCCGCGCAATGGCGAACCGCGCACAGGCCTGTCGATGGGCGAGCATTGCGAGCGCATGGCGCAGGCCTGGCGGATCGACCGCGCCGAGCAGGATGCACTGACCTTGCTTAGCCATCAGCGGCTTGCGGCCTCCTATGCCGAAGGCTGGCAGGATGATCTGCTCACGCCCTTCCTGGCGCTTAGCCGTGACAACAACCTGCGGCCGGACCTGACCTTGGAGCAACTGGCCAAGCTCAAACCGGCATTCGACCGCAGCGGGCTGGGCACGCTTACCGCAGGCAACTCCACCCCTTTGACCGATGGCGCATCGCTGGTGCTGTTGGGCACGGAGGAATGGGCGCAGGCACAGGGGCTTCCGGTGTTGGCCTACCTGGTTGACGGCGAGACCGCAGCGGTGGATTTCGTCACGGGCCGTGAAGGGTTGTTGATGGCGCCGGTGTACGCAGTGCCGCGCCTGTTGGCGCGCAATGGGTTGAGCCTGCAGGATTTTGACTACTACGAGATTCACGAAGCCTTCGCCGCCCAGGTGCTGTGCACCCTCAAGGCCTGGGAGGATGCGGAGTACTGCCGTGATCGCCTGGGGCTGGACGCACCGCTTGGGGCAATCGACCGTAGCAAGCTCAACGTAAAGGGCAGCTCGCTGGCGGCGGGGCACCCGTTTGCGGCGACCGGGGGACGAATATTGGCCCACCTGGCGAAGCTGCTGGCCACGGCGGGGAAGGGCCGCGGTTTGATATCGATTTGCGCGGCAGGTGGGCAAGGGGTGACGGTCATCGTCGAACGGTGATCAGGTGGGGGGGCGCTACGCGCCCATCGCCGGCAAGCCAGCTCCTACAAGTGCAGCGTTGAGCCCTGTGGGAGCTGGCTTGCCGGCGATGGGCTGCACAGCAGCCCCCGCGAAGAAGGACGGGGCAGGTGTCACAGTCATGTCGCGTAACTGGTAGGCTTGTCCGATCAGAACTACAAGAAACTGCCATGCCGATCATCGGACATCCCCGGGCTATCCCGGCGCTCGACCACCTGCCCAGGCCCCTTTATGCCCGTGCCGAAAGCCTCGGGGCCGGCTCCTGGACCACTCGCCATCAGCACGACTGGGTGCAGTTTTCCTACGCCATTAGTGGCGTTCTCGGCGTCTATACCCGCGATGGCAGCTATTTCGCGCCCCCTCAGTGGGGTGTGTGGATCCCGGCGGACGCCGAACACGAGGTAGTAACGTCGATGCAGGCCGAAATGCGCAGCCTGTACGTGCGCCGCGATGCCTGCCCGTGGGCGCCGGAGCACTGCCGGGTGCTGGAGGTGACGCCGCTGGCGCGGGAGTTGATCAAGCAGTTCTGCCTGTTCCCGGCGGATTACCCGGAAGCCGACAGCGCCGAATCGCGATTGGTCGCGGTGCTGCTTGACCAGTTGCGCACGTTGCCGGAAGTCGGGTTCTCGTTGCCCCTCCCGCGTCATCCGGGGTTGCTGGCGTTGTGTAATGGCCTGATCGCGGCACCGGATACAGCCCAGACCTTGCAGCAATGGGCGCTGCAACTGGAGTGTTCGGAGAAGACGCTGATGCGGCTGTTTCAGCGTGAGACGGGGTTGAGCTTTCGCAACTGGCGTCAGCGCATGCGGCTGCTGTCATCGCTGGCGTTGCTGGAGGCGGGGGAGAATGTAACGGAGGCCGCGTTGGGGTGTGGGTATGACTCGACTTCGGCTTACATCGCGGCGTTCAAGCAGTTGTTTGGGGCGACCCCTGGGGAGCTGAAACTGTAGGAGCAGCCTTGTGCTGCGAAGAGGCCAGTGATTGCAGCGAAAAACTATGCTGTTGTCACCGGCCTCTTCGCAGCACAAGGCTGCTCCTACAGGTCGCTTGCGCTGTCAGGTGCGGAAGCGTCGTACCAGCGAATCCAGCTCGTTGGACAACCCTGCCAGGCTTTCGGAGTCTTGGCGCGCAGCCTGGGCCAGTTCGGCCACCAGTTGCGCATCGCCATGGATCTGGCTGATGTGCCGGTTGATGTCCTCGGCCACCTGATGCTGCTCTTCCGCTGCCGTGGCGATCTGCGTGTTCATGTCGCGAATCACGTCCACCGACTCACGGATCTGGCCAAAGCTGTCGCGGGCCAGGCCGATGCGGCTGACCGACTGCTGCGACACTTCCAGGCTGGCGTGCATCTGTTCGGCAACTTCGGCGGTGCGGCTGGCCAGGTTGCCCAGCAGGCCATCGATCTCGGCGGTGGAGTCGGCGGTACGCTTGGCCAGCGCCCGCACTTCATCGGCGACGACGGCGAAGCCACGGCCCTGTTCACCGGCGCGGGCGGCCTCGATCGCGGCATTGAGGGCCAGCAGGTTGGTCTGCTCGGCAATCGAGCGAATGGTGCCGAGGATCGACTGGATGGCGTTGCTGTCGCGTTCCAGCTGCTGAATCGACTGGGCCGATTGCTCGATCTCCTGGCTCAGGCGGTCGACGCTGTTCACGGCTGCATCGATCTGCTGCTGGCCTTCACGGGCTTGCTGCTGGCCACTGTCGGCCGACTGCGCCGCCTGGCTGCAAGAGCGGGCGACTTCGTTGGCGGTGGCGACCATTTCGTGGAAGGCGGTAGAGACCATGTCCACGGCTTCGCGCTGGCGGCCGGCCGCCTCGGCCATGTCACTGGACACCCGGGTCGAGCTGGTGGAGGTGCTGAGGATCTTGCTGGCGGCAGAGCCGATGTGCTGGATCAGGCTGCGGATCGCGCCGAGGAACTGATTGAACCAGCTGGCCAGTTGGGCGGTTTCGTCGCGCCCGCGCACTTCCAGGTTGCGGGTCAGGTCGCCTTCGCCCTGGGCGATGTCTTCCAGGCCGCTGGTGACGCTGTTGATCGGGCGCACGATCAGCTTGGCGAACGCCGTACCGACCACGGCGAACAGCGCGGCCAGCACCAGTGCGATGGTGCCGATCAACCACGTCAGGCGGGTGGTGGTCTGCATCACTTCGCTTTGCTCGATCAGGCCGATGAAGGTCCAGCCCAGTTGCTCGTCGGGGTAGATGTTGGCCATGTAGCGCACGCCATTGAGCTCGACTTCGACCAGCCCTTTACCTGCCTTGGCCAGGTCGGCATAGCCGTTACCGAAGCTGCCCAGTTGCTTGAAGTTGTGGCTGGCGTCACGTGGGTCGACCATCACGTTGCCGTTGTTTTCCACCAGCATCAGGTAGCCGCTTTCACCCAGCTTGATCTGCTGGACGATCTGGGTCAGGCCCTTGAGCGACACATCGATGTTGACCACGCCACCCGGGTTACCCAGCTGGTTGGCCACGGCGCGCACGGTGCTGACCAGCACGGCGTCGTCGGCGGCCCAGTAATAGGCGCCGGTACGCAGGGTTTTGCCAGGGTTGGCCATGGCCAACTGGTACCACGGGCGAGGGCGGGGGTCGTAGTTGACGAACTTCTGCCCCGCGGGCCAGCCGACATAGCCGCCGTCGCTGACACCGTAGGAAAGGTAGGCGTAGCCTGGGTGGGAATCGGCCAGGCGGGTGAAGAACTCAAGCACCTGCTTGTCCTGCTCGCCCAGCTCATACGATGGGTTGGCACTCATGAACTTGTTCAGGTTGTTGCCCGTGGCCGCAATCATGGGTTGCGAGGCCAGGTATTCGACGTTCTGGTTGATGCCCTGGAAGAAGATGTTCATCGCGTTGCTGACCTGGCGAATTTCCCGGCTGCTGCTGTCGAGGAATCCGTCGCGGGCTTCGCCGCGCAGGTTGAGGACCACCAAGGTGGCCACGAGGACGATGGGCAAGCCGGCGATGACCGCGAATGCCCAGGTCAGTTTCTGTTTGATGCTCATCGACGCTCCCGGAATTTTTTTGTTGTCGACACACGAGGCAGGTAGTTACTGCATCGGCAGCGTCCGGGATTAGATGAAGGCAAATGCCCGTATTTATTAGGGAATGTCGCACTAGGCGATGATTCGGTCGTGTTTAGGCGAATATGGCATACCAAAGCGTCGTGGCGAGCCTCAGCGGCAACATCCGCCAACGTTTCCGTTTGCTAAATCCTTCAGGATCGGACAGTCCGGCCGCTCGTCTCCCTGGCAGTGGGAGACCAGGTCGCTGAGGGTGTCGCGCAGGCTCACCAGCTCTTCTATGCGCCGGTTCAGCTCATCGATATGTTGCATGGCCAGCGCCTTGACGTCGGCACTGGCCCGTTGCCGGTCTTGCCAGAGGGTCAGCAACTTGCCGACCTCTTCCAGAGAAAAGCCCAGGTCGCGGGAGCGCTTGATGAAGGCCAGGCTGTGCAGGTCTTCTGGCTGGTAAAGGCGGTAGCCGCTGTCACTGCGGGTGGCTGGCTTGAGCAGGCCGATGGACTCGTAGTAGCGGATCATCTTGGTGCTGAGCCCGCTGCGGCGGGCGGCCTGGCCGATGTTCATGGGGCCTCCTGGGAGCTGCTGGTGGGTTTCCAGGTCTTGAGCCACAGCGCATTGCTGACCACGCTGACGCTGGACAGGGCCATGGCGGCGCCGGCGAGTACCGGGTTGAGGTAACCCAGCGCGGCCAGGGGAATACCGACCAGGTTATAGATGAACGCCCAGAACAGGTTCTGGCGGATTTTCGCGTAGGTCTTGCGGCTGATCTCCAGGGCTGCGGGTACCAGGCGTGGGTCGCCGCGCATCAGGGTGATGCCGGCGGCCTGCATGGCCACGTCGGTGCCACCGCCCATGGCGATGCCGATGTCGGCAGCGGCAAGGGCCGGGGCATCGTTGATGCCGTCGCCTACCATCGCCACCACGCCGTCCTGTTTCAGTGCCGTCACGGTGGCAGCCTTGTCGGCAGGCAGCACTTCGGCATGCACGTCGTCGATCCCGAGGGCGTCGGCAACCACCTTGGCGCTGCCGCGGTTGTCGCCGGTCAGCAGGTGGCTGCTGATGTGTTGTGCGTGCAGGCTATCGATAGCCTGCTTCGCGCCCGGTTTGAGGCTGTCGCCGAAGGCGAACAGGCCCAGCACGCGAGGTTGCGCGCCGCGCTCGATCAGCCAGGACAGCGTACGCCCTTCAGCCTCCCACGCGTGGGCTTTGGCGGCCAAGCCGCCGGGCTGCAGCGTGCTCTCGTCGAGCAGGCGACGATTACCCAGGGCCAAGTCACGGCCATCAACCCGCCCGGCGATACCACGCCCGGTCAGCGACTGGCTGTCGACGACTGTTGGCACATCCAGTTGCTGCTCGGCGCACGCCTCCAGCACGGCCTTGGCCAATGGGTGCTCACTGCCGCGCTGCAGGGCGCCGGCCAAGCGGTGCAGCTCGGCGGTGGTACCGACCAGTGCCTGGCTGTGGACCACGCGTGGGCTGCCGGACGTCAGGGTACCGGTCTTGTCGAACACGACCCGGTTTACCGCATGGGCACGCTCCAGGGCTTCGGCGTCCTTGATCAGGATGCCGTGGCGGGCGGCGACACCGGTGCCGGCCATGATCGCCGCTGGCGTTGCCAGGCCGAGTGCACAGGGGCAGGCAATCACCAGCACGGCGACCGCGTTGATCAGCGCGGTTTCCAGCGGGGCACCGGCCAGCCACCAGCCGATCAGCGTGATCAGCGCGATCACCAGTACGGCGGGGACGAATACCTGGCTGACCCGGTCCACCAGCTTCTGGATAGGCGCCTTGGCCGCCTGGGCATCTTCGACCAGGCGGATGATCCGGGCCAGCACGGTTTCGGTACCCAATGCCTGGGTGCGCACCAGCAGCCGCCCTTCACCATTGATGGCGCCACCGGTGACGGGGTCGCCAGGCTGCTTGGGCACTGGCAGGCTCTCGCCGCTGATCAAGGCCTCGTCGGCATGGCTGCTGCCTTCCTCGACTTCGCCATCGACTGGGAAGCGTTCACCGGGTTTGACCACGACCAGGTCACCCACACGCAGTTGGGCGATGGCCACGTCTTCTTCGCGGCCATCGACCACGCGCACCGCGCGTTCGGGGCGCAGTGCTTCAAGGGCCCGAATGGCGCTGGCGGTCTGGCGTTTGGCGCGGCTCTCCAAGTACTTGCCCAGCAAGACCAAGGCAATGACCACGGCCGAGGCTTCGAAATACAGGTGCGGAACCATGCCGGCAGGGGCTTGTGCCCATTGGTACAGGCTCAGGCCGTAACCGGCACTGGTGCCAAGGGCCACCAGCAGGTCCATGTTGCCGGCGCCGGCACGCACGGCCTTATAGGCGGCCACGTAAAAGCGTGCACCGAGAATGAACTGTACGGGCGTAGCCAGCAGGAACTGCGCCCAGGCGGGCAGCATCCAGTGCAGGCCGAAGGGCTGAACCAACATGGGCAAGACGAGTGGCAGGGCCAGCAGCAAGGCGGCACCGACCGCCAGGCGTTCGTTGCGCAGGCGGCGCTGGGCATCGCGCTGATCATCGTGGCCTGCGTGCGGCAGGCTGGCGCTGTAGCCGGCCTTTTGCACGGCGTCGATCAGCAGGCTGTCGTCGAGGGCCGCGAGCACCTCGAGGTGCGCGCGTTCGCTGGCCAGGTTAACGCTGACCTGCTCGACCCCAGGCAGTTTGCCGAGTGCGCGTTCGACGCGGCCGACGCAACTGGCGCAGGTCATGCCGCCAATCTGCAACTCGACAGTACGGGTGGGCACGCCATAGCCGGCTTCACGCACGGCGTCGAGCAAGGCCGGCAGGCTGCTGGCCGGGGCCTGGACCCGGGCCTGTTCGGTGGCGAGGTTGACGCTGACCTGTTCAGCGCCATCGACCTTGCGCAGGGCGCGCTCGACCCGGCCAGCACAGCTGGCGCAGGTCATGCCGGAAATCGGCAGGTCGAAGGTGGTGGATGCGGGCATGGCTGTCCTCCTTGGATTGGCCTCCAGCATCAACCTTGCCACGTAGGCAAGGTCAATAGCCTAGGCCGGCGCGCTTCAATTCCAGCCCATTGTGGCCCATGGCAATCCGGTATTTGTTGATCTGGCCCGCCTGCAGGTTCAAACGTGTGCTGCGCTGGTCTTCGATACCGGGGGCGCAACCGGGGGTCTGCCCTGGCAGTAGGCGCAGGCGTATATCCACAGGGCCTGGCGGCAGGTTGAAGGCGGTCGATTGCTCCTGGAATACGCGCCCGGAGAGCTGATCGTTGAGGTACACGCCGATTTCGCAGTTGGTGGCCACTTCCAGGCGTTCCCGCGAAATGATCAGTACGCTGTAGTCCGAGTTGCCTTCGGCGTTGGCCGGTGGCACCGCAGCCAGCGCGCTCAAAAGCCCGACGACGCCCAATGCTGCCCTGAACATGATGAATCTCCTGCTTGCCTGATCGTCAAAGGCGCAGCTTGGCCGACGTGAGCGCGGATTTCCAGCCCGGACGCGCGCAGGGGCTTGACCTTGCCCCGATGGCAAGCTTGAAACTGCGTGAAAACCTGAAGGAGGCAACCCTATGCAAGTGTTCAATGTACAAGGCATGACCTGTGGCCATTGCGTCAAAGCGGTGACCCGTGCGGTGCAGGGGCAGGACGCCGATGCCAAGGTCGAGGTCGACCTGGCGGGCAAGCAGGTGCGGGTGCAGAGTGCCATGGCGGTGGAGCAGATCCTTACCGCGATTCGTGACGAGGGCTACCAGGCCGAGCTGGCGTGAAGCCCTGCGCCGGGGGCACATGAGGCCCCCGGTTTTGTCGCAAATCTTTTCATGCTGGTCGAGTCCTTAGCAGGTAGACTTACGCACTTGCTTAGCCTGCTATGGATTCCTGATGAACCTGCGAATGGTGCTCATCCTGGGCGCATTGAGTGCGTTCGGGCCTTTGGCGATCGACTTTTACCTGCCCGCCTTCCCGGCCATGGCGCAGGCTTTCGCCACCGATGAAAAACACGTTCAGGCCACCTTGGCCGCCTACTTCCTTGGCCTGTCCATCGGGCAGTTGGCCTATGGCCCGGTGGCCGACCGCTTTGGGCGGCGTAAGCCGCTGTTGTTCGGCGTGGCGCTGTTTACCCTGGCGTCGCTGGCCTGTGCCTATGCCCCCAACCTCGACACCCTGGTCCTGGCGCGGTTCGTCCAGGCCCTGGGCGGTTGTGCCGGGATGGTGCTGTCGCGGGCGATCGTCAGCGACAAGTGCGACCCGGTGGCGTCGGCCAAGGTGTTCTCGCAGTTGATGCTGGTGATGGGCCTGGCGCCGATCCTGGCGCCAATGCTTGGCGGGGTGTTGGTGAACCTGGCCGGTTGGCAGTCGATCTTCCTCGTCCTGAGCCTGTTCAGCGCGGCCTGCCTGCTGGCGGTCAGCCTGGGCCTGCCGGAAAGCCTGCCGGCGGACATGCCGCGCCAGCCGCTGTCCGGGGCGCTGCGCCAGTACCTGCGTTTGTTCAATGACCGGGTGTTTCTTGGCCATGCCTTGACCGGTGGTATTGCCATTGCCGGTATGTTTGCCTACATCGCGGGGTCGCCATTCGTCTTCATCAAGTTATATGGCGTACCTGCCGAGCACTATGGCTGGTTATTCGGCACCAACGCGGCGGGCTTTATCCTCGTGGCGCAGGTCAATGCCCGTTTGCTGGCCAAGCGCGGCCCAGCCTTCCTGCTGGTGCGTGCTGTATGGATGTACCTGGCTGCAGGTTTGGTATTGCTGGGCGTCGCAGCACTGCGGCCGAGCCAGTTGTGGCCGCTGTTGGTGCCGTTGTTCGTGTGTATCGCCAGCCTGGGTTGCATCATCCCCAATGCGTCGGCCTGCGCCATGAGCGGGCAGGGCGCACGCGCAGGCAGCGCCTCGGCGCTGATGGGCTGCCTGCAATTCAGTGTCGCCGCAGGCGCGGCGGCGTTGGTCGGGCTGTTGCACGATGGCAGTGCGGTGCCGATGACACTGGTGATCAGCCTGTGCGGGGCGCTGGTGGTCAGTGTCGCGCTGCTGACCCGGCGTTTGCAGGCCAGGCGTCCTGCATAAGCGGGTGAGGCGCCTGCAGGCGGGTTTCCAATGTGGCGACGAAGGCACGCGCCTCGGCCTCGCTGCGGAAACTCACCACGTGTTGGTCGAGCTGAACCTGCCAAGGGCAAACGGGGTTGCGGCTCGACGCACTGACGACAATTTTCATCGCGGCATACCTCCAATGGGGTGTGAGCGGAAGAAGTGTAGCGCTGTGCCCTGTGCCTGCCATGACCGGCATCCGTGGTCTGACTGACGGTCATTTCCCCCCTGTTCTTCCCTCCTGACCGTCATGCGCCGGGTGTAATACCTGGAGGCATGTAGAAGCTTCGCTTTTGTTTGCGCTATTTATGGAAGCTGCTTGTCGGTCGCGTCCGAACCTGCACAGGGCGAATAGAGCTCATGACCTGCCTCTGTCCCGCTGAGTGCTGGGGCACTGCTCAACTGCGGGGTATTGGGCGGTCTCACTGCACAGTCACATCATCTCTCATGGGTAGGTATACCCAGTGGACTTCTGACAGGTGGGCTGAAGCGGCTAGCGCCCTGAGAGGGGGTTTCTGCGGCTTATACTGGCGACCAGCGCCGATGCCAGCGAGCAGGGTTTCCCTCTCAGGGCCGGCGACTGTCAGGCAGGCGATCCCAGTGCCAGGGTTGGCCATTGCATCCATATAAAAACGTGCAGGGAGTTACAGGGACATGAACGCAGTCAGCAGTATCAGCCAGATCGCCAGCCTGATGGCCGACCCCAAGCGCAGCGCCATGTTGTGGGCGCTGATCGACGGCACCCCACGGCTGGCGAACGAGCTCGCGATGATGACCGGGCTGACCTCATCTTCCGCCTGCGCCCACCTCTCGTTGCTGTCTTCGGCGGGTTTGCTGCGGCATGAGGCACGGGGCCGCAAACGCTACTTCCGCCTGGCCACGCCTCAGGTAGGGGCAGCGGTGGAAGCACTGGCCAGCGTGCAGTTGGGCAGCGCCAGAGACGACCAGCCCGAGGCGGCAGCCTTGCAGTTGCCGATGTCGATACGCAGGGCGCGGCGCTGCGGTGACCACCTCGGCGGCGAGCTGGCCGGGGAGTTGTATCACCGTCTGGTGGTGGCGGGCTGGTTGGAGGGCACTGACCGGCAACTGGTGGTCAGTGAGCAAGGGCGGGCAGAACTGGCGCTGGTCGGCGTCTACATAGATGCCTTGGCGCCGCACCAGCAACGGGGGTGTGTGATCTGCCGTTGCACTGACTGGAACAACCAGGGGCCACACTTGGGCGGCGTTCTGGGGCAGGCCTTGTTCAGGCTGTTTCTGCAGTCGGGTTGGATGCGCGAATCGGAGGACACGCGGGCTTTGCATATCTCGGCGCTGGGCATCCAGCAGATCAATCGCATTGCCCGCGTGCAGACGTTGCAGGTTGGGTAACCGCAACGCCAACGGCTGATCAGACCAGTCGCGCGTCCAGGCTGTTTTGCGCCAGGCGGCGCGCTTGGTCTTCGGTCATGCCCAGGTGGGTATGCAAGGCATGGAAGTTTTCGGTGACGTAGCCGCCGAAGTAGGCCGGGTCGTCAGAGTTGACGGTGACCTTCACCCCGCGTTCGAGCATGTCCAGGATGTTGTGCTGGCTCATGTGGTCGAACACGCAGAGCTTGGTGTTCGACAGCGGGCAGACGGTCAGTGGGATCTGCTCGTCGATGATGCGTTGCATCAGGCGCTCGTCTTCGATGGCGCGTACGCCGTGGTCGATACGCTTGATGTGCAGCAGGTCCAGGGCTTCCCAGATGTATTCAGGCGGGCCTTCTTCACCGGCGTGGGCAACGGCGACAAAGCCTTCGCTGCGGGCGCGGTCGAACACACGCTGGAACTTGCTCGGCGGGTGGCCCATTTCGGAGCTGTCCAGGCCTACGGCAATGAAGGCATCGCGGAACGGCAGTGCCTGGTCCAAGGTCTTGTGCGCTTCGTCTTCGCTGAGGTGGCGCAGGAAGCTAAGGATCAAGCCACTGCTGATGCCCAGTTGGTCCCGGCCATCCTTGAGCGCTTGGTTGATGCCGTTGAGCACCACCTCGAAGGGGATACCGCGGTCTGTGTGGGTTTGCGGGTCGAAGAAGGGTTCGGTGTGGATGACGTTCTGCGCCTTGCACCGTTGCAGGTAAGCCCAGGTCAGGTCGTAGAAGTCTTGCTCGGTACGCAAGACATCCGCGCCTTGGTAATAAAGGTCGAGAAATTCCTGCAGGTTGTTGAAGGCGTAGGCGCTTCGCAAGGTTTCGACATCGTCCCAAGGCAGGGCGATCTTGTTGCGCTCGGCCAGGGCAAACAGCAGCTCGGGCTCCAGCGAACCCTCCAGGTGCAGGTGCAGTTCGGCCTTGGGCAGGGCGTTCAACCAGTCATACATAGTTGGTTATCTCGATCAGGTACGGTTGCCGCCATTCTACAGGGCCTGGCCAGGCATTGCGCCCGGCCAGGCCCTGTGTTGCCTCAACCGGCGATGAGCTGCGCGGCCGCCTGGCGGTGATCGGCGATCAGGCCCTGGATATCCAGGCCTTCGATTTGCCCATCGATGACCCGCCACTGGCCACCGACCATGACTCGGTCGGCGCGGTCGGCGCCGCACAGCAGCAGCGCCGACAGCGGGTCATGGCTGCCAGAGAAGCGCAGTTCGTCGAGCTTGAACAACGCCAGGTCGGCTTGCATGCCGACGGCCAGCTCGCCAATGTCCTGGCGCCCCAGCAGGCGCGCCGAGCCGCGCGTGGCCCAACCCAGGGCACGCTCTGGGGTGATCTGCTCGGCGCCATAGCGCAAGCGCTGCAGGTACAGCGCTTGGCGGCCTTCGAGGATCATGTTGGAGGCGTCGTTGGAGGCCGAACCGTCTACGCCCAGGCCCACGGGGGCACCGGCGGCTTCAAGGTCGACGGTTGGGCAGATGCCCGAGGCCAGGCGCATGTTCGAGCTCGGGCAGTGGCAAATACCGGTGCCGGCCGCGCCCAGACGGGCGATTTCGTCGCCATTGAAGTGGATGCCGTGAGCCAGCCAAGTGCGTGGGCCGAGCCAGCCGACGCTGTCCAGGTAGTCCACGGTGCGCAGGCCGAAACGCTGCAGGCAGAAGTCTTCCTCATCAAGGGTCTCTGCCAGGTGGGTGTGCAGCCGCACGTCCAGTTCCTCGGCAAGCGTGGCACTGGCCCGCATGATCTCGGGCGTGACCGAGAAGGGCGAGCAGGGTGCCAGGGCAATCTGGATCTGCGCACCTTCGCCGCGCTCGTGGTAGCTGTGGATAAGCCGCTGGCTGTCGGCCAGGATCACTTCACCCTGTTGCACCGTTTGCTGGGGTGGCAGGCCGCCGTCGTCTTCGCCAAGGCTCATGGAGCCGCGGGTCAGCATCGCGCGCATGCCCAGCTTGCGCACCACTTCGACTTGCACGTCGATGGCGTTGTCCAGGCCTTGCGGGAACAGGTAATGGTGATCGGCCGCAGTCGTGCAGCCCGACAGCAGCAGTTCAGCCAGTGCCACCTGGCTGGCCAGCGCCAGCTTCGCGGGGGTGAGGCGTGCCCATACCGGGTACAGCGTCTTCAGCCAAGGGAACAGCGGTTGGTTGACCACCGGTGCCCAGGCGCGGGTCAGCGTCTGGTAGAAGTGGTGATGGGTGTTGATCAGGCCGGGGGTTACCACATGTTCGCGGGCATCGAACACTTGGTCGCACGGTTGGCTGGGGCTTTCGCCAAGGGCCAGGAGTTGTGTGATGCGGCCGTCTTCGATGACCAGCCCGCCACGGGCGTCGGCGCCGTTGGCAGTGAAGATGGCAAGGGGGGATTTCAACCAGATACGGGTCGCAGGCATGGTGCCGGCTCCTCTGAAAGTGGGTTCAGGTTAGCCAGCTCAGTGTTGCCCTGTCTGCTGATCCAGGTCCGCCACGGGGGCGAGGCATCGAGTCTACTGCCTCGCCACGCGGCTTTCAATTCACCAGATCAGCGGCTCACCTTTGTAGTTGATGAAGCGCAGGCCGCCATTACCGCTTTGCGCCTTGATCTGTTCGAGCATGCCGCGGGTGCTGGTCAGCACGTCGATCTCGGCATTTTCGCCGCCCATGTCGGTCTTCACCCAGCCGGGGTGCATGGCCAGCACGCAGAGGCCTGGGCGCTGTTGTTCGACGACGAAGCTGTTGATCATCGAGTTCAGGGCCGCCTTGCTGGCTTTGTACAGGCAGACCTCACCGCCGTCCGGGATTGTCACGCTGCCCAGGATCGAGCTCATGAAGGCCAGCACGCCGCTGCCTTCGCGCACCTGGCCAACCAAGCGGCGGGCGACGCGGATGGGGGCCACGGCGTTGGTCATGAACAGGTCGCCGATGTCCTGGTTGCGGACGCTTTCCAGGTCTTGTGGCAGCGGCCCCATGACGCCCGCGTTGACGAATACCAGGTCGAACACTTCGCCTTGTAGGCGTTGCTTCAAACCATCGAGCTGAGCGGTGTCGTTCATCTCCAGCTGTTCGATGCGCACACCGGGAACGTTGGCCAGGGCACCGGCCTTTTGCGGGTCACGCACAGTGGCGATGACGTTCCAGCCATCTTCTTGCAGGCGTTGCACCAGCCCCAGGCCAAGGCCGCGTGAGGCGCCGATGATGAGGGCCGTTCTTGAGTTAGCCATAGGAACATTCCTTTATCGGTATAGGAAAAAGTATTTGAGCATACTGCAGAGTCGCTAACTGTGCCTGCGCTGCAGCTGGTCAAAAAATGATCAATGGCGCCAGGCCGCTTGTAGACGGGCGCTTCGCCTGTTGGCTAACGGGTTATCCACAGGCTGTTCCACAGTTATTGTGTGCAAGCCGAGCGCAATGCCCAGTGCGTAACAATTCCAGGGTTTGGGGATAACTCTCGAGGTTTCAGCTATTTGCGACTGTCATCAAATAGTGATCAAAATATGATCAAAGCTCTGGGGGCCTTGAAACCAATGGGCTGCAAGAGAGTGCCCCAAGCTTATCCACAGGCAGGCCCACAGTTCTTGTGAGCAATGTTCAGCGCGTGCGAACAGTTATTCAGCGCGCTTCCAGCAGGATGCGCCCACGGCTCAGGTCGGCCAGTTGCTGGCGCAAGGGGGCCAGGTGGGCTTCACCGACCGCGATGTGCAGGTCAACGCCATTGGCCGTGAACTGTTCATCCAGCACCAGGCCGTCGACGTCCGCCAGGCGCAGCTTTACCAAGGCCAGTTCGCTGAAGCTGCAACTGCAGGTGTATTCGCTGCGCTGCACCAGCACCCGCTTGGGCGCCTGTTGCAGGCATTTGTTGGCGCCACCGCCATAGGCCCTGGCCAGGCCACCGGTACCCAGTTGGATGCCGCCGTACCAGCGGATCACCAGCACCACCACCTGGTCGCAGTCTTGCGCTTCGATGGCGGCCAGAATAGGGCGCCCGGCGGTGCCGCCCGGTTCGCCGTCATCATTGCTGCGGTATTGCCCGCCAAGCTTCCACGCCCAGCAGTTGTGGGTGGCCGCCAGGTCGCTGTGGCGTTCGATGAAGCTCATCGCCTCGGCAGCACTGGTGATTGGGCCGGCGAGGGTGATGAAGCGGCTTTTGCGGATTTCTTCACGAAACTCGCAGAGGTCGAGCAGGGTAGAAGGCATAAATGGCTGTCAGGCACTCGGCTTGATGCCGCACCCCTTGAGAATGATGTGGATAAGGTTGCTGCTCGCGTCTTCCATGTCTTGCTTGGTCAGGCGGCTGCGGCCAGTGACCTGGCAGATCTGCGTGGCGAAGTCGGCGTAGTGCTGGGTGCTGCCCCAGAGCAGGAAAATCAGGTGCACCGGGTCGACCGGGTCCATCTTGCCTGCTTCGATCCAGGCCTGGAACACTGCGGCCCGGCCACGGAACCACTCGCGGTAGTCGGCGCTGAAGTACTCGTTCAGGCAATTGCCGCCGCTGATCACTTCCATGGCGAAAATGCGCGAGGCTTGCGGGTTGCGCCGCGAGAACTCCATCTTGGTCCGAATGTACTGGCTCAGTGCCTCGCCCGGGTCGTCCTCGACGCTCAAGGCGTTGAAGGTGCTGTCCCACAACTCGATGATGTTGCTGAGCACGGCAATGTACAGGCCCAGCTTGTTGGTGAAGTAATAATGCAGGTTGGCCTTGGGCAACCCTGCCTTCAGCGCGATGGTGTTCATGCTGGTGCCCTTGAAACCATGGCGGGCGAATTCATCTTCGGCGGCCTGGATGATGGCCTGTTCGTTTTTCTGGCGGATGCGGCCGGCGGGCTTGCCCGAGGCGGAGAGGCGATGCGCTGGGACTTCAAGGGTCATGGACGATTCCGTACGGGTCAGTGGCAGCGGCTGTCGGACAAGATTACCTGCCTACGCCGAAGTGACAAGCGTTTGCGTCAGAGACAGGCATCAGCGTGTCGCAGCCAGGCTATCCAGGAAGCTCTCGAGCACCAGGTTCGGCCGCCGCCCTTTGCGCGTCACCCAGCTCAGGCTCAAGTCATAGAAGCGCTGCTGGGGCTTGAGGGCACGCAGCCGGCCTTGCTGCACCCAGAAACTGGCGTAGTGGTCGGGGAGGTAGCCGATGTAGCGGCCCGTCAGGATGAGGAATGCCATGCCTTCGCGGTCCGACGCGCTGGCCGTGCAATGCAGCGCCTGGTAGTGGGCCTGGATATCGGCGGGCAAGCGGAAGGTGGGGGTGATGGCCTCTTGGCTGTTGAGCCGGTCGTCGTCTATCTGTTGGTCGTCGGCATAGAACAGCGGGTGGCCTACTGCGCAATAGAGCAGCGAACGCTCGCTATACAGCGGTTGGTATTCAAGCCCTGAAAGGGCGATGGTCTGCGGCACTACGCCGACATGCAGGCTGCCGTCGAGGACGCCGTGCTCGACTTGGCTGGGCGCGATCATGCGGATGTTGATACGCACATCTGGGCCGCGGTCCTTGAGCTCGGCAAGCGCGTGGGTGATGCGCATGTGCGGCAAGGTCACCAGGTTGTCGGTCAGGCCGATGTTCAACTCGCCACGCAAGTGCTGGTGCAGCCCGTTGACCTCAGTGCGGAAGCTTTCCAGGGCACTGAGCAACTGCAAGGCCGAATGGTAGACCTCGCGGCCTTCCTCGGTCAGTGAGAAACCGGCTCGGCCACGCTGGCACAGGCGCAGGCCGAGGCGTTGCTCCAGGTCGTTCATCTGTTGGCTGATGGCCGAGCGGCCGATCCCGAGCACGTTTTCGGCTGCCGAGAAGCCGCCGCACTCGACGACGCTGCGGTAGATCTTCAACAGGCGAATGTCAAAATCGCTCACTTGGGCGAGTGGGTCGGGGCGTCGGCTCATTAGTTTAGTGTTGCCCTATCTGAAGATTAGAAAAGCAGGCTTTTTCAGACTTTATCGCCGTGCCAATTTAGCCGCAACAAGATCCATCGTTGCCTAATCGTCTTTCGAGGAACCGCCGATGAACATGCCGGAAACCGCTCCCACCGATATCGCCAGCCAGCTCAAGCTGGATGCCCACTGGATGCCCTACACCGCCAACCGCAATTTCCATCGCGACCCACGCCTGATCGTGGCGGCGGAAGGTAACTACCTTGTGGATGACAAGGGGCGCAGGATCTTCGACGCCCTGTCTGGCTTGTGGACCTGCGGGGCCGGGCATACCCGTAAGGAAATCACCGAGGCCGTAGCCCGTCAGGTCGGTACCCTGGATTACTCCCCGGCCTTCCAGTTCGGCCACCCGCTGTCGTTCCAGCTGGCGGAAAAGATCACCGCGCTGACCCCGGGCGATCTGAACCATGTCTTCTATACCAACTCCGGTTCCGAGTGCGCCGATACCGCGCTGAAGATGGTCCGTGCGTACTGGCGCCTGAAAGGCCAGGCGACCAAGACCAAGATCATTGGCCGTGCCCGTGGCTACCATGGCGTGAACATCGCCGGCACCAGCCTGGGTGGCGTGAACGGTAACCGTAAGATGTTCGGCCAGTTGCTGGACGTCGACCACCTGCCTCACACCGTGCTGCCGGTGAACGCGTTCTCCAAGGGCTTGCCAGAGGAGGGCGGCATTGCCCTGGCCGACGAAATGCTCAAGCTGATCGAGCTGCACGACGCCTCCAACATCGCTGCGGTGATTGTCGAACCGCTGGCGGGCTCGGCGGGTGTTCTGCCGCCACCGAAGGGCTACCTCAAGCGCCTGCGCGAGATCTGCACCCAGCACAACATCCTGCTGATCTTCGACGAAGTGATCACCGGCTTCGGCCGTATGGGCGCGATGACCGGGGCTGAAGCCTTCGGCGTGACGCCAGACCTGATGTGCATCGCCAAGCAGGTCACCAACGGCGCCATCCCGATGGGTGCGGTCATTGCCAGCACCGAGATCTATCAAACCTTCATGAATCAGCCGACGCCGGAATACGCGGTGGAGTTCCCCCACGGCTACACCTACTCGGCCCACCCAGTGGCCTGTGCCGCCGGCATTGCCGCACTGGACCTGCTGCAGAAGGAAAGCCTGGTGCAGGCTGCGGCCGAACTGTCGCCGCACTTTGAGAAACTGCTGCACGGGGTTAAAGGCACGAAGAACGTCGTCGATATCCGCAACTATGGCCTGGCCGGCGCGATCCAGATTGCTGCCCGCGACGGCGATGCGATCGTGCGCCCTTATGAAGTGGCGATGAAGTTGTGGAAGGCCGGCTTCTATGTGCGCTTCGGTGGCGACACCCTGCAGTTTGGCCCTACCTTCAATACCCAGCCGCAGGAACTGGACCGCCTGTTCGACGCGGTGGGCGAGACCCTGAACCAGATCGATTGATCGTTGCGATTTTGATGGCAAGCGCGTGAAGTGATCACGCGCTTGTGTCACCCCTCTTTATCTGGAGTTTTGCATGAGCATTGTTCAACACCTGATCAACGGCGAGCTGGTTACCAAGGGTGAGCGCACCGCCGATGTCTTCAATCCGTCCACTGGCCAGGCCGTACGCAAGGTCGAACTGGCCAGCCGTGCGACCGTTCAGGAAGCCATCGATTCGGCCAAGGCTGCCTTCCCAGCCTGGCGCAACACGCCGCCGGCCAAACGTGCCCAGGTGATGTTCCGCTTCAAGCAACTGCTGGAGCAGAACGAAGCCCGCATCTCGCAGATGATCAGCGAAGAGCATGGCAAGACCCTGGAAGACGCTGCAGGCGAGCTGAAGCGTGGTATCGAGAACGTCGAGTTCGCCTGTGCGGCACCTGAAGTGCTCAAGGGCGAGTACAGCCGTAACGTTGGCCCGAACATCGACGCCTGGTCCGACTTCCAGCCGCTGGGTGTGGTCGCCGGTATTACCCCGTTCAACTTCCCGGCCATGGTCCCGCTGTGGATGTACCCGCTGGCCATTGCCTGCGGTAACGCCTTTATCCTGAAACCGTCCGAGCGTGACCCGAGCTCGACCTTGTACATTGCCCAACTGCTGCTGGAAGCCGGCCTGCCTAAAGGCATCCTTAACGTGGTGCATGGCGACAAGGAAGCTGTGGACGCGCTGATCGAGGCTCCGGAAGTGAAAGCGCTGAGCTTTGTCGGCTCGACCCCGATTGCTGAGTACATCTACGCCGAGGGCACTAAGCGCGGCAAACGCGTACAGGCGCTGGGCGGTGCGAAGAACCATGCCGTGCTGATGCCCGATGCCGACCTGGACAACGCTGTCAGCGCGCTGATGGGTGCAGCTTATGGTTCGTGCGGTGAGCGCTGCATGGCGATTTCGGTGGCGGTGTGCGTGGGTGACCAGGTTGCCGATGCACTGATCGCCAAGCTGGAGCCGCAGATCAAGGCACTGAAGATTGGTGCCGGTACTTCGTGTGGCCTGGACATGGGCCCGCTGGTTACCGCTGCTGCCCGCGACAAGGTGGTTGGCTACATCGACGACGGTGTAGCTGCTGGCGCCAAGCTGGTGGTGGATGGCCGTGGCTTGCGCGTTGCAGGTAATGAAGATGGCTACTTCGTGGGTGGCACCCTGTTCGACAAGGTGACCCCGCAGATGCGCATCTATAAAGAAGAGATCTTCGGCCCTGTGCTGTGCGTGGTCCGGGTTAACAGCCTGGAGCAGGCCATGCAGCTGATCAACGATCACGAATATGGCAACGGCACCTGCATCTTTACCCGTGACGGCGAGGCGGCGCGCCTGTTCTGTGACGAGATCGAAGTGGGCATGGTCGGTGTGAACGTGCCGTTGCCGGTGCCGGTGGCGTACCACAGCTTCGGCGGTTGGAAGCGTTCGCTGTTCGGCGACCTGCATGCTTATGGCCCGGATGGGGTGCGTTTCTATACCCGTCGCAAGGCGATCACCCAGCGCTGGCCGCAGCGGGCCAGCCATGAGGCATCGCAGTTTGCGTTCCCTAGCCTTTAAAGCATGAACAAAAGCGGGGAGGCCGGAAGGCCTCCCCGCTTTGTTTTTCAGCTTTATTAAGGTTTCTTGGAATTAAAGGTTGACGGGGTTTCGAATCCCCTTATAATGCGCCCCACTTCCAGCGT
>NZ_AXYZ01000017.1:0-149562 GCF_000483465.1 Pseudomonas sp. LAIL14HWK12:I7
CAATTTGTTAAAGAGCGTTTGGTTAAGAGCTTTTCGTCTCAACCGAGGCGCGCATTCTACGCTTTCCTCAGAGCCTGTCAAGCGTTTATTTTGAAGTTTTTCGCGAGAAACTCGTTTAGCTTCAAACACTTGGCTCGCTGCGATCTCTCGTAGCGGGAGGCGAATCATACAGCGTTTAGAAGCGCTGTCAACCACCTTTTCAACCGCCGACGATCTTTCGATCGAAGCCCTTACAACACTACCTGAATCGATTAACTCGTTGATACTCAAGGAGTTTCTCGTTCCAATCACGCTGGAAGTGGGGCGCATTATAAGGGGATTCGAAATCCCGTCAACCCTTTATTTCAACAATGTTTCAAACCACCCTCCCCCGCTTGCTGATCACCCGAGGAACACGCCGTGCAACTGCAGGAATACGCAGCGCCATCAACACGGCACCAATGCCGGCATAGATCGCCCACTCGCGCAGATCTGAGCGCACGATCCACAAGAAATGCAGCAGCCCCAAGCCGAGAATCACATACACCAGCTTATGCAGCTTCTTCCACCGCGCACCCAGCCGGCGCTGGCTATACCGATTCGAGGTTACCGCCAGCGCCAACAACCCGAGGAAGCCAAGCGCCCCCACAATAATGTAGGGCCGCTTACGCAGCTCGACAGCGAACTGCCCCCAGTCCAGCCCCAGAATGAAGAAGAGATAACAAAGGATGTGCAGCACGATGTAGGCAAAACACCACAACCCTAGTTGGCGGCGCACGACGATCCAGCCCGACCACCCTGTCAGCCGCTGCAGCGGCGTCATGCTCAAGGTCACCAGCAGGTACGTCAGCGCGCCCAACCCCAGCCGGTCCATCAGGATCTTCCCTGGGTCTGGCCCCAGCAGGTTCATCGCAGCCTCATACAACCACCAGAGTGGCAGCACACACCCCACTATAAAGATGGCCAGGCGCAACCAGGGATAGCGCATCAATAGTTCTTCCGCAGGTCGAGGCCGGCATACAGCGAAGCCACTTCGTCGGCATAGCCGTTGAACATTTGCGTTGGGCGTACGTTGGGGCTGAACAGGCCACTTGGCAGGCGCCGCTCACGCGCTTGGGTCCAGCGCGGGTGATCGACCTCGGGGTTCACGTTGGCATAGAAGCCATACTCATCTGGCGCCAGCCCCTCCCAGGTTGTTTGCGGGCGCTCGGCCACCAGGCTGATCCGCACGATCGACTTGATGCTCTTGAACCCGTACTTCCATGGCACCACCAAGCGCAACGGCGCGCCATTCTGGTTGGCCAGCTCGCGGCCATACATACCCACCGCCAGAATCGCCAACGGGTGCATGGCCTCATCTAAGCGAAGCCCTTCTCTATAGGGCCAGTCGATCAAGGCGAAGCCTGAGCGTTGCCCTGGCATATGCTGTGGGTCTTTCAATGTTTCGAAGCGCACGTAGCGCGCGTTGGATGTCGGCTCCACTTGCTTGAGTACTTGCGCCAGCGGGAAGCCAAGCCAGGGGATGACCATCGACCACGCCTCGACACAGCGCAGCCGGTAGATGCGCTCTTCGAGCTGATAAGGTTTAACGAAGTCTTCCAGGGCATAGCGCCCGGGTTTGCCGACCTCGCCATCGATCACTACAGACCAAGGCTCAGTCTGCAAGCTGCCGCCATTGGCAGCCGGGTCCCCCTTGTCGGGCCCGAACTCATAGAAGTTGTTGTAGTGGGTCGCGTCCTTGAAGGGCGTAATCGCCTCATCCTTGACCGTAACCGCCTGCCATTGCGTCGCCGCAAGCTTGTCACTGAACCAGGCGGGTGCAGCGCCCGCCTCGACATCGGCGTAGCGGCTGACCTCGGCGGCATGCCCCAGGCTCGGTAGCGCGCCCAGGGCAAGGCCCGCCAGCGAGCCACCGAGCACGGTGCGACGAGAAAGATAGAGACCTTCGGGCGTGATCTCCGACGCCTTGCACTCGGATGACCTGGGAAGCTTGATGAGCATGGACGGCTCCATAGCACTGGATAACGGATGTACCAGTAAGACTATGGAGCCGGAGGGTTATTCCATCATTAAATCATTGTCACGACTTGCGACGGCGAGACCGCAGCAAGAACTGGATCGGCCCCGAAGCCGCGTAGGCAAGGAAGATCAGCAGCAGGATGCGGGGCGGGTCGCTGAATACCACCGCGAACACCAGGACTACCGCCAGGATGGCCACGAACGGCACACGCCCTTTGAGGTCGAGTTCCTTGAAGCTGTTGTACTTGATGTTGCTGACCATCAACATGCCAGCCGCCGCTACCAGCAGCGCCACCAGGAACGACAGCTTGGAGCCCTGGATACCGTAGTCACTGAAGGCCCACACGGTGCCCGCGACCACACCTGCAGCCGCCGGGCTGGCCAGGCCGATGAAGTAACGCTTGTCGGCGGTGCCCACCTGGGTATTGAAACGCGCCAGGCGCAAAGCAGCGCCAGCCACATAGATGAAGGCAACCATCCAGCCGACCTTGCCCATGTCACCCAACGCCCAGCCGAAGGCCAGCAACGCCGGGGCAACACCAAAGGCGACCATGTCCGACAGCGAGTCGTACTCGGCCCCGAAGGCGCTTTGGGTATTGGTCATGCGAGCCACGCGGCCATCCAGGCCATCGAGCACCATGGCGACGAAGATGGCGATGGCGGCAAAGGCGAAGTACTTGCTTGCCTCGCGCGGGTCGCCAGCACTCAACGCGCTCTGCGCGCTCATCGAGTTGATGATGGAGTAGAAGCCGGCGAACAGGTTGGCGGTGGTGAACAGATTAGGAAGCAGATAGATGCCGCGATGCCGGACCTTGCGCCCTTCGGCGTCATGGCCCTCTTCAATGTGCTCATCGACAGGTAGCAGGCTTTCGGCGTCGGAGGGCTTGTTCGGCTCTTCGGGACGTTCGCTCATGTAGGGTACCTTGCAACAGGGTGGAATATGTTCGACACGGGCCTGCGAAACAGGTTCTGACGGCAGGCCACTGGTCTGCTTTATACCAGATGCCGGCTGCCTAAACGAAAAAACGCGGCCGAAGCCGCGTTTTTCATGTTGCAAGAAACTTAGTTCTTGGCTTTGTCGACGATCTTGTTCGCCGAGATCCAAGGCATCATCGAACGCAGTTGCTCGCCGATGATTTCGATGCCGTGGGCAGCGTTGTTACGACGCTTGGCGGTCATCGATGGGTAGTTGGTAGCACCTTCGGAGATGAACATCTTCGCGTACTCGCCGTCCTGGATGCGCTTCAGAGCGTTGCGCATGGCCTTGCGGGATTCTTCGTTGATGACTTCTGGGCCGGTGACGTACTCACCATACTCGGCGTTGTTGGAGATCGAGTAGTTCATGTTGGCGATACCGCCTTCGTACATGAGGTCAACGATCAACTTCAGCTCGTGCAGGCACTCGAAGTAGGCCATTTCTGGCGCGTAGCCCGCTTCAACCAGGGTTTCGAAACCGGCTTTGACCAGCTCGACGGTACCGCCGCACAGAACAGCCTGCTCGCCGAACAGGTCGGTTTCAGTCTCGTCCTTGAAGGTGGTTTCGATGATGCCGGTACGGCCGCCACCCACGCCTGCGGCGTAGGACAGCGCAACGTTCTTGGCGTTGCCCGAAGCGTCCTGGTAGATAGCGATCAGGTCAGGGATGCCGCCGCCTTTGACGAACTCGGAGCGCACGGTGTGGCCCGGGGCTTTCGGCGCGATCATGATCACGTCGAGGTCGGCACGTGGCACGACTTGGTTGTAGTGGATCGAGAAGCCGTGGGAGAAGGCCAGGGTTGCGCCTTTCTTGATGTTCGGCTCGATCTCGTTCTTGTACAGAGCGCCTTGGAACTCGTCCGGAGTCAGGATCATGACCAGGTCGGCAGCAGCGACAGCGGTAGCCACGTCGGCCACTTTCAGGCCGTGGGCTTCTGCCTTGGCAACGGTGGCCGAGCCTTTACGCAGACCGACGGTAACGTCTACACCGGAGTCTTTCAGGTTGCACGCCTGGGCGTGGCCTTGGGAACCGTAACCGATGATGGCGACTTTCTTACCCTGGATGATGGAAAGGTCGCAGTCTTTATCGTAGAAAACTTTCATGAAAATACCCCTGGTTATATCTCGGCCCCTGCGGAGCCATCGCTAATTTTTGAATTTAGATGCTGAGCACTTTGTCGCCACGGGCAATGCCGGTGACGCCACTGCGCACGGTTTCGAGAATCGATGCGGTGCCGATGGCTTGGATGAAGCTGTCCAGTTTGTCGCTGGTGCCGCTCAGTTGCACGGTGTACACACTGGCGGTCACATCGACGATCTGGCCACGGAAAATGTCCGTGGTGCGCTTGATCTCGGCCCGCTGGGCTCCGGTGGCCTTGACCTTGACCAGCATCAGTTCACGCTCGATGTGAGCACTTTCCGACAGGTCGACAAGCTTTACCACTTCGACAAGCTTGTTCAGGTTCTTGGTGATCTGTTCGATCACTTCGTCATGGCCAACGGTGGTCAGCGTCAGACGCGACAAGGTCGGGTCTTCGGTCGGCGCCACGGTCAGGCTTTCAATGTTGTAGTTACGCTGGGAGAACAGGCCAACGACGCGAGACAAGGCACCGGGTTCGTTTTCCAGCAGCAAGGAAATGATGTGCCGCATATCAGGTACGCTCCGTCTTGCTCAGCCACATGTCACGCATCGAGCCATCCTTGATCTGCATCGGATAGACGTGCTCGGTACGGTCAACCGCGATGTCGATGAACACCAGACGGTCTTTCATCGCGAATGCCTCTTCCAGCTTCGGCTTGAGGTCTTTCAGGCTGGTGATGCGGATACCCACATGACCATAGGCCTCGGCCAGCTTGATGAAGTCAGGCAGCGACTCGACATAAGAGTGCGAGTGACGGCCGTTGTACGCCATGTCCTGCCACTGGCGGACCATGCCCAGCACACCGTTGTTCAGGTTGACGATTTTCACCGGCAGGCCGTACTGCATGCAGGTGGACAGTTCCTGGATGTTCATCTGGATACTGCCTTCGCCGGTCACGCACGCCACGTCCTGGTCCGGGAAGTTGAGCTTGACGCCCATCGCCGCCGGGAAACCGAAGCCCATGGTGCCCAGGCCACCGGAGTTGATCCAGCGGTTTGGCTTGTTGAAGCGGTAGTACTGCGCCGCGAACATCTGGTGCTGGCCCACGTCGGAGGTAACAAAGGCATCGCCTTTGGTCACTTCGCACAGGGTTTCGATCACGGTCTGCGGCTTGATGACGCTGCCATCACCCTTGTTGTAAGGGAACAGGTCGCCGTCGCCACGCCATTCATCGATCTGCTTCCACCAGGCTTCTGCGGCGGCCTTGTCAGGCTGCTCGCCGATTTCCTTGAGGATGCCGAGCATCTCGGTCAAGACGCTGTCGACTGGGCCAACGATAGGCACGTCGGCTTTGATCATCTTGGAAATCGACGCCGGGTCGATGTCGATGTGGATGATCTTGGCATTCGGGCAGAACTTGGCCGGGCCGTTGACCACACGGTCATCGAAACGCGCACCGACGGCAAAGATGACGTCAGCGTTGTGCATGGCCATGTTGGCCGTGAAGCTGCCGTGCATGCCGAGCATGCCGAGGAACTGACGGTCAGTACCCGGGAAGCCACCCAGACCCATGAGGGTGTTGGTAACCGGCAGGTTCAGCGACTTGGCGATTTCGGTCAGGGCTTCGGAGCCGCCACCCAGAATCACGCCGCCGCCGGCGTAAACGATCGGGCGCTTGGCAGCCAGCAGCATCTCGGCGGCCTTGCGGATCTGGCCGGAGTGGCCACGGACCGCCGGGCTATAGGAGCGCAGCTTGACCTTCTTCGGGTAGACGTATTCGAACTTCTCGGCCGGGTTGGTCATATCTTTTGGAATGTCGACCACGACCGGGCCAGGACGGCCGGATTGCGCCAGGTAGAAGGCTTTTTTCAGAACTTCTGGGATCTCGGTGGCGTTTTTGATCATGAAGCTGTGCTTCACGATCGGCCGCGAGATGCCAATCATGTCGGTTTCCTGGAAGGCATCGGTACCCACCATGGTGCTAGGCACCTGGCCGGACAGAATGACCATCGGAATCGAATCCATGTAGGCGGTGGCAATGCCGGTAATGGCATTGGTCGCACCCGGGCCGGAGGTTACCAGCACCACACCGGCCTTGCCGGTGGCACGGGCGTAGCCGTCCGCCATATGGGTTGCAGCCTGTTCGTGACGAACCAGGATGTGTTCGACTTCCGGTTCCTTGAACAGGGCATCGTAAACATGAAGGAGAGCACCGCCAGGGTACCCGTAGATGTGCTTAACGCCTTCGTCACGCAAGAAGCGGACGACCATCTCAGCGCCAGATAAAAGCTCCACGTTGTTCACCTCTAAAACGCCAGAATACCGTCCCTAGTGGACGGGTCTTAATAGGTTTACTGCCAAGCAGAGCATGAGCGAACGTCAGCACTGACTGAGCAAGTATTGGGAGCGCCCCAGAGTGTTGCGGGGTTTTCCCACCCAGCGCGAGGTAACGCGTTGCGGGGTGTAACAGGTCGGCGCGGGTGTGCGCCTCATGATCTGCTTAGCGGGTCTGCTTCTGGCAGTCCCTCTACAGCGGAAGTTGGATTCTTGTGATTTGGCGGCTACAAGTCAAGAAAAATTATTGCCAATTTTTCCTCAAGATGAATTCCTGCCACCACTAAAAAGGATAGCAGCAGCAGAATTAAGAAGATTTCCATAAAAAAGGGCCACAATCTGCGGCCCTTGAAGGAAAAAGAGAAGAAATCAGGCTCCAGAAGCGATCAATTGATCGAACTCTGCTAGCAGGCGCCGTAGCTCGCGACTCTGCTCCGGGCGATCGGTGAACACCGTTTCAGCCATCACCAGGATGCCCGAGGCACTGGGCAGCGGGTGGCCGAGTTCGATGATGATCTTCATGCGGGGCAGGAAGATCCATTGCAGCCACTGCTCCAGGGTCATCGTATCGACCGCGAAGGGCACGGTGCTTTCCAGCGCTTCATCGCTGGGCGGCTCATCGTCCCACCAGCCTTGCACCTTCAACTCACGCTCGATCAGCAGCAGGTGGTCGGCGATGTCCAGAATGCGTTGCTCGATCATCAGGAATTCACTCGGGCCTTCTGCCGCGCCAGCGCCGCACCGGCACTGTCACCTTGTTTTTCACGGCACTGGGCAATGGTGTTCCACAGTTCGGCCTGCAGGTCGGGGCGGCCATTGGCGTAGGTCAGGGCGCGGCGAGCCAACTGCTCGGCCTGCGCTGCATCGCCCTGGGACAAACGCACCTGCGCCAGGCGGAACAGCACCTGCGGCTCGCGCGGGGCGATACGCTGGGCACGCTCCAGGCTAGACGAGGCACCGTTGAAATCACCACTGACCTGCTGTTGCTGGGCAGTCGTCAACAGCGCCAGTACAGGCCCATCCAGCTGCTCGTCGGCCGACAGGCCGCCAGATGCACCACCGCTGCGCGGAATGCCGGTCGGCGCACTGCTGGCTTTCGGCGTGCTGTTCATCGAGGCGATATCGAACGGCTCGTCGGCGATCGGGTTCGGGTTGGTGGTCATCGGCCCGGTCGAGATTGGCCCCGGGGTAATCGGCGCGGTGCTGATCGGCACCGCCCCATTACCGGCCGGGAACGTCTGGATGCTCGAGGCACCGGCGCCCTGCGGGATCATCACCGTCACGCCCGAATCCTCAGGCAGCGACTGCGCTTGTGAGGTGCCGCTGTTCATGCCAGCCGCCGAGCGGTTGGCCGTTACGCGTTCACTGTTGGACACGCGGGTGCTCGAATCGACCACCGGGATATTGCCACGCTGGACGCTGGAGCAACCCTGGAGCACAACCAACGCCGTCAAGGCAGGAAACAGCCACTTATTCACTTCACACCTCATCAATGCAGCTCGTGCTTAATTCATCCAGCCTTTGACCCAGTCCATGACCGATTCTGCCGGATTCTGCTCACCGCCACAGGCTGCGCCGGCGGGCGGTTCGCTTCCGCGAATATACGGCATCTGCACGGCTCCCGGACAGCTACCGTCAGAGCCTTGGCCGCTGTACGGGTCGATCCAGGCTTGCACGACGTTGTCCGGTTGCGGCATGTCCAGCGGCAGCGGGTCGGCCTTCTTCATGAAGCTGGTCCAGACCTGCAAGGCGCCGGTGGCACCGGTGAACGGCGTCTTGCCGTTATCGTCGCGGCCCATCCACACCACGGCCAGCAGGTCCTGGCTAAAGCCGGAGAACCAGCTGTCGCGCGAGTCGTTACTGGTACCGGTCTTGCCGGCCAGGGTCAGCGAACGCGGCAACACGTTGTACACCGAACGGCCGGTACCTTCGCGCATCACCCGCTGCATGGCGTTCTGCACCAGGTAGATGGACCCTGGGTCGAAGGTCTGCTGGATCTGGAACGGGTAGCGCTTGAGCGGCTCACCCTCGGCCGTCAACACGCTGCGGATACCGCGCATCGGCGTGTTGAAGCCACCATTGGCAATGGTCTGGTACATGGTCGCGACCTGCATCGGCGACATGCCACCTGCCCCCAGCAGCATCGCCGGGAAGGCTGGCCAGTCGACATTCACCCCCAGCCGACCGATGGTCTTGATCACGTTGGGCACGCCTACTTCCAGGCCGAGCTTGGCGGTCGACAGGTTGTAGGAGTTGGCCAGGCCTTGATACAGGTAAATGGTGCCATGCGGACGACGGTCGTAGTTTTGCGGGCGCCAGATCTGGCCGTTGGCGCCTTTGACCGAGAACGGCTCGTCCTGCACCCAGCTGGTCAGGGTGTACTTGCTCGGCTGTTCCAGCGCGGTCAGGTACACCGCCGGCTTGACCAGCGAGCCAATCGGCCGCACCGCGTCGATGGCGCGGTTGAAGCCGGCAAAGCCCGACTGGCGGCTGCCGATCAGCGCTTGCACCTCGCCGGTTTCCGGGTTGGTCACGACCATCGCCGACTCGACCTCGTCAGCGCCCTTGCGCCCGGCCAGGCGCTTGAACGTCTCGTTCATGGAGGTTTCGGCCTTCATCTGCAGGATCGGGTCGAAACTGGTGAAGATGCGCAGGCCTTCTTCGGTCAAGTCTTCGTCGCGGTAGTCTTGGCGCAACTGGCGTTTGACCAAGTCGAGGAAGGCTGGGAACGAGCTGTCCGCCAGGCTGCCGCGCTTGGTCACACCCAATGGCATCTTCTTCGCCGCCTCGATCACGTCCTTGCTCGCCACGCCCTGCTCGGCCAGCAGGTCGAGCACCAGGTTACGACGGGCCAGGGCGCGGTCAGGATAACGCCGCGGGTTGTAGTAGGACGGCCCCTTGACCATGCCCACCAGCAAGGCGATTTGGTGCAGCTTGAGCTCCGACAGCGGCTGGCTGAAGAAGAACTGGCTGGCCAGGCCGAAGCCATGCACCGCGCGTTGGCCGTCCTGGCCGACGAACACCTCGTTGAGGTAGGCCTCGAGGATTTCACGCTTGTCGTAATGCAGCTCCAGCAACACGGCCATCATGGCCTCGGTCAGCTTGCGGCTGAGGCTGCGTTCGCTGGTGAGGTAGAAGTTTTTCACCAACTGCTGGGTCAGGGTACTGCCGCCTTGGCGCATGGAGCCGGCCGAGGTGTTGACCCACACGGCACGGGCGATGGACTTGGGCGACACGCCAAAGTGGCTATAGAAGTCGCGGTCTTCGGTCGCGACCAGGGTCTCGAGCAGGTACGGTGGCACCTGATCGATCTTGATCAGGATCCGGTCCTCGAGGTTTTTCGGGTAGATACCGCCAATCATCAGCGGCTCCAGGCGCACCACGTCGAGCTTGCCGCCATTGGCACCGGCCAGCCCCGCCACGTAATCGCCAGAGAAGCGCACGCGGACGAACTGCGCGGGTTCCATCCCCTCGTAGAACTGGAAGCCACGGGTATTGAGGTCGACGGTATTACCGTTGACCGCGGCCGCACCCGGGCCATTGGCCGCGCTTTCACGGCGATAGCCCAGGGCATCGAGTTCGGTGAGGAAGTCGTTCTTGCTCAGCTTCTGGCCGACGAACAGCTCCAGTGGCCGGGCGTATACCTTGGCCGGGATGGTCCAACGCTTGCCAGAGAACTTCTCTTGGACGACAGCATCGAGGTAAACCGCGAAGCCGGCGAGGATCACCAGGCCGACCAGGCTGAGCTTCAAAGCCCAGCCCAGCCAGGCGCGAGAGCGGCCGGTCGGGCGTTTCTGAGGGGTACGAGCGTTTCGAGTTCGAGTCATGGCGGCGGATTATACGCACTTTGTAAAGGCTGGGCAGGCGCCCTCGGCGGTATGCAGGGACGGCACCATTGACCATAATGGCGCATTCGAATTCCCTGCCCCCGGAAGGATTTCCCGTGAGCCAAGCTCTTATCACTGCGTTGCAGAACCCAGCCCTCTACCCTCACCCCGTAGATGGGTTCCAACTCATCGAGACGCATATCTCCTGGGTCCTGCTCACTGGCGAGTACGCCTACAAGGTCAAGAAACCGATGAACTTCGGCTTCCTCGACTTCACCCAGCTGGATCAGCGCGAGCATTTCTGTAACGAAGAATTGCGCCTGAACCAGCGCCTGACCGACGGCCTGTACCTCGACGTGTTGCCGATCACCGGTAGCGCCGAAGCGCCGCAAATCGGCGGTGAGGGTGTAGCAATCGAATACGCCCTGAAAATGCGCCAGTTCCCCCAGGGGCAGATGCTCAGCACCCTGCAAGCCAACGGCGAGCTCAACGCCGAGCACATCGACCAGATGGCCCGGCAGATCGCCGAATTCCATCTGCAGACCCCCAAGGTCCCGGCAGCGCAACCTTATGGCTCGCCTGAAAGCGTGATGGCCCCGGTCGAGCAGAACTTCGAGCAGATCCGTCCGTTCCTCAGCGACAAGGCCGACCTGCTGCAACTGGATAACCTCCAGGCATGGGCGCGCAGCAGCTTCGAGCGCCTCAAAGGCCTGTTCGAAGCGCGCAAAGCCAACGGGTTCACCCGCGAATGCCACGGTGACATTCACCTGGGCAACGCCACCCTGATCGACGGCAAGGTGGTGATCTTCGACTGCATCGAGTTCAACGAGCCGTTCCGCATGACCGATGTCTGGGCCGATACCGGCTTCCTGGCTATGGACCTGGAAGACCGCGGCCTCAAGTGCCTGGCGCACCGCTTCGTCAGCCAGTACTTGGAACTGACCGGCGACTACGAGGGCCTGGAAGTGCTCAACTTCTACAAGGCCTACCGCGCCCTGGTGCGCGCCAAGGTCGCCCTGTTCAGCATGCCCGCCAATGCCGATGGCGTGCAGCGCGCCACCACCCTGCGCACCTACCGCAACTATGCCAACCTGGCGGAAAGCTACAGCGCCATCCCTTCGCGCCTGCTGGCCATCACCCACGGCGTCTCGGCGGTGGGCAAGAGCCACGTGGCGATGCGCCTGGTCGAAGCCCTGGGCGCCGTGCGTGTGCGTTCGGACGTGGAGCGCAAGCGCCTGTTCGGCGAGCAGCAGGCAACGCTATCTGGGCAGCAGGATGCCGGCATCTATGACCAGGATGCCAGCGCCGCGACCTATCAGCGCCTGCACGATCTGGCCGGCACCATCCTGCGCGCCGGTTTCCCGGTGGTGCTCGATGCCACCTACCTGAAACATGCTCAACGCCAAGCGGCGGCAGAGGTCGCCAGCGCGACCGGCGTGCCGTTCCTGGTCCTCGACTGCCAAGCCCCGGAGGCGGTGATCGCCAGCTGGCTGGCGCAGCGCCAGGCGGAAAAAACCGACCCGTCGGACGCTACTCTAGAGGTGGTCAAGGCTCAGCAGGCCAGCCGTGAGCCGCTGGATGCCACAGAACTGCAGCACGCCACCCGTGTCGATACGCAGGAAAGCGCCAGCATGGACCAGGTGATCGACCAGATCCGCCAGCGGTTGCCTGGCCTGTAAGGTCAGCATTGCAGCTTATCGCCGGCAAGCCGGCTCCCACAGGAGTTCCACAGGCCTCAAGGGCAGTGGTGTCCCTGTGGGAGCCGGCTTGCCGGCGATAGGGCCGTAAAAGGCGGCTCCTCTCCCCAATCGTCGCACCCGGTGGCAAAAGGCCGCGCATTTTCCAACCCCCGCTACACTCCTCTCTGACCTGCTCGCGATTTATCCCCCAACACCCGTTCAGCCATCGCAAGGAGGCTCGATGAACGATGAATTGCAGCATCTGAAGAATCTTGGCAAGACTTCTGCGCAGTGGTTGCATGCAGCCGGCATCCACAGCGCGTCGGATCTGCGCCGGCTCGGTGCGGTGGGTGCGTACCAAGCTGTGAAAACGCGAGGGTTCCGGGCCTCCAAAGTGCTGTTGTACGCCATTGAAGGTGCCTTGCTCGACATGCATTGGAACGATTTGCCGACCGAACGCAAGGAAGCGCTCAATCAACAGTTGGACGCGAAGAACCCTGCGCAAAAAAACGCGAAATAAACCGACGAAGGGGATTGACTCCGAAATGAGAATCGTTATGATTATCACAACTGGTCGCGAGACTGGTTGGATAAACTGAAAGCCCCTGGTTCGGACTCTCAGATTATCTCCTCATCAGGCTAATCACGGTTATTGACCCGGCTCTTTGCCGGGTCTTTTTTTGCCTGATTTTTACACCGCGTGCGGGTGACAACGCCGATACCCGTAACGTTACTTGCGCAGTTGAGCGCAGTAGTCCTGCTCCGGCATCGCCGCCGTGTACCACACATAATCGGCCATGCCCGCCTCGGCTTCCTCGCCGACCTCGGCCAACAACACGACCACGCTACGGCCCTGCGCGCCCAGGTCAGCCAAGTGCAACGGCACACCCAGGTCCTTGCGTACGTGGTATGCGCCAGCCAATAGCAGGGCTGGCTGCGGCGCCTTCAGCAACTGCTCTGCCATTTGCCGGTCGCGCTGCTGTTGAACGGCAAGCATGGCCGGCAACTGGCTTTCCGGCAGCAAGCCGCAGTGCCCGGCACGCACCTGTTCAAGCAACGCGGCCTTGACCCTAGGCGCATTGGACTGTGCGCCCGGTAACGAAGCCGGGTGCCGGTAGGCGTGGCGCATCTGCCCAGGTGAAAGGTTGGCGGCCAGCAGCGGGATGCCGTGCTGCAAGGCCTGCGTCACCAACGGCCCGTACAACTGCCAGTCCCAGCCTTCTTCCCACGCTAACGCCTTGGGCAAGTCCGCGGGCAACTGTGGCTGTGCTTCAAGTTTGTCGACCAGCGGCTGCTGCTCAGGCTGCAGCATCTCCATCAACAGGCTGCCCTGAGCGCGCCGGCTCTGCAGGGCCTGCAACAACCACAACTGCAGTGCGTGGTGGTCAGGGTTGTCGTGCTTCTCCCCTACCAGCACACGCGGGGCAGCGGCCAACTGCGTGACCAGTTGTTCCGGGCTGATGAGCTGCCCGCTGGCCAGGTCCTTGATTTGCCCCAACTGCGCGTGTTCGCGCCCTTCAGTACTCTGCCAGGCCGGCAACGGCGGCAGGCTGGCCTGGCATCCGCCCAGGGCCAGCACCAGGCACAGCGATAAACCGGACAGCAGTGGATGGCGCATCGGCAATGCCTCCTAGCGGGTGATGATCAGCGGGTGGCCACGCTCCGGGTGAGCCTGTACCAGCACATCGATACCGAACACCGCCTTCAATGCCCCAGGCGTGAGCACTTCGTCGGGGGAGGCCAAGGCATGGCAGCGGCCCTGCTCAAGCAACAAAATACGGTCACAGTAGCGTGCCGCCAGGTTCAGGTCATGCAGGATCACCAGCACCGCAGCGCCTCGGTCGGCAAAGCGCCGCACCGCTTGCAGGGTCGTGTGCTGATGCAGTGGGTCGAGCATCGACGTCGGCTCATCAAGCAACAGCGTAGTCCCCTGCTCACCTGGCCACAGCTGGGCCAGCACGCGCGCCAGGTGTACCCGCTGCCGCTCACCGCCCGACAGCGCCAGGTAGCTGCGCCCCTGCAGGTACCAGGCGTCCGCTGCACGCAAGGCTGCTTCGACGATCTCGGCGTCGCGCACCTGGCCACTGCCATGCGGCATCCGCCCCATGCCCACCACTTCCTCGACCCTGAACGAGAAGCCCAGGCTGGACACTTGCGGCAACACCGCCAGGCGCCTGGCCCGCTCCTGCCCTGCCCAATCGGCCAACGGCCGGCCCTGCAAGGTCACATGCCCCTGGTCGGGCGCCAGCTCGCCGCACAGCACCCCCAGCAAGCTGCTCTTGCCCGCGCCGTTGGGGCCGAGCACGCCCACCACCTGCCCCGGGGCCAATTGCAGGTGGATGTCGTGGAGTACCTCGTTGCTTCCCCGCCGCAGGTGCAGGCCCTCGACTTGCAACATCAGCTGCGCCCTCGAATCAGCAGAAACAGGAAAAACGGCGCACCGATAAACGCAGTGACAATGCCGATCGGCAGTTCGGCTGGCGCCAGCACCAGCCGTGCCGCCAGGTCGGCAAACAGCATCAGTGCGCCGCCCGCCAACAGCGAGGCCGGCAACACCACGCGGTGATCGGGCCCTGCCAGCAAGCGCACCAGGTGCGGCACCACCAGCCCGATGAAGCCGATCAGCCCCGCCGCCGCCACCGCCGCGCCGACACCCAGCGCGGTACAGAACACCAATTCGCGCTTGAGCCGCTCTACCTCGATACCCAGGTGCCGCGCCTCCGACTCCCCCAGCAGCAAGGCATTCAGCGCCCGGGCGCGCCGCGGCAACCACAGCGCTACGCCGGTAGCCACCATCAACAGCGGCCACAGCCGCTCGTAACTGGCACCGTTGAGGCTGCCCAGGTTCCAGAACGTCAGGGTGCGCAAGGTGGCGTCATCGGCCAGGTAGGAGAACAGCCCGACCGCCGCGCCGCCCAGCGCGGTCATGGCCACGCCGGCCAGCAGCATCGTGGCGACATTGGTCTGGCCGTCGCGCCGCCCCAGGCGATAGACCAGCGCGGTCACCCCAAGCCCGCCGATGAAGGCGCACAGTGACAGCAGATAAGGCGCCAGCACCTCCGGCATTCCCCCAAACCAGCTGCCGCCGACAATGGCCACTGCAGCGCCCATTGCCGCCCCGGCGGCGACGCCTACCAGCCCTGGGTCGGCCAACGGGTTGCGGAACAGCCCCTGCATGGCCACGCCGGACAGCGCCAGCACCGCCCCCACCGCCAGCCCCAGCAAGGTGCGCGGCAGGCGAATCTGGCCGAGGATCATTTCCGCCTGCTGCAGGCCATCACCGGCGATCGGCAGCCCCAACAAGCGCAGCCCAGCGCGCAAGGTATCGAACAGCGGCAGGCTGACCGGCCCCAGGGCCAGGGACAGCCACACCGCCAACAGGCACAGCACGCTCAGGCAGATGATCAATGTACGTGGCTGAACGCGTTGTCTCATTGAGCGAAACTGCCCTTGGCTGCCGGGTAGAAGGAGGCAGCCAACGAGCGCAGGGTCGCTGGCAGGCGTGGCCCAAGGCCGCCAACCAGCAGCGTCGGGTCGAGCGACACCAGGCGCTGTTCACGCACGGCGCGGGAGGCCGCCAGCGCTGGGTTTTCCTTCAGCAGCGCTTGCAGCGCCTGCTCGTCGGCCAACGCACGGTCGGAGAACACCACTACATCCGGGTCCAGCGCCGCCAGCGCCTCATTAGAGAAGTTCTTGTAGCCCTGATGCTCGGCCAGGTTGTGCGCCCCGGCCTGGCGTAGCAGCCAATCACCGGCAGTGCCTTGCCCAGCAATCAGCGGCTTGGCACCTGCATGGCCCACCAGCAGCAACACCCCGGGCGCCTTCTGGCCTGCCTGGGCGTGCTTGACCTGAGCCTGCAACGCATCCAACTGCTGGCGATAGCCCGCCGCCAACGCGGTGGCTTGCGGCTCGGCACCCAGCAACTGGCCCAGGTGCTTGAGGTTCTGATCGACCGCATCCAGTTCGGCTTTGCTCGAGAACAACTCCACCCGCACACCCGCCTTGCGAATCTGCGCCAACACCGGCGGCGGGCCCATTTCTTCGGTGCCCACCAGTACGTCTGGGCGCAGGCTGAGAATACCTTCGGCAGACAACTGGCGCTGATAGCCGACGCTCGGCAGCGCCTTCAGCGATGCGGGGTGCTGGCTGGTGGTATCGACGCCGACCAGGCGCGATTCGCCGCCCAGCGCAGTGACCCACTCGCTCAGCGCACCACCGGCGCTGACCCATCGCTGCGGCAGTTCGGCAGCCAAGGCCTGGGTGGACAGCACAAGGCCTGCGCACAGGGCGATCAGGGCAGCGGGACGGCGCATCATCGGATTTCCTTCTGAAGGCGGGCCGCGCGCCTTGTGGCGGACGGCGGAACTGCGCACCATAGACAGCCGGGCGCATCGAATGCGGGCAATTTGATAATTATTCGCATTGAAGCGTCAAGCAATCACGTGTTTCACGAGTCGTCCTTGCCATGCACTTCCTTTGTACCTCCAGCTCATTGGCCGAGGGCCACAGCCGCGCCTTCAGCGTAGACGGCGTCGACCTGTTCGGCGTGCGCCGCCAGGGCCAGGTGTACCTCTATCGCAACCGCTGCCCACACCGCAGCATCCCACTGAACTGGGCTGCAGATGCCTTTCTCGATGACAGCGCCAGCCTGATTCACTGCGCCCATCATGGCGCTTTGTTCCTGATAGAAAGCGGCGAATGCGTGGCCGGGCCGTGCGAGGGCGACAGCCTGCAGGCCCTGGGCTGCCATGAAGACAGCCAGGGCATCTGGCTCAAGAATTGAGCAGTACAGGCAAGGGGCGGTCGATGACGATACGTTCGGCATCCAGATAGGTGCCGTACGCCAGCACCTCCACGCCTTCAGCCACGGCGGCGCGCAAGGCCTGGGCGTAGCCCGCGTCGATTTCCTCGGCCGGGCGCACGGCGTCGACGCCGGTCAGGTTCACGCAGTACAACTGCACCGCACGCACACCTTGGCGAGCCAGCGTCGCCAGTTCACGCAGGTGCTTGGCACCGCGCTGGGTGACGGCGTCGGGGAAGGCCGCGACCGCGGTGTCCGGGTAGCCCAGGGTCACGCTCTTGACTTCGACATAGGCCGGGCCGGTGTCGAACTCCAGGCGAAAATCGATGCGGCTGCCCTCTTCGCCATACGCCACTTCACGCCTGAGTGCGGTGAAACCGGCCAGCTCGCTGATAACCCCGGCACGCAGCGCCTCTTCAACCAACGCGTTGGCGCGCCCAGTGTTCACGCAGGCCAGGCGGCCTTGGGGCGTTTCACTGATCTCCCAGGTGCCTGGCAGCTTGCGCTTGGGGTCGTTGGAGCGGCTGAACCACACCTGCCCGCCTTCGCGCATGCAATTGAGCATGGACCCAGTGTTCGGGCAATGGATGGTCATTTGCTCGCCATTGGCCAGCTCGATGTCCGCCAAAAACCGTTTGTAGCGCCGCAGTAGGCGCCCCTGCTCGAGTGGAGGAAAAAACGCCATCAGCCTTGCCAGCTCCGTAGGCCGCGGGCAATACGCTGCACGGCCTGTTCCAGGCGCGGCAGGCTCTGGGTGTAGGCAAAACGCACATGATGCCCCGCCAGGTGGCGGCCAAAATCCAGGCCGGGGGTAAAGGCCACGTGCTCGGTTTCGAGGAAGTGCCGGCAGAACGCAAAGGCATCGCCGCCGAAGGCGCTGATGTCGGCGTACAAGTAGAAAGCCCCCTCGGGCTCGACGGCAATACCAAAGCCCAGCTCGCGCAGGGCTGGCAACAGGTAGTCGCGGCGACGGGCGAATTCGGCGCGGCGCTCCTCCAGAATCGCCAGGGTTTGCGGCTGGAAGCACGCCAGCGCAGCATGCTGGGCCATGCTGGGGGCGCTGATGTACAGGTTCTGTGCAAGCTTCTCCAGGTCTGCCACCGCGCCGGGCGGCGCGACCAGCCATCCCAGGCGCCAGCCGGTCATGCCGAAATACTTCGAAAAACTATTCAGGACAAACGCCCCATCGTCCACTTCCAGCACGCTGGGCGCGTCCATGCCGTAGGTCAGGCCGTGGTAGATCTCGTCCACCACCAGGTGGCCATGGCGTTCACGGGTAGCGCGCGACAGGCTGGCCAACTCGTCACGGTTCAGTACCGTCCCGGTCGGGTTGGCTGGCGAGGCGACCAGGGCCCCGACCGTGTCTTTGTCCCAATAGCGGTCAACCAGGTCGGCGGTGAGTTGGTAGTTGACCTCAGGCCCCACCGGCACCAGCTGCGCGCCGCCTTCGACCAGGCGCAGGAAGTGGCGATTGCAGGGGTAGCCCGGGTCAGCCAGCAACCAGTGCTTGCCTGGGTCTACCAACAGGCTGCTGGCCAACAACAGTGCGCCAGATCCGCCCGGCGTAATCAGAATGCGCTCAGGATCGACATTGACGCCGTACCGCTGCCCATAGAAGCCGGCGATCGCCTCGCGCAGCGCCGGCAGGCCACGGGCGGCGGTATAGCGGGTGTGGCCCGCGGCCAATGCGGCCTGGCCGGCCTCGACGATCGGCGCGGCTGTGGTGAAGTCCGGTTCGCCGATTTCCAGGTGGATCACATCATGGCCGGCCGCCTGCAGCTCGTTGGCCCGCGCCAGCAACGCCATGACGTGAAAGGGTTCGATGGCGCGGCTGCGCGCACTGTAAGGGTGGGCCATGACCTTCTCTCAATTGGGTCTAAACTGGAGATTCTACCTCTGCACGCTACCGAACGTGTGGCTCGCGCCGCTGTCAATTAGCAGGATCGGGCGGGGTAGCGCACCCCCGATCTATCTGGTAAGTTCGGCGGCTCGCAGTCGCAGGGCCGGCGGGTGCCGGAGATGGAGCATCCTGCGCATTGGATCAGATGAGTGAGAGGCGGTCTATTCATGTCCACCGTAGAAAAGCAAAAAACCAGTCAGTCCATGTACGGTGTAGAGCCCTATAAAGAAAGCAAGGGCGAGGAGTACATGGGGGAGCCCATGCGCAAGCATTTCACCAAACTTCTGGGTGCCTGGAAGCTTGAGTTGATGACGAGCGTGGATCAGACCGTGACCCACATGAAGGACGAAGCGGCCAACTTCCCAGACCCGGCCGACCGTGCCAGCCAGGAAGAAGAGTTCGCCCTGGAGCTGCGTAACCGCGATCGCGAGCGCAAGCTGATCAAGAAGATCGACAAGACCCTGCAGAAGATCCAGGACGAAGAGTACGGCTGGTGTGAGTCCTGCGGCATCGAGATCGGCCTGCGTCGCCTCGAAGCCCGCCCAACCGCCGACCTGTGCTTCGACTGCAAGGAAATCGCGGAGAAAAAGGAAAAAACAGTCGGCAAAGGCTGATCCTTTTCCCACCCAAACGGGGCGCATCTTGCGCCCCGTTTCATTTTCAGACGCACGACCGCCATGAACGACTCCAGTTACATCGGGCGCTTCGCCCCTACCCCCAGCGGCTTTCTGCACTTCGGCTCGCTGGTCGCCGCCCTCGCCTCCTGGCTCGACGCCCGCGCCGTCAACGGCCGCTGGCTGCTGCGCATGGAAGACACCGACCCGCCCCGGGAAATGCCCGGGGCCCGCGACGCTATCTTGCAGACCCTGGAGCGTTACGGCCTGGAGTGGGATGGCGAGGTGGTGTTCCAGAGCCAGCGCCATGAGGCTTATGCAGCAGTGGTCGACCGCCTGTTCAACATGGGCCTGGCCTACGCCTGCACCTGCTCGCGCAAACAGCTGGAAGGGCACAACGGCATTTACCCAGGCTTGTGCCGCAACGCCGGGCATGCACGCGAGGGCGCGGCGATCCGTCTGCGGGTGCCAGAGTTGATCTACCGGTTCACCGACCGGGTCCAGGGTGAGTTTCAGCAACACCTGGGGCGCGAGGTGGGTGATTTCGTCATCCAGCGCCGTGACGGGCTGTATGCGTATCAGCTGGCGGTGGTGCTGGATGATGCCTGGCAAGGGGTTACCGATATCGTGCGCGGGGCCGACCTGCTCGACAACACACCGCGCCAGCTCTACCTGCAAGAGCTGCTGGGGTTCTCACAGCCGCGTTACCTGCATATTCCGCTGATCGTGCAGCCAGATGGGCACAAGCTGGGCAAGTCGTACCGCTCGCCGCCGCTGCAGCCGGAACATGCGACGCCTTTGCTGCTGCGCGCATTGCGGGCATTGGGGCAGGAAACGGAGCCGGAGTTGCTGCTGGCAACGCCGGCTGAAGTACTGGCAGTAGCCCGCAAGCAGTGGCGGCCAGAGGCGATTGCCCGGCAGGCCTCTGTTCCAGAGGCTGATTTGCACTGACGCAGGTCCGGCCTCTTCGCGGGCAAGCCCGCTCCCATAGAAACGGTGCGGAACCTGTGGGAGCGGGCTTGCCCGCGAAGAGGCCGGAACAGGCAACTTCCCCTCAAAATCAAAAGCCCAATAATTTCAAACCCTTGGCTAACCCTACCGATTCCCGCTAGCATCCCCCCACTCTTTTGCGCCAATAATAAGTCCAAGCCCGCAGCGCCCAACCATCGAGGCCAGCATGTACATCTATCGTTTGGTCCTGCTTCTGGTCGTGGGGATCTACCTGTTCTCCCCGGCCATCATGGACTGGTGGATCGAACCGACCGGAGCCTGGTACCGCCCCTACCTGCTCTGGCTGATCCTGATCGTCGTCACCTTCATCCTGCAGAGCCAACGAGATGCCGATGAGCTTTAGCCTGACCCAGATGATCCTGATCAGTGCCGCGTACCTCATGGTGCTGTTCGGCGTGGCCTGGATCAGCGAGCGTGGGCTGATACCCCGCTCAATTATTCGCCACCCGCTGACCTACACCCTGTCGCTGGGCGTGTATGCCAGTGCCTGGGCCTTCTATGGCTCGGTCGGCTTGGCCTACCAGTACGGCTATGGCTTCCTGGCCTGCTACCTGGGGGTCTCCGGGGCCTTCCTGCTGGCGCCGGTGCTGCTTTACCCGATCCTCAAGATCACCCGCACCTATCAGCTGTCGTCGCTGGCCGACCTGCTGGCGTTTCGTTTCCGCAGCACCTGGGCCGGCGCGCTGACCACCCTGATCATGCTGATCGGGGTACTGCCGTTGCTGGCCCTGCAAATCCAGGCGGTGGCCGACTCGATCAGCATCCTGACCGGCGAGCCGGTCAAGGCCAGGGTGGCATTCGCCTTCTGTGCGCTGATCATTCTGTTCACCATCTTCTTCGGCTCGCGGCACATCGCCACGCGCGAGAAGCATGAAGGGTTGGTATTCGCCATTGCCTTCGAATCGGTGATCAAGCTGCTGGCGCTGGGCGGCATCGGCCTGTACGCCTTGTACGGTGTGTTTGGCGGCCCGCATGGGCTGGAAGTGTGGCTGCTGCAGAACCAGACCGCCCTGGCCGCGCTGCACACACCGCTGCAGGAAGGGCCATGGCGCACCCTGCTGCTGGTGTTCTTCGCCTCGGCCATCGTCATGCCGCACATGTACCACATGGCCTTCACCGAAAACCTCAACCCGCGCTCGTTGGTCAGCGCCAGCTGGGGCCTGCCGCTGTTCCTGCTGCTGATGAGCCTGGCCGTACCGCTGGTGCTGTGGGCCGGCCTGCGCCTGGGCGCCAGCACCAACCCCGAATACTTCACGCTGGGGCTGGGCATCGCCGCCAACAACAAAGCGCTGGCGCTGCTGGCCTATATCGGCGGGTTGTCTGCGGCCAGCGGGTTGATCATCGTCACCACCCTGGCGCTGTCGGGCATGGCCCTCAACCACCTGGTGCTGCCGCTGTACCAGCCGCCGGCCGAAGGCAACATCTACCGCTGGCTGAAATGGACCCGCCGCGCGCTGATCGTCGCCATCATCACCGCCGGCTTCATGTTCTACCTGACCCAGAACAACCACCAGAGCCTGGCCAACCTGGGCATCGTCGCCTTCGTCGCCACCTTGCAGTTCCTGCCGGGCGTGTTGTCGGTGCTGTACTGGCCTACCGCCAATCGCCGCGGCTTCATCGCGGGCCTGCTGGCCGGCACCCTGGTGTGGCTGGTGACCATGCTGCTGCCGCTGCTGGGCAACCTGCAGGGCTTCTACATTCCGCTGCTGGACATGATCTACGTCCTCGACGACACCAGCTGGCACATGGCGGCCATCGCCTCGCTGGCGGCAAACGTCTTGCTGTTCACCCTGATTTCGCTGTTCACCAATGCCAGCAGTGAAGAAGCCAGCGCCGCCGAAGCGTGCGCGGTGGACAACGTGCGCCGCCCGCAGCGCCGCGAGCTGCACGCGGCTTCGCCACAGGAATTTGCCACCCAGCTGGCCAAGCCACTGGGCGCCAAGGCTGCGCAGAAAGAAGTCGAGCAGGCCCTGCGCGACCTCTACCTGCCCTTCGACGAGCGCCGCCCCTATGCGTTGCGCCGCCTGCGCGACCGCATCGAGGCCAACCTGTCGGGCCTGATGGGGCCGAGCGTGGCCCAGGACATGGTCGAGACCTTCCTGCCCTACAAATCCGGCAACGAAAACTATGTCACTGAAGATATCCACTTCATTGAAAGCCGCCTGGAAGACTATCACTCGCGCCTGACCGGCCTTGCCGCCGAACTCGACGCCCTGCGCCGCTACCACCGCCAGACCCTGCAGGAACTGCCCATGGGCGTCTGCTCCCTGGCCAAGGACCAAGAGATCCTGATGTGGAACAAGGCCATGGAAGAGCTGACCGGCATCGCCGCCAAGCACGTGGTCGGCTCGCGCCTGGTGACCATCGGCGAACCTTGGCGCGGCCTGCTGCAGGGCTTCATTGACGTGCCCGACGAACACCTGCACAAACAACGCCTGGCCCTCGACGGGCAGCCTCGCTGGCTGAACCTGCACAAGGCCGCCATCGATGAGCCCTTGGCGCCGGGTAACAGTGGCCTGGTGCTGCTGGTCGAGGACCTGACCGAAACCCAGGCCCTGGAAGACAAGCTGGTGCACTCCGAGCGCCTGGCCAGCATTGGCCGCCTGGCGGCCGGCGTGGCCCACGAAATCGGCAACCCGATCACCGGCATCGCCTGCCTGGCGCAGAACCTGCGCGAGGAACGCGAGGGCGATGGCGAGATCACCGAGCTGTCGAGCCAGATTCTTGAACAGACCAAACGGGTGTCGCGCATCGTCCAGTCGTTGATGAGCTTCGCCCATGCCGGTGGCAGCCATCAGAACAGCGAAGAGCCGGTGTGCCTGGCCGAAGTGGCGCAGGATGCCATTGGGCTGCTGGCACTGAACCGGCGCAATTTCGAAGTCCAGTTCTTCAACCTCTGCGACCCGGAACACTGGGCCGAAGGGGACCCGCAGCGCCTGGCCCAGGTGCTGATCAACCTGCTCTCCAACGCCCGCGACGCCTCACCGCCCGGCAGTGCCGTGCGTGTGCGCAGCTCCGTCTTCGAGCACACCGTCGATTTGATTGTCGAAGACGAAGGCAGCGGGATCCCGAAGAGCATCATGGACCGCCTGTTCGAGCCCTTCTTCACCACCAAAGACCCGGGCGAAGGAACCGGACTGGGGCTCGCTCTGGTCTATTCCATCGTGGAAGAGCATTATGGGCAAATCACCATCGACAGCCCTGCCGACATCGAACGGCAACGTGGCACCCGGATCCGCGTGACCCTGCCCCGGCATGTCGTAGCGACGTCCCCTGAAATTCGAGACCGTCGAGAGAATTGAATCAATGCCGCATATTCTGATCGTCGAAGACGAAACCATCATCCGCTCGGCCCTGCGTCGCCTGCTCGAGCGGAACCAGTACCAAGTCAGCGAAGCCGGCTCGGTGCAGGAAGCCCAGGAACGCTTCAGCATTGCCACCTTCGACCTGATCGTCAGCGACCTGCGCCTGCCAGGCGCGCCTGGCACCGAGCTGATCAAGCTTGGCCAGGGCACCCCGGTGCTGATCATGACCAGCTACGCCAGCCTGCGCTCGGCGGTGGACTCGATGAAAATGGGCGCGGTGGACTACATCGCCAAGCCCTTCGACCACGACGAGATGCTCCAGGCCGTGGCGCGCATCCTGCGCGACCGGCAAAACGCGCCTGCTGCCGCACCGGCTGCAGAACCGCGGGGCAACGGCAAGGCGGCCGCGGCCGACAAAGGCAATAGCGCGTCTGCCAATGGCGAGATCGGCATCATCGGCTCGTGCCCGCCCATGCAGGACATGTACAGCAAGATCCGCAAAGTCGCACCGACCGATTCCAATGTCCTGATCCAGGGCGAATCGGGTACCGGTAAAGAGCTGGTCGCCCGTGCCCTGCACAACCTGTCACGCCGGGCCAAGGCACCGATGATCTCAGTGAACTGCGCGGCCATCCCGGAGACGCTGATCGAGTCCGAGTTGTTCGGTCACGAAAAAGGTGCCTTCACCGGCGCCAGCGCAGGGCGCGCCGGGCTGGTCGAAGCGGCGGACGGCGGCACCTTGTTCCTCGACGAAATCGGCGAATTGCCCCTCGAAGCCCAGGCGCGCCTGTTGCGCGTGTTGCAGGAAGGCGAAATCCGCCGGGTGGGCTCGGTGCAATCGCAGAAGGTCGATGTGCGCCTGATTGCGGCCACCCACCGCGACCTGAAAAACCTGGCCAAGGCCGGCCAGTTCCGTGAAGACCTTTATTACCGCCTGCACGTTATCGCCCTGAAGTTGCCTGCCCTGCGCGAGCGCGGCAGCGACGTCAACGAGATCGCCAGTGCCTTCCTGGCCCGCCAGAGCGCACGGATTGGCCGGGATGACCTGCATTTTTCCGCCGATGCCGAGCAAGCGATTCGTCATTACAGCTGGCCGGGTAACGTGCGCGAGCTGGAAAACGCCGTGGAGCGTGCGGTGATTCTGAGCGAGAGCGCAGAAATTTCCGCCGACCTGCTGGGTATCGACATCGAGCTGAGCGACCTGGAAGACGACGACATCCTCGACAACGCCCTGGCCGTGGCCAGTGCGGGCAATGCCAGCCATGAGCCTACCGAGGACTTGTCGCTGGAGGATTACTTCCAGCACTTCGTGCTCGAACACCAGGACCACATGACCGAGACCGAGCTTGCCCGCAAGCTTGGCGTCAGCCGCAAATGCCTGTGGGAACGCCGCCAGCGCCTGGGTATCCCGCGACGCAAGAGCAACGCCACCAGCGAGTAACACGCTTTGGGCCTGACCGGCCCTTTCGCGGGTAAGCCCGCTCCCACAGGTTCTTCACCGCCTTTGAGAACGGTAAAGAACCTGTGGGCGGGCTTGCCCGCGAAAGGGCCGGCAAAAACCACTACGCACACCCTAGGTAACACATCAGTACCCGCGAAAATCTGTTACCCAAGCTTTCAGGCGTAACAGTTCCCGAGGTGTACGGTAACGAAACCCCGCCATTTTCGGCCTGCCAAAAATCTGCGAAATCCTCCAAACCCTTGATTTCATTGGGTTTCGAAAAGTTGGCACGGCACCTGCTATATGCTTAGTACAAAAACAATAACAAGCACTGCAACTCAGAATAAGAACAAGACGAAACGGCTCACGCACAATAAAAACAAGACGGCGGAGGCGCAGCTAACTGATTCTTTTGGAGAGGATGCGTGTTTGGGGCTTGCCCCACGACCAGGCAGAGAACAACAAAAACTGCACTAAAAAGCAGCGCCTGAACTGGTTGGATCGACAGATCAACGTGACATCAGCGGCCAAAGCAATCCGTTTGCTCTTTACCCCTGGATTAGGGGTCGTCCACAAGCTTTGCGATTTGTGGACAGGGCACTCAACAAAAACAAGAAGCCCAGCAAAAAAAATAATAAGAGCACGCAACGACTTCTTGGGGAGCTTAGGCTCCCCTTGTCGTTTCTCCCTTCTGGCAGGCATCCTGCTACCCGCCTACACCACTCCTTGAGTAAATGCTAGAATCCCCGCCCATCATGCGGCCATTCTCCTATTCTTGGCCGAACATTCCTTCAAACAGTGCATCCCATGCTGAAGAAGCTGTTCCAGTCGTTCCGCCCTCCCGTACCGGGCCAGCACCACAGGCGCACCACGCCTGAGGTGATCAACAAGAGCCAACACTCGCTGCAACGCCACCAGTTCAGCCGCCACGCGGTGAACATCGTAGAGCGCCTGCAGAGTGCGGGCTACCAGGCTTACCTGGTCGGTGGCTGTGTCCGCGACCTGATGCTTGGCATCACCCCAAAAGACTTCGACGTCGCCACCAGCGCCACCCCTGAACAGGTCCGTGCCGAGTTCCGCAACGCGCGTATCATTGGTCGCCGCTTCAAGTTGGTCCACGTGCATTTCGGCCGTGAGATCATCGAAGTCGCCACTTTCCGCGCCCACCACTCGGAAGACGATCAAGGTGATACCCACCGTTCGTCGCACAACGCCAGTGGTCGCATCCTGCGTGACAACGTGTACGGCACCTTGGAAGAAGACGCGCAACGCCGCGACTTCACCATCAATGCCCTCTACTACGATCCGGTCAGCGAACGCATCCTCGATTACGCCAACGGCGTGCACGATGTGCGTAACCGCCTGCTGCGCCTGATCGGTGACCCGACCCATCGCTACCAGGAAGACCCGGTGCGCATGCTGCGGGCCGTGCGTTTCGCTGCCAAGCTCGACTTCGGCATCGAAAAGCACACGGTCCAGCCGATCCGTGAACTGGCGCCGATGCTGCGCGAAATCCCCCCGGCACGCCTGTTCGAGGAAAGCCTCAAGCTGTTCCTCTCCGGCCAAGGTGCGATGGCCTTCGAAATGCTGGTCGACCTGCAGCTGTTCGAGCCGTTGTTCCCGGCCAGCGCGCACGCCCTGGACGAGCGCCCTACCTACACCCACACCTTGATCAGCCAGGCGCTGAACAACACCGATCTGCGTGTGAAGCAGGGCAAACCGGTCACCCCAGCCTTCCTCTTCGCTGCGCTGCTCTGGCCCGCCCTGCCGGCCCGTGTGCTGCACCTGCAAAACCAAGGTGTGCCACCGATCCCGGCCATGAACGGCGCAGCTCACGACCTGATCGCCGAACAGTGCGCACGCATTGCCATCCCGAAGCGTTTCACCCTGCCGATCCGCGAAATTTGGGACATGCAGGAACGCCTGCCACGTCGCAGCGGCAAACGTGCCGACCAGTTGCTCGACAACCCGCGCTTCCGTGCCGGTTACGACTTCCTGCTGCTGCGTGAAAGCGCGGGTGAAGAAACCGACGACCTCGGCCAATGGTGGACTGACTACCAGGATGCCAATGACAGCGAGCGCCGCGAGATGATTCGCGAGCTGGGCAGCCGTGACGAAGGCACCGGCGCTGGCCCACGCAAGCGCAAACGTAGCGCCAGCAAGCGTAAGCGTGGTGGCGAAGAGGCGTTCGAGTGACCACGCGCGCTTACATCGGCCTGGGCAGCAACCTGGACGAGCCTGCAGAACAACTGCAGAACGCTTTCCAGGCGCTCGACCAGGCCACCGGCACCCGCCTGGTGGCCACTTCGAGCCTGTTCACCAGTGACTCGCTGCTGCCTGGCCAGCCGCGCTACACCAATGCCGTGGCTGCGCTCGACACCTCGCTCGAGCCGCTGGCGCTGCTCGATGCCCTGCAGGCCATCGAAAATGACCAGGGCCGTGTGCGCAAAGAGCGTTGGGGCCCGCGCACGCTCGACCTGGATATCCTGCTGTTCGGCGACCACCTGATCGACGTGCCGCGCTTGCAGGTGCCGCACTACCACATGCACGCCCGCGCCTTCGTGCTCTACCCATTGGCCGAACTGGTGCCCGCAGGCTTCTGCCTGCCCGATGGCCGCGACCTCGCCCAACTCATCAGTGCCTGCCCGTTCGTCGGCCTCGAGCGCCTGTAATTCGGGCGCTGCAGGCGGCGGTAACGCCAGTAACACCCTGATCGTAACAATGCGGTAACAGGGTGATTGACTTCCCCCACCTCGCTCACGACTATAGGCGTCCCGTGTGGCACCCAAGTGCCGCATACCCGTATTTAGGCCCGGACGGACCTGTGCCCGAACATCACGCGCGATGATGTGCCGCTCCGGAAGATGACTACACGCGTTGTATGCAGTCGTTTTAACAGCGCCTGAACGAGGATTTTCCTACATGCCTGAAGTAACCCTGACCACCCTGCATGGCCTGAAGGCCAAGGGTGAAAAAATCACCATGCTGACCTGCTACGACGCGACCTTCGCCAAGGTTGCCAGCCAGGCCGGTGTCGAAGTGTTGCTGGTGGGCGACTCGCTGGGGATGGTCCTGCAGGGCCATGACAGCACGCTGCCTGTCACCACCCAGGAAATGGCCTACCACACTGCCTGCGTCAAACGTGGCAACGATGGCGCGCTGATTCTGGCCGACCTGCCGTTCATGGCCCACGCCACCCCCGAACAGGCCTTTGCCAACTGCGCCACGCTGATGCAGGCCGGCGCCCACATGATCAAGCTCGAAGGCGCTGCCTGGCTGGCCGAGACCATTCGCCTGCTGGCTGAACGTGGCGTGCCGGTGTGCGCGCACATGGGCCTGACCCCACAAACCGTCAATGTGCTGGGCGGTTACAAGGTGCAGGGCCGTCAGGAAGCCCAGGCGCGGCAGATGCGTGCCGACGCCATTGCCTTGGAACAGGCCGGCGCGGCCATGCTGCTGCTGGAGTGCGTACCAAGCGAACTGGCGGCAGAAATCACCCAGGCCGTGAGCATTCCGGTCATCGGCATTGGCGCCGGTAGCGCGACCGACGGCCAGGTGCTGGTCCTGCACGACATGCTTGGCCTGTCGCTGAGCGGCCGGGTGCCGAAGTTCGTGAAAAACTTCATGGCCGGCCAGCCGGACATCGAAAGCGCCCTCGCCGCCTACGTGACGGCGGTCAAGGACGTAAGCTTCCCTGCCAGCGAACACGGGTTCAGCGCATGAACACAGTCAAGACTGTCCGTGAACTGCGCGCCGCCGTTGGCCGCGCGCGTGGCGAAGGCAAGCGCATCGCGTTCGTGCCGACCATGGGCAACCTGCACAGCGGCCATGCCGCGCTGGTGACCAAGGCCGCCCAGCGGGCCGACTTTGTCGTTGCCAGTATCTTCGTCAACCCGCTGCAGTTCGGCGCCAACGAAGACCTCGCCACCTATCCACGTACCCTTGCAGCCGACCAGGAGCGCTTGCTCCAGGCCGGCTGCAACCTGCTGTTCGCACCAACCGTCGAAGAGATGTACCCCGACGGCATGAGCGTGCAAACCCGGGTCAGCGTCCCCCACCTTTCCGAAGGCCTGTGCGGCGCCAGCCGGCCAGGGCATTTCGAGGGTGTGGCAACAGTGGTCAGCAAGCTGTTCAACATGGTCCAGCCAGACCTAGCCGTGTTCGGCGAAAAAGACTTCCAGCAGCTGGCAGTGATCCGCGCCATGGTACGCGACCTGAACATGCCCATCCAGATCATCGGTGAGCCGACCGTGCGCGCTGACGATGGCCTGGCGCTGTCGTCACGCAATGGTTACCTCACCCCCGAGCAGCGTGTTACCGCACCTGCACTGTACCGCACCCTGCAGCACATCGGGGCGGCCATTGGCCGTGGCCAGCGTGATTTTGCCGCGCTGGTGGCCGACGGCCAGGCGCAACTGACCGCCGCCGGGTTCCGCCCGGACTACCTGGAAGTGCGCCATGCCGTGAGCCTGCGCCCGGCCATGATCGATGATCGCGACCTGGTGGTGATTGCCGCCGCTTACCTGGGTAACACCCGGTTGATCGACAACCTGTACCTGCACGTGGAAGACAAGACCGCGTAAACCTTCGGGGGCTGCCTCGCGGCCCCTTCATAACCCCTCACGCCCCCATTCCCCCCGCGCCGCCAATGCCTATAATGACTGCCTGCAACTGACAGCCGTGGCCAATGTCCAAGGCCTCACAACGCACCAAGGAACCCTGAGCAATGGCGTATTACCGTACTCCCCATGATGTGACGGCCCTGCCCGCCTGGCAGGCGCTTCAGCAACACCGCGACGCCATGCAAGACTTCAGCATGCGTGAAGCCTTCGCCGCCGATGCCAAGCGTTTTGATCAGTTCTCCCTGAGCAGCTGCGGCCTGTTCCTCGACTACTCGAAAAACCTGATCACCGAGCAAAGCCGCGACCTGCTGGTGAACCTGGCCAACGAAGTCGGCCTGCAGGATGCGATCAAGTCGATGTTCAGCGGCGAGATCATCAACGCCTCCGAAGGCCGTCCGGTGCTGCACACCGCCCTGCGCCGCCCGGTGGGCGACAAGCTCAGCGTCAACGGCGTCAACGTGATGCCAGAAGTGCACAAGGTGCTCAACCAGATCACCGAGCTGGTCGGGCGCATTCACGATGGCCTGTGGCGCGGTTACAGCGAAAAGCCGATCACCGACGTGGTCAACATCGGCATCGGCGGCTCGTTCCTCGGCCCGGAACTGGTCTCCGAAGCACTGCTGCCCTACGCACAACGCGGCGTACGCTGCCATTACCTGGCGAACATCGACGGCAGTGAGTTCCACGAACTGTCGGCCAACCTGCGCGCCGAAACCACCCTGTTCATTGTTTCGTCGAAATCGTTCAACACCCTCGAAACACTGAAGAACGCCATGGCCGCGCGCACCTGGTACCTGGCCCAGGGCGGCTCGGAAGCAGAGCTGTATCGCCACTTCATCGCCGTTTCCAGCAACAAGGCCGCCGCCGTCGCCTTCGGTATCCGTGAAGAGAACATCTTCCCGATGTGGGACTGGGTGGGTGGGCGTTATTCGCTGTGGTCAGCCATCGGCCTGCCGATCGCCCTGGCCATCGGCACCGCCAACTTCAAGGAGCTGCTGTCGGGTGCCTACACCATGGACCAGCACTTCCAGACCGCGCCGTTCGACAAGAACATGCCGGTGCTGCTGGCCCTGCTGGGCGTCTGGTATGGCAACTTCTGGGGCGCCCGCAGCCACGCGATCCTGCCGTACGACCACTACCTGCGCAACATCACCAAGCACTTGCAACAGCTGGACATGGAGTCCAACGGCAAGAGCGTGCTGCAAGACGGCACGCCGGTGCATACCGAAACCGGCCCGGTGATCTGGGGTGGCGTGGGCTGTAACGGCCAGCACGCCTACCACCAGTTGCTGCACCAGGGTACCCACCTTATTCCTGCTGACTTCATCGTGCCGGTGGTGAGCTTCAACCCGGTGGCCGACCACCATCAGTGGCTGTACGCCAACTGCCTGTCGCAGAGCCAGGCGCTGATGCTCGGCAAAACCCGCGATGAAGCCGAGACCGAGTTGCGCGCCAAAGGCCTGAACGAAGCCGACATCGAGAAGCTGGCCCCGCACAAGGTGATCCCGGGCAACCGCCCGAGCAACACCCTGGTGGTCGAACGCATCAGCCCACGCCGCTTGGGCGCACTGGTGGCGATGTATGAGCACAAGGTCTTCGTGCAGAGCGTGATCTGGGGCATCAACGCCTTTGACCAATGGGGCGTGGAACTGGGCAAAGAGCTGGGCAAAGGTGTCTACCAGCGCCTTGTCGGCAGCCAGGAAGACAGCGCCGAAGATGGCTCTACCCAGGGCCTGATCAACTACTTCCGCGGCCGTCACCGCGGTTGATCTGAAGCCTTTGCCGGCTTCTTCGCGGGCATGCCCGCGAAGCGGCCAGCACAGGTTGAACACCTCTCCCAGCTACACTGTCCAATCGAATAGCCGTTGCAGTCCATCGCCCCCGACAAGCGCAAGGACCACCCGCCATGTTCGATATCCGCGACTACCCCCAGGCCCTGGCCGTCAGCCAGTCCGCCGCCCTCACTGACGACGATTACCGCCGCCTCTACCGCCAATCGGTGGAAGACCCCGACACCTTCTGGGCCGAACAGGCCAAACGCCTGGACTGGATCAAACCCTGGTCGAGCGTGCAACAGTGCGACCTGAAAACCGGCCAGGCACGCTGGTTCGACGGTGGCCAGTTGAACGTGAGCTACAACTGCATCGACCGCCATCTGGCCACACGCGGTGAACAGACTGCCCTGCTCTGGGAGGGCGACGACCCGCAAGACGCCAAAGCCATCACCTACCGCGAACTGCACCGCCAGGTCTGCCGCTTGGCCAACGCCCTGAAGGCACGCGGCGTGAAGAAAGGCGACCGGGTGTGTATCTACATGCCGATGATTCCCGAGGCCGCCTTCGCCATGCTCGCCTGCACCCGGCTGGGCGCCGTGCACTCGGTGGTGTTCGGCGGCTTCTCGCCCGATGCCCTGCGTGACCGCATCCTTGATGCCGACTGCCGTACCGTGATCACCGCCGATGAAGGCATCCGCGGTGGCAAGCGCATTCCACTGAAGCTGAACGTCGACAAGGCCCTGGCCAGTTGCCCGAATGTCAGCAGCGTATTCGTTGTCCGGCGGACCGGGGGTGATGTGGCCTGGAGCGAGGGCCGCGACCTCTGGTATCACCAGGTGACGGAACATGCTGGCGACGACTGCCCACCTGAACCGATGGCAGCCGAAGACCCACTGTTCATCCTCTACACCTCCGGCAGCACCGGCAAACCCAAGGGCGTCCTGCACACCACTGCCGGCTACCTGCTGCAGGCCACCATGACCTTCAAGGTGGTGTTCGATTACCGCGAGGGCGAAGTGTTCTGGTGCACCGCCGATGTAGGCTGGGTCACCGGCCACAGCTACATCGTCTATGGCCCGCTGGCCAATGGCGCGATTTCGCTGATGTTCGAAGGGGTACCCAACTACCCCGACACCTCGCGCTTCTGGCAGGTGGTCGACAAGCATCAGGTCAACATCTTCTACACCGCGCCAACGGCCTTGCGCGCCCTGATGCGCGAAGGCTCCGGGCCACTCCGGAGCACCTCACGCAAAAGCCTGCGCCTGCTCGGCAGCGTCGGCGAACCGATCAATCCGGAAGCGTGGGAATGGTACTTCGAAGAAGTCGGCCAAAAGCGCTGCCCGATCGTCGATACCTGGTGGCAGACCGAAACCGGCGGCATCATGCTCACGCCCCTGCCCAGCACGCAACGGCTCAAACCAGGCTGCGCGACCCAACCCATGTTCGGCGTACAGCCGGTGCTGCTGGATGAAAAAGGCACCCCCATTGAAGGCCCTGGCGCTGGCGTGCTGGCCATCAAGGCCAGCTGGCCCGGGCAGATTCGCAGCGTCTATGGTGACCACCAGCGCATGGTCGAAACCTATTTCAAACCCATGCCCGGCTACTATTTCACCGGCGACGGTGCACGCCGCGATGCCGACGGCGACTACTGGATCACCGGGCGCATCGACGACGTGATCAACGTCTCCGGCCACCGCATCGGCACCGCCGAAGTGGAAAGTGCACTGGTGTTGCACGACAGCGTCGCCGAGGCCGCGGTGGTGGGCTACCCCCATGACCTCAAGGGCCAGGGTGTGTATGCCTTCGTCACCCCCATGAACGGCGTCGACCCCAGCGACGCGCTCAAGGCCGAACTGCTGGCCTTGGTCAGCAAGGAAATCGGCAGCTTCGCCAAACCGGAACTGATCCAGTGGGCACCGGCGCTGCCCAAAACCCGCTCGGGCAAGATCATGCGGCGTATACTGCGCAAAATCGCCTGCAACGAGCTGGAAAACCTGGGCGATACCTCGACCCTGGCCGACCCGAGTGTGGTTCAGGGCTTGATCGACACACGTCTCAACCACTAGCTGGCGGCCCCTTTCATGGCCGCCCTGAACGACAGGTCGCCATGGAAGCCCTTCGCCGCCGCATCGAAACCCAGGTCATGAGCCTTACCGGGCTGGCCCTCGGCCAGCTCGACCTGGAATCGCCCAAGGGCGACCCTGGGCTGTTTGGCCCGCAGAGCATCAGCTGGCAAGTGCACGGCGATTTCCCAAGCATGCTGGTCGGCGGTATCAGTGCCCTCATGCTGCAACTGCTGCACCCGCTGGCGTTGGCCGGCGTGTGGGACCATTCGAACTTTCGCCAAGACCTGCTCGGCCGCTTGCGTCGCACCAGCCAGTTCATCTCCGGCACCACCTTTGGCTCGACCCGCGACGCCGAATGGCTGATCGAAAAAGTCCGCACCATCCACCTGCAAGTCACCGGCACCGCCGCCGATGGCCGCCAATATGCCGCCAGCGACCCGGGGTTGCTGACCTGGGTGCATGTGGCCGAAGTCAGCAGCTTCCTCGCGGCCCACCTGCGTTACCGCAACCCGCACCTGCCCCGCGCCGAGCAGGATGCCTACTACAACGAGATTGCCCTGATCGCCGAACGCCTGGGCGCGCGCGATGTGCCGCGCTCCTGCCAGCAGGTCGAGGACTACCTCAGGCACATGCGCCCGCAGCTGCAGTGCGATGCCCGCAGCCATGAGGTGGTCGACATCCTGCTTGCCGCCCCGGCGCCCAGCCGCCTGGCACAACCTGTCGGTAAGCTCATGCTGAACGCCGGCATCGACCTGCTGCCCGACTGGGCCCAAGCCATGCTCGGGCTGCAGCACGGGCCATTGCAGCGGCGCCTGATCCGCCTCGGCCTGCAACGCACTGCGCCGGTTTTGCGCTGGGCCATGCGCGATGGCTCGGCGCACCGGGCGAAACGGCGCATGGGTATCGAATGAGGCGAATCGGTCGCCTCAGCGGAACTGATTTAACCTGCCATACTCCAAGCACTCCTGCTTAGACAGACGAAGCGACACATGTACAAAGGATTGATTCGCGCCCTCGGCGCCATGGTGGCTCTCGTAGCCCTCTACAGCCTGCTCGGCTTCCTCATTCTCCCCGGTGTCGCACTGCGCATTGCCAATCAGCAATTGGCGCAATATGCCACCGTGCCTGCTCACCTGCAGCGCATCGAGCTCAACCCCTTCAGCCTCGAACTGACGCTGTGGGGCCTGCAAATTGGCGAACCTGGCAAGGAACAGGTCGGCTTCGAGCGGCTCTATGCCAACCTTGCGCTCGACAGCGTGTGGAAGGGTGCGGTGCACCTGACGGCGGTGGAGCTCGACAAACCGCGCAGCGAAGTGCTGTTCGCCAAGGGCGGGCAGCTCAACCTGACCCAGTTGTTCAAGCTGCCGCCCAGCGAAGCCAAGCCCGAGCAGCCGCCCAGCGACCCATTCCCGCTGCGCATCGGCAGCATCAAGCTCAAGGAAGGTTACCTGCACTTCCAGGACGAGCGCCCGAGCGAGCCGATCGAGTTTCTGTACGACAACATGAACCTGGAGCTGAAAAACCTCAGCACGCTCCCGGACGACAATGCCGACATGACCCTGGTAGCGAAGGGCCCGTACGGCGGGCAGATCGACTGGAGTGGCACCCTCAGCCTGTCGCCCATTGCTTCCGAAGGCACCCTGAAGGTCACCGACGGCAAGATGAAGGCGTTCTGGCCGTATGTGCGTGACGCCGTGCCACTGGTGCTGGAAGAAGGCGTCATCAGCCTCGACACTCATTACACCTTCAACCTGTCCAAAGAGACCGAGCTGCTGCTGAACAACACCTCGGTAAAAGTGGCGCCGTTCGCCATCAAGGCTCCGGATGGCCGCCAACTGGTACGCCTGGCCAACCTGGAGGTCAGTGACACCTCTATCGACCTGGCCAAGCAAAAAGTCATCGTCGGCAAGATTCGCAGCGACAAGCTCGAAACCTGGGCCGCGTTGGAAAAAGACGGCCAGCTCGACTGGCAGAAGCTGTTCGCCAGCCAACCGGCCAAGGCCACGCCGAAAGAAAAGGCCGAGCCCGCCGCCGCCGAACCTACGCCTGCAGAAAAAGCCGCCCAAGCGCCGAGCAAGCCGTGGCAAGTGCTGCTCAAGGACGTCCAGCTGCGCAACTACAACGTGCACCTGGCAGACCGTAGCCAGAAAGAACCGGTGGCACTGGATGTCGGCCCGCTCAATGTCGACCTGCAAGGCTTCGACAGCCTCAACCAGTCGCCTTTCACGCTCAAACTCGACACCGGTGTGGGCAAACAAGGCAAATTGCAGGCTGCCGGCCAAGTGAATCTGGCGCCTGTCTGGGCCAAGCTGGATGTCAGCACACGCGACATCGACCTGCGTGTGGCCCAGGCCTACATCAGCCCGTTCATTCTGCTGGAGCTGCGCAGCGGCATGCTTGCCAGCGACCTCAAGGTCGACCTGAAAAGCACCGAGCCACTGGCCTTCAACGTCACCGGCAAGGCCCAGGTCAACCAGTTGCATACCCTCGACACGATCAAGAGCCGCGACTTCGTGAAATGGCAGCAGGTAAACGTCGATGGCCTGTCCTATGTGCACGGTGATGCCCTGTCAATCGACAAGGTGACCTTGCTGCAGCCCTATGCCCGCTTCATCATCAACGAAGACCGCACCACCAACGTCAACGACCTGCTAATCCCGCAGCCGGCCGATGCGCCGGCAGCCAAAGCCGCGAAACCGGCCAGCAGCGACAAGCCATTGGGCATCCATATTGGCCAGATCGATATCAATGACGGCTCGGCCAACTTCGCCGACCTGTCCCTTACGCCCAACTTCGCCACCGCCGTGCAGCAGCTCAACGGCCAGATCGGCACCATCGACAACCGCAAGCCGAACCCGGCCAAGGTGGACATCAAGGGCAAGGTCGACCGCTATGCGCCGGTCACCATCAAAGGCGCGCTCAACCCGTTCAACCCGCTGGCCAGCCTGGATATCGCCACCAGCTTCAAGCGGGTCGAACTGACCACGCTGACGCCCTACTCCGGCAAGTTCGCGGGCTTCCGTATCCGCAAGGGGCGGCTCAACCTCGACCTGCATTACTTGATCACCAACGGCCAGCTCAAGGCCGAGAACAAAGTGGTGGTTGAGCAACTGCAGTTGGGCGAGAAGGTCGACAGCCCAGATGCCGTGGACCTGCCGATCCGCCTGGCGGTCGCGCTGCTCAAGGACACCGAGGGCAAGATTTCCATCGAGTTGCCGGTGACCGGTGACCTCAACAACCCGCAGTTCAGCGTCATGCCGATCGTCTGGCAAACCCTGCGCAACCTGGTGCTGCGCGCGGCCCAGGCACCCTTCAAGTTTATCGGCGGGCTGATTGCTGGCGGAGGCTCCGAAGACCTTGGCACTGTCGCGTTCGCCCCGGGCTCGAGTGAGCTCACGGGCGATGCCCAGTCCTCCCTGGACAAACTGGCCTCGGCGCTCAAAGAGCGTCCGGAACTGCGTCTGGAAATCGAAGGCACCAGTGCGCAGAGCAGCGACGGCCCGCTGATCGCCCAGCAGCGCCTGGACCGCGAATACCAGGCCACCTGGTACAAGATCCTGCAACGTCGTGGCGACAAGGTGCCTGCCAATGCTTCGATGCTGGTGGTCGACGACAGCGACAAGCCGGCGATGCTCGAAGGCATCTACCGCACCCGCCTGAAGCAGCAACCACCGGCCGAGTGGGAACAGCTTGGCCGCGACGAGCGCACTGCCAAGTTGCGCGAGGCGGTGATCAAGTCCTGGGCCGAAAGTGCCGCGTTGCTACGCACGCTGGGCCAGGAGCGGGCCAGCAGCATCAAGGACTACCTGGTGGACAAAGGCAAGCTGGAAGATGACCGGGTGTACTTCATCGACACGACCTTGGGCAAGGCCGAGAGTGATGGCCGGGTAATTACACCGATGCACCTGGATGCCGAATGAGCCAGTGCTCGCCCCTTCGCGGGTAAACCCGCTCCCACAGGTGCAGCGCTAGATTTGGAGGCTACACAGTTCGGGTGGGAGCGGGTTTACCCGCGAAGAGGCCAGTACAGTCAACCCAAGGCCATGCATTCAAACCAGCCGCTGCCCCGACACTGCCGGGTGATACAGCGGTTGCACCTTGTTCCCCGCCGGGTCCAGCAAATGGAAGCTGCGCGCCCCGTCACCGTGGTTGAACGGGCGGTCCAGCAGGGTCACCCCGTGCGCCTTGAAGTACTGGTACCAAGCCTCCAGCTCCTCCACGCTGTCGACGATGAAGCCGTAGTGATCGAGCGTCTGCAAGCCATTAGCGGCCCCGGCGCCGCGCCCCAATGACAGGTTGTCGTTACCGCAGGTCAGGTAGACCAGGTCTTCATTGGCGCGGTTGAGCACCTCCATGCCCAGCACGTCGACGTAAAAGCGCTCGCACTCCTCAAGGTTGGGTACCAACAAGGCAATGTGGCGCAAGCCGTTCAAGCGACCAGGGCGTTCAGGCAATTCAGACATTGGCGCGACTCCTTTTTTGTATACAATTCAAAACGGAATGTAAAACAAAAGGAGTGCCATGTGTATAGCCTGTTTATCAAGACACGCGTGAAGCCCGGTTGCGCCGAGGCTTTTCTGACGGCCATCAAGGTCAATGCCGCTGCATCAGTGGCCAACGAGCCAGGGTGCCTGGTATTCGACGTCTCCCAGGACCGCCTAGACCCCGAGGTCATCTACCTCTACGAGATCTACCAGGACGACGCCGCCTATGAAGCACACACCCAGACGGCACACTTTCGCGACAGCCGCCCACTGGTTGAGCCCTTGATCGCCGAGCAGGACTGCTTCGAAAGCGATGTAATCGCCCGCAACCCGGGCTTTTGAAGCAGCCAAAGAAAAGCCCCGGCACGTTGCCGAGGCTTTTTGTGTTGGTGGCCAAATCCTTTTGGCCGACGGGACGTCCCTTATTCGGACTTCAGGCCATCAGCCGAAACGGCCTGAACACCTTTGATCTTCTTGGCGATGGCAACTGCCATCTCTTTCTGCGCGTCAGTCACTGCCACATCAGAGGACAGCGAAACGACACCTTTGTTGGTTTCAACCTTGATGTCGCTGCCAGGTACACCTTTCTCGGTCATCAGGTCAGCCTTCACCTTGGTGGTGATCCAAGTATCGGAAGTAGCTTCCTTGGCTTTGGTCACCTCACCGGCCGCCAGCGTCATAGGGGCCTGGGTGGACTGTTGGGCAAATGCCGCATTAGCCATGGTCAGGGTCAGAGCGGTAGCAGTAGCGGCAGCAATGGCGAACTTCTTCATGTGAGTCACTCCTGTTTTTCGAAAGGTCTGCGCCGTTGTTCCTGGCTGCAGGTATGAAGGTAGTTGCATGTGCTGTGCCAGCTTTTCCTTTTCGCTTAAACACTTATAAATCAATGACTTAGCATTTTAATCCAGTTGCATGAGTCGTGCATTTTGCAACCTGCGAGGTAAACCTGCGTGCAAGATGCAACTGTACAAAAGGTTCCCGTCAGGCGAAAAAAAAGAGCCCCGAAGGGCTCTTTTTTCTATTGCGCGTCAGTCGCTTAGACGCCGGAGGCCTTGGCCGCGGCAACGTCTTTGATCGACAGCTTGATACGGCCGCGGTTGTCCACGTCCAGTACCAGCACTTCGACTTCCTGACCTTCTTTCAGAATGTCGGTGACTTTCTCGACGCGAGCATCGCTCAGCATGGAGATGTGCACCAGGCCATCTTTGCCAGGCAGGATGTTGACGAAGGCACCGAAGTCAACGATGCGCTCGACCTTACCCACATAGATCTTGCCGATTTCGGCTTCTGCAGTGATGCCCAGGATGCGCTGACGGGCTGCTTCAGCTGCTTCCTTGGTTTCGCCGAAGATCTTGATTGAGCCGTCGTCTTCGATGTCGATCGAAGCCTTGGTCTCTTCGCAGATGGCGCGAATGGTGGCGCCGCCTTTGCCGATGACGTCACGGATCTTGTCGGTGTCGATCTTCATCGCGATCATGGTCGGAGCGTTGGCCGACAGCTCGGTACGCGACTGGCCGATGATCTGGTTCATCTGACCGAGGATGTTCAGGCGCGCTTCCAGGGCTTGGCCCAGGGCGATTTCCATGATCTCTTCGGTGATGCCGTTGATCTTGATGTCCATCTGCAGTGCAGTAACGCCTTTGGCGGTACCGGCAACCTTGAAGTCCATGTCGCCCAGGTGGTCTTCGTCACCGAGGATGTCGGTCAGGACCGCGAATTTCTCGCCTTCCTTGACCAGGCCCATGGCGATACCGGCAACCGGCGCCTTCATCGGCACACCTGCGTCCATCAGTGCCAGGGAAGCACCGCAGACCGAAGCCATCGAGCTGGAACCGTTGGACTCGGTGATTTCCGAAACCACACGGATGGTGTACGGGAACACGTCAGCGGCAGGCAGCATGGCCTGGACCGAGCGACGGGCCAGACGGCCGTGGCCGATTTCGCGACGGCCAGCACCGCCCATACGACCACACTCGCCAACCGAGAACGGCGGGAAGTTGTAGTGCAGCATGAAGGGGTCTTTCTTCTCGCCTTCGAGGGTGTCCAGCAGCTGGGCGTCGCGGGCAGTACCCAGGGTCGCAACAACCAGGGCCTGGGTTTCGCCACGGGTGAACAGCGCCGAACCGTGAGTCTTCGGCAGGACGCCGACTTCGATGTTCAGCGGGCGAACGGTCTTGGTGTCACGGCCATCGATACGCGGCTTGCCGTTGACGATGTTCTCGCGAACGGTGCGGTATTCGATTTCGCCGAAGATTTCTTTGACTTCGGAAGCCGATGGCTGGCCTTCTTCACCGGAGAACTTGGCGATCGCCTGATCGCGCAGCTCGCCCAGGCGCGCGTAGCGGTCGGCCTTGACGGTGATGGTGTAGCCCTGCGAAACAGCCTCGCCGAATTCAGCGCGGATGGCGTTGAACAGCTCGGTGTTGGCAACGGCAGGTTTCCAGTCCCAGGTCGGCTTGGCAGCTTCGGCGGCCAGCTCTTTGACAGCCTGGATAACAGCCTGGAATTCGTCGTGGGCGAACAGAACAGCGCCCAACATCTGGTCTTCGGTCAGCTCTTGGGCTTCCGATTCAACCATCAGAACGGCGTCGGAGGTACCGGCAACGACCATGTCCAGGCTCGAGGCAGCCAGCTGCTCGTAGGTCGGGTTCAGCAGGTAGCCGGTGCTTTCGTGGAAAGCAACGCGGGCGGCGCCGATCGGGCCTTCGAACGGAATGCCGGAGATTGCCAGGGCAGCCGAGGTACCGATCATCGCAGCGATGTCCGGATCGGTCTTCTTGCTGGTGGAAACCACGGTGCAGACGACCTGGACTTCGTTCATGAAGCCTTCAGGGAACAGCGGACGGATCGGACGGTCGATCAGGCGCGAGGTCAGGGTCTCTTTCTCGGAAGGACGGCCTTCACGCTTGAAGAAACCACCTGGGATCTTGCCGGCGGCGTAGGTCTTTTCCTGGTAGTGGACCGACAGAGGGAAGAAACCCTTGCCTGGATCGGCTTGCTTGGCACCGACCACGGTCACCAGCACGGTGACGTCGTTGTCTACAGTGACCAGCACTGCGCCGGTGGCCTGACGGGCAATACGGCCCGTTTCGAGAGTAACGGTCGATTGACCGAACTGGAATGTCTTGATTACCGGGTTCACGGTTTCCTACCTTTTCAGTGGCTCTTGGGGGAACTGGTTTCTTGCGAATTCTTGGGCAGAACGGGGAATCGGCCCCATTGACCGTCCAGATACAACACGAGGCTGGGAGCCTGGCCGAAGCGCGGAAAACCGCACAACGTAACCAGGCTGCCAGCCTCGGAGATACGCATGGCGCGCCCAAAGACAACGCTGCCAGGCAGCGTTGCCAATGCATGAGACGCCATGCACACCACTGACCAGGCCGCTATTAGCGACGCAGGCCCAGGCGACCGATCAGGGCGCTGTAACGAGTGGTGTCTTTGCCCTTCAGGTAGTCCAGCAGCTTACGACGCTGGTTAACCATACGGATCAGGCCACGACGCGAGTGGTGGTCTTTACCGTTGGCCTTGAAGTGGCCTTGCAGCTTGTTGATGTTCGCGGTCAGCAGAGCAACCTGAACTTCCGGGCTACCAGTGTCGCCAGCTGCTTGCTGGAAGTCGGTAACGATTTGAGCTTTTTCTTCAACGCTGAGGGCCATTTGGCTTCTCCTGATAACGGATCCCGCGAACGGGGTCCAATAGGCCAGGGACAAATCCCTGTATTAATAAGAAAGGTGTGACCGTGCCTACTGACAGCCACCCTTGATTCCGTAGGGTTCAGCCGAAGCCTCGCCCTGCGGTTTCGGTCATTCCGACCGAATCAACCGACGTGGCGCAATGCGCCCGTCTTCACTCACTTCACCGATACCGATGAAGCGCGCGTTGTGATCTTGTACCCGGACCATGCCAAACTGCGGCGCATCCGGCGCGCGTACTGCCTGCCCATGCAGCCAGTAGAACGCACTGTGTTCAGACAGGCTGACCATTGGCCAGTCCTGCAACCCGCTGTCGGAAGGCATCAGGAAGCGATCAAGCGCTTCGTTGCCGCCTTCGGCATGGGCCTGTTCGAGTGCTTCGAGGGTCACCGTCTGTGCCAGTGCGAAGGGCCCGGCCTGGGTCCTGCGCAACTCTGCGACATAGGCGCCACAGCCCAGGGCTTCGCCGATATCCTCCACCAGGGTGCGGATATAGGTGCCTTTGCTGCATCCTACACTGAGCCGTGCACGGGTGCCTTCGCACTCGAGCAACTCCAAGCGGTTAATAGTAACAGAACGCGCCTCGCGCTCCACTACCTCTCCAGCACGTGCCAGTTTGTACAGCGGCTGGCCATCGCGCTTGAGTGCCGAGTACATCGGCGGTATCTGGCTGATTGGGCCGCGAAAACGTGGCAGCAGGGCCTCGATGTCGGCACGACCAACGGTCACCTCACGGGTCTGCAAAACCTCGCCTTCAGCATCGGCAGTATTGGTAGTCTGCCCCATCTGCATGACGGTTTCGTAGCCCTTGTCGGAATCGAGCAAGTACTGCGAAAACTTGGTCGCTTCGCCGAAGCACAGTGGCAGCACGCCGGTGGCCAGCGGATCGAGGCTGCCAGTGTGGCCAGCCTTCTCCGCATTGAGCAACCAGCGGACCTTCTGCAGTGCCGCGTTGGAGGTAAAGCCGAGCGGCTTGTCGAGCAGGATGATGCCGCTGACGTTGCGGCGAATACGTTTGACCTGGGCCACCGCTTACTCCTTGGTGTCCAGCTCGTCGGTATCCTTGTGCAAGCGGTCTTCGGCCACTGCACGCTCGATCAGCGCCGACAGGTGTACACCGCGGCTGACGCTTTCATCGAAGTGGAAATGCAGCTGGGGGACGCTGCGCAGTTGCATCGAACGCCCCAGGTGCAGACGCAGGAAGCTGGCAGCGCTGTTCAGCGCCTTCAGCGACTGCTTCACGGCGTCTGGCGTTTCCTCGCCCATGACGGTGATGTACACCTTGGCATGGCCCAGGTCGCGGCTGACGTCCACGGCAGTGATGGTCACCAGACCCACACGTGGGTCCTTGACTTCGCGGCGGATCAGTTCAGCCAGCTCGCGCTGCATCTGATCACCGATACGTTGGGTACGGCTATATTCTTTGGCCATTCTTGCTACCTGTAACTTAAAGCGGCAAACGCCCGGTCAGGCTGATGCCTGACCGGGCGCTACCTATAAAGGCGCCGCCAACCGCCCTGTAGCGGGGGCTTGCGGCAAGCTCGCCCTTAGAGGGTACGAGCCACCTGGACTTTCTCGAAGACTTCGATCTTGTCGCCGACCTTGACGTCGTTGTAGCTCTTGACGCCAATACCGCACTCCATGCCCGAACGTACTTCGGCAGCGTCGTCCTTGAAGCGACGCAGCGATTCCAGCTCGCCTTCGAAGATCACAACGTCTTCGCGCAGTACGCGGATCGGACGGTTGCGGTACACGGTACCTTCGATGACCATACAGCCAGCGATGGCGCCGAACTTCGGCGAACGGAACACGTCACGTACTTCGGCGACACCCAGGATGTTCTCGCGAACATCGCTGCCGAGCATGCCGGTCAGGGCTTTCTTGACGTCTTCGATGATGTCGTAGATCACGTTGTAGTAACGCATATCCAGACCTTCCTGCTCGACGATCTTGCGCGCACCGGCATCGGCACGCACGTTGAAGCCGAACAGCACCGCGTTGGACGCCAGCGCCAGGTTGGCGTCGCTCTCGGTGATACCACCTACGCCGCCACCGATCACGCGAACCTGAACTTCGTCGTTGCCCAGGCCGCCGAGCGAACCCTGCAGTGCTTCCAGGGAACCACGTACGTCGGTCTTGAGGACGATGTTGAGGGTCTTCTTCTCTTCTTGACCCATGGTCTCGAAGATGTTTTCCAGCTTGCCAGCGTGAGCACGGGCCAGCTTGACCTCGCGGTACTTGCCTTGACGGAACAGGGCAACTTCGCGGGCTTTCTTCTCGTCAGCCACCACCGACAGCTCGTCACCGGCTTCCGGGGTACCGTCCAGGCCAAGGATCTCGACCGGGATCGACGGGCCAGCTTCCTTCACAGGCTTGCCGTTCTCGTCGAGCATGGCACGTACGCGGCCATAGTTGGAGCCGCACAGGACCATGTCGCCCTGACGCAGCGTACCGTCCTGAACCAGGATGGTCGCCACTGGGCCGCGGCCCTTGTCCAGGCGCGATTCGACGACGACACCACGACCTGGAGCGGTCGGGGTAGCGGTCAGTTCGAGGATCTCGGCCTGCAGCAGAACGGCTTCGAGCAGTTCGTCAACACCGGTACCCATCTTGGCCGAAACCTTGACGAACGGCGTGTCACCACCCCAGTCCTCGGAGGTAACGCCTTCGACGGACAGCTCGTTGCGAATGCGGTCGAGGTCAGCACCTGGCTTGTCGATCTTGTTCACTGCGACAACCAGTGGGACGCCAGCAGCCTTGGCATGCTGAACGGCTTCACGGGTTTGCGGCATCACGCCGTCGTCCGCCGCCACCACCAGGATGACGATGTCGGTCGCCTTGGCACCACGAGCACGCATCTGAGTGAACGCAGCGTGGCCCGGGGTATCGAGGAAGGTGACCATGCCGCGGTCGGTTTCCACGTGGTAGGCGCCGATGTGCTGGGTGATACCGCCGGCTTCGCCAGCAGCAACCTTGGCACGACGGATGTAGTCGAGCAGCGAGGTCTTACCGTGGTCAACGTGGCCCATGACGGTAACGACCGGGGCACGCGATTCGGTTTGGCCTTCGAACTTCAGCGATTCGGCCAGGGAGTCTTCCAGGGCGGTATCGCTGACCAGGGTCACCTTGTGGCCCAGCTCTTCTGCGATCAGCTGAGCGGTTTCCTGGTCGAGCACCTGGTTGATGGTAACCGGGGTGCCCATCTTGAACATGAACTTGACCACTTCAGCGCCCTTGACGGACATCTGGTTGGCCAGTTCCGAGACCGTGATGGTCTCGCCGATGGTCACGTCACGGATGACGGGGCCGGTCGGGTTCTGGAAGCCGTGAGCATTACGCTTCTTCAGCTTGCCCTTGCCACCACGACCACGACGAGCGCCATCGCTCTCTTCGTCGGTGGTACGCGGAGCAGCACGCGGAGTCGGCGCCTTTTCCTTTTCCTTGACCTTGACCTTGATCGACACACGAGGCGCTTCGCCACGACGACGGTCGTCATCGCGAGTGCGGCTTTCGTTGCGACGGGTCTCGTCTTTTTTGCGTTCGGCGGCACGTGCGGCGGCATCTTCCGATGCAGGCGCGTCAGCGACTACAGGTGCCGGGGCAGGTGCAGCAGCGCTAGCAGCGGCAGCCGGTTTGGCAGCTGGGGCCGCAGGGGCGGCATCAGCGTGACGACGGGCCTGCTCTTCGTTGCGCTGGCGAACTTCGGCGTCAACCTTGTCGCGCGCAGCGTTTTCGGCCGCACGGCGCTCTTCTTGCTCGCGTTTTTGCTCAGCCTGGATTTCTTCCGGGCTGCGCTGAACGAATACTTTCTTCTTGCGTACTTCTACGCTGATGCTTTTGCTACCGGCGACACGCAGCGTGCTGGTGGTCTTGCGCTGCAAGGTAATCTTGCGCGGCTCTTCCGCCTTGCTCTTGTGGCTGCTTTTCAAATGAGTCAGCAGGGTCTGCTTCTCATTGTCGGTCACTACCTGACCGGCGTCGGTGTGCGGCAGACCTGCCTCACGCATCTGCTGCAGCAGGCGCTCTACCGGTGCCTCGACCTCTTGGGCCAGTTCTTTCACCGTGACTTGCGTCATGCACTTCTCTCCTCAGGCCGCGCCTAATTACTCGAACCAGTGGGCTCGGGCGGCCATGATCAACTTGCCGGCACGCTCTTCGTCGATGCCGTCGATGTCGAGCAGGTCGTCAATCGACTGCTCGGCCAGGTCTTCGCGGTTAACCACGCCGCGCACCGCCAGTTCCGCCGCCAGGTCCTTGTCCATGCCCTCAAGGGAGAGCAGGTCTTCGGCCGGATGGGCGTCTGCCAGTTTTTCTTCGGTAGCGATGGCCTTGGTCAACAAACGGTCCTTGGCTCGAGCGCGGAGCTCATTGACGATATCTTCGTCAAAGCCATCGATGTTGAGCATTTCTTCCAACGGTACGTAGGCAATTTCTTCGAGGCTGGTAAAGCCTTCGTCGACCAGCACTTGGGCCAGCTCCTCGTCGACTTCCAGTTCATCGATGAAATTGCGCAGGATGTCACCGGTTTCTGCTTGCTGCTTGGCCTGGATGTCCTTTTCGGTCATCACGTTCAAGGTCCAGCCGGTCAACTGACTGGCCAAACGAACGTTCTGACCGCCACGACCAATGGCCTGGGCAAGGTTGTCTTCGGCGACGGCGATGTCCATGGCATGGGCATCCTCGTCAACGATAATCGCCGCGACTTCAGCCGGCGACATAGCGTTGATGACGAACTGCGCCGGGTTATCGTCCCAGAGGACGATATCCACACGCTCACCACCCAACTCTCCGGATACGGCTTGGACGCGCGAACCGCGCATGCCGATACAGGCACCTTGCGGGTCGATACGCTTGTCCTTGGAGCGGACGGCGATCTTGGCTCGCGACCCCGGATCACGGGATGCAGCCATGACTTCAATGAGACCCTCGGCAATTTCCGGCACTTCGATGCGGAACAGCTCGATCAGCATCTGTGGCGCAGTGCGCGACAGGATCAGCTGAGGGCCACGGTTTTCAGTGCGGATTTCCTTGAGCAGTGCACGCAGGCGCACACCCACACGGAAAGTCTCGCGGGGAATGATGTCTTCGCGAGCCAACAAGGCCTCGGCGTTGTTGCCCAGGTCAACGATGACGTTGTCGCGGGTAACTTTTTTGACGGTACCGGAGATGATCTCACCCACGCGTTCGCGGTAGGCATCGACCACCTGGGCGCGCTCGGCCTCACGGACCTTCTGCACGATGACCTGCTTGGCGGTCTGGGCGGCGATACGACCGAACTCGATAGACTCGATCTTCTCCTCGATCACGTCACCGACCTTGGCTTCAGGGTGGGTTTCGTGGATCTTGCTCAACCAGGTCTCGATCGCCGGATCATCAAGATCGGCTTCATCGACCACGGTCCAGCGACGGAAGGTCTCGTAGCTACCGGTGTGGCGGTTGATTTCCACACGCAGGTCGACTTCGTCCTCAAAACGTTTTTTGGTTGCAGTGGCCAGGGCCACTTCCAGCGCTTCGAAAATGACGCCGGGCGGTACACCTTTTTCGTTGGATACCGATTCAACAACCAGCAGTACTTCTTTGCTCATCGTACGCCTCGCCTTGCGCAAGCCATTGGGCCCGGATAGTCCGCCGGGCCCGGCACGTCTCAGTCAAAACTGGGAATAATATTGGCCTTGTCGATCGAGTCGATCGGCAACAGGAACTCTTGATTGTCCACCTGGACCACCACATCCTGCTCCTCCACACCGCGGAGAAGGCCCTGGAAGTTACGACGACCCTCGAAGGGTGAGCGCAGCTTGATCTTCACTTGTTCGCCGGCATGCGAGGCAAACTGTTCCAGAGTGAACAGCGGGCGATCCATGCCTGGAGACGACACTTCAAGGGTATATTCACTGCTGATCGGATCTTCCACATCAAGAATGGCGCTGGCCTGACGGCTGACCGCTTCGCAGTCGTCAACCAGGATCCCGTCTTCCTTATCGATGTAGATGCGCAGTACCGAATGCTTACCCTGGGAAACGTACTCGATCCCCCAGCACTGATAGCCCAGACCCTCGACAACCGGGGCCAACAAGGCCTGCAACTGTTCTAGCTTGCTCGACACCTGAACCCCCTCGTGCATGCTGTGCAAATAAAAAATGGGCGAAGCGCCCATCCCTGAAAGCGCCGTTGGACAACGACGCCGAAAACTGTTCGGCTAGCAAAAAGCCCCTGAAAAGGGGCTCCGCTGAAGCTGGTTGCGGGGGCTGGATTTGAACCAACGACCTTCGGGTTATGAGCCCGACGAGCTACCAAGCTGCTCCACCCCGCGACAAAGCTGGGGCGAAAGTATAAGACTGAACCCAGTGCTGGGTCAATCCGACCTCCACCTACAAGAAAGCCCGCATAAAGCGGGCTCTCTTGCTTCAATTGGTACCGAGAAGGGGACTCGAACCCCTACACCCTATGGGCACAACCACCTCAAGGTTGCGTGTCTACCAATTCCACCACCTCGGCAATACTACATTTGAAACCCGTTACTTCTGCTCTTCTGCCGGAGGAGGTACATCACCCGTTGTAGGGGCGGTTTCGCTCTTCTGCTGTTGGAGCACCGGTACATCATCATTTACTGCCGGCTTCTGCTCTTTCACTTCCAATACTGCTGGATCTGGAAGGCCCGCCTGGGTCAGCTTGTGAGCTTGTTCCTTGGCGAAGTATCCTAACCCAAGTGCTGTCAAAAAGAAAGTGGCAGCGAGTATTGCAGTGAATTTACTTAGGAAGGTTGCAGAACCTTGGCTTCCGAACACAGTGTTTGAGGCCCCTGCGCCGAAAGATGCACCTGCTTCCGCACCTTTACCCTGTTGTAACAGTACCAGCACTACTAGCGACAGCGCTGCCAACAGATGAAAAACAACGATGACTGTTTCCAGCATTTGTTCAGTTTCCTGCGGCGCGACAAATTGCACCGAATTCGTCTGCGTTCAGGGACGCTCCACCAATGAGCCCCCCATCGATATCCGGCATGCCGAACAGTTCGGCCGCATTGGCCGCCTTCACGCTGCCGCCGTAGAGCAGCTGCACCTTCGCAGCCACTTCAGCATCTTCTGCCGCCAACTGACTACGAATGGCGGCGTGCACATCCTGAGCCTGCTGTGGCGTGGCCGTTAAGCCAGTGCCGATGGCCCATACAGGCTCATAAGCAATTACTGCATTGGCAAAAGCCTTAACACCGAACGCTTCGATGATACTGCTTAGTTGACGCCCGACAACTTCGAGTGTCTTGCCAGCCTCGCGCTCTTCAAGGGTTTCCCCTATGCACAGCACCGGCTTCAAACCTTTAGCCTGTGCGGCTGCAAACTTGCGGTTAAGCACTTCGTCGGTTTCACCAATGATCTGGCGACGCTCCGAATGCCCAACCAACACCAACTTGCAGCCCACTTCGGCCAGCTGTTCCGGACAAACTTCGCCGGTCAGCGCACCCTGTTCGGGTTGTACAGCAGAATTCTGTGCGCCGACAGTTATTTCTTTACCTGCCAGGCCATCAATCACTTGATTGATGAACAAGGCCGGCGGAAACACCGCGACTTCCACTCCGCTCGGCAGGGCGAGATTGCTCAAGCCCTCGGTCAGCTCAGCGACGCTGGCGCGGGTACCGTGCATCTTCCAGTTACCAGCTACCATAGGGCGACGCATGCTTTACCTCGTCGGTCAAAGTGGGCGCAGATCTTACCCAACCAGATCTGCGCTGGCAAGCGCCTTCAGACACAAACTTCGCCGACCAGTTTCGCCAGCGCTTCGGCATGGGCGCGAACCTGACTTTCGTCATCGCCTTCGACCATGACGCGCACCAACGGCTCGGTCCCGGACTTGCGCAGCAACACACGCCCGCGACCGGCCATCGCCTCGGTCACCTTCGCACTGGCTTCCTTGACTGCAGGGTGCTCCAGCGGGTCGACCTTGCTTGCCCCGTAGCGCACGTTGATCAACACCTGAGGGCACTTGCGCAGGGCCTGACGGGCCTGGGCCAGGGTCTCGCCGCGACGCTTGAGCGCCATCAGCACCTGCAGCGCGGCAATGATCGCATCACCGGTGGTGGTGTGGTTGCAGCACACGACATGCCCGGAGTTTTCGCCACCGATCAGCCACTCGCGCTCGAGCAGTTCGGCCATGACGTAACGGTCGCCGACCTTGGCCCGCACAAACGGGATATCCAGATCCTTGAGCGCGAGCTCAAGGCCCAGGTTGCTCATCAGCGTACCCACTACCCCGCCCTGCAGCTTGCCGCGGTCGTGCAGATCACGGGCGATGATGAACAGCAGTTCGTCACCGTCGATGATGGCACCGGTGTGGTCGACCATCAGCACCCGATCGCCGTCGCCGTCAAAGGCGATGCCCAGGTCAGCATGACCGACCAGCACGGCCGCCTGCAGCGACTCGATATGGGTCGAACCGCACCCTTCGTTGATGTTCAGGCCATCTGGCTGAGCATGCAGAATGGTCACGTCAGCACCCAGCTCGCGGAACACGCTCGGCGCGACCTTGTAGGTGGCACCATGGGCACAATCGACCACCAGCTTGAGGCCTTCGAAGCTGGTGCTCGAGGGCACGCTGCTCTTGCAGAACTCGATGTAGCGGCCGGCGGCGTCGTTGATGCGCGAAACCTTGCCCAGCTTGCTCGACTCGACCACCGTCATGGGCTGATCGAGCAATTCCTCGATCATCAACTCGACTTCGTCAGGCAGCTTGGTGCCTTGCCCGGAGAAGAACTTGATGCCGTTGTCGTCGTGCGGGTTGTGCGAGGCACTGATGACGATACCGGCTTCAGCGTGGAACGTACGCGTAAGGTAGGCGATGGCCGGTGTCGGCATCGGCCCGAGCAGCATCACGTCGGCACCGGCTGCAGACAACCCCGCCTCAAGTGCGGACTCGAACATGTAACCGGAAATACGCGTGTCCTTGCCCACCAGCACACGGCAGTGGCCCTGTTTGCGGAAGGCCATGCCGGCGGCCCAGCCGAGTTTCAGCATGAAGTCCGGCGTGATCGGGTATTCGCCGACGCGGCCACGAATGCCGTCGGTACCAAAGTATTTTCTGCTCATAGCGGCTCCAATGTTCTTATTCGGCGTTTTGTACCGCAGCGATCATGCGCACTACATCGACAGTTTCGGCCACATCATGAACGCGAAGGATGCTCGCGCCCTTGGTCATGGCCAACGCTGCCAGCGCCAGGCTGCCGTACAGACGCTCGCCGACCGGACGATCCAGCGTCAGGCCGATCATGCTCTTTCGTGAAACGCCCACCAGCAGTGGGCGCCCAAGGCGATAGAGCGCTTCCATGTGTTTGAACAGGCTTAGGTTATGCGCCAATGTCTTGGCGAAACCGAAGCCCGGGTCAAGAATGATTTTGTCTGCAGGGATGCCCGCCGCAGCACAGGCGGCCATCCGCTGTTCAAGATATCGCGTTACGTCGGCCGTCACATCATCGTAGTGCGGGTCGTCCTGCATATTGCCCGGCTCACCGCGCATATGCATCAGGCACACCGGCAGGCCGGTGTCCGCCGCCGCATCAAGCGCGCCATCGCGCTCCAGGGCACGAACGTCGTTGATCAGGCCAGCCCCCAGCCGTGCGGATTCACGAATGACCGCAGGCGTGGAGGTATCGACCGAAATGACCACGTCCAGACGACTGTTGATCGCCTCGACCATCGGTGCCACGCGTTCGATTTCTTCGATCACGGACACCGCGCGCGCGCCAGGGCGCGTCGATTCGCCACCGATGTCGATCAGCGTGGCGCCCGCGGCAACCATGGCTTCGGCATGGCGCAGCGCAGCATCGCGCTGGCTGAAGCGCCCGCCATCGGAGAATGAGTCGGGGGTGATATTGAGAATACCCATGACATGGGTACGCGACAAATCAAGAACCCGGTTGCCGCAAGGCAACCGGGTTGGGTACTGCACTGAACTCATAGATGCCCTTAGTGTTGAGCCGCTGGGCCGCCGATTGGCGATTCCGGGCGGTCACCCTGAGCTGCAGGGTTGCCCGAAGCCGAGTCACCATCCCAGTCCCGCGGTTCGCGAGGGGTACGACCCGACATGATGTCGTCGATCTGGTCGGCGTCAATGGTCTCGTACTTCATCAGCGCTTCGGCCATGGCATCGAGCTTGTCGCGGTTGTCGGTGAGCAGCTGCTTGGCCGTGGCGTAGCACTGGTCGATGATGCTGCGCACTTCCGAGTCGATCAGCTTGGCGGTTTCACCCGAGACGCTGGCGTGCTGGCTGCCGGCGCTACGGCCGAGGAACACCTCGCCCTCTTCTTCGGCATACATCAGCGGGCCGAGTTTCTCGGAGAGGCCCCACTTGGTGACCATGTTCCGGGCAATCTGGCTGGCGCGCATGATGTCGTTGGAGGCACCGGTGGTGACGCCATCGAAGCCCAAGGTCATTTCTTCGGCGATACGGCCGCCGTACAACGAGCAGATCTGGCTGATCAGCGCGCGCTTGGACAGGCTGTAACGGTCTTCCTCAGGCAGGAACATGGTGACACCCAGGGCACGACCACGGGGGATGATCGACACCTTGTAGACCGGGTCATGCTCAGGCACCAGACGACCGACGATGGCATGACCGGCTTCGTGGTAGGCGGTGTTCTGTTTTTCTTTCTCGGACATGACCATGGTCTTGCGCTCGGCGCCCATCATGATCTTGTCTTTGGCCAGCTCGAACTCTTTCATTTCGACCAGGCGCTTGTTGGAGCGCGCGGCAAACAGCGAAGCTTCGTTGACCAGGTTGGCCAGGTCTGCACCGGAGAAGCCTGGGGTACCACGGGCAATGACCGCCGGGTTGACGTTCTCGCCAATCGGCACCTTGCGCATGTGCACTTTAAGAATCTGCTCACGGCCACGGATGTCTGGCAGGCCCACAACGACCTGACGGTCGAAGCGACCAGGACGCAGCAGCGCAGGGTCCAGCACGTCCGGACGGTTGGTGGCGGCAATGACGATGATGCCATCGTTCATTTCGAAGCCGTCCATCTCTACCAGCAACTGGTTGAGGGTTTGCTCACGCTCATCGTGACCACCGCCCATGCCGGCGCCACGGTGGCGACCAACGGCGTCGATTTCGTCGATGAAGATGATGCACGGGGCGTGCTTCTTGGCCTGCTCGAACATGTCACGCACACGGCTGGCACCGACACCGACGAACATTTCGACGAAGTCCGAACCGGAAATGGTGAAGAACGGCACTTTCGCCTCACCTGCAATGGCCTTGGCCAACAGGGTCTTACCGGTACCGGGTGGGCCAACCATCAGCACGCCGCGCGGAATACGACCGCCGAGGCGCTGGAACTTGCCCGGGTCGCGCAGGAATTCGACCAGCTCGCCGACTTCTTCCTTGGCTTCGTCGCAACCGGCGACGTCAGCCAAGGTAGTCTTGACCTGGTCTTCGGACAGCAGGCGCGCCTTGCTCTTGCCGAAACTCATCGGCCCGCCCTTGCCGCCCGCGCCACCTTGCATCTGGCGCATGAAGAACATGAACACGGCAATGATCACCAGGATCGGGAAGCTGGCGACCAGCAACTGCGTCCAGATGCTCTGCTGCTCAGGCTGCTTGCCTTCGACGACCACGTGGTTGTCGACCAGGTCGCCGATCAGGCCGTTGTCGGTAATGGCCGGGCGCACGGTCTTGAAGTTGTCGCCGTCGGCACGCTTGCCGGTAATGATGTAGCCGTCGACGGTCACGCGCTCGACTTTCCCGTCTTTAACCTGCTGGATGAAGTCGGAGTAGTTGAGGGTCTGCGGCTCGTTAGGGCTGGAGAAGTTGTTCATCACTGTCACCAGGACAGCTGCGATGATCAACCACAGGATCAGATTCTTTGCCATGTCGTTCAATTCGCTACCCTCTGAGGCCGGCGCACGACGCAGCCGTGCCTCGCATGATATTCATCGCCCTAACTTACTACATTACCTACGCATCCGCAGGCACCGTCTGTAACCCTTTGTGAAACCTAGACTACACGAAGTTCGGACGATACAGACGGGGCGGCCGATTGGAATTAACTATCGACCACCCCGTGGCACGCCTTTCACACGCCTTTGAAACCTTTGCCCAGCAGGTACTGCTCACGCGAACGATCCCGCGAAGACGACGGCTTACGCATCTGTACCTTGTCGAACTTGGTGCGCACGTCCTTCAGGTACATGTCGAAGCCTTCGCCCTGGAAAATCTTGATGAGGAAGTCACCACCAGGCTTGAGCACGCGGGTTGCCAGGTCCAGTGCCAATTCGCACAGGAACATGGCGCGCGGCATATCCACTTCAGGCGTACCACTCATATTGGGGGCCATGTCGGAAATCACAAGGTCTACGTGAGAATCACCGACTGCGTCGAGAATCTGCTGCAGGACTGCATCCTGGGTGAAGTCGCCTTGAATGAAGGTAACGTCAGGAATCGAGTCCATTTCAAGGATGTCGGAGGCGATCAGGCGCCCTTGGCCACCAATCAGACGACTGGTCACCTGCGACCAGCCACCCGGGGCTGCGCCGAGGTCGATCACACTCATGCCAGGACGGATCAAACGGTCCTTTTCCTGGATCTCAAGCAGTTTGTAGCTCGCACGCGAGCGGTAGCCATCCTTCTGCGCTTGCTTCACAAAAGGGTCGTTAAAATGCTCTCGCAGCCAGTTAGCGCTGCTTTTGGAACGTTGTACCACGGGGCACCTCGATGATATGCGTCGTGATTGACTGGGCGGAGCCAGGGGCCCTCGGGTAAAATGCCTGTCAATTTTACAGAATCAGACGGAAAGGGTCAGATTATGCCGCTCAATAACGAGCAGAAGAAGCAATACAAGTCCATTGGTCATGACCTGAAGCCGGTCCTGATCGTTGCTGGCAACGGTGTTAACGAAGGCGTTGCCGCCGAACTGGAACGCGCACTCGCCGATCATGAACTGATCAAAGTCGAGATTCGCTCCGAAGATCGTGAAGAACGTGCCGCCGCCATTGCCGAATTGTGCAAGGTTGGCCGCGCCGAACTGGTGCAGACCATCGGCAAGAAAGCGCTGATCTACCGGAAGAACCCACAGCCGAACAAACAGCTGTCCAACATCCACCGCTTCAAATAATAGCGGCTCCGATCAGTGGCGCGCCTGGCGCGCCCTGACCGGTACGGGTTGGGCCACCAGCACGATGCCGGAAAAGCCCAGTACCAGGAAACAAAACATCTGCCAGCGCTCGCCCACTGAAATGCCGTAGCGCAAGGTGTAATACCCCACGCAAGCACCGAAGCCGAGCAACAGCATCTGGCCACGGAACTGCCGCCACCAGGCAGACAGCCCCTCTACCCTCGCCAATACCGCCAGCTGGGTCAACAAGCCTAGCAAGGCCACGCCAATCAACCAGCGGTCGATCTGCCCAGCGACATCCTGCACCAGCAGGGGCGCTAGGCCAGTGACCTTGAGCGCGGGCACCAGCCCCACATGAAACACCCACAAGCCGCCAACCCAGAATACCTGGGCCAGCTGCCAGAGGATCCCTTCAAGGGATGGCGCCCGCAGGCGCCGATCAGATGTGTTTGACTTCGACAATCTCGTACTCGACCGTGCCACTTGGCGTCTTGACGACGACGGTATCACCTTCTTCCTTGCCGATGATGGCACGGGCAATGGGTGCGCCGCTCGAAAGCTTGCCCTGTTTCACGTCGGCTTCATCCTCGCCGACGATCTGGTAGGTCACTTCATCATCGGTTTCGGTGTTGGCCAGCACCACGGTGGTGCCGAAAATCACCTTGCCGGTGTGAGGGATCGTGGTCACGTCGATCACGACCGAGTTCTGCAGGCGGCCTTCGATGTCGCGGATACGCGCCTCGACCATGCCCTGCTCCTCACGGGCGGCATGGTATTCGGCGTTTTCCTTGAGATCGCCCAGCTCGCGCGCCTCACCAATCGCCTGGCTCAGGCGCGGGCGCTCGGTCTTGCTCAGGAACAGGTGCTCTTCTTCCAGGGCGCGAGCGCCCTGGACGGTCATCGGGTACTTGGTAATGCTCATGCTTTAAGTCCTGCATGCAGATCTTGCAAGCGACGAACGGTCTTCTCAGGACCAAACTTCAACGCTTCGCAGATGGCTTCACCGGCCGCAATGGTGGTGGTGCAGTAAATCTTGTGCTGCAGCGCATTGCGACGAATCGAGTAGGAATCAGCGATCGACTGACGGCCTTCGGTGGTGTTGATGATCAGCGACACTTCGTCGTTCTTGATCATGTCGACCACGTGCGGGCGACCTTCGGTCACTTTGTTCACACGGCGCACTTTCAGGCCAGCCGCCTCGATAACCTTGGCGGTGCCGGCAGTGGCAACCACTTCGAAGCCCAGGGCGATCAGGTCGCGGGCAACGCCAGCCACTTGTGGCTTGTCGTCGTCACGCACGCTGATAAACGCAGTACCGCCGGTCGGCAGCACTTCGCTGGCACCCATCTGGGCCTTGGCGAAGGCTTCACCGAAGCTGTCACCGACGCCCATGACTTCACCGGTCGATTTCATCTCAGGGCCGAGGATCGGGTCAACCCCTGGGAACTTGGCGAACGGGAAGACGGCTTCCTTGACGCTGTAGAAGTTCGGGATGATTTCTTTGGTGAAACCGATCTCTTTCAGGGTTTTGCCAGCCATGACGCGGGCCGCGATCATCGCCAGCGAAGTGCCGATGCACTTGGAGACGAACGGTACGGTACGCGAGGCGCGCGGGTTGACTTCGATCACGTAGATCTTGTCGCCCTGCAGGGCCAGCTGCACGTTCATCAGGCCGACCACGCCCAGCTCCAGGGCCATTTTCTTGACCTGTTCGCGGACTTCGTCCTGCACGTGAGCCGGCAGCGAGTACGGTGGCAGCGAGCACGCCGAGTCACCGGAGTGAACACCCGCCTGCTCGATGTGCTGCATGATCGCGCCGATCACCACGTCGGTGCCGTCGCAGACCGCATCCACATCCATCTCGATGGCGCAGTTGAGGAAGTGGTCGAGCAGCACCGGGCTGTCATTGGACACTTGTACCGCTTCACGCAGGTAGCGCTTGAGCTCGTCCAGTTCGTAGACGATTTCCATGGCGCGCCCACCCAGTACGTACGACGGGCGCACGACCAGTGGGTAACCGATACCGCCCGCAGCGCGGATCGCTTCTTCTTCGCTGCGCACGGTAGCGTTTGGCGGCTGCAGCAGGTTCAGGCGCTGAACCATCTGCTGGAAACGCTCACGGTCTTCGGCACGGTCGATGGCGTCCGGGCTGGTACCGATGATCGGTACGCCGGCTTCTTCCAGGGCGCGGGCCAGTTTCAGCGGGGTTTGGCCGCCGTAGTGCACGATGACGCCTTTCGGCTTCTCGACGCGGCAGACTTCCAGCACGTCTTCCAGGGTCAGCGGCTCGAAGTACAGGCGGTCGGAGGTGTCGTAGTCGGTGGAGACGGTTTCTGGGTTGCAGTTGACCATGATGGTCTCGTAACCGTCTTCACGCAGGGCCAGTGCCGCGTGTACGCAGCAGTAGTCGAACTCGATGCCTTGGCCGATACGGTTAGGGCCGCCACCCAGGATCATGATCTTGTCGCGGGTCGACGGGTTGGCCTCGCACTCTTCCTCGTAGGTCGAATACAGGTAGGCGGTGTCGGTGGCGAACTCGGCAGCGCAGGTGTCGACGCGCTTGTAGACCGGGAACACTTCCAGCTTGTGACGGTGGCGACGCAGGTTCTTGTCGGTGATACCGAGCAGTACGGCCAGGCGCTGGTCCGAGAAGCCTTTGCGCTTGAGGCGCAGCATCAGGTTCTTGTCGATGGCCGACAGGGCCAGGGTCTTGACCTTCTCTTCTTCCTTGATCAGGTCTTCCATCTGAACCAGGAACCACATGTCGATGCCGGTCAGGGCAAAGATTTCTTCGCAGGTCATGCCCGAACGCATGGCGTCAGCGACATACCAGATACGCTCGGCACCCGGCACGGTCAGTTCGCGCTTGAGGATGCTGGCAGCTTCTGGGCTGGCCAGGTCGACTTTCGGGTCCAGGCCGCAGGCACCGACTTCCAGGCCGCGCAGGGCTTTCTGCAGGGATTCCTGGAAGGTACGACCGATGGCCATGACTTCACCCACAGATTTCATCTGGGTGGTCAGGCGGGCGTCGGCTTTCGGGAATTTCTCGAAGGCGAAGCGTGGCAGCTTGGTGACGACGTAGTCGATCGACGGCTCGAACGACGCCGGGGTGCGGCCACCGGTGATGTCGTTTTGCAGTTCGTCGAGGGTGTAGCCGACGGCCAGCTTGGCGGCGATCTTGGCGATCGGGAAGCCGGTAGCCTTGGAAGCCAGGGCCGACGAACGCGATACGCGCGGGTTCATCTCGATCACGACCATGCGGCCGGTGTTCGGGCAGATACCGAACTGCACGTTGGAACCGCCGGTTTCGACACCGATTTCACGCAGCACCGCCAGCGAGGCGTTGCGCATGATCTGGTATTCCTTGTCGGTCAGGGTCTGCGCTGGCGCAACGGTGATCGAGTCACCGGTGTGCACACCCATCGGGTCGAAGTTTTCGATCGAGCAGACGATGATGCAGTTGTCCTTCTTGTCACGGACCACCTCCATCTCGTATTCCTTCCAGCCGATCAGCGATTCGTCGATCAGCAGCTCTTTGGTCGGCGACAGGTCCAGACCACGGGCGCAGATTTCTTCGAATTCTTCACGGTTGTAGGCGATACCACCACCGGTGCCGCCCATGGTGAACGACGGGCGGATGATGCACGGGAAGCCGAGCTTCTCGAGGACCGCATTGGCCTCTTCCATGCTATGGGCGATACCGGAGCGCGGGCACTCCAGGCCGATGTCCTTCATCGCCTTGTCAAAGCGCGAGCGGTCTTCTGCCTTGTCGATGGTGTCGGCGTTGGCGCCGATCATCTCTACGCCGAACTTTTCCAGAACGCCATGGCGCTCCAGGTCCAGGGCGCAGTTCAGCGCGGTCTGGCCACCCATGGTCGGCAGCACCGCGTCTGGGCGCTCTTTTTCGATGATCTTGGCCACCGACTGCCATTTGATCGGCTCGATGTAGGTGGCGTCGGCCATGTCCGGGTCGGTCATGATGGTGGCCGGGTTGGAGTTCACCAGGATGACGCGGAAACCTTCCTCGCGCAGGGCTTTGCAAGCCTGGGCGCCGGAGTAGTCGAATTCGCAGGCCTGGCCGATCACGATCGGGCCAGCGCCGAGAATCAGGATGCTTTTGATGTCTGTACGTTTTGGCATGGTTGTCACTCAAATCCGCGGGTCAGTCGGCAAGCCGTCTTGAACAATCTGGGTCAGGCGCTTCCGGGCGCGGCGCAAGCCGGCCCGGGGCCTTGATGCAGGATGCTCAGCGGCGCTTGGCCATGGCATCGGTGAAACGATCGAACAGTGGCGCGACGTCAGTCGGGCCTGGGCTCGCTTCAGGGTGGCCCTGGAAGCTGAACGCGCTCTTGTCGGTGCGCTCGATGCCCTGCAGGGTACCGTCGAACAGCGACTTGTGGATGGCGCGGACGTTGCCCGGCAGGGTGGCTTCGTCGACGGCGAAACCGTGGTTCTGGCTGGTGATCATGACCACGCCGGTGTCCAGGTCCTGGACCGGGTGGTTGGCACCGTGGTGGCCGTGGCCCATCTTGACGGTCTTGGCGCCGGAGGCCAGGGCCAGCAGCTGGTGGCCGAGGCAGATGCCGAACACCGGGATCTCGGTTTCAAGGATTTCCTTGATTGCCTGGATCGCGTAGTCGCAAGGCTCCGGATCGCCAGGGCCGTTGGACAGGAACACGCCATCGGGGTTGAGCGCGAGCACTTCGCTGGCCGGGGTCTGGGCAGGCACCACGGTCACGCGGCAGCCACGGGCCACCAGCATGCGCAGGATGTTCAGCTTGACGCCGTAGTCGAAGGCGACCACGTGGTACGGCAGCTCGGAGGCTTCGATGGTTGGGTGGCTGTCGGTTTTCAGTTCCCACACGCTGGAGCGCCACTCGTAGCGCTCTTTGGTGGAGACGACCTTGGCCAGGTCCATGCCCTTGAGGCCTGGGAAGCCGCGGGCGGCGGCGATGGCGGCTTCTTCGCTGATGTTGTCACCGGCGAGGATGCAGCCATTCTGAGCGCCCTTTTCACGCAGGATACGGGTCAGGCGACGGGTGTCGATGCCAGCGATGGCGACGACGTTGTTGGCCTTGAGGTAGTCCGGCAGCGACTGGGTGTTACGCCAGTTGCTGGCCAGCAGCGGCAGGTCACGGATGACCAGGCCGGCAGACCAGACACGGTTCGACTCGGCGTCTTCCGGGGTAGTACCGGTGTTGCCGATGTGCGGATAGGTCAGGGTAACGATTTGCTGGGCGTAGGAAGGGTCTGTAAGGATTTCCTGGTAGCCGGTCATAGCGGTGTTGAACACCACCTCACCAACGGTCTGACCGTCGGCACCGATGGCTTCACCGCGAAAAATACTGCCGTCGGCAAGGGCGAGTATGGCTGGCTTTGTCAAGAAGACCTCCCGTAAATCAAGCATGAAAGGGCGATCGCAGGTTGCAAAAAAGCGGAGTGACGTATGGACACGTCACCCCGCTTTCATGTGCTGAATTCAATTCGCTGCGCGCTTTTAGTGGACACACTAAAGCTGTAGCTTACAGAAAAGTGCTTTTTGGGTCTACCGTATATGTGCCTCTAAAACACATGATTGCGACAGGGGGTGCCTTGCACCCCATCGCCGGCAAGCCGGCTCCCACCAGTCAGCACCAACCCGAAGGCTTGCACTCCCCTGTGGGAGCCGGCTTGCCGGCGATTGGGCCATCAGCAACACAGCAAGGATCAGTGCAGCCCCAGAACGTCCTGCATGTCGTACAGGCCCGGCTCGCGCCCATCCAGCCACAGCGCGGCACGTACCGCACCCTTGGCGAACGTCATGCGGCTCGACGCTTTGTGGGTGATCTCCAGGCGCTCGCCTTCAGCGGCGAACAGCACGGTGTGGTCACCCACCACATCACCGGCACGCACGGTGGCGAAGCCAATAGTCTTGCGATCACGCGCGCCGGTCTGGCCTTCACGGCCATACACTGCCACTTCCTGCAGGTTACGGCCCAACGCATTGGCAACCACTTCGCCCATGCGCAGCGCAGTACCCGACGGCGCATCGACCTTGTGACGGTGGTGCGCTTCGATGATCTCGATGTCGACATCATCACCCAGCACCCGCGCCGCCATGTCCAGCAGCTTGAGGCTGAGGTTGACGCCCACACTGAAGTTGGCGGCGAACACGATCGGGATTTCCTTGCCCGCGTCAGCCAGCAATTGCTTCTCTTCGACGCTGAAACCGGTGGTGCCGATAATCATCGCCTTACCGTGCTTGCGGCAGAAGGCCAGGTTCTTCAGGGTTACCGAAGGGTGGGTGAAGTCGATCAGCACGTCGAATTCGTCGGCAACCTTGGCCAGGTCATCGGACAGCAGCACGCCGATCCGACCGAGGGCCGCCAGCTCACCTGCATCAGCCCCGACCAGCGAGCTGTCAGGGCGATCGATCGCCGCCGTCAACCCGGCTCCTGGCGTTTGCTGCACGGCCTCGATGAGGGTTTTGCCCATCCGCCCTGCTGCACCCATCACTGCAATACGTCGCATCGCTATTTCCTTGTCAGAGATCGCCGAAGAAGCGCTTTACACCGTCGAACCAGCCACTGGCCTTGGGCGAATGGGAGCTGTCGCCTTCCAGCGAATCACGCAGCTCTTCGAGCAGCTCGCGCTGACGACGGCTGAGGTTGACCGGGGTTTCCACCGCCACACGGCACAGCAGGTCACCGGCACCGCCACCGCGCACCGGCGCAACACCCTTGCCACGCAAGCGGAACTGCTTGCCGGTCTGGGTACCTTCCGGAATCTTCAGCTTCACGCGGCCATCGAGGGTTGGCACTTCCAGCTCGCCACCCAGCGCTGCATCGGTATAGCTGATCGGCACTTCGCAGTACAGGTGCTTGCCATCACGCTGGAAGATCTCGTGCTCACGCACATTGATCACCACGTACAGGTCGCCAGTCGGGCCACCGTGGGTACCGGCCTCGCCTTCGCCCGACAGGCGAATGCGGTCGCCGGTATCGACACCTGCAGGCACCTTGACCGACAGCGTCTTGTATTCCTCGACACGGCCTTCGCCATGGCACGAATTGCAAGGGTCGGTAATGATCTTGCCCTGGCCATGGCAACGCGGGCAGGTCTGCTGCACCGAGAAGAAGCCTTGCTGCATACGCACTTGGCCAATACCGCCGCACGTCGGGCAGGTCGACGGGGTCGAGCCCTTCTTCGCGCCAGAACCGTCGCAAGGCGTGCAATTGACCAGCGTCGGCACGCGGATACTGACCGTGGTGCCACGCACCGCTTCTTCCAGGTTCAGCTCCAGGGTGTAGCGCAGGTCGCTGCCACGCTGGGCACCACCACGACCACCGCCGCGGCCGCCGCCGCCACCGAAGAAGTCACTGAACACATCACCAAAGATGTCAGAGAAGTTGGCGCCGCCGAAGCCTGCACCACCGCCGCCCATGCTTGGGTCGACGCCGGCGTGGCCGTACTGGTCGAACGCCGCGCGCTTGCTGGCGTCAGACAGCACTTCGTAGGCCTCGTTGGCCTCCTTGAACTTGTCTTCCGACTCTTTGTCGCCTGGGTTGCGGTCCGGGTGGAACTTCATCGCCAGGCGGCGATAGGCCTTTTTCAGGTCAGCTTCACTGGCGCCGCGCTCGACACCCAGGACCTCATAATAATCACGCTTGGACATAGGTCATTTGCACCTTGTTGGGCGTTCGGCATCTGCGCCGCGCCATCAGCACCCGCCCAAACACCACGAATGGCCCTGACAGATGCTGTAAAAATTCTCGAATTCCAGATACGCCAACGCGGGAGCAAGCCCCCGCGCGGCGACATCCTACCAGCTCACCGACAACCGCCGGTGAGCTGGCCGACAACATGCAACGATTACTTCTTGTCGTCGCCTTTTACTTCTTCGAACTCGGCGTCAACCACGTCATCGTGCTTGGCTTCCGGCTCGGCCTGCTGCGCGCCGCCCTGAGGCTGTTCGGCCGACTGCTCGGCGTACATCTTCTGGGCAACCGGTGCCGACACCTTGGACAGCTCTTCGACCTTGGCGTCGATCGCGGCCTTGTCGTCGCCTTTTACAGCGGCTTCCAGGGCAACGACGGCAGCTTCGATGGCAGTTTTTTCTTCAGCGGTGACCTTGTCACCTGCATCTGCGACCATCTTGCGGGTCGAGTGAACCAGCGCATCACCCTGGTTACGGGCACCGGCCAGCTCTTCGAACTTGCGGTCTTCCTCGGCGTTGGCCTCGGCATCACGCACCATTTTCTCGATTTCATCGTCGGACAGGCCGGAGTTGGCCTTGATCACGATCGACTGGGTCTTGCCGGTGGCCTTGTCTTTCGCGCCGACGTGCAGGATGCCGTTGGCGTCGATGTCGAAGGTCACTTCGATCTGCGGAACACCACGCGGTGCTGGCGGGATGTCAGCCAGGTCGAACTTGCCCAGCGACTTGTTCTGCGAAGCTTGCTTACGCTCACCCTGCAGCACGTGAATGGTCACTGCGCCCTGGTTGTCGTCGGCAGTCGAGAACACCTGCGACTTCTTGGTCGGGATGGTGGTGTTTTTCTCGATCAGCGCGGTCATCACGCCACCCATGGTTTCGATACCCAGGGTCAGCGGGCTGACGTCCAGCAGCAGAACGTCTTTGACGTCACCGGCCAGAACGGCACCCTGGATAGCGGCGCCCATGGCGACGGCTTCGTCCGGGTTGACGTCCTTGCGTGCTTCCTTGCCGAAGAAGTCAGCAACGGTTTTCTGTACCAGCGGCATACGGGTCTGGCCACCGACCAGGATCACGTCGTCGATCTTGCTGGCTTCGATGCCAGCGTCTTTCAGCGCGATGCGGCAAGGCTCGATGGTGCGCTGCACCAGCCCTTCTACCAGCGACTCCAGCTTGGCGCGGGAGATCTTCACGTTCAGGTGCTTAGGACCGGTGGCGTCTGCAGTGATGTACGGCAGGTTGACGTCGGTCGACTGAGCGGAAGACAGCTCGATCTTGGCCTTTTCCGCGGCTTCTTTCAGACGCTGCATGGCCAGAGGGTCGCCCTTCAGGTTCATGCCGGACTCTTTCTTGAACTCCTCGACCAGGTAGTCGATCAGCAGCATGTCGAAGTCTTCGCCACCCAGGAAGGTGTCACCGTTGGTCGCCAGTACTTCGAACTGGTGCTCACCGTCGACTTCGGCGATTTCGATGACCGAAACGTCGAAGGTACCGCCACCCAGGTCATAAACGATGACAGTGTGGTCGCCCTTGGCCTTGTCCATGCCGTACGCCAGTGCAGCAGCGGTCGGCTCGTTGATGATGCGCTTGACGTCCAGACCGGCGATGCGGCCGGCGTCTTTGGTAGCCTGGCGCTGGCTGTCGTTGAAGTAGGCCGGAACGGTGATGACCGCTTCGGTGACAGGCTCGCCGAGGTAGTCTTCGGCGGTCTTCTTCATTTTCTTCAGCACTTCGGCGCTGATTTGCGGCGGTGCCATTTTCTGGCCGTTGACTTCAACCCAGGCGTCACCGTTGTCGGCCTTGGCGATCTTGTACGGAACCAGCTGAATGTCTTTTTGCACGACATCCTCTTCGAAGCGGCGGCCAATCAGGCGCTTCACTGCGAACAGGGTGTTGTGCGGGTTGGTGACAGCCTGGCGCTTGGCCGACTGACCCACCAGGATTTCGCCATCGTTGGCGTAGGCCACGATCGAAGGGGTAGTACGCGCACCCTCGGCGTTTTCGATGACTTTGACGTTACCGTTTTCCAGGATGGAGACGCACGAGTTGGTGGTCCCCAGGTCGATACCGATGATTTTACCCATGTTAACTCTCCCGAAACTTGAATTTGGTAGCAGCGACTACTTTGGCCAACTGCGGTAATACTTGAAGGCTTGACACCTAGATGGGGTTGCCCCGGAGGATTTCAAGCCTGTTCATTGATCGAAGGCTGAGCTGCGCTTGGCGCCTTGCTGACCACCACCATGGCGGGGCGCAGCAGGCGGCCGTTGAGCAGGTAGCCTTTCTGGAACACCTTGAGCACGCTGTTGGGCTCTACGTCGGCGCTTTCCTGCATGGCCATGGCCTGATGGTGCTCAGCGTTGAACGGTTCGCCGTGCGGGTCGACAGGCTCAAGGTTGTAGCGCTTGAGGGTGTCGTGGAACATTTTCAGGGTCAGCTCGATGCCTTCACGCATCGGCTTGATACTTTCGTCGTCGGCATTGGACAGTTCCAGGCCGCGCTCCAGGCTGTCGATTACTGGCAGCAGGTCACCCGCGAACTTCTCCAGGGCGAACTTGTGGGCCTTCTCGACATCCTGCTCGGCGCGACGGCGCACGTTCTGCAAATCGGCAACAGCGCGCAGCGACTGATCCTTGGCGGCGGCCAGCTGTTCCTCGAGCTCCAGAACACGGGCGCCGACAGTATCTGCACCGGTTTCTTCGACGTTAAGGTCTTTCTCATTCAGCTGTTCGTCAGCCATTGGGTCTCTCCTGCGCAAATTTCTGGATTACGAGCCAGGCTCGCCTTTGTTGTCGGCTATATGGGGCCGGAAAAACCAGCTTCAAGGGGCAGCGTGGTTTTCCGCGCCACATGAGAATCTGTGAGCGGGCATTGTCAGGGCGGAAAAAAGTACTGTATAAATAACCAGACCTGAACCTTCGGGAGCCGCCCCATGCTGGTGCACCTGTCCATTCACAACTACGCCATCGTCGAACACCTTGACCTCGAACTTGCCCGCGGCATGTCCGTCATCACCGGCGAGACCGGCGCAGGCAAATCGATCATGCTCGACGCCCTCGGCCTGGCCCTCGGCGACCGCGCAGACAGCGGCGTGGTGCGCCCCGGGGCAGACAAGGCGGACATCCTCGCCACCTTCGACCTGGCAGACATCCCCGAAGCCAGCACCTGGCTGGCCGAGCGTGACCTGGACAACGACGGCCCGTGCATCCTGCGCCGAGTGATCACCGCCGAAGGCCGCAGCCGTGGCTACATCAATGGCACGCCTTGCCCGCTCAGCGACCTCAAATCGCTTGGCGAACTGCTGATCGACATCCACAGCCAGCACGAGCACCAGTCGCTGCTCAAAACCGACACCCATCGGCGCCTGCTGGACGAATACGCCGGCGCCATCGACCTGGCCCGCCAGGTGCAACTGGCCGCCAAGCGCTGGAACCAGACCCGCCTGGAGCTGGAGCGCCTGTCCAATTCCGGTGACGAGCAACGCGCCCGCCACCAGCTGTTGAGCTATCAGCTCGAGGAGCTGGACAACCTCGGCCTGGGCGAAAACGAGCTGGTGCAGTTGGAGCAGGAACACAAAAACCTGACCAACGCCGAAGCCCTGTTCGGCATCTGCCGCCAGGTCATCGACCAGTGCAGCGAGAGCGACTCGGGCAACGTGCTCAGCGCCCTCACCTCCAGCCTCAATCGGCTGGGTGCCGCCACCAATTCACCCAAGGCACTGGGCGAAGCCGCCAACCTGATTGCCAGCGCGCAGATTCAGGTCGAAGAAGCCGTGGGCGAGCTCAACCGCTTCCTGGATCACTTCGACGCCGACCCCATGCGCCTGCAGGCCCTGGAAGAGCGCCTCGACACTATCTACACCCTGGCCCGCAAACACCGCGTGCACCCCACCGAACTGCCGCATCTGCAGCAGCGCTTGATGGAAGAGCTGGAAGGCTTGAACGCCAGCGACGAATCGATCGAGCGCCTGGGCGAAGAGCTGGCCGCCTATGCCCAGCACTATAAAGAGCGGGCTCGCGAGCTGAGCGCCTTGCGCCAGCAGGCCGCGCAACAGTTGGCGGTCGCCGTCGAGCAAGAAGTCCAACGCCTGGGTATGCCGGGTGGTCGCTTCTGCATCGAGCTTACCCCCAACGAAGGCAACGACCTGTCGCCCCACGGCCTCGAGCAAATCGAACTGCTGGTGAGCGCCAACCCCGGCCAGCCACTCAAAGGCCTGGCCAAGGTCGCGTCGGGTGGCGAGCTGTCACGCATCAGCCTGGCGATCCAGGTGATCACTGCACAGACCTCGCGTATCCCCACCCTGGTGTTTGACGAAGTCGACGTCGGCATCGGCGGCCCTACTGCGGAGATCGTCGGCCAACTGCTGCGCCGGCTGGGTGACCGCGGCCAGGTACTGACCGTAACCCACCTGCCGCAGGTCGCGGCACAAGGGCATCACCACCTGTTCGTGCACAAGGTGCGCCACAGCGACACCACCCACACAGCGGTGGCCAGCCTGGGTAAACGCGAACGGGTCGAAGAAGTGGCGCGCATGCTGGGCGGCATCGACCTGACCAAGGAATCCCTGGCACATGCACGCAAGATGGTAGTCAGCGGCAAGGCTTAGTGACCGGACTATGCATTAGCTGCTTAATGACTGACCTATGCGTTACCTGCTTAATGACTGGCCTACGCATTACCTGTAGGAGCAGCCTTGTGCTGCGAAAAGGCCAATGGCAGCAGCACAGTCCTACTGTGTTTTCACCGGCCTCTTCGCAGCACAAGGCTGCTCCTACCCCAAAAGCACAAAGGCGACCCGAAGGTCGCCTTTGCTATTTATAACGATCGAAATCGTTACTTTTTCTTACGCACATAGAGGACCAGGTTGTGGTCCACCAGCTCGTAGCCATGCTCGGCCACGATCTCGCGCTGACGCCGCTCGATTTCAGCATCCATGAACTCGATGACTTCACCGTTCTCCACGTTGACCATGTGGTCGTGGTGACCGCCATCCGCCAGTTCGAAGACCGCATGACCGCCGTCGAAGTTGTGGCGAACCACCAGACCCGCCGCTTCGAACTGGGTCAGCACGCGGTAGACGGTGGCCAGGCCGACGTCCTCACCAGCTTCCATCAAGGCCTTGTAGACATCCTCGGCACTCATGTGACGCTGCTCGGTAGAATCGAGCATCTGAAGGATCTTTACTCGAGGCAGGGTAACCTTGAGACCGGCTTTGCGTAATTCGCTATTTTCAACCATGGTCAGCTTTCTCGCCGATGCTGCTTCGCAGCTTCTCTTAATACGGGTATGATCGGGGTTTACGTTGTCCAGCCAAGATAGTGGAAGTCGCCCACCGATGCAAAACACCAAGCTCTTGCTAACCAGCCTCACCCTAGTGGGACTGCTCGCACTCGCCGGTTGCTCGTTTCCCGGGGTTTACAAAATCGACATCCAGCAGGGCAATGTCGTCACGCAGGACATGATAGACCAATTACGCCCGGGAATGACCCGACGGCAAGTAAGGTTTATCATGGGCAACCCCCTGATTCAGGACACGTTCAACACCAACCGTTGGGATTACCTGTACAGCCTGCAGCCTGGTGGCGGAAAACGCCAGCAAGAGCGCATGAGCATTTTCTTCAACGAAAGCGACCAGTTGGTCAGCCTGTCTGGCGACTTCATGCCAGGTGTGAGCCGCGACCAGGAAATCCTCGGTGGCAGCAGCGACACCACGGTCAGCCCGGCAACCCAGCCAGAGCAGGCCACGCCGCAGCCTGAAGAGAAACCGGCCAAACCCGGTTCGGTGGAAGAATCCATCCAGCGCGAGATCGACACCATCGAGACCACCCCGGTCCCGACGCCGGCACCGCTGGAAACCTCCCCGCAGTAAGCGCGGCGGTCATCAAAAAGCCCGGGCCTTGGCCCGGGCTTTTTTGTGCGCCACTACTCAGCTATTGAGCTGCTTGGCGCGCTGGCAGAAGGCATCTACCAAGGTGTTGGCGGCCTGATTGAACAGCGGCCCCAACGTCGCCCGTACCAGCGGCCCAGCATAATCGAAGGACAAGTCCAGGCTGATCTTGCAGGCCTTCTCGCCCAGTGGCTTGAACACCCACACACCGTGCAGCTGGGAGAACGGCCCCTCTTCCAGGTTCATTTCGATGGACTGCCCAGGCACCAGCACATTGCGCGTGACGAAATGCTGGCTCATGCCACCTTTGGCAACCTCCAGCTTAGCGCGCATGTGCGTGTCACTGGCCTCGATGACCGTCGATGCCGAGCACCACGGCAGAAATTGCGGGTAGCTCGCCACGTCATTGACCAGATCGTAAAGCGCCTGGGCGGGATACGGTAGCAGGGCGGAGCGTTGAATATGGGTAGTCATCCAGGCGTCACTTCCAAGGCTGGGTGGCGGCGCTTCGCAGCGTGCCAAAAGCAGGTTCTGTACCTACGACAGGGCCTGTATTGTCCGGTATTCATTGCGGTGGCTCAAGCACACCGAAATCCCATAGCCGACCACGCATCGAGTTGCCTATAATGCCGCCCCTATGGCTAAACAAAAGAAACATCCGACCGGGACCATCGCGCAAAACAAGAAAGCGCGACACGATTACTTCATCGAACACAAGTTCGAGGCCGGGCTGGTCCTGTCCGGTTGGGAAGTAAAGAGCCTGCGGGCCGGCAAGGCGCACCTGACCGACAGCTACGTGCTGCTCAAGGATGGCGAAGCCTGGCTGTTCGGCAGCCACATCACCCCGCTGACCACGGCCAGCACCCACGTCATCGCCGACCCTATCCGCTCACGCAAGCTGCTGCTGAACAAGCGCGAGCTCGAGCGGGTGGAAGCGGCCGTGGCGCAGAAAGGCTACACCTGTGTGGCTTTGGCGCTGTACTGGAGCAAGCACCTGATCAAGTGCGAGATCGCGCTTGGCAAGGGCAAGAAGGAATTCGACAAGCGCGACACCGTGCGCGAACGCGATTCCAACCGCGAGCTGCAGCGTGCCGTGCGTAACAAGGGCAAGGAAGACTAGATCTTCTTTAGCCTGTGAGGGCCTCTTCGCGGGCAAGCCCGCTCCCACAAGGTTCTGCACATAGCCTGTGGGAGCGGGCTTGCCCCGCGAAGAGGCCCGTGCTGCAAACGCAAACCTCAGCGCCCGCTGCGCCGCTCCGCCCGCGCCACGCGCTGGGCCTCTTCGTGCGCCTCCTCCAGCACCTCCTGCACATACAAAATGTGCCGGCTGGAAACCTCCCGCGCCTCCTCCGCCCTGCCCTCGACAATCGCCAGGTACAGCTCCCGGTGCTGACTGATCAGCATGTCCCGCGTTTCAGTCCTCTGCTGATACATCCCACCGATATTGGTCACCACGTTCCGCTTTAGCAGGTCGAACAAACCGCGGATGGTATGCAGCAAGACCGCGTTATGGCTGGCCTCGGCTATCGCCAGGTGGAAACGCGCGTCAGCGGCGCCCTCCTCTGCCCGGGTCACTTCGTCAACGCGGGTGTAACAGTCCTGCAGCGTGTCAAAAGCCTCTTTCAGCCGTGCACGGTCAGGCTCGGTGGCGCGCTGGGCCGCGTAATACGCGCAGGACGCCTCGAGGGTATGGCGAAATTCGAGCAGGTCGCGCTGCGCTTCAGGGCTGTGCTCAAGCAGCTGCAACAGCGGGTCGCTGAACGTCGACCCCAGCGATTCGGCAACAAAGTTGCCACCGCCCTGGCGGCTGATCAGCAGCCCCTTGGCCACCAGCTTCTGAATCGCCTCACGCAGTGACGGGCGCGACACACCGAACTGTTCGGCCAGAACGCGCTCAGCCGGCAAGCGCTGGCCCGAGGTCAGCGTGCCTTCGAGAATCATCCCTTCCAACCGATCGACGATGTCGTCGGACAGGCGCCGTTGGCGGACCTGATCAAAAACCATCACATGCTCTCCACAAACCCCCGGCAAATTTCAGGGGGCCCTATTCTCGCCGATCCGCGCCGCGCACACACCCATCACCCTGGGTTTTTCCAAGGCCATCAGACGCCCACTCATCGGCACGCGACCAAAGTTTTGTGTCGGACAAATTGACACACCCACGACAGCGCTTTTAACCTAGCGCCCAGACATTGTAAATTGGTCTTACCAATTATCCAATGCCAGTGCTGACCAACAACAATTAGGGGTCACCCCATATGCAAACCTGGCAACAACTCTATAGCCCGCTTGGTAGTCTTGGCCTGTCCGCACTGGCGGCGGTCATCCCTATCGTGTTCTTCTTCCTCGCCCTCGCCGTGTTCCGCCTCAAAGGCCACGTCGCCGGCAGCATCACCCTCGCGCTGTCGATCCTGGTGGCGATCTTCGCCTTCCAGATGCCTGTCGACATGGCCTTCGCCGCCGCGGGTTATGGCTTCCTCTACGGCCTCTGGCCGATTGCCTGGATCATCGTTGCCGCGGTGTTCCTGTACAAACTCACGGTCAAGAGCGGCCAGTTCGAAGTGATCCGCAGCTCGGTGCTGTCGATCACCGACGACCAGCGCCTGCAAGTGCTGCTGATCGGCTTCTGCTTTGGTGCCTTCCTCGAAGGCGCGGCCGGCTTCGGCGCCCCGGTGGCCATCACTGCCGCACTGCTGGTGGGCCTGGGCTTCAACCCGCTGTACGCCGCCGGCCTGTGCCTGATCGCCAACACCGCGCCGGTCGCCTTCGGCGCGCTGGGCATCCCGATCATCGTGGCCGGCCAGGTCACCGGCATCGACGCCTTCCACATTGGCGCCATGACCGGCCGCCAACTGCCGCTGCTGTCGCTGTTCGTGCCGTTCTGGCTGGTGTTCATGATGGACGGCCTGCGCGGCGTGAAAGAAACCTGGCCCGCCGCCCTGGTCGCCGGCCTGAGCTTCGCCGTTACCCAGTACTTCACCTCGAACTTCATCGGCCCAGAGCTGCCGGACATCACCTCGGCCCTGGCCAGCCTGATCTGCCTGACCCTGTTCCTCAAAGTCTGGCAGCCCAAGCGCTCGTTCGCACAAGCCAAAGGCAGCGTCGGCGCGGCCGTCGTGCAATCCGGCGGCAGCCAGCCAAGCCCTTACAGCTTCGGCGAGATCTTCAAGGCCTGGTCGCCGTTCCTGATCCTCACCGTGCTGGTCACCATCTGGACCTTGAAGCCATTCAAGGCCGCATTCGCGCCAGGCGGTGCGATGTACAACTTCGTGTTCAACTTCGCCATCCCGCACCTTGACCAACTGGTGATCAAGACCGCGCCGATCGTTGCCGCGCCGACCGCCATGCCAGCGGTGTTCAAGCTCGACCCGATCTCCGCCACCGGCACCGCGATCTTCCTCTCGGCGCTGATCTCCATGGCAGTGCTCAAGATCAACTTCAAAACTGGTCTGACCACTTTCAAAGAGACGTTCTGGGAACTGCGTTGGCCCATCCTGTCGATCGGCATGGTGCTGGCCTTCGCCTTCGTCACCAACTACTCGGGCATGTCCTCGACCATGGCCCTGGTCCTGGCCGGCACCGGCGCCGCGTTCCCGTTCTTCTCGCCGTTCCTCGGCTGGCTGGGCGTGTTCCTGACAGGCTCGGACACCTCGTCCAACGCCCTGTTCAGCTCGCTGCAAGCCACCACCGCACACCAGATCGGGGTCAACGACACCCTGCTGGTGGCCGCCAACACCAGCGGCGGCGTGACCGGCAAGATGATCTCGCCACAATCCATCGCCGTGGCCTGCGCCGCCACCGGCCTGGTGGGCAAGGAATCCGACCTGTTCCGCTTCACCGTCAAGCACAGCCTGTTCTTCGCCACCATCGTGGGCCTGATCACCCTGATCCAGGCTTACTGGCTGACCGGCATGCTGGTTCATCACTAAAGTGAAAGGGGCCGGGCGCCACGCTGCGCCCGGCATTCCCCTCAAGCAACGCTGCGAGAATCCATGATCATTTCCGCCTCTACCGACTATCGCGCCGCGGCCCAACGCAAGCTGCCCCCCTTCCTCTTCCACTACGCCGACGGCGGCGCTTACGCCGAGCACACGTTGCGCCACAACGTCTCGGACCTGGCCAGCATCGCCCTGCGCCAGCGCGTGTTGAAGAACATGTCCGAGCTCAGCCTGGAAACCCAGCTGTTCGACGAAACCCTGAGCATGCCCGTGGCCCTGGCCCCGGTCGGCCTGACCGGCATGTACGCCCGCCGTGGCGAAGTCCAGGCCGCGCGCGCCGCCGCGGCCCACGGCATTCCGTTCACCATGTCGACGGTGTCGGTGTGCCCGATCGAGGAAGTCGCCCCGGCCATCAACCGGCCGATGTGGTTCCAGCTGTACGTGCTCAAGGACCGCGGCTTCATGCGCAATGCGCTGGAGCGGGCCAAGGCGGCCGGGGTCAAGACCCTGGTGTTCACCGTCGACATGCCCGTACCCGGCGCCCGCTACCGCGACGCCCACTCCGGCATGAGCGGCAAAAACGGGCCGATGCGCCGCGTGCTGCAAGCCATGACCCACCCTGAATGGGCGTGGGACGTCGGCGTGATGGGCCGCCCGCACGACCTCGGCAACATCTCCAAATACCGTGGCAACCCCACGGGCCTTGCCGACTACATCGGCTGGCTGGGCAACAACTTCGACCCGTCGATCTCCTGGAAAGACCTGGAGTGGATCCGCGACTTCTGGGAAGGCCCGATGATCATCAAGGGCATCCTGGATGCCGACGATGCCCGCGACGCGGTCAAGTTCGGTGCCGACGGCATCGTCGTGTCCAACCACGGCGGCCGCCAGCTCGACGGCGTGTTGTCCAGCGCCCGCGCCCTGCCGGCGATTGCCGACGCGGTGAAAGGCGACCTGAAGATTCTCGCCGACTCCGGCATCCGCAGCGGCCTCGACGTGGTGCGCATGATCGCCATGGGCGCCGACACCGTGCTGATCGGCCGCGCCTTCCTCTGGGCCCTCGCCGTGCATGGCGAAGCCGGGGTGAAGAACCTGCTCGAACTGTTCGAGAAAGAAATGCGCGTGGCCATGGTGCTGACCGGCGCCAAGTCGATCAGCGAGATCACCCGCGACTCGCTGGTCCGCGAACTGGGCGCCTGAACGCGCCCCCACGAAACACCGCCTGATTGACCGGGGCATGCGGCGCACCAGACGCCGTGGCCCCGCGAGGAGATTGCATGAGCCTGCCCGCTGCGTTCCTGCGTGATGTCGAGCGCCTGATACCTGCCGAACGCCGTTTCGATGACCCGACCTCCACCCTGGCCTTTGGCACCGATGCCAGCTTCTATCGGCTGATCCCCAAGCTGGTGGTGCGCGTCGAGTCTGAAGACGAAGTGGTCGGCCTGCTGCAGCTGGCCCAGCGCGAGCGCGTGCCGGTGACCTTCCGCGCCGCCGGCACCAGCCTGTCTGGGCAGGCCATCAGCGACTCGGTACTGATTGTGCTCGGCGACAACTGGAACGGCCGCGAGATCCGCGGCCAGGGTGAGCAAATCCGCTTGCAGCCCGGCGTCATCGGCGCCCAGGCCAACGCCTGGCTGGCCCCCTACGGCCGCAAGATCGGCCCAGACCCCGCCTCGATCAACGCCTGCAAAATCGGCGGCATCGTCGCCAACAACGCCAGCGGCATGTGCTGCGGCACTGCGCAAAACACCTATCACACCCTGGCCGGCCTGCGCCTGGTACTGGCCGACGGCACCCGCCTGGACAGCGAAGACCCGGCCAGCGTCGCGGCCTTCGAGCACAGCCATGCCGACCTGCTGGAAGCCCTGGCCCGCCTGGGCCGCGAAACCCGCGCCAACACCGAACTGGCAGACCGCATCCGCCACAAGTACCGGCTGAAGAACACCACCGGCCTGTCGCTCAATGCGCTGGTGGACTACGACCAGCCACTCGATATCCTGCAGCACTTGCTGGTTGGGTCTGAAGGCACGCTGGGCTTCATCAGCGCCGTCACCTACGACACCGTGCCAGACCACCCACACAAGGCCAGCGCCTTGCTGGTGTTCCCCAGCGTCGAGAGCTGCTGCCGCGCGGTAACCGTGCTCAAGCGCCAGCCCGTTTCCGCCGTCGAACTGCTCGACCGCCGCAGCCTGCGCTCGGTGCAAAACATGCCCGGCATGCCCCTGTGGGTAAAAGGCCTGTCAGACAATGCCTGCGCGCTGCTGATCGAATCCCGCGCCGCCAGCCAGACGCTGCTGCACGAACAACTGCACCACGTAATGGCGTCGATTGCCGATTACCCCCTGGAGCAAAAGGTCGAGTTCAGCGAAGACCCAGCGGTGTACAACCAGCTGTGGAAAATCCGCAAAGACACCTTCCCCGCCGTCGGCGCCGTGCGCCAGACCGGCACCACAGTGATCATCGAAGACGTCACCTTCCCCGTCGAGCAACTGGCCGAGGGCGTCAACCGCCTGATCCAGCTGTTCGACAAGCACCACTACGACGAGGCGATCATTTTCGGCCATGCCCTTGAGGGCAACCTGCACTTCGTCTTCACCCAGGGCTTCAACAGCGCCGAAGAAGTCGCGCGTTACCAAGCCTTCATGGACGACGTGGCCCAACTGGTGGCCGTGGAGTTCGGTGGCTCGCTGAAGGCCGAGCACGGCACCGGGCGCAACATGGCGCCGTTCGTGGAACTGGAGTGGGGCCATGACGCCTACCAGTTGATGTGGGCACTCAAACGCCTGCTCGACCCCAATGGCATCCTCAACCCCGACGTGGTGTTGAGCATCGATCCAGACATCCACCTGAAACACCTCAAGCCCCTGCCGGCTGCCGACGAAATCGTCGACAAGTGCATCGAGTGCGGCTTCTGCGAACCCGTGTGCCCCTCCAAAGGCCTGACCCTCAGCCCGCGCCAGCGCATCGTCATGTGGCGTGATATCCAGGCCAAAAAACGCGCCGGCGTCGACACCCGTGAACTGCTCAAAACCTACCAATACCAAGGCCTCGACACCTGCGCCGCCACCGGTTTGTGCGCCCAGCGCTGCCCAGTCGGCATCAACACCGGCGAGCTGGTGAAGAAGCTGCGCAGCCAGGCCGCCGAGCACGAAAAAACCGCCGACTGGCTGGCCGACCATTTCCACACGGCCTTGAGTGGCGCCCGCCTCACCCTCACCGCCGCCAACACCGCCCGCAAGCTGCTCGGCGCCCCACGCCTAAGCCGCCTGACCGCATCGCTGAGCAACGCCAGCAACGGCCGACTGCCCCAGTGGACGCCCGCCATGCCCCAGCCGCTGCGCGCCATCGACTTCGGCCCAGCGAGCAACGACGCCCGCCCCCGCGTCGTGTACCTGGCCGCCTGCGTCTCGCGCGTGATGGGCCCCGCCTATGCCGACCGCGAACAAAGCTCGCTGCTGGACAAAACCCGCGCCCTGCTGGAAAAAGCCGGTTACCAAGTCGTGTTCCCCGACAATGCCGACAGCCTCTGCTGCGGCCAACCGTTCGCCTCCAAAGGTTACCCAGAGCAGGCCGAGCACAAGCGCCAGGAACTGATCAACGCCCTGCTGCACGCCAGCCGCGGCGGCCTCGACCCGATCTACTGCGACACCAGCCCGTGCACCCTGCGCCTGGTGCAAGACCTGGGCGACACCCGCCTGGACCTGTACGACCCCGTGCGCTTCATCCGCACCCACCTGCTGGACAAACTGGAGTTCACCCCCCAGGACGAGCCGGTGGCCGTGCACGTGACCTGCAGCACCCAGCACCTAGGCGAAAGCCAAGCGCTGATCGACCTGGCGCGGCGTTGCAGCAACCAGGTGGTGATCCCGGAAGGTATTCACTGCTGCGGGTTTGCCGGTGATAAAGGCTTCACCACGCCCGAGCTCAATGCCCACGCGCTGCGCAGCCTGAAGGATGCGGTGCAGTATTGCAGCGAAGGCATTTCCACCAGCCGCACCTGCGAAATCGGGTTGTCGAGCCACAGCGGCATCGACTACCACGGCCTGGTGTACCTGGTAGACCGCGTCACCCGCCCGCGTGTTATCTGATGCCTAGCATCGGCTAGGGGTGGTGTGTGGTGTGTTCGCCAAGGCGTTTTCAGCGCCTATGAGATCGAGCGCCGCCCGCGCGGCGCATCGCGAGCAACGCTCGCTACGTTTGTTTCGGGCCAATTATTCCTGGGGCATATGCGCGCGACCGCCTTTGGTGCATGGCGCGATATCGCGTCGAATAAACAAGGCGGTCGCGCGGGCAGGCACAGGCGTGACTGGCCCGAAACAGACGTAGGAGCGAGCGTTGCTCGCGATGCGCCGCGCGGGCGGCGCTCGATCGCACAGGCGCCAAAAATGCCCTGCTAACCCACTCCTACCTCAGAGCTAACACTGCCCTTGAAAGCTGCACGCCCCCCTGTAGGAGCTGGCTTGCCTGCGATGGGTCGCACAGCGACCCCACTGGCCTCAACTGACTAACATAATGGCTCGCGCCCCAACACCAGCTCAGCCAACGCCCTACTCATCTGCACGTTATGCACCGAATTCACCAGCATGCCGATCCCCGGCTCACCGGCATTGCCGCAAATGTATTCGTCCAACGTGTCTTCAATCCCGCGCATCAGCTGAATGGCGTACAGCAACGCCTCCGGTGAAGGGACCTTGTTGTCGATGGTATAGAACGGACGTGGCGACGTTTGGCTGGGTGGATCAGGAACAATCTTCTTCATATTTCTCTCTCGTTTGATTGCATGAGGCCCCACCCATTCCCTCTCACAGGAATAGGTGGCAGCTGTACGCGGGGTGAGAGACCGGCCAAACAAGGAGGAAAACCGGCCAGGCACAAGGCCTGCCCGCGCACAGCTACCATGACGGTAAAACTCTTGAATGGAGCGGGCTCTCACACCCGATCGCCAAACCTCAGCGACCCAGGGAAACTAGCCCCAACGCCCATCATCGACAACAGAGAAACCGCTGCAGCGCCAGTAGGATAATTCCCAAACCCATCCACCACGAAGCATTTAGTTTCAAGTTCAGAATCCCCCTACAGCCGCATCATATCGCCCTGCCAGCATCCCGATTGAACCCACGCCAAACCTGCGCAGTCCACTTAACAGGCCCACCTTCCAGAGGCCTTAGAAGGAGACACCCATGAAAGGTACCGCGCTATCGGCCCTGTTCGCGGCCGCCACCTTGTTGGCATCGCCGGTGTTTGCCGCCGACGACCTCTGCACCACCAACCTGCAAAAGATCGATGACAGCATGGCCACCGCCGGCGCCACCTCCGAAGGCCTGGACAAAGCCCTGACCGAGCACGTCGACAAAGCCAAGGCCGCGCAGGCCTCGGGCGACACCAAAGAATGCATCGCCATCACCAGCAAAGTGCTGGAGCGCCTGGAAAAAACCGAGAAAGGCAGCGGCAGCGGTACATGACCCCCTGTGCGGGCGACCGGACCAGTAGTCGACGTCGCCCGCTCAATGGCGTATACTCGCCTCACGTACCGTAAGGTGCGTTAGCTAGAGCTAGTGTGGGGCCGATTAGGATTCGACGCCGGTAGCGAAACTCTAGGTGCATGCCGAGTTGGTAACAGAACTCGTAAATCCACTGTTGCAACTTTCTATAGTTGCCAATGACGAAAACTACGAGGGTTACGCTCTCGCTGCGTAAGCAGCTGAGCCCGCTCTCCTGGTAGCTTCGGCTCCAGCAATCATCAGGGGATGCCTGTAAACCCGAAATGATTGTCATACAGAACAGGATCGTCGTGTAGCACGTTGGGGGCAAAGCGACTAAAACTTACCCAACTCATCCAAAGCACCCTGCCCGTCGGGCGGCTGCGGATTAAATCAGTAGACACGGCTAAGCATGTAGTACCGACAGCGGAGTACTGGCGGACGGGGGTTCAAATCCCCCCGGCTCCACCAAATGATCAATCAAAGACGTCCACGGACGTCTTTTTTTGTGCCTGGAAGTCAGTTAAATCAAGGGTTTACTGCTATTTTGAGGGCCACAACGGTTTTTTGAGTTCCAGCCACCCCGGTATTCCCGGTGGTATTCCCGGCTACCCAGGGCTAATCTTGGGAATACCAAAAGGTGTCATGGAGCTCGTCCCATGTGCGCTCAAACAGCTCGTCTCTCCGACCGCCAGCTCAAGGCGGTCAAGCCCAAAGACAAGGACTACGTCCTCACGGATGGCGACGGCCTCCAGCTCCGAGTCCGGGTCAACCGCTCGATGCAGTGGAATTTCAACTACAGGCATCCGGTCACCAAAAATCGAATCAACATGGCGCTCGGCTCCTACCCTGAGGTCTCTCTGGCGCAAGCTCGGCGAAAAGCGGTTGAGGCTAGGGAAGTACTTGCGCAGGGGATCGACCCAAAAGCTCAGCGCAATGATGTCGCGCAGGCCAAGCTAGCCGAGACGGAACATACGTTCGAGAAAGTAGCTACCGCCTGGTTCGAGCTGAAAAAGGACTCGGTCACGCCGGCCTATGCCGAGGACATCTGGCGCTCACTCACGCTGCACGTTTTCCCAAGCATGAAATCGACTCCGATCTCGGAAGTGAGCGCACCGATGGTGATAAAGATCCTTCGCCCTATCGAAGCCAAAGGCAGCTTGGAAACGGTGAAGCGGCTTAGCCAGCGCCTCAACGAGATCATGACCTACGGGGTCAATTCGGGAATGATTTTCGCGAACCCACTCAGCGGGATTCGGGCGGTATTCAAGAAGCCGAAGAAAGAAAACATGGCGGCGCTTCCACCCGAGGAGCTTCCTGAACTCATGCTGGAAATAGCGAACGCCAGTATCAAGCGCACGACCCGTTGTCTGATCGAATGGCAGTTGCACACCATGACTCGCCCCGCCGAGGCGGCGACTACTCGCTGGGCAGACATCGACTTTGAAAGGCGTGTCTGGACCATCCCGCCAGAGCGGATGAAGAAGCGCCGACCGCACAGCATCCCGTTGAGCGATCAAGCTATGTCATTGCTGGAGATACTGAAGTCCCACAGTGGTCATCGAGAATACGTCTTCCCGGCAGACCGAAACCCTCGTACTCATGCCAATAGCCAGACCGCCAACATGGCGTTGAAACGCATGGGCTTCCAGGACCGCTTGGTCAGCCACGGCATGCGCTCGATGGCCAGCACCATATTGAATGAACATGGGTGGGACCCGGAGCTCATCGAAGTGGCGCTGGCGCACGTCGACAAGGATGAGGTGCGCAGTGCCTACAACCGAGCCGACTACATCGAGCGGCGGCGGCCGATGATGGCTTGGTGGAGCGAGTACATTCTGAAGGCGTCGACGGGCAATCTCTCGGCCAGCGCGATGAATGTGGCTAGGGATCGGAACGTAGTACCCATCCGATAGGGCGGCGACAACGGCGACACTGGCGACAGACCGCGTGCAATCTACATCCTTGCCGTCTGAGCGGATGGCGACAGTCGCCAACTCGCCTCGATTTTGGCCTCTCCGGCTAAGCCCGTGAGCATGGGGAGGCTTCGCATCCCCATGCTCACGGGCTAACACTAGAAAAGCGACAAACGGCCACTTTGCCACTGACACCCACCGACTTCCAAAGCACGCCAGAGGAGGAATCTGGCGCATTTCTATGTGCCCTTCTCCAATTGACCCGTGCCGCGGTGACCGATAGAACGAAGATTCAAAGCGCTGCCTTAGGCAGCACCCCAGATGACCAGAGCCTTCAAGGTCATGCCGCTAACCCGGTGGTTCATCCCAAAGTGCGATTCGTGCCCGGAGGCTCGCACGGTCATTCGCCAGAATGATGGACGCCCTCTAAACAATCCGCCTAGTGCGGCTGCCCGCTAACCCTTTAGCCCTGCAGCAACGAACCTGCTCGGCCAACGTTTTGCGCCAACCGTTCGCCCGTCTCTTTTTCCAGAAAAGAGACGGGCGCTCCTACCACTGCTGCAGCCCTCATCGCACAGGGCTTTGCGGCAATTCCCCTCGTGACAATCGGCGTGACAAACGCCGATGTCACCAGCAACAGCGCTGTAGATGATGGTGCCGCAGCCCAAGGAATGGACTGCACCTGACTGACAGTCAGGCATGTCCCGGTCATCGCATTGCTGCTTGCTTGTGGCTCAGGATCTCGCGGCGCTGGTCTCGTCAGCCAGTGCAGCCTCCACCCGCCCACCGGTAACGGTGCTCAGGAGGCCAGATCATGAGATGCCCTTGCTCCTGGTCGTAAAGAGCCGCCAGTCCCACGTTAGTGGACACCCTCACAGGTCGCAGGGGCCTTGATCCCTGATAACACTCAACATTCTTGGCGGGATGACGTGAGGGAGAGATCGGTAATTTATGGAGGACGGCTATGCAACTGCGCGAAGTCCAAGGGCCACCACGCCCCTTGTTGGAACAGCAGATTACGCCCCTACCCTACCCGGTCGCGGCGCTGGGCGATCTATTGGGGCCTGCCGTGGAACGCATGGCCGATGTGATCGGCGTGCCCTGCGCCATGGCCGCGCAATCTGTTCTAGCCACGGCAGCTTTGGCGAGCCAGGCGCACGCCAATGTTCACCTCGACGGCCGAATTTATCCGTTGTCGCTGTACTTGCTGACGGTGGCTTGCTCGGGTGATCGCAAAAGCGCGGTGGACCATATTGCGCTGCAGGCCGTACACGACTGGGAAAGACAGCAGTGGAACGCCTATGGCGAACAGCTCAAGGCGCACCGCGCTGCAATGAGCCTCACCGCGAAGTCACCGACCTCGAAAAAGTCAGCACAACTAACGCTGGACGCCCAACCTGAACCCGTCCAACCGAGACTCCTCAGTGCTGAGCCGACCATTGAGGGCCTGGTCAAAAGCCTGTGCCACGGCTTGCCCAGCATGGGTCTGTTCAGCGATGAAGGCGGCCAGTTTTTGGGCGGCAGCACCATGAGCAAGGACAACATGATCAAGGCCATCACTCACTTGTCGACGCTGTGGGACGGCAGCCCGATTGATCGGTCGCGCGCGATGGCAGGGGAAAGTCTGCGTGCCTATGACCGCCGTCTCAGCATGCACTTGATGCTGCAACCCCGCCTGGCCGACCGCTTGCTTCAGGACGCAGATATCAAAGACCAGGGCATCCTGGGGCGCTGCCTGATCAGTTGGCCCGAGCGTCTGGTTGGACAACGGCTGTACAAAGCCATCGACCTGACCCGAGATCCAAAGGTGCACCTGTACCAGCAACGCATTGCCGCGCTGATGCAGAAGCCTTGGTCACGCCATAAAGACGGCGGCCTCAACCCTGTAACCCTGGAGTTGAGCCCCCGCGCCCGTGAGGCCTGGATTGCCATTCACGACACCATTGAATGCGAGTCCGGGGAATTCGGCGAGCTGGTCAACGTGCAAGCTGCCGCGGGCAAAGCCGCCGCGAACGTATTACGCATGGCGGGTCTGATGGCGGTGATTGAGGAATCGACTTTATTGGAAGACATGCACATTCAGCGCGCCTCCACGCTGATGGACTACTACCTGGCCGAGAACCAACGGCTGACTGAACAGGAACCACTGAATAAGCTTCGCGCAGAGGCTGATTGCCTTCTGCGCTGGTTGATAAAGAAGAACTGGCCACCGTTTCGCCTCCGCGATATCACGCGCAACGGCCCCCGCTTTGCCCGTAAAAGCACGCGGCACACCTTCGAGTTATTGCTGCAACTGGTTGCCCATAACTGGCTGAACAATGACGGGGACATATTCGAGGTGCGCCATGTTCCGACTCAATGACGCCGTGCGCCGCTATCGGGCGCAACATTGCTCGCCGACCGAGTTACGGAGTGTCGCCGCCACTGCCACCACTTTGTCGCCACGTGCCAATCCAGATGCGGCGGGGGTTGTCGCCAGTGTCGCCGCTGTCGCCGCTCCAACATCTGAGTCAATCGACCTCGCTCGGCTTATCGAACAGTTGCAAGAAGAAGGGACTCTGCTGCAACACAGCGAAAACGCCCTTCTCGTCCGCCCAGCACACTGGGGACAGTTGGCCTGCATCGGTCCCCACTGGAAAGCCCTGCTGCTGCACCTACAAACCAACGATCAAGGTGAAAGTAATGGCGCTGGTCGGTCGGCGTGACGGTCGCAACTTTGGCTATGGTCGCCAACTGAGCTATGCCGGGCGGCAGGCACTCGAGGATATGTTCGCAGGCGGCCACTTCGCCACCGTGAAAGCACACAGCGATCGCTGGCAAGCCTTCGTGCGCTGGTGCCGGTCAGAGAACGGCCCCGGTTACAACGATGCGCGCCAGATTGATCGACATACGCTGGAGGATTACGTCGCATACCTGCGCCAGCAGATCCAGCAAGGCGAGCTGTGTATCGCCACCGCGCAAAACCGCCTGAGCAGCGTTAACCGCACCCTTGCTGCGCTGCGCGGTGATCAGGATGTGAGGATCGCCAGCCCGAGTCAGGCGTTGGGACAGCAGCGCTCGAGCGTACGCACTCGCGCGCCGGATGGCCAAGATCACCAACAGGTGCGGCGACTGGCTGAGGTGCTTGGAGAACAGCAACACGATCGGGTGGCCGCCATAGTCCTTTTAGCTCGAGCAACCGGCATGCGCCTGCGCGAAGCGATCCTGGCTGACCTGCCACGCTTACACCGCGAAGCCGAACGCTTAGGCCGCATCAACATCCAAGACGGCACCAAAGGAGGCCGTTCAGGCTCATCAGCGCCGCGATGGGTGGTGGCCAATGAAGCGGTGAAAGCGGCCCTACAGTTGGTTCGTCAGGCATCGCCGACCGGCAGCCGCAACTTGCTGGCCCGAGACGAAAGCTACGCCATATTTCTGCACCAAAAAGTGCTCTCCGCCCGCAAAACGCTGCATGCACACGGGCTGAAGGGTTTTCATGAACTGCGCGCAGCCTATGCCTGCGAACGGTACGAGCAGCTCACGGGCCACGCCGCACCGGTCAATGGCGGCCACTGCTATCGCATTGACCGCGGCCTTGATCAACTGGCGCGCCAACAGATCAGCCTTGAGCTTGGGCATAACCGGATCGATGTGGTATCGGCCTACATTGGCGGGAGAACATGAGCAAACCCTTCGATATGACGCTGTTCCTGAGCGGCGTACTGACCGGCTCAAAGGCCACGGAGCAACGTCACCTACGCCAAGCACGAGTCATGCAAGCAGCCATTCAACAGCGATGGCAACGCGATAATCCCTGGACCTGGCAGCTCAAGCATGTGCGCTGGTTTCTCACTCAGCACCTGAAAGACCATTCCGACGCCACCCGGTATTACTATCGACTCACCGCCCTATTGATCTGGAAGCGATTAGGGAGCGGCCGAGGATTGCTGATCTGACGCTCGAATCGAGGGTAGGCAGTCCATCAATAAATCTATCCCCCCTTTCACCTCGCCCGTACAGATTCTTTAAAGGCCCATCGACTGAATCATCTCACCTTCACTGACCGACTCCGGCGTCACAACAGCATCCTTGAGCATCAGTTTTCCGCGCAACAAGCGGTCAAGGTGCACATCGAATGAATCAAACTGGGGATGAGTGACAGCAGGCAGGTGAATGAATACCGGTTTGGTCTGGCCGATCCGGTAAATCCGGTCAGATGCCTGTGCCTCTTTGGCCGGGTTCCAGTGGCGCTCCAGATGCACCACATGATTGGCCCCAATCACGGTCAGACCGACCCCCGCAGCGACTGGCGACATGATCAGTACATTGAAACCGCTGTGGGCTTCAAATTCGGCAATCAGCCGCTTGCGCGTCATGTCTTCCGCACGTGTCGCGACCGCTTTGGTATCGCCATTGATCACAGATACATTCAAGCCATAGATCTGGTCCAGCCAGAGCTTGAGGACTCGCTGCAGACGCTTGGTCATCATGAATAAAATGACCTTTTCACCCATGCTACGGATCTCATCGAGCAACTGCAGCATCACCGCCAGCTTGCCGGACTCCATCATCAGTTGCCGCGCTTGCTTGCCGTCCTCGCTGTACAGCGCCGGCTCATTCTCCAGGCGTGGGTGCAGGGAAATCGAGCGCAGCTGAGTCAATGCCGCCAGTGCGGTACCCCGCATATCCTCAGCACTCGCACGTCGCGCCCGGTAGCTGTTGAGGACTTCATCGTAGATCTGTAACTGGTTGCCTTTCATCACCACACCCAACTGCGTCGCATGCCGTTGCAGGCCTTGATCAGCTTGCTCGACACCACTGAGAATGGTCTTGGTTGGCAGGCCCTTGAGCTGATCCTCTTTCCCCCGCCGCAGCATGAATATGCCAACCGCACGCCGCAGCTGCTCGCCTAAATACGCCCGGACCTCATCTCGCTCATCATCGCTGGCAGCCAGGATCGGCTTGATCCAGGTATCGCGGAAGTTTTCCCAGCCCCCCAGTAAACCGGGCTGCACCGTATGCATCAGGCACCAGAAGTCGCCCAGGCTGTTTTCTACCGGCGTGCCGGTTGCCAGCAGTTTGAAATCCGCCTTGAGCCCTTTGGCCGCAATAGTCTGTAGCGCATTGGGGTTCTTGATGTTCTGCGCCTCGTCGAAGATGACCATGCCCCAGTCGATACGGCACAGAGAGAACTGATAATCGCGCAGGGTCTGGTAGGTCGTCAGTACCAAGCGGCGATCCATATCCAGACGATGCACACCAGCTTCCGGCCCTACATGCAGCGCATAGCGAATGCTCTGCTCATCCATCATGCCACTGCTGTCATCGATCATAGACGCCAACTGCACCGATTCGCGCTCAGCACCGTTGACGCGATAGTCGCGCAGACTCCGCCCCGACTGCAGCACCACCACATCGCGGAACGGAATGCCGGCGAAAGTCTTGCCGACTTCATCCTCCCAGTTTTCCAGAAGGCTCAGCGGCGCCACCACCAGAACTGGTTTCTGTGGCTTGTCAGCCGCGCGCTGACTGGCCAGATATTCCCCGACCGTAACCAGCGACATGTAGGTCTTGCCGAGGCCCATGTCATCAGCCAACAGACCACCCTGCAGGCGATACAGGTCATCCGCTTCATCCTGCAACGCAGCGCCCATCAGTTTCAACATCCACTCGATCCCCTCACGCTGATGAGGGAACGGCTGCCGGGCATAAACCGACCAGTCGGGCACAGTCAACGGCGTTGCAGCAGCCGCCTTGTGCAACAGTGCAGAATTTATCTCGTCGGCATCCTTGAGAATGACCCCGACCTTTTCCTTGCCTTCCGGGGGCTCGTACTCCTCGTCACGCGATTCGATATCGCTGACCGGGTGCATGTTCTGGCGAGCCTTGGCCAGCTCCTGCTGAACGGCCGGGGCATCAGAGATATCGATCACCTCGCCAGCAAACGCCACACTCGTCGCGTCCTGCTCATTAGCCGCCTGCAGTACCGCTTCGAAGCGCTGCAAATCCTCGGGAGACTGAATCAGCTTGCCCAGAATTGCGGCAGGTGCCGGGCGCTTGTCCAGTGCAAACCAGTCATTCTTGGTTGCATCCAGTGCGCCGAAATCCATGTGCTGAAGCTTGCCGATACCCGCAACCCGGGCGGAGAAACCCACCTCCAGATTGACCAGCGCAGCATCAAGAAACGCCGTTGGCGTCGCAATAAACTCATTAACCTGATCAGCGGGGATACGCTTGTTCGCCAGCACATTGCGGATGCCGTCCATACGCGCCTGATCCAGCAACAGCACGCGATTGTCGATGCGCAGCACGCCACCATCGGCCGACATGTCCAGCTGCGACCAGCGCTTCTCCAACTGGTCAGGCCCCGAGCCATCCCCCAGGCTCGGGCAGAGCTGAAGGCTGCCATCCGGCAGACGCGTAGCGATAACCCCGACGTTCTCCGGCACCACCACGTCAAGCCGCTCGAAGTGGCTCAGATCAATGCGCATGCCGCTGCGTGCAGCGGTCTGCAACTCCGCCATCAGGCGCAGATTCGCCGCCTCGCCGCGCTGCTCAGGAGCTAACGCCTCATGCCGCTCCCAAGCCTGCAAACCCATCATTTCAGCAGGCGTCAGCCAGTAGCACTCACTGCTGGTCAGGTACAGATAGGGGCCTTTGCGTGTAAAGCTGGCAGCGCCATCCGGCATTTCCAGGGTGATCGCCACACGAAAACCACTGTTGCCTGTGCGTCCACTGATCGAGGTCAGAAAGCGCCCCGGCAAGCGCCTTGGCAAGCGCAGGATTTCCGCCTGCTCAAGGTCCATCCCCGAAACATCTTCGGCACCGATGTGGAAACCGTTAGCGGTGGTTTCAGCAATGCCCTGCTCAGTCAGCATGTTGAACACGATCAACTGTACTTTTGCCAGCGCACTACCCTGCCCAGTTTGCAACGCCTGGAAGGCCGGCATGGGCATGAAGAAGTTCAAGCCATTGGAGTCCGGTTGCGACTGAAAACCCTGCTGGGTACTCAACGCGCCATCCCGCTCACCGATGAGCGAGCGGAAAATATCCATCAACCTCATCTATTCGGCCCCTTCATGTTCATCCAACGCCTCAAGCGCGAGACGTGCTGCCTCATTCACCGTCCAGCCGTACTGCTCATCACGCACGCACATGTCCTTCAATGGGCCATACAAGATCTGATTGATTTCTCGCGTATCGACATCGAAAACATTCGCGGCATAGCGGACTTTATCGCCCGGGTTGTCCACGAAGTAGCGCAGTATTTTCAGAGCCGAGGGTTTCAACCCTGCCAGCAGCCCTTCGTTTACCACCATCTGAGGAGCCGCAGCAGCATTCACTTCTCCAGAACTTACAGAGCGCGACACTACGGGATCATGCTGTTGAGTACCTTGCCCTACCGAAGAAGATGGAGCAGAAGTTACAGCACGTGGAGCCACTGGATCTTGTGCAGGAGTAGATCTGGAATCTCTCGTTGCCTGTGAGACAGGCGAAGGCCCCTGAGGCTCTGACATCGTTTGAATTGCCTGACCAGTAGCTGAGCCCCGTGGCTCACTTAGTAGAAAATCCGGAGCTTCTGCTAACTTGGACTTCGGTACTACGGTGCGAGTAGAGTTAACTACAGGCATGCCATAACGCCGTAGATATGCTTGATAATCAGAACGACTTAGCAATCTTTCGAGATCGAGAGAAATACCGTTTTCCGCCAAGAAAGTGAAAACCTTGTTCTGCCATACCATAGGATGATGTGAGTATGAGACATAAGGCAGACCAGGATAACTACGCTCATACTCCAACGGAACAACCTTAGTAAGATCGGCATCACTAAATACATTTTTATCAAAAGACCTCAACAACTCACTCGGCAGAGCAAGGTAAACCCATATCTTAAAACTATGAGAGCCTTGAACAAGGTGAAATGCACCGCAATCCATATAAATAACGGCTTTATCGTGCATCCGCCCTTCCATTCGAGCAAAGCTTGTTTTTACCTCAGACCCAAGAATTTTCCTGACGGTATCCTGCGCCTTATTACCCAACATCAAACGCGCATTAACAATAAGCTTCTGCTCAAACAACCCTTCAATAAATCTTTTACGAGCAGGAAACATACGCTGCAATTCTAAATTCTGAGTTTCAATCCCGTATTCCTCAACTGCACTCAGGAATAGTCGCAAATCCTCCTTGACCAACCAGCCCCGAACCTTCTGCACCCGCTCCTCACCGAGGAACTGCCACCACTCACGGTAATTGGGCGAATTGCGGGCAATCCGCGGATCCCCCGCCAGATTAAGGATGAAGTTCAACCAGGCATCGCCCGGTTCCTGCCCAACGCGGTCGATCAAAATCTCCAGCGCGATATGGCCGATTCGCCGCTCGCCCTCGTAGGGCGCCTTGGCCACAGAGGGTTTCTGCAGTTCGTCCAGCACCGGGTCATACTCACCGGGCGAAAGCCCTCGCAGGGTCTCCAGGTAGAAGTGCGCCCGGCAGATATCGCCATAGCGCCCATCGTCAAAGCCCTGAAGACCCAGAGCCTCAAAGGTTGCACTCAGCTCATGGCCGCTGTCGCGAACCTGCTCGACCAGTTGTACCGGACCGTAAAGCGGCAACAACCAATGTCCATCACGCTTGAGGGTTAACAGCGGATCGGCTTGCGGCCCGCTGCCTCTGGGTTCAGGCAACAATTGCAGTTGCTGCTGCAAAACCTGCTCAAGCTTCTCACGCAGCCCCTCGTGCTCGTCCAGCTTGTCGAAGCGACGGAAGTAGAACTGCGCCAGTTGCTGCAGAGTAATGCGCGTCAGCCTCGGCTGCTGCGCCTCCACCAGCACAGTGAGCAAGCGGACACTGAACAGGCGCCTGCCGATAATCTCGTCGTTCAACCACAACCAGGTCAGCGCTCGCGCAGTAAGCCGGCGTTTGAGCAACGCCGGCAAGCCATCAAAACGCCCGGTGCTGGCCATATCGCGCAAACGCGCCAGCATTGCCTCGAACGCATCACCCTGCCCTGTCGCTGCCGCCATCCTGGCCCCCTTTTCGATCAGAGTCTGCCAGACTTCAATTGTCCTGGCAGGCCACTCGACCACGGGCATATGCAGCGGGGGCAACTTCACGGCTGCACCTCTTCCAGGCGCTCACGCACCTGCTCGTACTGAGCGCTGTCCGGGCGGCGAATGGTGAAGCGGATGTCAATACGGCGGTTACGCTTGAAGTCTTCTTCCGCCTGCTGGTCTACCACCACCGGCCGGGTTTCACCGTAACCACTGACCGAGAACAGCGGCTTGCCATCCTTGTTGTTCAGGCTGGCCAGTTGCTCATCACCCGGCAGGGCAGCGCCCCAGAACTGCCACAAAGAGATGGCGCGGAAGGTTGAGAGCCCCCAGTTGCCTTTGCCCATAAACCCCGGGAAGGGTCGATTGTCGGTATGGCCCTCGATGAAGATGGTATCGAGATACTCAATCCTGTCATCACGGGCGATCACCTCATGGATCACCTTGCCAATCTCCAGCGCACGTTCCTGGTAAGCGGCATGAATGTCATAGGCGCCGCTGTCGAACCCGAGCAGATCGTTGGGGATACTCAGCACCGTATGATTTTCGCTGACCTCGACCTTGATGCCGCGACGGCGCAGGGCCTCAACCGCTTCATCAAGAATGGTGCGGCGCACCTGCTCGGCCTTTTTGAGTTCAACGATTTCTTCCTCGAACTGAACCTGCCGCTCCTTCAGCTCCTGCTGAATCTCCATCAACTGCAGGATCAGAATCACCGAGGCCAGAATGAAGATCACCAGCAGCGCCGACATGATGTCCGAGAAGGACATCCAGTACGGATTCTCCTCGTCGACGCTGACCTCTTTGGCTTTGCCCAGACGCATCAGCGTGCCTCCAGCTCATCCAGAATGCTGCTCATGTTCTGCACGATGCGGTGCATCTGATCCGCATAGTTCTGCGAGACCTCATTCCACTTGTTCATGCGGTCATCCGTCTGCACGCGCACCTCACCGGCATAGCTACGCAGCCATTCCTCAGCCTGCTTCTCAACCGCCTCGACCTGCTCACGCAGCGCCACGCCCAGTGACGTAAATTCATGGCGCACCCCGGCGAGAAATTCCTGCTGGATCGTTTTCATCTCGCCAAAGCCGTTACGCGCCTCGCTGGCAGCCTGCTCGAAGCGCTGCGCACCTTCCAGCAGGGAGCCCTGCAACTGCGCCAAGGTCGTCGCCTGCTGCTGCAGCTGGCCGGCCAGTTCGGCGTTCTGTCCACCCGCCTGCTCGATGCGTGCCGTCACCTGCTCCAGGCGCTGGCCCAACAGCTCGGCGGCCGAGCGCACGTTGGCCGATAGCAAGCCAAGCTGGTTAGCACTGCTGTCCATATGCTTGCTACTCTGCGCTGCCGCCTCGGTGGCCTGCTTGAGCTGGCCGAGCAACTGCTGGTGCTGCTCCGCCATCAGCCGGCTCTGCTGCTGAGTGGCCTGCACGGCAATGGCCAAACCGGCCAGCAGCTCCTGCTGCTGCAGGGTAACCTGCTCCAACTGCTGCTGGAAGCGCTGCTGCCGCGCCTGCTCGCGGGCCTCGGCTTGCTCGCCCTGGGTGCTGAACTGCGTGGTCAGGCCACCCAGCAGCTTGTCCACGGTGCTCTGTAATTCACGTTGTTGCTGCGCCGCCGCCTCGTTGAGTGCGCTGATCTGCTGCTGACTGCTCTGCCCCAGGCTACCCAGCATCTGCTGCTGGCGTTCGAGCAGCTCGGCCTGTTGCTGCTCATGCCGCTGGCTACGCGCCTGCTCACGCTGCTCGGCCGCGCCCATCTGCGTATCGAGTTGAGTGTTGAGGCTCATCATCAAACGGGAGAACACCTTCTCCAGATTGTTGTGACGCTCGTTGCCGGCCTCGGCCATCGCCTGCATCTGCTCACGGGTCGAATGGGAGAATTGCTCCAGCATCGCCGTCTGGCTGCTGCTGGCCTGGCCCAGTACCCGCTCGAACAGCGCCTGGCGCTCCTCGTCGCGCTGCTGCGCCACACCCAGCTGATTCTGTAGCTGACCACTCAGGCCCGCCATCAACTCGCTGAAGCGCTGCTCCATCTGCGCCTGACGATCATCAGCAGAACCGCTAATGCGCTGCAATTGCGCCTCGAAGGCCGAGCTTTGCTGCTGCGCCACCGACATCTGCTGGCTCTGCTGCTCGCTGAGGGTGCTGAACAACTGATTCAGCTGCTCGCTCATGCCACTCACGGCGGCATTCACATTAGCCGCTGCCTGCTGCATCTGCTGGCCCTGCTCACGGCCAACCGAGGTCATGCCTTCCATAAAGTTGCCTACCAGGCTTTCCAGCACCTGAGTGGACTGCTGGCTGGTGGTGCTGACCAAGGTCTGAATGGCCGGCGCCATGATGTTGTTCAGGGCATCAGTGAGTGCGGTCTGCATCGCCTCGTTCATGCCGGTCAGGGTTTCCTGCAGGCGCTCGCCGATGCGCTCGTGCAGCTCCTGCAGCGCCTCCTTGCTCTCCTTGCCGTATTCGGCGATGTGCACCAACGACTGCTCGGCGGGAATGCGCGGATACAGCGCATCCACATCGTGCTGCAGCGCTTGAATCCCCTGCAGCGCCGCACGCTCGAACATCTTCTCGATGAAGTTGAGCAACAGGCTGAACAGCACACCCCAGACCGACGTCATAAAGGCCACGGCAGCACCGGAGATCAGCTTGTTGATCCCGCCCTTGAGCGCTTCGATCTCGCCCGTACTGCCAACCAGCCCTTCCAGACCAACGGTCAGACCGACGAAGGTGCCCAGCACGCCGATGGCCACCAGAAAGCTTGGCGCTGCCGCCAGCAAACGGCTGGCCGTCAAACCACCAGCCAGCGTACGCGGGTTGAAGAAGTGCTCGGCATCCAGCGTGTTGAACAGCTGCTTCTGATCCGAGGACAGCACTAGGCTTTCGTCGAATTCACGCCAGAGCATGCCTACATTCGGCGCCTTGAGCTCACCCGCCCTCTGGAGGGTTTCCCGGCGGTTCTGCGCTAGCGTCTCCTTGCTCTGCCCTTCCAGCAGCGAGTGCAGAGCCTGCATCCGCGCGCTGAAGCGGCGGTAATGCACCACCAGCGCCCAAAAGGAAAAAACAAAGACAAGCGCAGTGGCCGACCAGAACCAGGCACTGATGCCATTGGGGTTGGCGCTGAACATATGGGCGAAATCGGGGATCAGGTGTTGCAGCAGATCCAGCATGGTGGTGTATCCAGTGAAGACTAACGGTTAAGAAGAAATGCCTGGCAGGGCATCGCGCTACTGGGCGAAGCGCTCCTTGAGCCGCTCCACCGTCCAGCGCCATTTCGGCGTGGTCGGGCGGCAGATAGTGTTCTGGTTGCCGAACAGGCCGACTTCCCGCACGGCCTCATTGAGCGGCAGGCTGTACAGCCACTCGACGGGCACGAAGTATTCGCAGCGCTGCGGGTCATCGACATAGGCGCGGTGGTAGTCGGCTTGCAGCAGCTCCAGTGCCGGGCGCTCGACGCCACCCTCGCTGAGGCAGAAGTCCTTGGCCGCCGTGGCGTGGCCGGTTACGCGGGCGACGCCGACATAGCCAGCGCCGGGTACGTTGACCCACAGGCGGTCGCCCGGGCCGACCAGTTTCAGGCTGTTGCTGTACCAACTGCCGCCGCCACCGCAGACAAAACCGTAACGCCGAGCCTCGGCCCAGTCGCGCGTGCTGCTATGGCCGAACGAGGCGTAGAACTCGCCATTCCAGGGTTCGGCCGGCATGCCGGGCTTGCTGACGCTGCTGGCCTGCGGCGCTTCGCTGGGGTCGAGCAGCCAGGCGCGGCTGATCAGTTGCTGCTCACCCAGTTGGAACACCTGGAAGCACAGCACGTTTATAGCGATATCGCGCTCGCTCAGGTAGCCGATGATGCGCTCGCTGCTGGCATCCAGCTCGGCGGCGACGATGACAATCTGATGGCTCTGGTTCAGTGCCTCAGCCTCCAACGGCGCGCCGAAGCGCGCCTGAAAGTCCACCGCCAGGTCGGCGCCGGGTTTGAAGCGTTGGTAAATGGCCTCGATCTCGTTGGCCTGCAAGCGCTCCACCCACACCGCATAGTCCAGCGCCTGCGCCACCACCTCACGCGGGGTGCGCTCGCGCTTGAGCTCGATCAGCACCAGCGAAGCATCTGGCGCCAGCGCCAGCAGGTCGATACGCCCGCCCTGGCCTGTGCTTTCCTGCCGACCGATCAGCAGCCAGTCCTCGGAGAGCAGCGTCGGGGCGCTGACGATCATGTCTTCCAGAAACTGCTCGCTGGCCAGCACGGCATTTTTCAGCGGCGCGGGCTGTGCGCCGACGGTCCAGATCTGAGTGCGAATGGGCATCCGTGCGCTCCTGTTACCTAGGCCACGGCCTGCTCGACCAGCGCACTGGCCAGATGCTCGTGCACCTGCCGGGCCTGGTTAAGGCGGGCTTTGAGTTGGTCGCAGAGGGCCATCAGTTGATCGACTTTAGCGACAATGCGGTGTTGTTCGGCAAGTGGCGGCAGAGCAAAGAGCATGCTTGCGACTTGGGTTGTTGAGATATGTGGGACTCCGTTGCTGCGTCCCGGATCAATAGCTCCAACAAAGAAACTCGATTTCAACCATGTCGTCAGGTAACCGACAGTTACCGATGCTGCGTAGGGGGAAATTTTGGCGACCCGTTGCAACAGTAGGCACGGAAGGTCATTGCGACGAACTACTGCATATTTCAGTCCCGTGGAAATAATTGGACGATCAAGAGTAAGAACAACATCATCTTCCTCAAGTGAGAAAGACTGATAATCGGCGGCCTGTTCTTCTGTAATGCAAGCGGATTCTTCCCAGTCGACTTCGCCATGCGCGACATTAATGTTGCGCAGCAGCCGAATGCCTTTCTGCTGGAACCATTCGCTTTTGAAGGCATAGCCATTCAGAAAGTTAAAAACATCTGCCTTTCTCACCCATTGCCATCCCCTAGGAAGACTGAAGGCCATCTCCTCTTCAGAAATTTCTAGGCGGGCCTTTGGCTTCCTGAGTTTTCCTTCCGTCACCAAGCGCGCCTTTTCCTCCGCAATCCGCTTAAGCAACTCACTCGCCGGCTCATCACTAGGATTTTGCGGCACCAGTTTGCCCATCACCGCCAGTTGCAGCAGGGTTTGCTTGAGGGCGTCGATGCTGGATTCGGTGGTGAACAGGGTGTGGAAGTGCTCGGCCAGACGCTGCCAGCTTTGCGCAAAGTCTTCGGCATCGCTGGCTTGGATCAGGCTGCTCAACAGCGCCTGCGCCAGTTGGGCATGGGCGCTGTCGGCATCGGCCTGCCGGGCTTCCAGCCGGTCGCACAGGGCCATTAGCTCATCGACTTTGGCGACGATGCGGAGTTGTTCAGCGATTGGAGGCAAAGGCACTGAGAGTGATCCTATATGCCCCTGATTCACTGTTTTTTGTCCAGCGGTACTCACGAACAATCCTGCGATTGCGCTCCGTGCGAGCTTGCTGTCTCCGACAAGCTTGAGATATGCCGAATCAACGACACCTGTTGGAAATCTCAGTCGAATAAAATGATCACAGGGGATAGCTTGGAGAGTTGCTCGGCATACAACAAAGCGACCCACCAAATCAGCACTGCCGTTAACTCTGATGAGAAGAATGTCACCATCTTCGAGTGCGTATTTTCGTACTGTCGTTGCTGATAGCACTAAGGTTCGGGTGTCATCGAGAGATATTTCTCCCGCTCTGATATCCGCAAGTCGGAGAACAGTAACCGGTATTCCGTCGGAGTCCCCACGGCTTGAAGCTCCGTTCTGGAACTCTGGCAGCAGATCTGAAATCCGGCGCCATTCCCAACTCTGCGGCAATTCGAACGGTTTTTCATCATCGCCAAGTTCTACCAACGGCTTCTGCTTCTTGACCTTCTCCTCCGCCACCAGCCGCGCCTTTTCCTCAGCAATCCGCTTCAGCAGCTCACTGGCCGGCTCTTCACTTGGGTCTTGCGGCACCAGCTTGCCGCGCACCGCCAACTCCAGAATCAGTTCGCGCAGCTTCTTGATGCCATTGGGCGCGTCGGCCAGCAGCGGCAGGTTGTCGGTCAACACTGCGCTCATGCTTGACGCTCCGCAACCTGATCGGCAAAGGCCTCGGCCAGTGCGGCCTTGAGCTGGTCGCGCAGTTCGCCAATCTCGTCTTGCAGCGCGGCGTAGTCGCGCAGCAGCTCGTCCGGGTCGTGGCTGATCTGCTCGCCCACATGCGGGTTCTTGAAGTCGAGGTTCCAGTTGCGGTTTTGCAGCTCGTCGAAGCTGACCTTCCAGGCGAACTCGTTCTCCTGCCTCGCGGCAAAGCCATCGGCCTCGCTGCCCCACCAGGCCTCCTCGACGGCGAATTCCTCGACGCGCATGGGCTTGGTCTTGGAGTAGCTTTTGTAACCGGCCGGATACTGGTGCTCGTAGAACCATACGTCCTTGGTGGGCGTGCCTTTGGTGAAGAACAGCAGGTTGGTCTTGATGCCGGTGTAAGGGTTGAACACGCCGTTGGGCAGGCGAACAATGGTGTGCAGGTTGCACTCGGTCAGCAGCTTTTCCTTGATGCGGCTCTTGATGCCTTCACCAAAGAGGAAGCCGTCGGGCAGCACCACGGCGGCGCGGCCACCGTCCTTGAGCAGGTGCATGATCAGCACCAGGAACAGGTCGGCGGTTTCACGGGTTCGGAAAGCCGTGGGGAAGTTGGTTTCGATGCCGTCTTCTTCCATGCCACCGAACGGCGGGTTGGCGACTATGCAATCGACCCGCTCAGCCGGCCCCCAGCTGATAAGCGGGCGCCCCAGGGTGTTGTCGTGCTTGATCTGGTTGGGTACTTCGATGCCGTGCAGGATCATGTTGGTGGTGGCCAGCAGGTGCGGCAGTGGCTTTTTCTCCACGCCGAAGATGCTCGCCTGCAGGGCGCGCTCGTCCTCGGCGGTTTGCACATAGCGCTTGCGCTTGTGCTCGATGCTGCAGGTGAGGAAGCCGCCAGTGCCGCAGGCCGGGTCCATGACCTTTTCGTCCAGCTTGGGGTCGACCATGCGCACCATGAATTCGGTGACCGGGCGCGGGGTGTAGAACTCACCGGCATTGCCGGCGTTCTGCAGGTCGCGCAGCAGTTGCTCGTACATGTCGCCAAAGGCGTGGCGCTCCTGCGCCTTGTTAAAGTCCACCCCTTCCTGAATCTTGTTGATCACCTGGCGGATCAACTGGCCGGACTTCATGTAGTTGTAGGCATCCTCGAACACGCCACGCACCACATAGGTGGCCGGCGTGGTGCTGTATTCGTGGAGGTTCTGCAACTGCGGGAACAGGTTGTTGTCGATGAAGTCCTTCAGGGCATCACCGGTGATGCCCTCCGGGTTGGCCGCCCAGGTACGCCAGCGGCAACTCTCCGGAATCGGCGAACGGTAGTCGTCATCGAGCAGCTCCCACTCCTGCTCGCGGTCGTCGAATATTTTCAGGAACAGCATCCACACAAGCTGGCCAATACGCTGCGCATCACCGTCGACGCCGACGTCCTTGCGCATGATGTCTTGGATGGATTTGATGGTGCTGCTGATGGACATGCTTACTTCCTGAAAAGGTGTTCACGGTGCCAGGCCAGATAGTCGCGATGCTGCGGCTTGATCTGGCGCAAGCGCAGACAAGGGGTGATGTTGAGCGCACGGGCGCTGTCGGGGTCGAGATCCTCGCCAAGGAGAATCTGCCCCTGATCGTCAAAGCTGATCAGGCCACGGTCGAAGGCCAGATCAAGATTGGGGGTGAGCAACAGCCCGTTGAACGGATCAAGCCGCTCGGCAGGGCTGGCAGCACGCCAGGGTTTGATATGCGAGGCCCGCAACAACTCCGGTACGCAGCAGTCGGTAATCGCACAGCCGCCCCAGTAGGCCAGCAGGTCGTCGCGGTAGCTGCTCTGGCCGATGCGCGCTTTGATCAGGGCATCGCGTTCGGTGTCGGTGAGGTTGGGATCGTTTAGAAATTCCTCTGTTGAGACCGAAGATTTAGGAGTCGCGGACTGGAGGGCAGAAACAGAGGATTTATAACCGAGTAGATCAAGGAGTTGATGAAGGTCGGCCTCTGTAGCGATATCCAATGCAATTGCTAATTTACTGTCAGTGCCAGCTACGGTGGGATAACCCGTCATGTTGGTGTTTCGATACCCGGTATTTGGCAACGAAGGGGAAAGTACCTTGATGGAGTTCCATTTACCTGCGGTGGCATGTTCTGGATGAATGAGGAAGGGCTGCTTGGCAACAGGAGCACCCGTTTTGCTCATTTTGACGAATACACGACCGTTAAAACCAGGTTGCTCATACCCGTTAGCATGTTGATTTTTTACGGTCAGAACAAAGCCCTTACGGATGAGTGCAGCTGCGATTTCAAATGAATTAAGTTTGGGCATCGGTTATCCGTAGAGCTGTCGCTCAAGCTCCTGAATGGCCTGCTGATAGCCCGGTTTGCCGCCAAAGGCCTTGACCAGCTCAATCGGCGCACCGATCTGGCTGAATGGCGCCAGCTGAAGAATCTTGATGTCTTCGATGTGCTCGACGCCGGTGTCGGCGTATTTGTCGAGCAGGGCTTCCAGTACCTGGCGGGCGGCGCCGGAGTATTTGGCGAAGTAGTTGCGTTTTTTCACCTGCTCGGCGCGCTCCTTGCGGGTGAGCGGCGGCTGGTCGAAGGCGATATGGCAGATCAGGTCGAACGGATCGAGCGGCTGGCCGCGCTTGGCTGAGACTTCGTCGTCCAGGGCTTCCCACATCACGCCTTGAGCGGCCAATTCATCGATGATGACTTTCTTCTGTTCGGCATCGCTCCAGCGGCGCAGGAAGTCATCCAGCGAGGCAAACTGTTTCTTAACGCAGGTGCGGGTGTAGTCGCGTAGCGATTCGGTGATCAGCTTGCCGTCCGGGCCATAGTACTGCACGCGCTCGGCAATGACGTGCACGGCGACGTTGTTGATCACGTATTTGACGCGCTTCTTGCCGCCATCGTCGTCTGCGCCGGCGGTGGTTTCGTCACCTTCGGTTGGCCCAGCGCCACCGTCGATCACGTCACCCTCATCGCCCTCGGTTTCTTCCGGCGGCACCGGTGAGGAGTCGCCCTCGGGATTGTAGATTACCACCGGCTCCCCGTCGAAGGCCGGGTCGGCAAACAGTTCGGTGGCTTTCTTGAAGTCCATGATAGTGAACCAGTATTTGCCGTAATCTTCGTTGATACGGGTGCCACGACCGATGATCTGCTTGAACTCGGTCATGGATTTGATGTGCTGGTCGAGCACCACCAGTTTGCAGGTCTGGGCATCAACGCCGGTGGTCATGAGTTTGCTGGTGGTGGCGATCACCGGGTAGCGCGACTCGGGGTTGATGAAATTGTCCAGCTCGGCCTTGCCTTCCTTGTCGTCGCCGGTAATGCGCATCACGTATTTGCGGTTTTCCTCAACGCGCTTGGGGTTGAAGTTGACCAGGGCCTGGCGCATGCGCTCGGCGTGGTCAATGTCGTCGCAGAAGACGATGGTTTTCTGGAAGGGGTCGGTAGCGGTCAGGTATTCGGTGACCTTGCGGGCGACCAACTGGGTGCGCGCTTCGATCACAAGGTCGCGGTCCATGTCCTTGAGGTCATAGACGCGGTCTTCGATCAGCTCACCGTTCTTGTCGCGCGTGCCCTTGGGCGGGCGCCAGCCTTGCAGGTCTTTGTCGAAGTCGATGCGCACCACTTTGTACGGGGCGAGGAAGCCATCTTCGATGCCTTGCTTGAGGGTGTAACTGTACACCGGCTCACCGAAGTAGGTGATGCTGGAAACCTCTTTGGTCTCCTTCGGTGTAGCAGTCAGGCCGATGTGGGTGGCACCGGAGAAGTAGTCGAGAATCTCGCGCCAGGCCGAGTCTTCGGAGGCGCTGCCTCGGTGGCATTCGTCGATCACCACGAGGTCGAAGAAGTCGCGGGAAAACTGCTTGTAGATATTCTTCTCTTCTTCGTTGCCGGTCACGGCCTGATACAGCGACAGGTAGATTTCGTAGGACTTTTCGATCTGCCGTTTGGCAATCTTGGTCATCGCCTGGCCGAAGGGCTTGAAGTCGTTGTTCTTGGTCTGGTCGGCGAGGATGTTGCGGTCGGCGAGGAAGAGGATGCGTTTCTTCTGCCCGGACTTCCACAAGCGCCAGATGATCTGGAAGGCGGTGTAGGTCTTGCCGGTGCCGGTGGCCATGACCAGCAGGATGCGATCCTGCCCGCGCGCCACGGCCTCGACGGTGCGGTTGATGGCGTTCATCTGGTAGTAGCGCGGCATGCGCCCGGAACCGTCGTCGTAATACGGGGCTTCGGCTTTCTGCTGGCTTTCGCCATTCAGGCCCTTCCACTGGCAATAGCGCTGCCAGAGCTCATCGGGGCTGGGGAACTGCTCCAGGCTCAGCTCGGTTTCCTTTTGCGCGCCGGTGCCACTGCGATCATGGAAGAGGAAGCCGTCGCCGTTGCTGGAGAATACGAACGGCACATCCAGCGCCTCGGCATAACCGAGCGCCTGCTGCATACCGGCGCCGAGCGCGTGCTTGTTGTCCTTGGCCTCGATAACCGCCAGCGGCAGGTTGGCCTGGTGATACAGGATGTAGTCGGCGCGGCGCGATTCGCCCCGGCTGTGCAGCTTGCCACGGACGATGATGCGGCCCTTGGTAAAGCTGACTTCCTCACGGACCTGCTTGTGCAAATCCCAACCCGCTGCGGTGATGGCAGGCGTGATGTATTTGCTGCAGATGTCGCGCTCAGTCAGTGAATTCTTGTCCATGTATCCGTCCCGTTGAGCTGCCTTGGCCTCGCATATCTGGTTAGCGAGGAGATTATTGGGACGGCGTCTCCACGCTAGAGCCCTTGATTACGTCCCTGATGGCTCTTTGACCTAACTGTGTGCGAACGACGTCACAATATCTATCCAGCCAGCATGGGTAAAGCTCGCGCCCCATCAAAACGCGGCTTTTTTTGCACAGAGGTAAAACCAGTATTCCACTCAAGCTACTCGCGCGGCGTTGTGATGCCAGCGCATGGCGAAATGCACATTCCCCCGTGCGATTGGATCACGCCGCTGGATCATCCCAATCTTCCGTCCGTCCTGAAGCTGCCGGAGGCTGCCCACGGTGAGAAAGCAAAGGCAGTTGGGCTCACAGAACAGCGGATGCGAGTAATCCAATAGGCCATCGATACCGCCGTCACGAAGCATACGATGCTGAGTCCGAGGTCGATCTGAGCAAATTGCGATCTTAAGTCTAAGCGCGAGCTCTCGTGCCCCCTCAATGCTCAGGAATCCCAAATTCAAATTCCGTGACGCGGTATTCCAAAAGGTATTCCACATAAAAAACAAACAGAGTTTATATGTTGCTTTTCAATAAGATAAACAATCATTTCAGATTCCCCCGGCCAGCAAATCATCAACCAAGAAAGCCCAAAGACACCCCTCCTAAATCCCGAGATAAATCAGCATTTCGCGACGCAGTCCAATCAAGCCCTCACACCAATTTCGGTATGATCCCGCGTTACCAAGGATCTCCAAAAGGCTTAAGAAATGGACTTCACCACAATCATCACCCAGTACTGGACGACGTTCAGCTGGTTCCTCCCCGTCATAATCCTGCTTTCCATCCTCAAAACCCCAGCAGCCAAGGGCTATCTCGGCGAGCTTCTTGTACGCCTCTTAGCAAGGCTACAACTGGACGAGCACACCTATCGCCGTCTGCACAACGTCACCCTGGACACACCCGACGGCACCACGCAAATCGATCACGTTTTCATCTCGGTCTACGGCATTTTCGTGCTGGAAACAAAAAACATGAGCGGCTGGATTTTCGGCGGCGAGAAGCAAGCACAGTGGACGCAGAAACTCTACAAACGCACCTTCAAATTCCAAAATCCACTGCGCCAGAACTACAAGCACCTCAAAGCACTGGAGGCAACATTAGGCGTTAGCACCGAGCACCTTCATTCAGTGATCACCTTTGTCGGTGGCAGCACGTTCAAAACCGAAATGCCGGCGAACGTCACGCAAGGCAGCCAATTCATTCGCTACATGAAGTCCTTCCAGCAGCCGGTTTTCAGCGAGGACGATGTTGATGAGATGGTACAAACCCTACAGAGCGGTCGCCGTGCGCCCACCCTCGCCACTCACCGCGAGCATGTGCAAAACCTTGAACGTCGTAGCGATCCAACAGCCGAACGGCAATGCCCGAAATGTGGCAGCATCCTGCTGGTTCGGACTGTGAAATCAGGTGCCAAGGCGGGGCAACAGTTCTGGGGCTGCTCGGCATTTCCGAAATGCCGCACGATGCAAAGCTTCTAAAACCTCTGAAGAAACGTAAGTGCCCGCCATACGGCGGGCACCTCACAACCCAGCCCCCGCCTTACCAGCTATAACTCAACTTAGCCGTAACCTCCCGCCCCGGGTTGTAATAGTTCGCCGTCCCCGCCCCCACCACATGCTGCTCATCAAACAGATTGCTCACATTCAGTGCAAGGTCGGTCCCCTTGGCAATCTTGTAATTCAAAGCCGCATCAAACAGCGTGGTCCCATCGCTTTTCTTAGTATTGGCCGCATCCATGTAATAGGCCCCCACATACCGCGCCCCCAGCCCAACGCTCACGTCAGTATCAGGAATGCTGTAGTAGCTCCACAGCGAGGCAGAATGCTTCGGCGCCGTGGTGAACTCTTTACCCTTCAGCGACGAGCCGTCATACAACGACCCACGCAGCACTTCAGACTCCATATACGAGTAAGCCCCGATCACGCTGATGTCTTGCGTCACCTGCGCCTTGGCTTCCAGGTCCAGGCCGCGCACGCGAGACTCACCCACCGTCTGCTGCTCGATGATGCCGCTCGGCAACACCACGGCAATGGTGACGTTCTCCTGCGTCAGGTCATAAATGGCTGCAGAGAACAACGCATCCATGCCCATGGGCGAATACTTCACGCCCACTTCGTACTGCCGGCCCGTTTGCGGGGTAACGCCAACCTGTGGCGGCGAAACGGATTCCACCATGCTCACGTAGGTCGACACTTCATCGTTGACGATGTAGGTCAACGCACCGCGGTAGGAGGTTTCGGAGAAGCTGTCGTTTTCACTCGTGGCGCCGCCGATGTACTCCTTGCTGGACAGGTCCATGGAATCGTTACGCACACCCGCGGTAGCGATGACGCGGTCGTAGAACGACAGGTTCTGCTGCAAGAAAACAGCCTTGGTCGTGGCGTCGTTCTTTTTACGGGTATACGGCGAGATATCGCCCGGCACGCCGGTGAAGATTGGGTTGGCGATATCGATGGAAGGCGCCAGGCCGTAGACGGAGCTTTGCTTGGTGGTGGAGTCGAGGTACTCCACGCCCACCAGGGTGCTGCTGTCGATGTGCTCGAACTGGGCATCGTATTGCAGCATCAGGTTGCCGTTGAGTTGGTCGGCATCGCTGTCGGTACCAAACACGTAGCGTGGGATCGTGGTGCCAACACGCGTAGGGCTGTCGCTCAGGTAGGCGTAGCCGAAGTCATCGCTCAGCTCGCTGTAACGCAGGTTGCTGCGCAGCACGAAGCCGTTGTCGAAGTCGTGGGTGATGTTGCCGCTGAGGCTGGTGCGTTCGACGTTGTGGAAGTTGTAGCTGGGCTCACCGTAAAAATCGCTGCGGTCGTATTCCTTGTCCAGCGGGTAGCCACCGCTGTTGGGCGAGCTGTCGGTTTTCAGGTAGTCCAGGATCACGGTGGCCGAGGTGTAGTCGGTCGGCGCCCAGGTCAGGCCACCCATCACGAAGCGGTTGTCGTCTTGCGAGTGGTCGTACTCGCGGTCGCTGTTCTGCATCTTGGCGGTGAAGCGGCCGGCGACGGTTTTTTCGTCGTTCAGCGCATCGCCAACATCGATGCCGGTCTCGGCATGGTCGTAGGAGCCGTAAGTGACGTAGCCCTGGCCGAACTGCTCGAAGCGGGGCTGTTTGGTCACGAAGTTGACCGAGCCACCGGGGTCGGCCGGGCCGAACAGGGTGGAGTTGGCGCCGCGCAGAATTTCGATGCGCTCGTAGGCGTAGGGGTCTTCGCGCACACCGCGCATCGAGCTTAAGGTCAGGCCGTCGCGGTAGGTGGTGGCCTGGAAGCCGCGGATCTGGAAGTAGTCGTTGCGGTCGTCCGAGCCGTAGAAGTCGCTGATGACGCCTGGGGTGTAGAGCAGGGCCTCTTCGGTGGTGCTGACGCTGCGCTGCTCCATTTCCTTGCGGGTAACCACCGACACCGACGCGGGCGTGTTGAGGATGCTGGTCGCGACTTTGCCACCCACCCACAGCTCTTTGGCGACCACCGAGTCGGCGTCGTCGTCAGCATTGGCTTTGACCTTGGCATTGATGATGACGGGCGCCAGGCGATAGTCCTCGGTCGCGCCAAGTTCGAGCGGGCCGGCAGGCTTGGTTTGCGCAATGATCAGGTAGGCATTCGGGCCTTGCTGCTCTGGCTGCAACTCGGTCCCCTGCAACAATGACGACAGTGCTGCCGACGTCTCGAGCGTGCCTTTGACGCCTGGGGTCGTGCGGTTGCCGATGCTCTGCGCATCGTAGGACAGGCTGATGCCCGCCTGGCGCGCAAAGCGGTCGAGCGCCGGCGCCAGCGGCCCCCCCGGGATGTTCCACTGCTGCAGTTGGTTGTTGTGATCAGTGGCCAAGGGTTGCGCAAGCGACGGCAAGGTATAGCTGCTGACAACCAGGCCCAAGAAGGCGCCGTGCAGGGCACGATTCAAGGGGTGGCGCTGTGGAACCGGGGTCGAACTCATTTTCTCGCTCCGTGGAGTGCTGGCAGACTGGCCTGTATTCCGGCCTTCTCTACAGGCCGAACGAGAATGAGAAAACACCTCATTTATTTTCAGGTTTCTGCGCAGCACACGTCACACGCGCGCTATTGAGCCTCCCACACCGCCGTCCAGGCTTACCGTGCGCCCTATTCCTGCGTTGAATGTGCCCCGTCGTCGCGGTCATTCAACTTCAGAATGTGCGCTTTGATGGAAGTACCCGCCAGGCTGACGAACGTCATATAAAAGTCCTTACCCAGATGCAGCAATGGCGAGCCTTTCAATGAGTCGGCGGCAGCCCTTAATGTAAATACCCCGAATTGTTCCGCGATGCTTTCGATGCTGCGCGTACGCTTGGAGGGCTCGTCATAGGGCTTCTGATACCAAGTGGCGATTTGGTAGTCGACATCTTCTCGTTCAAACACCACATACACATGGCTGACCAGGGCTATGCTGGTTTCGCGAATCAAGCCAGGGTCGACATTGTGTTGTTCAAGCAGCGCTTCGATGGGCTGGTTCATGACAAACAGCAGGTCTGCATTCGTATAACCGGGCATCGGAGGGAACACGCCGGGAGGCAGTTCGAGGGTTGGGGCAGGTACGTCGTCATCGTGCATGTGAAGCTCCTTCTTCAGCCTGAATTGGCGCGCAGTCAATGACATTTGCCAATTGAATTAGTTGCGCGTCAAGAAGAAACAATCGCATTGCGCCCGCGGCCTCATCACTAGCCTTCGGTTAAACGTGCATCCTGCAGGGCCGGCAAGGGTCGGCTCAGTAACACGCCGACCAGCACCGCGAACAGCAGCGCCGCCACGCCCGCCACGTGCAACACGGCTTCAAACCCTCCGATGAAGGCCTGGCGGGCCAAGGGCGCCACGGCCTCACGCAGGCCAGGGTCCAGCACGGCTAAAGCCGCCTGCAGGTCGCCCGCGGCAACGCGCGTGGCCATCGTGGCAACCTCGCCCAACTGTGCGGGTGCCACGGCGGCCATGGCCTCGTGCAGCAATTGGCCGCTGCGGGCCGCCAGCACGCCGCCGAGCACACCGATGGCCAACACGATCGCGCCGAAGCGCGTGGTGGTGCTCAGCCCTGAGGCCATGCCGGTACGCTCACGGGGCACGCAGGCCATGATGTTTTTCTGCGTATCGCCATTGAGCAGCCCTGCCCCCGCGCCCAGCACCACGCTGGCCAGGGCAAAAGCGCTGTAGCCGCCGTAGCCAGCGGCCCAGGCACACAGCAGGTTGCCCGCGCCCACCAGCAGCAGGCCAAGGGCGAACACCTGGGCCGGGCTCAGGTGAGTGGCCAGGCGCATGCCCAGGCGGGGTGTCAGCAGCATGGCCACGGCGAACGGCAGCATCCCCGCCCCCGCCGCCAGGGCCGACAGTTGCAGGCCGTTTTGCAGGTAGAGCGGCAGCAAGGTCATCATCACCTGGGCACAGGCCGCATAGCCAAACATACCCAACAGGGCACCCACGAAACGCCCGCTGTGCATCAGCCGCAGGTCGATCATCGGCCGTGTCTGGCTGCGTTCGACCATGATGAACAGGCCGAACAGGAATGCGCTGATCACCAGCCGCGCCAGGGTCTGGGCGCTGCCCCAACCGACTTGGTTGGCGTCGATCATTGCCCAGATCAGGTAGCCCAGGCTGCCAGCGAAGGTCAGGCTACCCCAAGGGTCGAGGCGTGCTGCAGCGCTGTCGCGGGACGGCTCGACGCTGCGCAGTACCATCACGGCCAGCACCGCCACCAATGGCAGGTTGATGTAGAAGATCCAGCGCCAGCCCAGCGTGCTGGCGATCACCCCGCCGAGCAGCGGCGCGAAGGTGATGGTGGCGCCCATGCAGGCACCCCAGAAGGCCCAGGCGCGCAGGCGTTCCTGGGGTTCGTGGAAGCGGTGGCCGATGGCGGCGAGTGCCGAGGTCAGCAGCATGGCGGCGCCGATGCCCTTGGCCGCTCTGGCCAGGTTGAGGAACATTAAGCTGGGGGCTGCGCCGCAGGCCAGCGAGGCGATGCCGAACACGGCCAGGCCGATCAGCAGCAGGCGGCGTCGGCCAAAGCGGTCGGCCAGGCTGCCCGCTGGCAGCAGGCAGGCGGCGAAGGCTAGCAGGTAGGCGCTGACCACCCATTCGATATCGGCGAACGCGCCGGACAGGTCGCGCGCGATGCTGGGCAGGCTGACGGCGACGATGTTGGTGTCGAGGATGATCAGGGCGCAGACCAGTGAGGCGGTGAGCAGGGTGAAGCGCGGGGAAGCAGGCGTGGGCATCGCAAGGCTCCGAAGGCGGGCTGGTTGTCATGGGGCCTGGTGTCATTCAGTGGCATTGCACGGACTTGTGGGAGCGGGTTTACCCGCGAACACCGGCAAAGCCGGTGCCATACACCGCGTCACCTTCTTCGCGGGTAAACCCGCTCCCACAGGGTCTATATCACGGGTACCAACGATACCTTTGCCGCCATGGCACCAGCCTTGTAGTGTTGTCTTCACCCTAACGCCATCAGCCCCACGGCTTGTTAGCCACAGTGGCCCGCGTCATTAGCTTGCAGGTAACACCGCATGGAAATCCGCCATTTCCGCTACTTCCTCTGCGTCGCCCAGCACGGCCATTTCACCCGTGCCGCAGAACAGCTGGGCATCGCTCCGCCTACCCTCAGCCGGCAGATCCAGGACATGGAACGCGAGCTGGGCGTGCGCCTGTTCGAGCGCAGCCAACGCGAGGTGAACCTCACCGCTGCAGGCCAGGCATTGCTGATCGAAGCCGAACAGGCCGTACGCCAGTTCGATGCCGCACAACTGGGCGCGCAGCGTGCAGGGCGCGGCGAAAGCGGGCGTATCGAAATGGGCTATGTGGCCTCTGCCGCGTATTCGGGCATGCTGCAGCGGCAGGTGACCGGCTTTAGCGAAAGCCACCCGGACGTACGCCTGAACATCCGCGAGCTGCCCATGCTGGAGTTGCCTGGACAGGTGCGCGATGGCCTGCTCGACCTCGCCTACGTGCGCTCGCCGATGGAACTGCCGGAAGAACTGGAAGCCATCGCCCTGCACCAGGAAGGTTTCGTTCTCGCCCTGCCTGCCAACTCGCGGATCAATGAGTTGCCACAGATCCCGGCATCCCGCCTGGCCAATGAGACCTTCATCCTCCCCGAGCAGATTTCCGGCACGCTCGAAGTCTCGGCACAAGGTGGTTTCGTGCCACGGCTCGGCCCGCAACCTGGGAGCCTGGTCGCGGTCATCACCTTGGTTTCGTTGGGCCAGGGCATCGCCGTGGTACCGGAGTCGGTCGTGCAGCGCATCAGCCTGGCGCAGGTGAATTACCGGCGTATCGCCGATTGCCAGGCCAGCTCATGGCTGAGCCTGGTTCATCGGCGTTTCGAAAAGGCACCTGCGGTGATCAGGTACATCGAGATGATGCGCTGATCCCCCGCAGTAAACGTCTCACCAGGGGTGAGACTTTTGGCTTGGACGATTAAGCCGATCCCCTCACCGACCGCGCCGCCACTGCCTGCGTATGCCCACGCGATGTGACTATCCCCAGGAAGGAAATCACGATCGCCAGGCCCAGTGTCGAGCTCACTTCCACCCGGTGCTCAGGCGTATACATCATCACCGCCAGCGCCGCGGCGATGAAGATGATCACCGCCCAGGTCAGCCATGGGAACAGCCACATGCGGAACTTCAGTTCGGCGTTCTCGCGCTCCAGGCGGCGGCGCATGCGCAGCTGGGAGATGGCGATGACCATGTACACCAGCAGGGCGATGGCGCCCGAGCTGGCCAACAGGAACTCGAACACGCCTTTGGGCGCGAAGTAGTTCAGGATGGCGATGGCCGCACCGATCAGGGTGCTGCCAAATACCGCCGAGCGCGGCACGCCGACCTTGGAGGTCTTGTTGAGGAAGGCCGGTGCGTCACCGCGCTTGGCCAGCGAATACATCATGCGCGAGGCAATGTAGATCGACGAGTTCATGCAGCTGGTAACAGCCACCAGCACCACCAGGTCGACCATGAAGGCTGCGTTGGGGATGTTCATGATCTCCAGCGCACGCTGGTAAGAGCCCACCACCGCCAATTGCGGATCGTTCCACGGCACCACCGAGATGATCACGAAGATCGACAGGATGTAGAAGGTGCTGATCCGCCAGATTACCGAGCGGGTGGCCTTGGCGATATTGCGGGACGGGTCGCTGGACTCGGAGGCGGCGATGGTCACGGCCTCGGTACCGATGAAGCTGAACATCACGGTGATGAAGGCACCGATGACGGCAGACCAGCCCTTGGGCGCGAAACCGCCGTGCTCGGCGACCAACGTGCTCAAACCGCTGACTTCTCGGTTTGGCAGCCAACCCATCAAGGCCGCGAAGCCCAGGCCGATGAAGCCAAGGATGGCGGTGACCTTGAGAATCGCGAACCAGAACTCGAACTCGCCGTACTTGGCCACGCTGAACAGGTTGGTACCTGCCAACAGCAGCACCGAGGCCAGTGCGAAGATCCAGCTGTCCACCTGCGGGAACCAGGCGTTCAGTACATGCCCCGCCGCCAGTGCCTCGATGGGGATGACCAACACCCAGAACCACCAGTACAACCAGCCAATGGTGTAGCCAGCCCAGCGGCCAATGGCCTGGTCGGCGTAGGTGGAGAAGGACCCGGTATCAGGGTGCGCGACGGCCATTTCGCCGAGCATGCGCATGACCAGCACCACCAGGGTGCCGGCCACGAAGTAAGAAATCAGGGTGGCTGGCCCGGCCGCGGCAATCGCGTGCCCGGAGCCTACGAATAGTCCTGCACCGATAATGCCCGCGATGGACAGCATCGTTACATGACGTGGCTTGAAACCTTGTGCAAGGTTGCCATCAGATCCCACGGTGTTCATTGATCTTGTTCTCTTTTTGCTGACACAAGGAAGGACGGGGGCAGGCGTAGGCGAACATTATCTCCTAGAGAGTCCATCGGAATGACACATCACTCACGCGCTGTTGTTGGCCTTTTGCACGCATTCAGAGCAACGCACCAGCAGAATTCGAGGTCCATTTAAGCCCCGTAAGGCGTAGGAAAATTACACGAGAACGTCCCGCAGGTGTGCGATCACGACAACGCTTTTCCATTCCCGCCAGATGTCGCGATTGGCATGTCCAAACGCGCCATCGGCCGTCTGAAGCTATCGTTTTTCATTTGGGTGTGCATCGCCCTGCAACGCTTGCTGCATGGTCAGGGCTCGGATTCTTGCCCTGTAGGAGCAGCCTTGTGCTGCGAAGAGGCCGGTGAACACAGCAGAGATTCACTGTGTGTTCACCGGCCTCTTCGCAGCACAAGGCTGCTCCTACAGAGAGGGTGTGTTGGGCGCTTGGGTAGCGCGCTAGAAAGGGCTCAGCGCACCAGGCAAGGGCGCTTGTTGTCGAACTGCCAGCCCGGTATCAGAAACTGCATCGCCACGCTGTCATCCCGCGCGCCGAGGCCCATGTTGCGGTAGCACTCATGCGCCTTGGCCAGCTGGTCTTCATCGATCTCCACACCCAACCCAGGCCGCGCCGGCACGTGCACATGGCCGTCGACGATACGCAGCGGCTCACGTGTCAGGCGCTGGCCGTCCTGCCAGATCCAGTGGGTGTCGATGGCGGTGATTTCACCCGGCGCGGCGGCAGCCACCTGGGTGAACATGGCCAGGGAGATGTCGAAGTGGTTGTTGGAATGCGAGCCCCAGGTCAGCCCCCAGTCGTTGCACATCTGCGCCACCCGCACTGAGCCCTGCAAGGTCCAGAAGTGCGGGTCGGCCAGCGGGATGTCCACCGATTGCAGTTGGATCGCATGGCCCATCTGGCGCCAGTCGGTGGCGATCATGTTGGTGGCGGTGGGCAGCCCCGTAGCCCGACGGAACTCGGCCATCACCTCGCGGCCCGAGTAGCCGTTTTCGGCACCGCAGGGGTCTTCGGCATAGGCCAGCACGTCGTGCTTGTCACGGCACAGGGCGATGGCCTCTTTAAGCGACCAGGCGCCGTTCGGGTCGAGGGTGATGCGCGCATCGGGGAAGCGTTCGGCCAGGGCGGTCACTGCCTCCATCTCTTCCTCACCGCGCAGTACGCCACCCTTGAGCTTGAAGTCACTGAAGCCATAGCGCTGCCTGGCAGCTTCGGCCAGGCGCACGACCGCTTCCGGGGTCAGGGCCTTCTCGTGGCGCAGGCGGAACCAGTCATCGTCCGCCTCCGCTTCGCTGCGGTAGGCCAAGTCGGTCTGCTGGCGGTCGCCGATGTAGAACAGGTAACCGAGCATCTTCACCGCCTCGCGCTGCTGCCCTTCGCCGAGCAGTGCGGCCATGGGCACGTTCAGGTGCTGGCCAAGCAGGTCGAGCAATGCAGATTCGATGGCTGTCACAGCGTGCACGGTGATGCGCAGGTCGAAGGTCTGCAGGCCGCGGCCGCCGGCATCGCGGTTGGCGAAGGCCTGGCGCATGGCGTTGAGCACGCGCTGGTAATGGCCGATGGGCTGGCCTACGACCAGGCTGCGGGCATCTTCCAAGGTCTGGCGAATTTTCTCGCCACCCGGCACCTCGCCCAGGCCAGTGTTGCCAGCGCTGTCGCGCAGCACTACCACGTTGCGGGTGAAGTACGGGCCATGGGCGCCACTGAGGTTGAGCAGCATGCTGTCGTGGCCAGCCACCGGGATCACGCGCAAATCGGTGACCACGGGGGTGGCGGTGTGAACGGCGGGAGTCGTCTGCATGTTCATGGTTTTATCTCGCAGTCATCAGTGGGTCTGGCCCAGGGCCGAAGGCGCCTTGAGCTCATCGGAAGGAGCGCCCTTTGGGCGAGTGCGTACGAAGAACACGGCGATGGCCGCCAGCACCGACGTCACCGCCAGGCCATACAAGCCGCCTTGGATCGAGCCGGTCTGCTGCTCGAGCAGGCCGAAGGTGGTGGGGGCCACGAAACCGCCGAGGTTGCCGACCGAGTTGATCAGGGCAATCACTGCCGCCGCGATGCGGGCGTCCAGGTAGCCCTGAGGGATCGGCCAGAACAGCGAAGAGGCCGACTTGAAACCGATGGCGGCAAAACAGATGGCGACAAAGGCGAACACCGGCCCACCGGTGGTGGACATGAACATGCCGATGGCGGCGATCACCAGCGCGGCGGCTACCCAGGCCTGCTGGAACTTCCAGCGTGCCGAGCCGGACGCGAAGGCGTACATCGCCAGGATCGAGATCAGCCAGGGGATCGAGTTGAAAAAGCCAACCTGCAGGTCGCTTAGGTCGCCCATGCGCTTGATGATGCTCGGCAGCCAGAAGGTCGCGGCATAAATGGTCAGCTGGATGCAGAAGTAGATCAGGCAGAACAGCACGATCTGGCGGTCTTTGAGCAGGCTCCAGGCCGAGGTCTTGACGCTACCGACGGCCTCCCGCTCACGCTGCTCGCGGTCGATGGTGTGCACCAGTGCATCCTGCTCGGCCTGGCTCAGCCACTTGGCATCCTGCGGCTTGGAGTCGAGCCAGAAGAACACGAAGAAGCACAGCGTTACCGAGGCCATGCCTTCGATGAACAGCATCCACTGCCAGCCATGCAGGCCAAGGCCCTGGATTTGCATCAAGGCCCCGGCCAGCGGGCCGGAGATCAGCGACGCCAGTGCCGAACCGCTGAGAAAAATCGCAATCGCCTTGCCGCGCTCGGCGCCGGGCAGCCAACGGGTGAAGTAGTAGATCACCCCAGGGAAGAACCCGGCCTCGGCGACGCCCAACAAAAACCGCAGCACATAGAACTGGGTTTCGGTCTGGACAAAGGCCATGGCCGTGGCCACCAGCCCCCAGGTGAACATGATGCGGGTCAGCCACAGCCGAGCGCCGACACGCTGCAGGAGCATGTTCGAGGGCACTTCGAACAATGCGTAGCCGATGAAGAACAGCCCGGCGCCAAACCCATAGGCAGCAGCACTGATGCCCAGGTCGCTTTCCAGGTGCGGGCGGACGAAGCCGATGTTGACGCGGTCGAGGTAGTTGACGATGAACATGATGACGAACAGCGGCAGGACGTGGCGCTTGACCTTGGCCACGGCACTGGCCAAAGCGTCGCCTTCATTCCCGGCAGACGGAGCGAGGGTGTCGTTCACTTGCGGATCTCCCACTAGTTGTTTTTATGCGGGTTGTCTGACATGACAGTGGGGTGGAGCATATGCCCCGCGCAGTTGTACGACAAGATCGATAACGTCGACAAAAGTACAAAATACAAGCTTTAAAAATGAGGATTTGCTGCGAACGTTCAAAAACAACCGCGCACGAGGCAGGCTTCTCGATCAGAAAAATAGGCGGAAAATATTTTTGTGTTTTAACTTGTCGTACAAGCTATCGATATCACGGAGCACACCATGGACTCAGCACACCCCCGCGTGCGCGGCCACAGCCGCGCCCACGACCTGGTCTCCAGCCTGACGCAGCAGATTTTGCTGGGCACCTTCAAGCCAGGCGACAAATTGCCCTCGGAAAACACCCTGGTGCGTGAACATGGGGTCAGCCGCACCGTGGTGCGCGAAGCCTTGTCGAAGCTTCAGGCTTCAGGGCTGGTGGAGCCACGCCACGGGATCGGGACCTTCGTGATAGAGCGCCAGCCCCAGGCGGGGCTGCGCGTTGGCGCCGAAAACGCCGCCAGCGTGCGCGACCTGCTGGAATTGCGCATCGGCCTGGAAGGCCAGGCCGCCGCCCTCGCCGCAGTGCGCCGCGACGACGGGCACGTGGCACGCATGCGCCAGGCGCTGGACGACTATCAAGATTTGGCGGCCGCTGGCGACAGCTGCATAGAGGCCGACCGGCGCTTTCACCTGCTGATCGCCGAGGCCACCGGCAACCTGTACTTCAGCGAAATGATGGCCCAGCTCGGCAGTGGCCTGATCCCCCGCAACCGCATGGCCCTGGCCGAACGCACCGGCGCCAAGCTGGCCAGGCATGCGTACCTGGCCAACCTGGAACATGAGGCGATACTCAATGCCATCCGCCGCCAGGACCCGGATGCGGCACGGGCGGCGATGTGCCTGCACCTGTCCAACAGCCGCGACAGATTACTGCCTGAGTGAGCCTGTAACGGCGATTACCAGGTCAGGCAGATCTTGCCGAAATGCCGGTTGCTCTCCTGGTAGCGGAACGCGTCGACGATCTGCTCCAGTTCGAAGTGCTTGTCCACCACCGGCCGCAGGCCATTGGCATTGATCGCCCGCACCATCGCCTGCTGCTGTGCACGGCTACCGACCAGCACGCCCTGCAGGCGGATTTGCCGCACCAGTGCCTGAACCAACGGCAACTGCCCCGCTACCCCGGTGAGAATGCCGATCAACGACACATGCCCGCCGATACGCGTGGCAATCATCGACTGCTCCAGGGTCGCCGGCCCGCCCACTTCGATCACATGGTCGACCCCGCGGTTGTGGGTGAGCTCACGCACCTTCTCACCCCAGGCCGGGGTGCTTTTGTAGTTGATCAGGTGGTCGGCGCCGAGGGCCTTGAGGCGCTCGAGCTTGGCATCGCTGGACGAGGTCGCGATCACCGTGGCACCCGCCAGCTTGGCAAACTGCAAGGCGAAGATCGATACCCCGCCCGTGCCCTGCACCAGCACGGTATCGCCGGGCTTGAGGTGGTCATCGCTCATCAAGGCACGCCAGGCCGTCAGCCCTGCGGTGGTCAGCGTGGCTGCCTCGGCGTGGCTGTAACCCTTGGGCGCCAGGGTGAAGGCCGTGGCGCGGGCAGTGACCTGTTCACGGGCGTAGCCGTCGAGGCCATCGCCGGGCACCCGGGCAAACCCTTCGACATTGGCCTGGCCGTCGAGCCAGTCTGGGAAAAAGGTACTGACGACGTTGTCGCCGACCTGGAACTCACTGACACCCGGCCCCACTGCCGTGACTTCGCCAGCACCGTCGGCCATGGGGATACGCCGCTCGCTCGGCCCCCACATGCCGCTGACCACGGCGAAGTCGTGGTAGTTGAGGGAACTGGCGTGCAGACGCACAGTGATTTCGCCGGCCTGTGGCGCAGGCGCCTCGCAGGTGCCGACCTGGACGTTGTCGTAGCCGCCGCCAGGTTGGACGTAGATGGCCTTGCTGCTCATGGCTGGGTCTCCATTCAGGGAAAAACTGCGGTTCAGCATAGCCACTGCAGGCTGCCTCCTCCCGTGTGGGAGCGGGTTTACCCGCGAAGAGGCCCGCACGGCCAACAAAAAATCAGCCAAGCATCGCGCGCAACGCTCGGCAATCCGCCGCATGCCAATCCACCAGATGCGGCCATGGGTTATCCGGCAAGTTGACCAATACGGTACGCGCCCCGGCCGCACGCCCACAATCCAGGTCAAAGCGATAGTCACCCACCATCACCAATTCGCTCGGCGCCACACCCCACGCCTCTGCAATCTTCAGCAGGCCATCCGGGCTAGGCTTGGGTTCGGCCTCATCACGGCCAAGCACATGTTCCACCGGGAAGCAGTCGGCCAGGCCGATGGCCTCCAGGGTGACATGCGCCAACTCCCGGGCATTGCGGGTCAGGATCGCCAGCCGGCAGCCACGCCCGGCCAGTTCGCGCACCAGCTCCACCGCCCCCGTCGCGGCCGTCGAAGCCAGCGCCAGGTCGCGTTCATGCTCCAGCAGCCAGGCGTGCTTGGCCGCCGCTTGCGCCGCCGGCAAGGCCGCCAGGTGGGTCAGGATGTCGTCTTCAGGCGGTATCTCCAGCGCTTCGCGAATCGCCGCAAAGTCATGCACCGCCACGGTCAGGGTGCCGTCCATGTCGAACACCCAGTTGCGTACCTCGCCCAGGCTCATGCCCAGTCCTTGCGGTGGCGAATCAGGCCTTCCTGGCTCGACGACGCCACCAGTTGCCCGGCCTGGTTGAAGATGCTGCCACGGCAGAAGCCGCGGGCATTGCCGGCCCACGGGCTGTCGGTGGCGTACAGCAACCACTCGTCGGCGCGCAGGTTGCCATGGAACCACAGCGAATGATCGAGGCTGGCGATCTGCATGTCGCGCTGCCACACCGATTTGCCATGGGGCAGCAAGGCGGTGGTCAGCAGGCCGAAGTCCGAGGCGTAAGCCAGCAGGTACTTGTGCAGCGCAGGCACGTCCGGCAGGTTGCCGTCGGCACGGAACCATGCGTACTTCACCGGGTCGCCGGGCTTGGGGTTGAACGGGTCACGCTCGGTCACCGGGCGGATCTCGATCGGCTTGGCGCACAGCACTTTGTCGCGGATGCGCTCTGGCAGGTGCTCAGCCATGGCACTGGCCAGTTCGACTTCGCTGGGCAGGTTTTCCGGGCCGACCACATCGGGCATCTGCGCCTGGTGCTCGAAGCCCTCTTCGTCGTACTGGAACGACGCGCTGCAGGTGAAGATGGTGTGGCCCTTCTGGATTGCCGTCACCCGCCGGGTGCTGAAGCTGCCGCCGTCACGCACGCGGTCCACCGAATAGACCACCGGCAAACTGGCATCGCCAGGGCGCAGAAAGTAACCGTGCAGCGAATGCACATGGCGCGCATCTTCGACCGTCTGGCTCGCCGCCGACAATGACTGGCCCAGCACTTGCCCGCCGTACAACTGGCGGAAGCCCAGGTCCTGGCTGCGTCCACGGAACAGGTTCTCCTCGATGGACTCGAGGCTCAACAGGTCGACCAGGTCGTCCAACACATGACTCATCGGGGGTTCTCCTAGCAAGGCAACACGGCTCTACAGCGCTTTCATGAAGGCGAATGATACAGGGTTTGTCATTCGCACCGCGCATGCCCATCCATTCAGCCGCGCTGGGTCTGCTCCCAGCGTGCGCGGTCGATGCGGTACAGCACATGCGGGCGCAACTTGTGGCCGGCAGGCAGGCGCGGGTGTTCGAAACTGCCGCTCGGGTCCTGCTGCATGCCGATGGCCTGCATCACTTTCTGCGAGGGCAAGTTGCTCTCACTAGTGAACGACACCACCTCGTCCAGGCGCAATTGGGCGAAGGCACAACGCAGGCAGGTCCAGGCCGCTTCACTGGCAAACCCCAAGCCCCAGTGGCGACGCGCCAGGCGCCAGCCGATTTCTACCGCGGGCGCAAAATCTGCATCGAAGCTGACGTTCAGCAGCCCGGTCATGCCGATGAAGGCGCCGCTGTCTTTGCGCTCCAGCGCCCACAGGCCAAACCCATGCTCATTGAAATGGCCACGGATTCGACCAATCAGCGCGGCCGCCTCCAGGCGCGTCAGGGGTGCCGGAAAATACTGCATCACGTGCGGGTCGGCGCACAGCGCGGCGAACTCGCGCAGGTCGTCGTCGTGCCATTGCCGCAGCACCAGCCGTGCGCTTTCCAGGTGAAGAATTGGGGTCATCGGGTGTGCTCCGGTTTTGCTGTCTTGCAGTTTACAGCGTAGGCGCGGGCGACGGTTTCACTCAAGCGGCGGCGCCTGAATGCAATTTTCACAACGCCTTCACCGCCACCCGACAGGCCGCTCACCAGAATGTCGCCAGCCACGACCACACCCGGCGCGGCCATGCCATCGGAGTCACGCATGCTATCGAGCAATACCCTGGGCCACCCTGCCATCCACGCCCGGCGCAAGCGACGTTTGTCACGCAAGGCCCTCGGTGCCGCTCTGGGCCTGTGCATGGTCGTGGCGGCGTTGACCACCTGGCTGGCAACGAGGACGCACATCGTGGACCTTGGCAACGAGCAACAGTTGAGTGACAGCGGCCTGCTGCAGGATTGGGCCGAAGGCGCAGTGATCGTGATGATCCGCCATGCCGAACGCTGCGACAGCGCACCCGGGCCCTGCCTGGACGACCCCACCGGCATCACCGTGGCCGGCACCCAGGCGGCCACCCGCGTCGGCCAGGGTTTGCACACGTTGGGCTTAAGCAATGCCGATGTGCTGAGCAGCCCCAAAGTACGTACTCGCCAGACCGCGCACTTCATTCTGGGCCAGGCCGTGCCGAGCGCTGCCTGGCTGGAGAGCTGCGACAACCAGTTCGCCGATGAAGCCCTGGCGCGCAAACGCCCTGGTCACAATCTGGTGTTGGTGACCCACAACGGTTGCATCGACCACTTCCAGCGCCAGCAGCGGGTGGTGGGCGGGGAGCGGGAAAGCGGCTATGCCAGTGCGCTGTTCGTGTCGGTCGACGGCAACGGCAAGGCGCGGATTCTCGGGCGCTTGAACGAGCCGGATTGGCAGCGGGTACTGGCCAGCACCGGCAAATGACACGCTAATATCACAAGCCGGTTGCACGGCGCCCCACAACTGGCAAGATCAGCACTGGCCCCGATTGCGAACCGACCATGCCGTTGCCGCTGATCTACCACGATGACTACAGCCCGGAGTTCCCCGCCGAGCACCGCTTCCCGATGGACAAGTTTCGCTTGCTGCGCGACCACCTGGTCGACAGCGGCCTGACCCGTGACCAGGACCTGTTGCGCCCGCAAATCTGTCCCAACGACATCCTTGCCCTGGCCCACGACCGAAGCTACATCGAACGCTACATGAGCGGCGACCTGTCCCGCGAGGACCAGCGTCGCCTCGGCCTGCCCTGGAGCGAGGCGCTGGCCCGGCGCACCGTGCGCGCCGTGGGCGGTTCGCTGCTGAGCGCCGAGCTGGCCTTGCAGCATGGCATCGCCTGCCACTTGGCCGGCGGCACCCACCACGCCCATTACGACCACCCAGCAGGCTTTTGCATCTTCAACGACCTGGCCGTGATCAGCCGCTACCTGCTGGAAGCCGGGCGGGTGCACCGGGTGCTGATCTTCGACTGCGACGTGCACCAGGGCGACGGCACCGCGCGAATTCTGCACGACACCCCAGATGCAATCACTGTGTCCCTGCACTGTGAACAGAACTTCCCGGCCCGCAAGGCCCAGAGCGACTGGGACATCCCCCTGCCCCGCGGCATGGGCGACGCGGCCTACCTCAAGGTGGTGGAAGACGCCCTCAACTACCTGTTGCCGCTCTACCAGCCAGACCTGGTGCTGTACGACGCCGGTGTCGATGTGCACAAGGACGATGCCCTGGGCTACCTGCAGTTGACCGATGAGGGCCTGGCGGCACGCGACGAGTTGGTGATGCGCCAGTGCCTGGGCCGCGACATCCCGGTGGTGGGCGTGATCGGTGGCGGTTACAGCAAGGACCGCGTAGCCCTGGCACGGCGCCACGGCATCCTGCACCACAGCGCGGCGCGGGTCATAGGTTGTTCACAATGACTGTGGAACCGCCTGTGGATAAGCTGCTGGAAAGCGGCTGCAGCCCTTTAGCTACGCCACCTGCAGAGTATTGATCATTTTTTGATCAGTGCTTCCACCTACCGGCCTGCGCTAGAATGCGCGCTCTTTTCCACAGCCTGCCGCCCCCATGCCCGATCTACACCACTCCACCCCTCCCCTTGTCGCCGTCATCGGTGGCGGCCCCGCCGGCCTGATGGCTGCCGAAGCGCTGGCCCAGGCGGGCTTGGCGGTCGAGGTGTTCGATGCCATGCCCTCGGTCGGCCGCAAGTTCCTGCTGGCAGGTGTCGGCGGCATGAACATCACCCATTCCGAGCCTTACCCAGCCTTTGTCGCGCGCTACGCCGAACGCCAGGGCGAGATTGACGGCCTGCTGCGCGGCTTCGATGCCGACGCGCTGCGCCAGTGGATTCACGGCCTGGGCATCGAAACCTTCGTCGGTACCTCGGGCCGGGTCTTCCCGCGCGACATGAAGGCCGCGCCCTTGCTGCGCGCCTGGCTCAAGCGCCTGCGCGACAGCGGTGTAGTTATCCACACCCGCCATCGCTGGGTGGGCTGGCATGACGATGGCAGCCTGCGGATCGCTTATCCACAGGGTGAACGCCAGGTACACGCGGCCGCCGTGGTGCTGGCACTGGGTGGAGGTAGTTGGGCGCGCTTGGGGTCTGACGGTGCGTGGCAGCCGCTGCTGGCTGAGCGGGCTGTGGATATCTCGCCCTTGCAGCCGAGCAACTGTGGGTTTGAAGTCGAAGGCTGGAGCACCTTGCTCAAAGACAAGTTTGCCGGCGCACCGCTGAAGAACATTGCCCTGAGCGTGCCCGACAGCCTGCCGCGCAAAGGTGAGTTCATCCTCACTGCGCAAGGTGTCGAAGGCAGCCTGGTGTATGCCTGGTCAGCGCCGGTGCGTGAGGCCATCACACGTGACGGCCGGGGTGTGCTGCTGCTCGACCTGCTGCCGGACAAGGCTGTGGATAACATCGCCCAGGCATTGGCCAAGCCACGCGGCTCGCGCTCCATGGCCAAGCACCTGCACAGCCAGTTGGGCATCGATGGGGTCAAGGCGGCGTTGTTACGGGAGCTGACCGATCAGGCCACGTTCGCCGATCCACAGGCGTTGGCGCGGGCCATCAAGGCGTTGCCGATCACCGTGGTGCGTACCCGGCCGCTGGATGAGGCCATCAGCAGTGCTGGCGGTGTGCGTTTCGAGGGGCTGAGCGAGGGGTTGATGGTCAAGGCATTGCCGGGGGTGTTCTGTGCCGGCGAGATGCTGGACTGGGAGGCGCCGACCGGGGGGTATTTGCTGACGGCGTGTTTTGCCAGCGGGCTGCGCGCCGGGCGGGCGGCGGCGCAATGGGTGGCGGCGGGGGCGGCCTGATAGATCGCCGGGGCTGCTGCGCAGCCCATCGCCGGCAAGCCAGCTCCTACAGGAGCGGCGTTTGCTGTACCTGTGGGAGCCGGCTTGCCGGCGATGGGGCTAGTAGGCCTTTAAGGCTTACGCTTGCGCGGCCCACCATTAAAGCTCGGCACCTTACGCACCGCTTTCACTGACGGCGCCGGGCTCGCCGCCTCGGCACTGTCCATCCAGCGCCCCAAACCACGCTTCGCGCTGTTCTCTTTCGGCTTTTTAGGCTTTTTCGGCTTCTTGATCACCTGGCCACTGGCATCGGTCATCGGCACGCGGTGCTCTGGGATAAAGTCCGGCTCTTCATGCCGCGGCAAGGTCTGGCGGATCAATGTCTCGATCGACGCCAGCATCTGCACTTCGTCGGCACACACCAGCGAAATCGCCTCCCCTTTGTTGCCGGCGCGGCCAGTGCGGCCAATGCGGTGCACATAGTCTTCAGCAACGATCGGCAGGTCGAGGTTGACCACCAGCGGCAGGTCGTCGATATCCAGCCCACGCGCGGCAACATCGGTCGCCACCAACACCTGGATCTCACGGGCCTTGAAGGTATCCAGCGCACGTTGACGCGTGGCCTGCGGGCGATCGCCATGGATGCCGTCGGCGTTGATACCCTCGCTCAACAAGCGCTCCACCAACTGGTCGACACCGTTGCGGGTCTTGGCAAACACCAGCACCTGGCTCCAGCGCTGCTTGCGCAGCAAATGGCAGAACAGGTCGGCCTTGCGCTTTTTGTCCACAGGCACCAACCACTGTTTGACCGTGTTGGCGGCGGCATTGCGGGGGCTCACTTCAATGCTCAGCGGGTCGTTCAGGGCCAGGCCGGCGAGGACCCGGATCTGGTCCGAGAAGGTCGCGGAAAATAGCAACGTCTGGCGCTTGCGTGGCAGCGCGGCGTACACCGACTGCAGCTCTTCGGCAAAGCCCAGGTCGAGCATGCGGTCGGCTTCGTCGAGCACCAGGGTCTGCACCTGGTTGAACTTCACCGCGTTCTGCCGGAACAGGTCGAGCAAGCGGCCCGGGGTGGCGACCAGCAGGTCGACGCCACGGCGCAGGCGCATCATCTGTGGGTTGATGCTCACCCCGCCGTACACCGCATAGGTGCTCAGCGGCAGGTTCTCGGCATACTCGCGCACATTGTTGTGCACCTGCTCGGCCAGCTCGCGGGTCGGTACCAGCACCAGCGCGCGGATCGAGTTGCTGGCAACCTTCTCACCTTCCAGCGCCAGGCGCTGCAGCACCGGCAGGGCAAAGCCTGCGGTCTTGCCGGTGCCGGTCTGGGCCGCAGCCATCAGGTCGCGGCCGGCCAGCACGGCGGGGATGGCCTGGGCCTGGACCGGGGTCGGGGTGGTGTAGTCCAGCTGCTGCAGGGTACGCAGCAAGGATTCGATCAGGCCGAGTTTGGCGAAATTCATGGCAATACCGTCAGGGGGTTCAGCGAAGGCGGCAAGTTTACCGCAACACCCCCGCCTACTTGCAGATTTCGCCCTTCAACGGTTGCGCAGGCGCGGGTGCCTTGCGCCACTGAGGCAGACCGATCAGCACCACTGCGCCAATGATCACCGCCATGGCCACGCATTCTTCGGCGCCGATCTGTTCGCCGGCGAAGACGATCCCCAACAGCACCGCCACCGCCGGGTTGACGTAGGCATAGCTGGTAGCAGCCGCCGGGCGCACATGCTTGAGCAGGTACATGTAGGCACTGAACGCCAGGATCGAGCCGAAGAACACCAGGTAGGCCAGCGCGCCCCAACCGGCAGCGGTGGGCATCTGGGTCATGCGCTCGCCCGACAGCACACTGCCCAGCAGCAACACGGCACCGCCCACCAGCATTTCGGCGGCACTGGCCATCGGCCCCTGCGGCAGCGGCAAGCTTTTGCTCCATACCGAACCAAATGCCCACGAGGCCGCCGCGAACAGGATCAGTGCCGCGCCAATCGGGCTGGCCTGCAAGTTGGAGCCGAGGTTGAGCAGTGCGATACCGGCCAGCCCGAGGCCGATCCCCGCCCATTCGAGCCGCGAGTTGCGGTGCCCGAACAGCAGGCCGAAGAGCAGGGTGAACAGCGGCACCGTCGCTACCGCCAAGGCCGCCACGCCGGACGCCACACCGGCGTGTTCGGCCACGGTCACGCCGCCGTTACCGCAGCTGAGCAACAGAAAGCCGATCGCCCCTGCGGCCCGCCATTGCGGCCAGGTCGGTGCCGGCACACCGCGCCAGCGCAGAAAGCCATACAACAGGCCCCCGGCGATCAGAAAGCGCACGCCTGCCATGAGCATCGGTGGCCACGATTCGACGCCGATGCGAATGAACAGGTAGGTGGACCCCCAGACCAGGTACAGGGCCATGAAGGCACCGATGAGCAGGAGTGGGAAGCGGCGGGAGGCAGGCATGGCTAAGTACTCGAAATCCGTTTACGGGTGACTTAGTTTAGAAAGGTCACTGGGTAAACTTAAGTTACAAAACCGGAATAAATGAGCGACACACTTGGTGGGGGTGCGTTGAGGTTGTGTGCTGGCCCGGGTGGTTGGTTTGAGATTTTTGGGGCGTTTGAGATCGAGCGCCGCCCGCGCTCAATGCCGCAACAACAACCGCCCCTCAATAGGCACATAACGGCTCGCAGCACGGATCAGTGACATCGCCGTAAGCCCAGGCACGCCATACACCACCGCTTCGGCACCATGGCGCTGGATAACCCGCTCCAGCAACAAATCGAAGTCGCCATCACCGGAGGCCAACACCACCTGGTCCACGCGGCTGGCGGCGTCGATCACATCCAGGGTAATGCCCACATCCCAGTCACCTTTGGCCGAGCCGTCACTGCGCTGGATGTACGGTTTAAGGCGTACCTCGAACCCGAGGTTGCGCAAGATCTGCTGGAACTGCTGTTGCTTGCTGTCACCGCGGTCGATGGCATAGGCCACGGCTTCGACAATCTGCCCTTCACGGCTGACCTCGGCCCACAACGCGGCGTAATTGAAATGGCAGCCATGCGCCTGGCGCACGGTGTAGTAGAGGTTCTGCACGTCGGCGAACAACGCGATCTTTTTCACGGGAACCTCATGGTCTGATGGAATCCGGGGCTGCCGTGCAGCCCCAAATGCCAGCAGTATGCCAGACCCGTCAGACGTAGGAATCGTCGTCGGAGAAGAACCCGCCGTCACCACCGCCGTAATCGGTATCGGCGTAACCACCCTGGTCATTGCCCCAACCGCCGTTGTCGGCCACCTGCTGCTGCCCGCCCTGGTCGTTCCAGCCGCCGCTGTCGCTGGCCGGTGTCGGCTCTTCCTTGATCACTTCCACCACTTCCTCTGGCTGCGAGTTGTGGTTGAACAGGCTGCTGATCCCTTGGGCCAGCAACACCCCGCCGGCCACGCCGGCAGCGGTCTGCATCGCACCGCCGAGGAAGCTGCTGGCGCCCCCTCGCGCTGGCGCTGCGCCGAAGCCAGCTTGCTGCTGTTGCTGCGGTTGCTGCGGGCTAAAGCCCGGCGCCGACGGTTCACGCCAGCCACCCCCGCCAGCAACGGGCGCCGAGGGGCGCTGCGGTTGCACGGCCGGTGGCGTGTTACGCCCACCCGAACCAAAGATGCTCGACAGAAAACCACCGCCACCGTTGCTGGTGGGGCTGCTGTTACCGGCGCGGCTGGCTTCGACCTGTGCGCGAGCTTGCTGAAGCTCCGCCTCCAGTTGCTTGTTCTGCTCGTCAAGGCGCTTGATCGCGGCTTCTTGCACGAGGATCGCCTGGGCCATGTAGTAAGGCGCTGCCGGCTGCTGACGCACATGCGCTTCGATGCACGCCTGGGCCTGCGCGTCGCGCGGCTGGCTCGGGTCTTCCGCTTGCTTGATGCGGCCGAACAGGCTATCGATCAGGGTTTGTTCTTCAGTGTTCATGAAGCTACCTCATGGGGAAGCGGGACAACGGACAGCGTCAAAGATGGGGCGTTCAGGCACTGGATTCAATCACCTCGGCGGTGAAACTTTTTTCAGCAAGTGACAGCTACACGCCTGCTTTGGGCTAAAGTACACCCCTGCTTTTACTGCCATGCGATGTTGACCGATGAATCCGCTGAGCGTTCTGCGCGACTCCCTGTACTTCTTCCGCCGCCACCTGCCGAACATCCTCCCGCTGTGCCTGCCGCTGGTGGTGCTCGAAGCCTTGCTCACCCAGCTGCTGTACCGGCAAATGGGCGACCAGGCGTCGCCGGCCTACGGCATGCTGGTCAGCTTGCTGTTGTACCCGCTGTACAGCGCGGCGCTGATCCTTTACCTCGACACCCGCAGCAATGGCCAGGAGATCGCCAAGCGCGACCTGTTTGCCCGGGCCGTGCAACTGTGGCCGCAGCTGGCCCTGCTGATTCTCATCAGCTCCCTGCTGATCATGGCCGGCCTGGCGTTGTTCATCTTCCCGGGCGTGTGGATCATGATCAACCTGGTGTTCGCCGAGTACCTGCTGGTACTGCGGGGCCTGCCGGTGGTGCAGTCGATGCGCGAAAGTGCGCGGATGACCACCGGCAACTTCCTGCGCATCATGATTTGCGTGCTGGCGGTGCTGGCGCCGATCTGGCTGATCGACGGGCTGCTGCTGATGGCTTTCCCAGAGCCGTCCCCCGGCATGGAACTGGCCATGGACAGCCTCAGCGGCTTCTTGCAGCTGTTCAGCACCGTGGTGCTGTACCGCCTGTTCACGCTGCTGGAGGCTGATGCCGGCGCCTGATGCCAGGCACCTCGCACAAAGCGGGCTCCGTGGAAAACCTGCAGGCTGCCAGCATTGTCGAACATCAGTGACCGTGGTGGCTCCCGACCTTCCAACACGGAGCCTCCATGTCCACTACCACGGCTAACACCCACTGGGCAGAACAGGCCGAGATTTTCCTCGGCACGTTCCAGGTACTCGACTCGGCAACCCCGCTCGAAAACGTTGCGCAAGAGACGTTCAAATCCGTCTACCTCAGCCTGTTCAAAGACGCCGACCAGAAGGTGATAAGCGGCCAAAGTGATTGGGTAATTGCTGGCCATCAGCAGCCTGCCAGCGTCTTTCGTTTTCTGTTTCACTCGAAAACGTCGAATCGCCTGCACTTCATGATCACCGGCAGTGGAGCGGACCACGACAAGACGATGGGGATCAGCCGCAACGGTTATCTGGGACTGTACCAATACGCCAGCGTGTCCGACCCCTTCAAGCTTGAACCGCTGCATTGGAGCGACGACAGCTTGATATGCCGTTGGCGCGACCATCAAGGCCATTCGGTTAGGCTCCACCACAACCCCAAAGTGACCGCACCTAACTTTTCTTACCTGAGAGTGCTTGAGGGTAAAGAATCCATTTTCCGCCTCACCCGGGTTCGCACCTAAGCGACAGGCAGAACTTTCAGTCTGTTTCTACGCATCGCTTCGGGTAGCGCAGAACAGCCGTGAAAAGGTTCACGCTGCCCCCGCCTGCCATGCCTGCCTAACGTGCGTGCTTCCTCAATTGAACACGAGAAAGCACCATGGACGAAGACATCCAGGCGAGCCACGCAAAGTCGTTTCGCGGCAAATTGTACATGCGGTCTGGCGGTCGCAATATTGCGCTGCGGTTGAGCCGCAGCAGCGACAATCCCACCTGGGGCACACCCGAAGAGGACTGGCTGCAAGTTGGAGGACGAGAAGATTCGCCAACTGTGGACTTCCATTTCGACTCCCAGACCGAGGATCGACTGCATTATCACCTCTGCATTCCATGGTATCCGCGCACCAAGAAACTGGGTGTTAGCCGCAACGGCTACCTCGGCTTTTACTGGAACGCCGAGGTGACCGACTTCTGGAAAATCGAACCCTTGCACATGACCGAGGAAGGCCTCGTTTGCTATCTACGTGACCACAGGGGCCACCGGGTTGGCGCCATGCACAATGATCAGCATTACAACGGGGACGGGATTGCATTTCTCAACGTAGATCAGGGCGTGGTCGCCCCTTTCCTGCTCAAGCAGATCGGTTGAGGCAGTAGCTCAGGTACCCCGCGGTTTGGCCCGCGCCGTGGCCTCGGCCACCAGCGGGTCATCCGGCCAATAGTGCTTGGGATAACGGCCCTTGAGGTCCTTCTTCACCTCGGCATAGGTCGTGCGCCAGAAGTTGGCCAGGTCCTGGGTCACTTGAACGGGCCGGCGTGCTGGCGATAGCAGGTGCAACTTGACCTGCTGTCGCCCTTGAGCGATGCGTGGCGTGTCTGCCAGGCCAAACAGCTCCTGCAGGCGCACGGCGAGGATGGGCGGGTTTTCACTGTAGTCCAGCCGTATGTGCGAGCCGGACGGCACGGCCAGGTGTGCCGGCGCCCATTCGTCGAGGCGCTGCGGCAAAGGCCATGGCAAGAGGTTACGCAGCATCGACGACAGGTCCAACGCGGCAAAATGGCTCAAGCGGGACACTTTGCCCAGGTAGGGTTGCAGCCAGCCTTCCAGGGTCGCCAGCAGGGCTTCGTCGCTCAAATCTGGCCATTCACTTTGCCCGGTCTTGTCCAGGTCCAGCTGACGTAACAACGCCACCCGCGCCTGCCACTGGCGCAACTCGGGTGTCCAGGTCAGGAGATTCAAGCCTTTACGCCGTACCAGGCCGAGCAGGGCTCTGGCGCGGGCGTCGTCGTCCAGGCCAGGCAACGGCTCGCGGCTGAGCACCAGTTCGCCGACCTTGGTCTGGCGCTCGGCGCGCAGCACCTGCTCGCGGTCGTCCCAGTCGAGGATATCAATACGCTCGACCTGCTCGGCCAGCACGTCGTCCAGCAGTGCGGGGTCGAACTCGGCCGCCAGGTAAATGCGTTCTTCCCGCTGGCCTTGGCGGCTGCCCAGGTCGGCAATCACCAGCCAGGGGCATTTCATCAAGGCATCAACCTCGGCGAACAGGGCCGCGCGGCCATTGGCCAGGCGATACTCGGCACCGCCCTCGCGGCGCTGCTGGGCAACCCGGTCTGGGTAGGCCAGCGCCAACAGTGCACCCAACCAGCGTGGATGATCAGGGTCGGCAACCCCGGCACCCGCCTTGCCACGCAGCAGCCCACGGTACTGGCGGGCCAACTGCCGCGCACGCTGCACGCCGCCCTGCCCGCCTCGGGCTGTTTTGCTTTCACCGCTGATCAGTGCCAGCCGGCTGTGCAGGTCGGCGCCACCCCCGCGCTGGATATCACGCTCACCCAACAAGGCCGCGACATCACAGGCCATGGCCGCCAAGCCCAGACCCTGCCCGCGCAGCAGCAAATGGGCGATACGTGGGTGGGCCGGCAGTTCGGCCATGGCCTGGCCGTGCTCGCTGAGGTTGTCGCGGCTGCCCGCCTTGAAGGCACTTAGCCGTGCCAACAGGTCCTGGGCCTGGGAGAACGCCGCCGCGGGCGGCTGGTCCAGCCAGCGCAGTTGATCAGGCGTGACGCCCCACCGGGCCAGTTGCAAGGCCAGGCCGGCGAGGTCGGCCTGGAGGATTTCTGCGCTGCCATGCGCCGCCAACTGGTCATGCTGGGCCTCGGACCACAGCCGGTAGCACACCCCCGGTTCCAGGCGGCCAGCCCGGCCGGCGCGCTGGGTGGCGCTGGCGCGAGAGATACGCTGGGTGTCGAGCCGCGTCATGCCGCTGCCGGGGTCGAAGCGCGGCACCCGTGCCAAGCCGGCATCAACCACCACGCGCACGCCGTCGATGGTCAGGCTGGTTTCGGCGATGTTGGTGGCCAGCACCACTTTGCGCTTGCCGGCAGGGGCTGGGTCGATCGCCGCACGCTGGGCATTGAGGTCGAGCTCGCCGTGCAATGGGCAAAGCAGGATGTCGGAACGTTCGCCCAGCATGGCCTGAAGGCTCTGATGAACGCGGCGGATTTCGGCCTGGCCGGGCAGGAATACCAGCACGCTGCCGGTCTGATCCGCCAGCGCATGGAGCACGCACTCGACGACCCGCGGCTCGATGAACTCGCCCGGCTGGAACGGCCGACCCCAGCGGATATCCACCGGGTACATGCGGCCTTCGCTGCTGACCACCGGCGCATCGTCGAGCAGCCGCGACAGCCGCTCGCCCTCCAGCGTCGCCGACATCAGCAAGATTTTCAGGGGCGGTTCGTCACGTAGCAGTTCACGCCCATTGAGGCTCAAGGCCAGGGCCAGGTCAGCGTCCAGGCTGCGTTCGGCGAGTTTGCTGATTTGTCATCTTGTCAAAATCAACACAAGGGCTACGCTCAGGGGATCATGCCAGTCTTCCGAAGCGAGCGTAACCTTGACAATTATCAAAAGCAGCGCCTACCTCTTGGACTACCCGCTACAGGCCATCGACGAAGACCTGGCGCTCATGCTTCTACAGGCGCCCATCAAAGCTGAGAAGTACAAGCGAACTGCCCTCCAGCTGTTCGACTGTCACTGTCACTGCCTAGGCGAACGCTTGTCGCTTGCCAGTCTCGATGCCGCTAAACTCCGTTGGCTTGTCGAATCTTTCTACGGACACCTGAGATCTGGTGAGTTGATTGACCTAGCCGCAGAGTCGATCAGATTGCGTTCATTGGCTCTCGGACAAATGATTACAACTTTGATCGACAAGGTTCCAGGCCTTCAGTCGGTGATCCGGTCAAGCGGAGCTGAGTCTGGCTACAACTACACTTGGAATGAATCAAAACCCAAGATCGATCCAGAAACGGCATCGTTCTGGGGATGCTGGCCTGTTAAGGCAAAAAAAGGAAAGACAGTCTATCTCAAGCTGGTGGATATGTATGGCTCCCATGGCTCACAGTTTACATCTCAATTCCATGAAGCCATCCGGCGTGATTGTTTAAAAATCTGCAAGGTCTCCAGCGGCATGATCAATAAATTGGCCGCTTTCATTTCTAAAGAAGCTTTTCGATTCCCCCCACAAGCTTTCAAATCTCACGAGATGATGGAAGGATTCTTCGAAGAATTTTTCTGGCACTATCAGACCACGGAATGGGAAAGAAACGAAGATCAGAGCTCCAATATTCGCTCTTGGCGCGCCCTACGCGTCATTATTATTCGAGCCTTACTCAAACCTCGAATATGGAATGCAGACGAAAGCGTCATTGTTTTGCCTCCAATAAAAAGCAAGCCGGGCGCCGAGCAAAATATAAAAATCAACAAGCATGGCATACAAATAAAAGACAAACTACTTACTGAAGTCCCTCTCCATGTAAGCGATATACAAGCCATCGATTTGTTATATGGGGAGATAAAGTCTGATCTACGCACCGTAGAAAAATATGGCATCTCGGAAGCCTTAAAAATCCGCAGAGCACAACGTCGCAGACTAAGAGAGGCAAAAACAGGAAGCATCCTTAGGAACCATTATAGAGGATCACGGCACTACGACAGCTTCGAAAAAACTGGCATTCAAGATATTTGTCACACCTTTGAAAAAGAGGGATTGTGCACTACAGATGATGCGCGTAGCAGGTACACACAGCGACTGCCAGCATTAGCTGAATTCCTTGGATTGCCAACAACTTTCTCTTTATTTCCTTTTCAGTGCCTCTTGACGCTTTACCATCCTGAAATCACAACTTCATTTTTAGACGACCTGGCTATTTGGGATGGAGACACGAGAGTTTCTTTCATTAAAACCGACAAAGGCTATGAGTTGACAGGATTCAAAGACCGACGCGGCAGCAAGCATTCGGAACAGAAAATCCTTCTATCGCCTCGAGCAGCAGCTCTCGTTCGTATCGTGGAGGAAATCACAAACCCTCTGCGTGTCTATCTAAAAAAACAAGGCGATCCCAATTGGCAAAAACTTTTCTTAACCTCTGGCTCAAGCTTCAACTACCCCCAGGTCGCCAATAGCAACGCATTAAACAGCAGCGCAGTGAAAAAGCATAAAGGCACCAGAGAGCTTTTTATCGCTAAACTTTCACCATTCACGCATAAACGTGGCGAAGACTTGGTAGATTTCATTAAAAAGCTTTGTATATCTAGGGTTCGAGCTCAGTCAGCTGTGGCCGACTACATCCAAAATCATAGCTTAACTCGCCTGGCGAAAAAGCTCGGACACGCGTTTTTCTCAAAGGATCTACTCGACTCATACCTCCCCACCGCGATCTATGATTTTTTTGCCACGCGATACGTGAGAATTTTCCAGAAAGGCATCATTTGCGAAGCAATGAAAGAAAGCAGATACTTCCTGCAGGCAACGAAATTTGAAACTATCGACCAGCTACATAATTTCCTGAGCCGGTATGCTTTGAAAGAAGCGCCTGAAAACCTCAGAAACTTAGAAGAGAATAAAATAGCGCAAGGTGAGATTGTCGAGGTAGGTGTATCAGTATCAGCTGAAAGCATGAGTGCGCTGATATCAATACGCGAGGCTATTAGGCAAAGCCCTACTCCAACTAGAGTTAGGGGTTTGGCAAAATATTGGGCATCAGTTTGTGATGCAGTTGAGAATTACATTAAAAAATGCCGCGACAATGATTTACGCAGCCACTTGAATGCAGCGTTGAAAAGCTGTGACCCAGGCGTATATAGGGAAATGATTCATGCAGCGCCCTGAACATCTCGCACACTTTGCTAGCTTGTTTAAAAAACGTGAGCTGGGTGATTTTATGTCTGCGCCTTGGCTCGTTTCAAGTTTTGATGCTCATGTTTGGAAATATAACTTCTCGTTCGCGAGAGACCAGGAGCTTGACTGGAAAGTACTTATGTATGATGGGTCATGCCTTACAGACCCATGTAACGAAGGACTTTTGAAATCCTTAAAATGTTGGATTATTGCCTCAACCCAAAATTCAGCAACTACGAACCACACTAACGGAATGCAAACGCAAGCGATAGATTTCCGCCGCACACTTACGCTTATCGACTATATTCTTCAGTGCGCCGAGGAACTGCAGCTGATTGAGTACGGGCTTGCAGCGCTTACGTATGAAATCATGTGTGAAATCATTGATCAGATTGGCTCCAGCAGTTATGTTGCGGTTAGTACCTATGATTGGAACCGCCGCCTGAAGGAATACTGCGTCAAAACCCTCGAAAATACTGACCCGACAGCTATTGATGAATGCTTGTTAAACAATCCCGCGCTAAGCGATATTAGCCCTATTCAGCTAGAGGACAACAAGCTTGACATCCCAGTCGAGATGATCCCGAGAGTAAGGGCCGCATTATTTTTAAGCGACATGTACCACAGCGTTCCTATTGGCGGCCATAATGTTAGCTCCGTTAAAATTAGCGCCGAGTTATATAAGAACACGCTCGCGGGAAAAAAGCGCTTTAAGCCTACCCATCGTATTTTGGGGTTTGTTTGGCGGAAGGAAAGCTTCATGCGCGAACTGGACAGTGTTCCAGTTACTAACGGCAATCGTGACCGCATGACCAAGCGGGAATTAGTGCTTTACCGATCCTGTTTCGTCAGCCTGCAGAAAATTATCAAACTAGGCCTCTCCCTTCCCAGCCTGAATGATCTCAGAGAGTTGGCCATATACAAGGTCTCAGGCACAACAATGGGTCGCTTCAAAAACGTTCCAACTCCAATCATATTCAATGCCATCCAGAAAGGCATCGAATTTCATTATGAGCATGGCCCTAAACTGCTGCAAAGCTATGTAAATATCGCCAAATACTCCATTAAGAATAGTGTTAGCATTACAAGCATTTCAGATGAGACTATTGTTTCTCTTCTTGAACCATCTATCGCTCAAGCTGGCGTAAGTCAACTAGGTCTGTCAACCCGTTCCGCTGGCAACGAACCGGGGTCAGAGCTAAAAGAATCAAAAGAAATATATTTTACCCGCTTACGGAACAACAAGGGATTACTCGAGCTTATTGCCGTCTATTTTGGAGCGGTGCAGTTAGTCGTCGGGGCTACCATGGCGAAGCGAGGTTCCGAACTACGAGGTCTCGACCCAGAAACGTGCTTGAGCGAAAATCATGATTATCTTATTGCACCCCTCTCCAAATCCACCCGCAGCCTTCAGGGCCGACGGTCAAGAAACGCTAGACCTATCGATCCTCTCGCAGCAGAGATGATCCAAGAGATTATCCATTTCCAACATGAACTGACCCAAATAGGTTACATCAAAGAAAAACTGCCTTTATTTTCATCACCTGGCATATTTGGCACGAGCCAGTTAACAGCATGCGATGTGTATTTGTATTACAAGAATATAGACCTGTTCTGCGATTATTTTCAAGTCGACACAGACAAGCTTGGCCGTCGATTTTATATTCGTCAACATCAGTTAAGACGTTTTTTTGCTTTGGTGTTCCTTAACTGCGGCCATGCCGCTAGCATCGGAATTCTACAGTGGATGTTCGGACATACTGACCCTGAGCATATCTGGAATTACATTACTGAAGAACTTCCAGGTAAGGAACTTCAAAATACATTATCTCAAGCCCTTAGTGAGCGCATAACAACAGGAGGAGCCACACACTACACAGATGTGATTGAGCTAATCGAGGAAACATTTAACACCCGAAATGTCTCCATCATGGATGCCGAACAGCTCACCGAGTACTTGGAGTTTCTAATAGAGGGAGGTCAATTGACTATCGAACCTCAATTTTTGGAAGATGACAATGGCTTTCGTGTCGAAATCTTTACTGTAGTGAGGAAGAGCAATGAAACGGGATGAGCTGAAAGATTCACAAACCGAATCCATTGAAAATACCAGGAGGCTCCTATTTTCGATAATAGCAACGCCATCCAAGTACCTCGAGGACGAGGTTATAATTAGTTGCTTGGTTAGCCAAACATCTCTAGCCAAGCTCTCGCTGCAAAAAACCTCCGAGGATGAGGACATTCACATATTTTCGCTCAGCCTAAATACATTTAAGCAGCGAAGCGAAGAAAGGCTTCCTGGCGGCTTTGCAGCTATCGATAGCTTACGCAAAAGCGCAGCACAGGCCATCCATAAAGAAAAAAACAAGCCACAACCCAAAAACAATCGCAGCAGAGATGCATTATCTCAAAAAGTGGAAGATCTCCATATAGAGTTAGATATCCAGAAACGCTCAAATCTAATATTACTGCAAACCCTATCGGACGTGAGAAGTAAGTTAGATGGTATCGTCAGCGCCCAGGATGAATTTACGCGCCAGACTCGAATGTCCGCAATCTTGAAGAGAATAACGGCGATCACCAGCCTCAACCCAGAAGCTTATAAAATACCAGCAATTTCCACAGCGACGGTGGTGCCAATAAAGCCCAAGGAAAGGGAAAATGACTGATAATTTCCTGGTTGAAACAATTGATTATGTCAATTTGTTCCAACGCGTCACGCCACGTAGCGTGCGAAGCTGCCAATTTTATAGATTCCCCTTTATAAGCTGGCCTAATAACGAGCCCTGTCACATAGCAAATCTTTACTTGCTAGATCTATCGCGCCTGCACACGCAGATATCCGCTGACGGGAGAAGACCAGATAGTAAAGGTGGAACTATAGGACAGTATGCAAGCAATATAAGCCTCCTACTTAAACGATGCTGGCTTCACGGGATTGATCCTTACCACATCGATGATAAATTTTTCGAAGACTTCATAATTGAGCTAATTGTGGAGCTAAAACCCAACAAGCCGGGAAGACTTAAAAGAAAAGACAACACTACAATCAATATCGGAAGAGAATGCTTAAAGTTTCTAGCTTGGGTTGGAAGGTTTCATGGTGATCCGAACTTTGTATCCGAAAGCGGAACCATCAGAATAACCACAGAAGGAATTATTAGAAATTTCAAAAACGCCCGAAAGTCCATTCTCACGAAATCTCACCACTCCTTCCCATTACCGCATCGGGAGCATACTCGAAGCCCTATACCCAAACACAACATTGAAAAAATGGAACAAGCAATCCGTGACAATAGCCGATCCAGTTTTCTGAGAGCCAGGCACTTGGCACTGATTACTCTTCTGCAGCACACAGGAGCTCGAAGAGCGGAAATCGCCTCTTTGACTTTGACTGCTTTGCGAGAAGCCCAACTCATGAAGTACCCTATGCTACGCTTAGTCACACTTAAACGGGGCGAGATATTTATCCGTGAAATACCTATCAACGCTATCGCACTAAACGATGTAAAAATATATCTTGCGGAAAGACGTAAGATAGAGAAGCAACACCCGGAAAATAAAAACGATTATTTGTTTATCTCTGAAACCACAGGCGCCCCTATCGCGATTGAGACAGTCACCTCGATAATATTCAAAGTGAGATCAGCGGCAGGAATTGAAGAGCAAGCATGCGCGCACATGTTCCGCCACGCATTCATCACAAATCTTTTTACGCTACTTGTAGAACGCCACAAATTCAATAGTAAAGATGAATTCGAAGCCGCCCTGATCAGTGATAAGGACTTCTTGAGAAAAGTCCGTCAATGGACAGGCCACAAGAGCATCGAATCTCTGAGAGAGTACTTGACTACTGTCTTTGAGGGAGAGAAAGGCATAGGCGATTCAGCCGAAGGTGTACACAGAGCCTCAACGCTGAGTCTATACCAAGAAAAATCCGACGCGCTTTATAACGAGTTTAAAAACAACTTAATTACTCATCCCGAGTTCATTCGTCGAAGCGATGAGCTGATGGCGTTACGCGACTTGGAGCTTTCTAGGCACGATATTAAAAAAACGAAGTAACCTTACTAGATTCAAAAAAAGTTGAAAGAGTGTGTTGATCCCCACCTGCCCCGGGCTTTTCCTGCTGCCTGGGCGCAGACTTGCTGATAGCTCCTCTAAAATTGGTAGCTTGTTGAACTAGAGGCATAGGCGGCCCCTTCGAGCCCGTATTAGCGACCAGCTATGGCATGGGCTGCAGCGCAGTCGACGACCTGCATTCTGTTGCTAAGCCGTCAACAAACTGCATGGACGCAATACGAGCTTAACCCCTAGCCCTTTTTGATTGCTGACTAGGTCTGCAGCGCGCTCCATCGTCCACAAGGAGGAGCAAAAGCCAAGCACCTAATTAGGGAATGCGTCGGACGATGCGGTGGACGCAAGGCTCACACACAAATCGTGCAAGCCCGGTGGGGCTAACGCTCGTGATAGACGATCTTCGAGTCACCAATAAGGTCTTCGACTTTCACCAGAGGCACGGACGAGCGAGCGCGACCGGAGCTTGTCTGGCTACGTCCCGTGGAGATCTGGGATCTGGTCAGGTAACCGTCCCCATCCTTCCTGCCTGCCGGCTTACCACTCTGATGACATGAGGATTTCATGAATCCGCTCCGAGGTTACGTTCTCTTCGCAGAGCTTGGGCTTCTTGCGATATGTGCCGCCCGACGTCTTTTTCGAGGCGACACATTGGCCATTATCGGCCACCTCTACCAAAAGACCTGTTCCATCCGACGAAATGCTTTCCCAACGCCGGACGCCCCCATCGGTGGAGAAGCGCCAATCCAGGCCTACATCTTCGATGGACGACAGATCATTCAGTAGATCCATTACTGATTGATAGCGCGAGTCAGGGTCGTACCTCAAGCACTTCTTGATGATGCTCTTCAGTTTCTTCGGGACATGAAGCGGCAATTGCTTGAGGTCTGGGTAGGTTTCTGTGCGCTGGGCACGCGCCAACTCAGCGCCCAGCTTGAACGAGTCTCTCTGGCGTTGCAGCGAGTCCAGTCCAGCCAGCAGGCGGTACAAGGTCAGGCCGACCTGATAAATGTCCGCACTGTTGTTGAAGTCACTGGTCACCGATCCTTCGGGCGGCAGATGCAGGCGGTAGCTGAGCTCAGGCGTTGCAAAGCCATCGTCATCCATGTTCTTCGAGAACCCAAAGTCGGACAACAGAGCCTCGTCTGTATCGGAGATCAGGATGTTGTCTGGCTTGATATCGAAGTGGAGCAGCCCCTTGGAGTGGATGTTGTTGAGGCCACTCAGGAATTGGATGGAGTAGCGAATCAGCTGCCTGCAAGTCAGCCCTTCCGCCTCTACGACCTGGTGAAGAGATCCTCTGCGGTAATAGGGCATGGCGATGAAGATGTGCTGAGCATCTTTGCAGGCGTATAGAACCTGCACGACGTAGGGGTGGACACTCTTGTACAGCAGCTGAGCTTCGAGCAGGTAACGCTCTTCATTGAACCCGTCAGTCTTGACCTGTTTGATCACAAGCTCGGCATCCAGGTGCTCGTCATGGACGACGTACACCTCTGAGTTCTCGCCGTTTTCGCCAATGCGTTGCTGCTTCTTGAAGGACACCTGCGCCGTTTGGTAAGGGATGATCATCGAGTCGCTCCTACAGCAACGAGGATGGCCTCACGAACTGCCGCAGCCTTTCCTGGCGGCCAACCTTTGACGCCCTCAAGCTCGGATTCACATTTTACGATCGAGGCGAACTCTGCTGCGGTGATACCCAGCCGGGCACCAATGCTGGTCTTGCGCCCCACAAAGTAGCCTTTGATGCTGCTACTTGCGAACGACTCCATGAAGACGGCTTCCAGGTACAGCCGGTCAGCATCCTGGTTCTGAGAGTTGCCCTCTGCGACCCGGATGCCAGCTACGTCCACCTGGTACTCCCGAAGGATGTCGAGGATGCTGTGACGAGCAAATTTGAGCTGCTCTGGCTTATTCAGAATTTGCGGGATTACCAAGGATTCGACGTTCAAGATTTGCATCGCTTCATCGTCGTAAATGACGAAGGTCGCCTTTTTGGGCTCGGCGCGGATTCCGAGTGATCGCATAGCGCTCCCTGCGTACTGTGGAGTCGGTGGAGTGCTAACCCTAGCATCAGATCGCTAGAACCGACCATAAGCCCTTGGCATCCTAGTTTGGGTAGGTAGGCGGCCGCTCCGCGCCCGAAGCAGCGTCATGCACGTGCCATGGGCGACACCTACCTCGACACCGGGCCTTTCCGTCCCTCCTTGTCGAAGATCCACCCCATTTCAGTGGCACGGAATGGCCATCAAATGGTTTTTTTGCGGCAAAAGATTGGAATTAGCCGCCTATCGCGAAAAAAAACCACCATAGGCTTTGACAATCCAATTTTTAGGTGTAAATTCGCTATCAGAAATTAACGCAAGCCTCGCAAGTAGCGCAACACGGTAAGACGGCAAGACTTAACAGGTACTCCATGGACTCGACTCGCATCGGCTTAGTAGCCACCGCGCTTAAACAGAAAATTTATACAGAAACCTTTGGTGGCAAAACGCTTGGCAAATTCTTGATCTCTCGAGAGAGCCTCAAGCAATTACTGGGCGTGAGCAGGCTGTCGACCATGGACGTAGAGGCATTTACGACTGAGTGCCTGAACAGAGGACTCACAGTTATCGATTTGGACGATAGCTTCGCTTTCGCTGATGAGCGATTTGTAAGGAACTGGAGAAAAGCTCCTAACAACCTAATTCGGCAGCTTACCGAAAAAATTGATTTTGAAACGGGCGTAGAGGCTGATTTCGAGGACGAAATCGAAGAAGAAGACCTTGATGACGCCAAGGCCAGCAAAAAACCGCAGATAAGAGACAAGCGTCGCTTATCATGACTGCTGCCGCTAACTGCCCCCAGGCAGAAGCACAGTACCAAGCGGAATTAAACAGCAGTTAATAAGAAATGTACAATCCAACTCCCTGCAACATAATTACATCTCTTGATGCTATTTCCGTACCTCGCCTGTCGACATATCGACAGTTCTTCAATCCAGCCAATGACGAAGAGCTTTACGGCATTTACTGCTGGAATGAGGTGCTCGGAAGCAACTTTCTTCGCTTGATTGGAAGCGTTGAGGTAACGCTGCGCAACAAATTTCACTTACACCTTAGCCAGCACGCCCATATCGTACAGTGGCCTTATGTGGGCTCGCCAGATTCAAATGACTGGTACAGTCATGCGAACTTGAGAGGCAAGAGCGAGGACAAGGTAAAAGCAATCACGCATGATGCTCGCTATGATCAGCGTAGCCAGCGAAAAATTTACACTCCGAAGCCACACTTTGTAAGCCCTAATAATGTTGTCTCAAGCATGACCTTTGGCTTCTGGGCTCCACTGCTGGATCTAAATCTGCCGTGGAAAACGCTGATTCCGCAAATTTTCTCAAAGCACCGATATGCGGCCACTGCCAATTACTGGAATCAAGCACGCATTGGTACTATCTATGAACGGCTCAATGCCGTGAGAGATATCCGAAACCGAGCTGCTCACTTCGAACCGATCTGGAAGATCAAGGACATGCCGGAAGAAATTCGGGCGATTAGGGGAGTAACACCGCGGATCGAGTATTTAGCTCCCGTTAACGAAACAGAAGCGCTCGTCAGACTACAAATAATTTATGATCGTATCACGCAGCTTCTGTATTGGATGTCGCCCGAGCGTGCTGCAGATCATCAAAGCAGTGACCTTCACAAAAAGACGAGCTATTTACTGACCCAGGCGGGCTTAGACCAATTTAAGCGAGGAAGAGCCGCACGAGCCTACCCTATTAGTAGCCTGGCTAAAACTCGGAGGATGAAACCCCTCCTCCAGGAGCGAATGCCTTTCCAGCTGATGCACAAAGGCAGCGTAATCGGGCACATTTATCCCGAATAAAAGAAAAGGCCACCCTTTAGGGATGGCCTTTTCATGCTTCTCATTGCCCTTGGATCTTCAGTGGTGCTATTAACCTGCTGACGATTTGCTCCAAGCGCCTACGAGAGGAATACTATGTCAAAAAAAACGACGAGTCTAGCTATAGACCTAACACAACCTGATAGATATTTTCTATTTTTAGGCGAAAAAATACCGAGGTCAACACCCAAGCCCTTCTAGGCTACCATCCCTAGGGGGAATCAGACAAGCCTCCAAGGCTGTAATCCTCCAAAGAGCTCCAGCCTATGCGAGTTTAACCCATCGCTTGGGCGGCCCTGCCCACCCCATTTCTAGCGGGTATCTCCCCGCTCGATAGACATCCACACCCAAAAGGGATGATCCAGGGCCTGATTGTCCAACCTCTTTAGCACGGCCTCTCCGAGTCCGAAGCAGCGACCCATACAGAGCATGACCTACAAGGCAATCGAGCACTCCCGCGTTAAAGAGAGCTGGAAGGACTCCCGAGATGATAGCCATCTGACACTGTCGACTCCACGACATGTGGAGTTCAACACTGCGCCATACTCCGACGATTTCGTCCCGCGAGCGCTCATCCTGAGAACGTTCAAGACCTCATCGCCCGTGGCTTGCAGCGGCCTGAGACGGACTCGGCGTCAAGCCACTTGACCAGGCTTTCAACCCTCAAAACGCCGGCAGCTGCCGAGGCTTTCCACTTTAAGTGGTTGACATAGTGCCGCCCGTTGCTCAAAAATGATCACCGAGGGCTCAATAAGAGCAGGGCTGATCTGGCTCATGGCGATATCGACAGATCAGTGTGGATTGCGCAGGTCGCCACCTGTGCGGTAGCGGTAACCGGCAACAATGGTTAGCTTCCGACCCCTTTCAGGCAGCTTTGCCTGGACGTGCTAAGCAAGCGCTGCGACTACCAGCCCTCAATGACTTCTCTAAAAAGGCGCCTAGGGCGTCTTTTTTGCTTTCAGGGTGCCCACTTTCATTGCACTCTGCTTTTTCAAGACTTTGTACGCCGTCACCACAGAGTAGAAATTCTCGCCAGCCGCATCCAGCTGCGGCGACAGAATAACCACCCCCTTCGCACCCCTGACGATCGTCAAGCGGTAGCCATCACGGGTCTGGTATCCCTCACACAGAATCTGCGCGCCTTGCGACAAGATACCGGCCACAAAGGTTGGAACATCCTCGATCACAGAGCAGCCAACCTTGGCCAGCTCGTGACCATGCCCCTCCCAAATATGGCGAACACCAAAGCCCTTACTGAAGCCATGGTGCTTGCCTACCCGCAGGTAGATCTCGCCGCCAGGCACCGTAAGGTTACGGCTCGCGTAGGGCTCGATGTAGCCATAGGTGAGCAAGCCGGTGACCGGGTGCGGCACGCAGAGCTCTATGTCTAGGGTCGCGTAGTCAAACAGCGGCGCAAGGGGCATCAATGCAGTCAAGTGGTCTTCATCCAGTGGCAGTCCCCTGCGGGCGTGCCTTTATTTTGCCACAGTTTCTCAAACTGTTCTGATTGCCCCCTTTCGCCACTGCCTCGACCAAGTAGATGGTTAAACTTGAAAATAAAAGGCACCCAGTTGACTTTATTCTTGACAGATGGCTAACTAGAAAAGACGATCGGGTACTGTTTTTTTCTGTCCTACAGGAGGCCGGGCAAAGCCCGGCCTCCTGTAGGACACTTCACAACTCACACTTTCACGCACGCTCATATCTCATAAACTACCGCCAGTCCAAATGGAAACCCTACTATCAAACCTGAAGGCCCCGTAGCCCCTAGCCTCCAGATTAGTAGCCCTACCCATTCACATCTACTATCCCGCTTTTGAGCAGTTCCCAGTAGCTCAGCCCCCGATGCCACGCCCCCTCTCCTACCAGTAATCCTGTCCCGCCTGAACTTTACTGAAGCACCTCCCAAGACTGATTTGTCCGAAGTCGCCTCCCCTAGCTACCATCCCGCTCCTTGGAGACCCACCACCTTCAGAGAGGCAAGCCACAGCCGCAGTCATCAGCAACGAGCAATCCACCTAATCAACCAATCTCCGCCCTACCGCACCGCTGGACTCAGCAATCGACCGGGCCTCATCATGCACTCCAAAACCCGGACACGGAGCCATGAGGTGAGCAAACCTATCCAGGACAGCCGGTTGGCTCCGAAGCTTCGCCAGCACATCCACAACAACTGTGTGCACCGGACGCCTATCAGCCACAAGCATTGAATAAGGGACTAGCGCCGTGCATGCACTGAAGGAACAAGAAAAAACGCAGCTTTGGCTCAGCCAGTTCGACAACAATGCCAACGACCGTCAATTAGCGGAAAAATTACTCGACTCTGTCAACTACTGCCCACTTAATGAGTTCAAGCAAAGCCTATTTAATTTAATCAAGAGAACACTCCCGCCAAAATCTACTTCGGCCCTGTTCATTGAGCGAGAGCTGCAGCCCACGACAGCGGAGCTGCCTCCACCCATCTACAAATCAGTCAAGACCTATAACCCCAGGTCAAAGAAAAAGCACTTGCGAGCTTACGGCGCTGCAGTGCATGCCGTTCAGTCGCTCACGTATAAAACACAAGACCTAGGTAGTGAAACATTAGTAACCCTGATTGCAAGCTCGCTTAGCCGCTCAAACCCTACACGGTTCTTGCTACAGCCAGCGGCAGACAACGTTAGAAACTCTCAGGTCAGGCATTTTGTAATTTTAACGGACTTCATTGGCAGTGGGGATCGGGCATCAGCCATGCTGGACTCAATGTGGAATGTGGCCTCGATCAGAAGCTGGTACTCCGGGAAATTTATCAGCTTCTGGGTATTAGCCTACAGCGGCTCCACGCAGGGCATAAAAAAAGTTGAGCAGCATAGGTTCGCGCCCAAAGTTAAGGTCGTCACAGAATGCCCTACACTTCACAATAGCTTTGGTGAAGACCTCGATGACATGATTGAACTATGCAAGAAATATGGGGGACACAGCAAAGACCCATTGGGTTGGAAAAACACAGCAGCCCTTATGGCGTTCGAACACGGTGCTCCGAACAACATGCCAGCCATTTTCGTTTCCTCGAAGACCACAGGTGCGAAGAAATGGGCGCCTCTATTTCCCAAGCGTGTCACTGAGACCCTTTGGCGGTCGACCGAGGTCGACATGAAGAAAGTGATCCGTCACGCACTAGACGAGCTGAACGCCCCGGAAATCTCAAAATCCTATCGTTTTCAGAGGTCAAGCGATCAGAGCAAATCCGCAATCATTATTTTGCTCGCTCACTCGCAGGGCAAACGACGTATAGCAGAGCTGCGCCGGGTGTTGCCGCTGTCTCTGGACGCCCTGATAGCCGCAAAAGACCGTGCCGTCAAAAGGGGCTGGCTGACACAAACTGGAGCACTGACCCTAGCTGGACATAGAGCCATCCGCTACCTCCGTCGCCAGGGGAAAAAGTTTTTGGTAGCCCCAGCCCCCTTCACTTCGTATTATCCAACGCAGCTGAGGGCTCCGCAGTAGCGGAATCTAGTATTCCCGCGCGTTGCGCGGGGCGTTTTGGGAGCAAATTATGCTTACCGTCGAACGATCTCACGCCTGCTGGAGGTTGGCAGCCTTCATGATGTTCGCTATCGAAGTCTGGCGCCAGAAGGCTTCCATCCGCCAGGGCGGAATCTAAAGGTAGATGAGTCGCTGGAGCTCTCAGCTTTATTTAACCACGGGTCGTAAGGCTGGTGTGCCTAGGGACATACTGCAGAATGCCGTGCAGACGGCAAAGCAGATGGAACACGGTTGCCCTCCCATCCTCACCCTGAACCACCTCGCCCACCTGGCGGGTGTTCCCTACCCATTTTTGCATCGAACGATCAGCCGAACCTACAGGGCAGAGGCGTACAACGTCTTCAAGCTTAAAAAGGCCAATGTGGGTCATAGCCCAGATCGCTTCAGGTGGATCTGTGCGCCCAGTGAAGACTTACTCCGGGTGCAACGATGGATAAATACCCACATTCTGTCGAAGGTTGATCCCCACGAGGCCAGTTACGCCTATGACAAACGCCACGGGGTGTTGGAGTCAGCCGAGCTCCATTGCGGGGCTGAATGGCTGATCAAGCTCGACCTCACTAACTTCTTCGAATCGATCCTTGAACCACGGGTTTATAAGCTTTTCAGGTCATTCGGATACCAACCACTCGTGGCATTCGAGCTTGCCAGGCTTTGCACGCGCGTACGTAAAAGCGGCAACCCGGATCGAAGGTTCGGTAACACCGCACTTCCTGCAGGGCTCCCCTACTCTGGCGACCCTCGTATTGGCCATCTACCCCAAGGTGCCGCCACCTCTCCGCGAATCGCCAACCTTGTCATGCAGTCCTTGGATGAGAGCCTGCAAGATTACGCACGGGAAAACGAGCTAGTTTACTCCCGATATGCGGACGATCTGGTGTTCTCATCAAAAAATGCTTTTGACAGGTCACTGGCGACCAGACACATCAAGATGATCAATGCGTGCTTGATTGAGGAAGGGTTTTGGCTTAACGAGGCCAAGACGAAAATTGTTCCACCGGGGGCCCGCAAGATCGTCCTAGGACTGTTAGTCGACGGCGATAGACCCCGGCTTACGAAATCCTACAAGAAGTATGTCAGCGATCACCTCTACTACTTGGCCCACCCTAATATCGACGCGATGACTCATGCTAGGCATCGTGGTTTTCAATCGCTTCAGGGGTTGATTAACCACATCAGCGGGAAGATCGCCTACGGTTTCAGCATTGAGCCACACTGGGCCAAGGTGCATGGAGCGAGGCTCAAGGAGATCTGCTCCAAGAAAGAGGTTGATCATGTGCTATTCCCCTAAGCGCCGCCCTTATCTCCGCTCCTAGACCGGATTATCCTCCAGATATCTGTCGCATGGCACCATTGAACATCACCGGAGCTGGCTGAAAAGGTTAAACAGCATAGGGCTTTTATCCGCTGTTCGAGTCGACCCTCTGTAAGCGGCCAGCGAACACACATTCAGAAATCCGTAATTAAGGGCGATGGTGTCCGCCTATTTTTAAGCGGACGCGATCACTCTAATCGCTAGGATTTCCATGCGCCAACGAAGCTCCTACCCCAAACCCTTCAAGGCCCAGGTCGTACAGGAATGCCTGCAACCCGGTGCCTCAGTTTCCAGCGTCGCCATCAGCCACGGCATCAACGCCAACGTGATTCGCAAGTGGCTGCCGATATACCGTGAGAAACCCGTCGTGCCACTTCCGGCGTTTGTACCGCTGCAACCGATGCCTAAACGGCACACTGATGAAGCGGTGTCTATCGCACTGCCGCTGGGCGACAAATACATCACGGTCAAATGGCCCGTATCCGACCCAGACGGCTGCGCACGCTTCATCCGTGGCCTCTCGCAATGATCCGCATCGATGCTATCTGGGTCGCCACCGAGCCGATGGACATGCGCGCTGGCACCGAAACTGCGTTGGCCCGCGTGGTGGCGGTGTTCGGTGCGGCGAAGCCGCACTGCGCCTATCTGTTTGCCAACCGCCGCGCCAACCGGATGAAGGTGTTGGTACACGATGGCGTGGGCATCTGGCTTGCCGCACGCCGGTTGAACCGAGGCAAGTTTCACTGGCCCGGCACTCATCGCGGCCAGGAAGTCGAACTCGACGCTGAACAACTGCAAGCGTTGGTGCTCGGTTTGCCATGGCAGCGGGTTGGCGCCAACGGCGCAATTACAGTGATTTAGTCCCGTCTTTGAGCTGTGGTGGATGAGTTGCTTTGGTAAAATCCACGGCATGACTTCCTCGCCCAACCTCGACCAAATGACACCCGAACAACTGCGCGCCCTCGCTACGCAGTTGCTATCGAAGGTCGACACCATGGGCCGGAAGATCCATCGTGACGAGACGATCATCGAACAGCTCTCTCACGAAATCGCCATCCTCAAGCGCCACAAGTTCGCTAAGCGCAGCGAGCAGATCAGCCCGGCGCAAGGCAGCTTGCTGGATGACCTGCTCAACACCGACCTTGGGGCCATTGAGGCAGAGCTGAACGCGCTTCGTCCTGCCCCGACGTCGGACGAAATCCGCCAAAAGCCCAAGCGCGCGCCGCTTCCGCCGCAGTTTCCTCGTACCGTCATTCGTCATGAGCCAGAGAACACCCAGTGCGTCTGCGGGTGCCAGCTTCAGCGCATCGGCGAAGATGTCAGTGAGAAGCTGGATTACACACCGGGCGTGTTTACCGTTGAGCAGCATGTACGTGGAAAGTGGGCCTGCCGCCAGTGCGAAACACTGATCCAGGCGCCGGTGCCGGCACAGGTGATCGACAAGGGTATCCCCACTGCTGGCCTGTTGGCTCACGTAATGGTGGCCAAGTTTGCCGACCATCTTCCGCTGTACCGCCAGGAAAAGATCTTTGGCCGTGCAGGCCTGGCGATTCCGCGTTCAACGTTGGCTCAATGGGTGGGCCAAACTGGCGTGCAACTCCAGCCGCTGGTGGATGCACTGCGCGAAGCGGTGCTGGCTCAGCGAGTCGTACATGCTGATGAAACACCTGTGCAGATGCTGGCGCCCGGCGAGAAGAAAACGCACCGAGCTTATGTGTGGGCTTATTGCACGACGCCGTTCTCGGCACTGAGGGCGGTGGTCTACGACTTCAGCCCCAGCCGTGCTGGGGAACATGCACGTAACTTCCTTGGCACGTGGAACGGCAAGCTGGTCTGCGATGACTTCGCGGGTTACAAGGCCGGCTTCGAGCTGAGCATCACCGAAATCGGCTGCATGGCGCACGCCCGCCGCAAGTTCTTCGACCTGCATGTGGCGAACAAAAGCCAACTGGCCGAACAAGCACTGCACTCAATCGGTGGCCTGTACGAGATCGAGCGGCAAGCCAAAGAAATGAGCGATGAAGACCGCAGGCGATTGCGCCAAGAAATAGCGGTTCCCATCGCAGCGAAGCTACATGAGTGGATGCTGGCCCAGCGTGAGCTTGTGCCAGAAGGCTCGGCTACGGCCAAGGCTTTGGACTACAGCTTGAAACGATGGGTAGCGCTAACGCGCTACCTGAATGATGGTGCCGTGCCCATCGACAATAACCCGGTCGAAAACACGATCAGGCCATGGGCGCTTGGGCGCTCCAATTGGTTGTTCGCTGGGTCTCTTCGCAGCGGTAAACGAGCGGCAGCGATTATGAGTTTGATCCAGTCGGCGCGCATGAATGGGCACGATCCGTATGCCTATCTCAAAGATGTGCTGACTCGGCTGCCGACACAGCGGGCAAGTGAGATTGGAATGTTGTTACCCCAATGCTGGACTCATTCATCGTCTCAAGCGATCAGTCATTCTTGAGCTTGCTCCATGCTCAGCAAAAAACCTTAGTCGAGTGGATTGAATGATCGATTCATGGCTACCACGTCGCCATGGGTCGGGTTCGGCCCGAGCCACTTGAAATGCTCAGGCAATTGATCTCGTTTAGCGGCTGCCTGCCCCCTGATAGCTGCTGATAAAGCCCTGCGCATAGTCTCAGCATCGTAATCACAGCAATAGCCTGGTGTAGACGGCTGTTGCCTCCAGGACTCCTCAAGCGAGCCTGCGTCAACCGGATCGAAACCAACCTGACCTACCAGAGTCATCACTGTTTCTTTGGCTTTCTCATCGTCACCCGCTACCGCCGCTGCCAAACGACCTGGTGTACCGTCCGGAACGCCCAATTCTGCCAATGTGTAGGCGAGCACATTGTTGAAAGCCTTGATTACCGGTCGCCCAATCTGCTTCGTCACCCAAACGCTTTCCGTCATCCCTTGATCAATTTCAGCAATGCGCGGGTCACGCAAACCAGGGTAGTAGTTGCTGGTATCCACAACAGGGATGCTGTCGGGTACGGAGGTAAATAGGTCAGAAGGGAGTGCGCTCAATGCTGGCAGAGGTATCGACAGCACTACCACATCCGCGCCGTCCACTGCGCCCCGAATGTCTACAGGCTCCGCTCCGATTTCTTCGGCGAATGCACGAACGCCGTTGACACCTCCAGAATTTGCCACGCGAATCTCATGACCAGCAGCTCTTAGCTTACGAGCAATGGTGCCGCCGATGTTACCCGTTCCAATGATGCCGATTTTCATGGTTAAGCCTCAGTAATCGTTTGCTTGCACCGATTCTAGGCGGCTGATGTAATAATGGTAAGTACCTACCAAAAGGTGGGTAGCACACCTTTGAGAAAGAAATGGAACGGGATTGGGATTGCGGCGATCCGCAAAAACGGTTGAATTGGGCCGAAGCAACGACTGAGACTCTTCGCGTGCTGGAAGGGAAATGGAAAATCATCATCTTGTGCCAGCTTTTCGCAGCCAAAGGTGCGCTTCGTTTCTCGGATCTAGAGAAGCTGATCGAGGGAATAAATCAGAAGATGCTGATTCAACAGCTAAAGCAGTTAGAAAAGGATGGCATCGTGCTGCGCACGGTGTACCCGCAAGTGCCACCCCGGGTGGAGTACCAGCTCACCCAGATCGGCCATGCACTCGGGCCGTCAATCCAGGCATTGATCGAGTGGGCCGAGATGAGGCGCGATCACATTTGATTGCGATCGAGAATCCGCCGCTCAGTACGCTCTACTCCTAGAAAATAGCTGTCGAGACGGGTTTGCCGGACGCTTACGACCCTCTCACACTCCACCGCGTCGACAATTAGCTGGCTAAATTTCCACTCCCCACGACCGAATTTTTTCCTTCAACGCCTCACGGTGTGCCTTGCTTTCGCTCTGCCCCAGATAGTGGGTACCAACCAGAAGGTTGAATTCAGGGCGTATTCCAGGCGTGATCAAGGGCCTGCCATCTTTGAGACCCAGATGTATTTCAACATTCCTGAATGTCAGCTCTTCAGCTGCTTCGGAATCCATCTCGCCTGAGAAAATTTCAAGGATGTCGCTAAACGGTTCGACTAGGACTTTATTCAACGAGAATATCGTCCTCCCCTCATACAATTCACCAAAGTGACGGTGGAAGAACGACGGAACTCCAGTACCGCAGATCTGCGCTCGCTCAGCTGGGGAAGGGTACTTGGGCGATTCACCAGCCGGCACGAATACGCGATCATATACTTGACGTAGTGCTTCACCGTACGACGAGAGCAGCCCGTCTGACCCTTCAGCATCGAAAGCGGGAGTACTCAAACGGTTGATGATAGCCGCCAAATGCTTACACCGGGCTACGGCAGTGAACAGAAGTCTGGTACCAAAAAAGTCTGCCCACATCTCGATGGCTTTACTATCGAGATCGTCCCTGTCCAAATGCTTGGTATGAGCGTTCGTCCAGTGGGCCAGCTCATGGGCTGCGATGATTAGGCAGTAAAACATATCCGTGTGATTACTCACCACGTTGTCAGCAAAGCGGTAGGAGAATCTCAATGTCGGGATGCCCGCCACCTTAACGACCTGGGCAAGTACAGCGGGGTCGCCGTCGAAATCGCATCTCACATCCGGCTGTAGGATGCTGAAGTGCATTAATTTGAAATCGGCTATCAACGCTTCGATGACTTCCTTGTTGGTGATCTGCACCTGACACCTCCAGATTTGTAAGGCCGTCATGATCGCCCGATCGTGAGCCCTCCGCCAGCGCAACTCACCCGCTTCAAGAAGTAATTTCCTGATCCGGAGGGGCTGGCGGAGTGGCCCCACAACTCGGCTTAGCAAGTGGGGCCGAGGACTGTGCTTATGCCGCTATGGCCTGGGCTCAAGTCGTACTGCTCAGACGTTGGCCCGACAAGGATCACTCCAACCTCAGTTACCAGGCCGCCACCGCAAAGTCAGTTGAAGGTTCCCAGAGCTAGCCGCTCCACCCTCCCTTGATTCCCCTGCGGATCTGTCCTAACCTATGGCCACTGGCTAAGCGGCTCGAAGAGCCTAAGGTGAGCCAGGGCATCCCTCCCCTACCGAATCGCCTTCTGTGACACCAGCATCTGAGCTCAACGCAGCTCACGCATTGCTATGGTTCTAACTCGATATTGGGGGAGGGATTAGATATCGGAGTTAGCCATGATCGACAAAGATCAGTTCAGCCCGTTCGTTAAAGCCCTTCAGCAGTACCTCAAGCAACACCATCCTGACTTCGGCGACAGCCTCAGTGCTGTACGCGAGCTCGTGTCTCATGCGCTTGCGGACATGCCCAGCAATGGGCTCGTGAATGACCAGCTCAAGCACTCCCCCATCCCGTTCGGCGCTGCAGCATTCGAACGCTTGAGTTCTGCAGTACAGCTGGCGTATGGGATCGCGATGCCATCAGAATTCTGGCGATGGCCACTTCCTGTGGCCTTCAATCTCAGTCCAGCAGAACGCATTGAGATCTGGCAAGCCGCGCTGAAGCATGCCCTGAGCAAGATGGAGATCGACGGCGTGTGGCACGACGGCTATGTCGACGCTGAGCCCTACATAAAGCCTATGGGTGATGGCAAGTGGGCTTTGTGTAACCGCTCACCAGTACCGTTCTGGCTCTGCCGGGATGTTTTTACTCCGGAGTGGATTACTCGTCGAGAAGCTGATAATTCCATCGCCGATGACATGACTGGGCGCCACCTGAAGGATCGCTCATACCACGCTGGACTGTCGGCCCTTTGGAAGAAAGACTACAACACTGCCCATCAACGCCTTCAGGAAGCCCATGAGAAAGGTCATCCCATGGCGTCCTTCAACCTTGGCTGGATGTACAGTGAAGGGTTAGGCCGAGATCGTGATTTCACCAGAGCAGCCGAGCTGTACGAGCGTGCAGCCGACCTCGGCGTTCTCACCGCCCACCACAACCTGGGCAGGATGCACCTAGAGGGGGATGAACACTTCCCCAAAAGCATCCCCGACGCTATCCGGCATTTCGAGCTGGCTGCTGAGGGCGACATTGCCGCTTCGATCGGCTGCCTGGGAATGATCTACCTCAATGGTAATGGGGTGCCCGAAGACCGGAATCGTGCCATCGACTTGCTGATGCGGGCCGCTTATCTGGACGACGATCACAGCATCAATACGGTAGCGACCATCCTCGACCATCAGAACGGTGGAGCATCCACTCCTGAGTCCTTTGCTCTGTACCGGAAGGCTGCTCGCTCAGCCCGTCAGCTCAATCACGTCATGCCCATCTACAATCTGGGGCTGTGTTTCCTGCACGGCAACGGAGTTGGCAAGAATGTGGTGAAAGCGCGACGGCTGTTCCGCATAGCTGCCAACGCGGGCGATGCCGACGCGGCAATGAATCTGGGGCTGATGTATCTCAATGGCGAGGGTATCCCAGTTGACTCGTTTGAAGCACGGTATTGGCTCGAAATGTCTGCAGCCCATGGAAATGGTGATGCGTTCAATGTACTGGGCACGATCGAGTTCAATGGTCAGTGCGGTACACCGAATCATCGCCTGGCCTGGCTTCTCTTCTCGGAGGCCGCCCAAATGGGCTCAGTCATTGGGCTGGCTAACCAAGCGCGGTGCCTGGTAACCGGTCAAGGGGTCGAGCAAGACGTTGAGCTAGCATGTGAGCTACTTAAGCAGGCGGAAGCCCAAGGGCATCCAATGGCCCGTGAAATGCGCATCCAGTGGGAGGGTCAGGTATGACCTCCATCCTAGATACCGACTTTGACGGCGAAGAAGCGGCGGACGAGGGTTTCACCTGCAGCCAATGCGGCTGTGAGTTTTCGCTGCACGACTTCGAGTTCGTTGACACAGAATTTGACGAAGTCGAGTGCCGCTGCCCGAGCTGCCAGTTCAGTGCCGATCTGGATGGCCATCCTTGCGATTATTGCCCTGAACCTGCAGCGTACGCCTTAGGCTCAACCTTCTACTGCGAAGAGCACTATGAAGATCTAGTGGGCGACTGATCCTTTCAACTGCCGCCACCTGCCACCTGCCACCTGCCACCTGCCACCTGCCACCTGCCACCTGCCACCTGCCACCTGCCACCTGCCACCTGCCACCCAAATGGTGGGTGGCGGTACCTCTCGATCAAGCAAGGGCAAACCGTCGGCTCATCTTCAAATGGCCATAAATTGCCCCCAAGAAAGCACATTTGCTCTCCATCTACACTCAACCAGATCGCGTAACCGACACCCGACTGCCAGCCTGAAGGCGGCTTGCTACTGGCAGATGCCTGCGGTAACCCGCTATTTTGGGTTTTCCCCCGATTAGCGTCCGGCGAAT